>URCI01000012.1 GCA_900546345.1 uncultured Prevotella sp. | reverse complement strand
CAGGCGCCAAGCTGGTCATCACCTACCTTGGCATGAAACCGCAGACCGTGAAGGCTGGCAACAACATGAAGGTGGTTATGGTCAACGACAACAAGACCCTCGACGAGGTCATGGTCGTGGCTTATGGTACGCAGAAGAAGTCTACTTTCACCGGTTCTGCTGCTGTTGTCAATTCTAAGGATATTGCAAAAGTAGAAGTCACCAACGCTGTCGACGCTTTGAAGGGTAAGGCAGCCGGTATTCAGATTAACACCGCTTCCGGTATGCCCGGTAGCACACCTACGATCCGTATTCGCGGTATCAACTCCATCAACGCTGGCTCAGACCCTCTGATCGTCGTTGATGGTTCTCCATATGATGGTTCTTTGAACAACATCAACCCTGCCGACGTAGAGTCGCTGACAGTGTTGAAGGACGCTGCCTCCACAGCACTATATGGTGCGCGTGGCGGTAATGGTGTCGTCTTGATTACTACGAAGAGTGGTAAGCGCGGACAAGCCACCAACATCACCGTTGATGCCAAGTGGGGTTCCAACTCTCGTGGTGTTCCTTTCTATAACGTGATCACCAGTCCTGCCAAGTATTACGAGATGTGGTACCAGGGACTGTACAACTACGGAATGGACAAGCAGGGACTCTCTGCTGATGAGGCATGGAAGTTTGCCAATGCCAACATGGTAGCCCCAAGTGCTGAGAACTCCTACAGCTTGCGCTACGGTGTGTATACTGTTCCTGATGGACAGATGCTCATCGGCAAGAATGGCAAGCTCAATCCTTACGCCACGCTTGGCCGGACCATTACCAATAATGGCGCTTCATATTATCTGACTCCCGACGATTGGGATGACGCACTCTACAGCAATGCGCTCCGTCAGGAATACACGGTTACAGCAAACGGTTCCACCGATCGCTCTACCTTCTACATCTCCGGCAACTACCTCGATAACGAAGGTATCACCACAGCCTCCGACTACAAGCGCTTCACCGCACGCATGAAGGCTGACTATCAGCTCAAGCCTTGGTTGAAGATTGGTGGTAACGGCAACTATGTCCACTACAACCAAAACTATCTGGGCGACGACGGTTCGGCAGCAAGTTCTGGCAACGTGTTTGCCATGACCTATATGGCTCCTATCTATCCACTGTACATCCGCGACGGAAAAGGCAACATCATCTATGACGCCAACTCCCGTCTGAACATGTATGACTACGGTGATCAGACACAGGAGGTCGGTTACGGCCTGACACGTCCCTATATGACTCAGACTAACCCAATGTCGTCTAACCAGCTCGACACACACAACACTGAAGGCAACTCCTTCAATGGCGTCGGTACGATCGAGGTGCGTCTGCCTTATGGCTTCAAGATCACTTCCATCAACAGTGTTTATTTGAACGAATACCGCACTACCGAGACGACCAACCCGTTCTTCGGACAGTACAAGTCTTCTAATGGTGTTGTTGCAAAAGAGACATGGCGTACATGGGCATACAACTATCAGCAGTTGCTCGACTGGACACACTCCTATGGCAAGCATAATATCGCTGCCACATTCGGTCATGAGTATTACCGCACCCGCGGCTACGAGCTCTATGGAAGCAAGAGTAACCAATACTCGGTCTTCAACAAGGAACTTGCCGGCGCCGTTGTCAAAGGATCCGCAGACTCTTACACAACAGACTATAACGATGAGCGCTATCTGGGTCGTGTAAACTATGACTATAATGGCACTTACTTCGTGTCAGGCTCATGGACTCGTGAGGCTTCCTCCAACTTTGCTCCTAAGAACCGCTGGGGTTCCTTCTGGGCTGTCGGTTTGGGCTGGATGATCAACAAGGAGAAATGGTTCAATGCTTCTTGGGTAGACGAGTTGAAGCTCAAGGCTTCCTATGGTGAGAACGGTAACGACCAGATCGGATCTTATCGCTATATCACCACTTACAGCATTACCAACAGCAACGACAAGGTATCTCTTGTGCCACGTGCTTTGGGTAATGATGAGATCACATGGGAAAAGAACGCCAAGTTCAACATAGGTGCCGACTTCTCTCTCTTCGATCACCGTCTGTATGGTAGCATCGAATACTACGGCAACAAGACCCGCGACATGCTGATGTGGTTCCCGCTCCCGGCTTCCTTCGGATATACGGGTTACTACAGCAACGTCGGTAACGTGCTCAATGACGGTGTCGAGATCGACCTGCACGGAGACATCATCCGCACGAAGGATCTGACATGGACCGTGAATGCCAACTTGACTTCCAACCACAATGAGATCACCAAACTGCCTGCTGAGCGCCGTACACAGCACCTCGACTATGAGAACCAGGATGGTTACTCCTCTGGCAATTATTTCTATGCGCAGGGTTCTTCTATCTACTCCTACTACACCAAGAAGTATGCAGGCGTAGATCCTAAGACGGGTGAATCCATGTGGTACAAGACCACATACAAGAAAGACGAGCAAGGCAACATCCTCAAGGATGCCAACGGACATAATGTAGTGGATGGCATGGAGACTACTACCGACTATAGTAGCGCTGACACCTATAACATCGGTGACGTCATGCCGGATGTCTATGGTGGCTTCGGCACCAGTGTCAATTGGAAAGGTATCGACTTCTCTGTAGACTTCACTTATCAGTTGGGCGGTAAAGTCTATGACAGCACCTATGCTGGCTTGATGAGCGGCAATGACGCTGGCTACGGCATGCACACCGACCTGCTCAAGGCTTGGTCTCCTGGGAACACAACAAGCAACATTCCTCGTATCCAGTACGGTGACAGCTATACCAATGCAGGATCTGACCGTTTCCTGACCAGTGCTTCTTATCTGAGTCTCCAGAATATCACACTGGGCTACACGCTGCCTACACAGTGGGTTCGTCACCTTGGCATCAACAGCATCCGCATCTATGGTGTTGCTGACAATGTCTGGGTATGGTCAAAGCGTCAGGGCCTGGATCCCCGACAGTCGATCAGTGGTGGTGCTTCCAGCGCTTACTATTCAGCCGTACGCACGATCTCAGGAGGTATCACGGTTAACTTCTAATTGCTTTAAAGAAACAAATTTATGAAAAGAATCAATCATTATATATTTGCAGCGGGTCTTGCGGCTCTGTCAATGACCTCGCTCACTGGCTGTATTGATGAGACGGAGCCAACGCAATACGCTACGGAGGATCAGGTCAAACAGTCTTCCTCCGCTGCCGAGGCACTGCTGAGTGCCATGCCAGCATATTTCAATAAAATATGGGATACGGACCGTCACTGGAGCTTTGGCTATGGCGCTATGATGCACATCCGTGACATACAGACTGGCGACTTGCTGAAGTCATCAGACAGCTATAATCAGTTTGAAAACTTTGGCCAAGACAAATATCAGGGTGACAAGTATATATACCCTCAGTTTATCTGGAACTTTTACTATGGTTTCGTCAACACGGCCAACAACATGATCTCCGGTGTGAATGCCGACAATGCCACTGACACACAGCTGGGCTATTTAGGTGCTGGTTATGCATTCCGTGCGATGCTCTATCTCGACATGGCGCGCAGCTATGAGTTCCTCCCCAACGACAAGACGAGTGCCAAGAACAGCTATGGTCACGACGTGACAGGGCTCACTGTGCCTATCGTCAAGGCTGGCATGAGCCAGGACAGCGCACGTTCCAACCCACGTGTTGACCATAAGACCATGGCGGCCTTCATTCTCAGCGACCTGGACAACGCAGAGAAGTACATTGTGCATCTGACCAATACAAACGGAAAGACACTGCCTGATCTGGCTTGTGTCTATGGACTGAAAGCCCGTCTGTACATGTGGAACGAGGACTATGCCAATGCTGAGAAATATGCTCGTATGGCTATCAACCAGTCAGGACTGTCTCCTATGACAGAAACAGAAGGCCTGAACACCAAGACAGGCTTCAACGTCACAGATCCATGGATGTGGGGTGCACAGCAGACCTCTGAGAACGCCACCGTACAGACAGGAATCATCAACTGGACGTCATTCGTCAGCGATGAGACGAGTTTTGGCTACTGTGGAGCAGGTACCGGTACCTATAACGAGATCGACAAGAGCATGTATGACCGCATCAGCAACAACGACTGGCGCAAACTTTGGTTCAAGGCTCCGGAAGGCTCGGCTTTGGCAGGCAAGAACCTCTATGTGAATGCAGCTTTGGGTGCAATGCTTCCGGCCTATACCTCCTTGAAGTTCCGTCCGGGAGAAGGGAATTATAAAGACAACACGACAGGCGCTGCCACAGCATATCCTATCATGCGTGTGGAAGAGATGTATTTCATCGAGGCTGAGGCTGCCGCTCACCAAGATGCCAACAAAGGCAAGCAACTCTTGGAAGACTTCATGAAAAAATACCGTAACCCAAGCTACACCTGCAAGGCAACCTCACAGGATGCGATCATTGAGGAGATAGTCTTCCAGAAGCGTGTAGAGCTCTTTGGCGAAGGCCAGACTTTCTTCGACATCAAGCGTCTGAACTATTCTGTGACCCGTGGCTATGCTGACACCAACTGGCGTGATGTACAGCGCTTCAACACCAACGGACGTCCTGCTTGGATGAACTACTGTATCGTAAAGACAGAGGGTAACAATAACAAGGCTATCACAGAGTACAACAATCCTGATCCATCAGATGTCTACTCACTTTGGACAGGTAAATAATTCACATCTAAAGAAGAAGAAAACATGAAAAAGATATTTCATTTTGTTTTTCTCGCCATGGTCGCAGTGGCAGGATTCACCTCCTGTACTGATGACTATAGCTATGATCCGGCAGCAAAGGACGCTACTTACAGCCAGGCTTTCCTGAACACGGCTGATGGCGCAACCTCCTACACTTATCTGCCTGATATGGATCAGAAGTTGACCATCAAGGTGGGCCGTCCGGATTCTACCCAGGCCGCTACGATTGCCTTGAGCTCAAACAATAGCAAGTTCAACGTTCCTTCTACCGTATCCTTCGCCGCCGGTGAAGGAACCAAGGATGTAGATGTTACCTTCGACATGGTGACAGGTACTTCTGAAGACGTTTGCATTGCAGTGGCTCCTGAGAACGCCTATAAATATGGAGTGGACAGCCTGAAACTCTCCATCACCCGCGATTATACTTGGGTGAAGTATAAGGACAAGGGATTGTTCTCTAACTCGTTCTTCGGTCCGGAGAATGCGCCAATCGTGATTGCGCAAGCCAAGGAAAAACCAGGGCTTTACAAGCTCTATAGTCCATTCCACTCTGTAGTTGCAGAAAATGGTCTTGACGAGGCTGGAGAGAGAGACTATGAGATTCTCGTAGATCCTTCTATGAAAAAAGGCGGTTCTTTCGCAACGACCTATTCAGGCTATACAGATTCAAAGGTTGGTAAGGTTTATCACTATTGCCTTTCCATCGCGCAAGAGGACAATGTAATTACCATGAAGGGATATGCTTGTTATGTAGATAACGGACAGCTCCAACCAAACTGGTATGATGACTGGACCATCACCCTTCCTGATGAATAATTAGATAATAGTAAAGTTAGCCATATTTCCTCTCTTTCTTCAAGAGGGAGGGGATATGGCTTTTATTGTTTTTGAAAGTATGAAAAAGGTTATCCTCTTAATACTATGTGTGCTGGGTGCTTACGGCGTGAATGCTAAAGAACGCAGTGTGGAGGAGATGAGGCAGATAGCAGTCTCTATTCTCTCTTCGCAAAAAAACTCTGCAAAAGCACAAGGCAAGGCTGCACAATGGCAAATAGAGCCCCTGTCAAAGAATGACATGCTCACCGTGATGGGATCGAAGCAAGGTGGATTTGTGGTGATCAGCAACGATGATGCTACAGACGCTGTGCTCGGTTACTCTCTTCAAGGGACTGCTTCCACAGAGAATCCTCAGTTTACATGGTGGTTCAACGCTATGACGCGGGTTTTGGAAACAGAGAAAGCGAAGGGCAATACGTCGTTGACAAGAGCCGTCAAGCCAGAGAACGGAAAGTCAGTGGAACCGTTGATCACCTCCACTTGGGGACAAGGAACTCCTTATAATAATGACTGCCCCGGCATGGGTGACAGTCATTATCCCACTGGATGTGAGGCAACTGCCATGGCTCAAATCATGTATCATTGGAAATACCCCGTAAAGGGTACAGGTTCCAACCAGTATTCGTTCAACGGCACCATCTATAAAGCTGATTTCAGTCAGACAACCTATGACTGGGGCAACATGATCGATGACTATTCTAAGAGCTATACCGCCCAACAGGCAACAGCGGTAGCCACGCTGATGTGGCACTGCGGCGCTGCTATCAACATGCAGTATACCGCTTCGGGCAGTGGAGCTTTCGACGTTGAAGCCTGCAACGCTTTCCATAACTACTTTGGTTATCAGGATGCTGAACTCTACAATCGCAACTATTATTCTGAGGAAGCATGGATGAAGATGGTCTATCAGGAAATCGATGCGCAACGTCCAATCCTTTACACGGGTGTGGACGGCACATCCGGCGGACACGCTTTTGTCCTGGACGGATACAACAGCGATGGACTGGTGCATATCAACTGGGGATGGAACGGATCAGAAGACGGATACTACGATATAGCCAAACTCAATCCTGCTAACTATACTTTCTCTCTGCAACAGGGTATGATAGTAGGTCTTACTTCAGAGAAAATCGGCAATGAGTACCATTCACAGATCACCTCTTCCGATCTGACGATGACCAGCACCAGTACCCGCATCACGCTCGCCGGAAATTTCATCAATCTCGGAACCACACAATTCGATGGTCTCATCGGCATGGCAATCGTCAACATGGCAACGGGTGACTCTGTCATTGTCAAGGCAAAGCGCTACAGCCTGCAGGAATATAAAAATGGAGAGACCTTTTCGGCAAGTGGCTCCTTCCAATCGAATTGGATGAAAACACCAGGAGTGACCTACAGAGTCTTTTTGGCTTCCAAATCCGATAAGGAAGACAGTTGGCAATTGGTACGTAATAACAATGTGGATAACGCATCTTACGCATCATCATACTTGATGACTGTTTATGCTGATAACCACATCTCGGTCACGGCGGAGACTTCCGACCTATGGACAACAGCGATCCGTTCCGTGACCAATGCACAGGCCAAAGCCGATGTCATCACAGTCTATGATGCGATTGGCAGAAAGATCTATACTTCTCCAGCAGCATCGTTCCGCATCGAAGATGTACCGGTCAAGGGACTGATCATTATAAAAGATGGAAAGAGCACACGTAAAATAATGAAATAGACATGAGGACAATCAATCACATCCTTTCATGGCTGTTCGTGGCTCTAACTGCAATAGGGCTAACAGCCTGCAATGATAATGACGATACGGAAAGCTCTATTCCGGATATCAGTGGCACTTATCAAGGCAAAATGATCTATTATGATGACGATGTGGCAGGTAATGACACGATTGAAGCATCATGGACCATTAGTCAGAATCAAATACGAGTGCCTACGTTCAGTCCGAAAATGCTTGCTGGTAAGGTGAAGGATGACGATCTAAAAAATCAGTTAAAGCAATTGGCCACGTTAACTCTGAAGGGTGACATGACACTCTATCACTCCAATCCTGATCTCTACCATGTACATATGGAAGATGTCAGCCTGCCAGTAAACAGCAAGGGACAGAGCACAACCCTGAAGATCCGTTTTGATGATACGGACTGCTTTCTGGCATACGACCGCACATCAAAGACTGTCATCTTGCAGATCAAAGCCATCTCGGCCTCGCTGGCTAATGACAATACGAACTTGTTAACGGACACTCCATCCTATTATTTTTTCACTGTATCGGATAAAGACGATAATATATACGTGCACAACTGATCACGTGACCATTCACCATATTACCCCAGCAGGCCGGCAAACTTTTGCCGGCCTGCTTTCGTATAGTTTCTTCATTGTCAAATAAGAGATTGAACGCAATGCCGAAAGCATCACCAGATCTAAGCAGGATGCTCCTAACCGATATGAAAGTCATCGTTTCGTAAGGAGCAAACAACGGCAGAAGATCATTTCCTGTACATAATTCCAAAAATCTGAACGGATGACACAGCAACTGGGCCACAGGAATGTGTATCTTTGCATAAACAAAAACTAAAAACAATCCAAATGTATTACTATTCCCGACTTTCCATATTATTTCGAGGATTGCTATGCACTTCGTTGCTGACGTCCCTGGCACTGCCCCTACATGCACAACGCGACACGGTGGACATTGTGGACTGGCAGTTCAGCCGAGCCTCGCTGACGCCCTCACAAGCCAACGCAGGAGACGCCAAGTGGCAGACCGTCAGATTGCCTCATGATTTTCAAATCAGTCAGCCGTGGGTAGCTCCCACCGCCAACGAACGTGCCGACAACAGCGACCAGGCTGCCAACGTGAAGAGTAGACTTTCGGCACGCGGCTTCAAGGAGATGGGCACGGGCTGGTACCGTCGCTCATTCACGCCCGACAGCCAATGGCGTGGCCGCCGCGTCATGCTCGAGGTCGGCGGCATCATGCTCGTCGGAGATGTCTACCTCAATGGGGAGCGCATCGGTGGCACGGAATATGGTTACGTTGGCTTTGGCATTGATGTGACTGATAAGTTACGCTACGGCCAAGAGAATGTCCTCACCGTCAAGGCCGACACACGCGAGGCGAATAACTCACGGTGGTACACCGGCGGCGGCCTCTTCCGCGACGTGAAGCTCATCGTCACCGACCGCAACCTCCACTTCGACCGCCATCCTTTGCAGATCACCACCACCGATAACCGCACCATACACATCCGTGCGGCCATCACACGCGAGAACCGCCAGCGCACCACAGCTCTCACCGTGTGCATCCGCGATGCCCAAGGCCGTGTTGTTGCCGCTCGCGATACCCTGCTCAAGTTATCACCCCGCAGGCACACCATGGAATATCCCCTCTCGGCCATCACGCTGAAACAGCCCCATGTGTGGGATCTCGACACACCTTATTTATATAGTGCAGAGCTGACTCTTCGTGACGACAGCGGACGCGTGTGCGACCGCGTCAGTGAATCGTTCGGCATCCGAACCATAGAGTATGGTCCATCGTTTGGCTTCAAGCTCAACGGCCGCAAGGTCATCCTCAAGGGCATCGCCAATCACAACACACTGGGAGCACTTGGTGCCGCCGCCTACCCACGCGCCATTGAGAAACGCATCCAGCTGCTCAAGGAGTTTGGCTTCAACCATATCCGCTGCTCGCACAATCCTTACAGCGAGGATCTCTATCGCCTCTGCGACAAATACGGTATCCTCGTCGTCGATGAACTCTATGACAAATGGCTCACACAGTACGCCGGCGGACGACAGCCTTGGTCAAGCCACTGGCAGTATGACGTGCCCGAATGGGTACAACGCGACCGCAATCATCCCAGTGTCATCATGTGGAGTCTCGGCAACGAACTGCAGACCTATCCCAACCTGCCCTTCAATGACTGGGGCGTGACACCTTACCGTCTGCTGCGCACCCTACTCCACCGCTACGACACCTCACGTCCGGTCACCGTGGCCATGCACCCCCGCGGCCGTAACTGGCAGACCGACTCGTTGCCCTGCGACCTGGCAATGATCACCGACATCCAGGCGTATAACTATCGTTACATGTACTTCCCCGGCGACGGCCGCCGCTTCCCCAACATGATTTTCTATCAGAGCGAGGCCAACCTGCCAATGATGGGGCCCAACTACTTCGGCATGGACCTCGACCGTGTCGTCGGACTGGCCTATTGGGGCATGATCGACTACAATGGCGAGAGCCTCGGCTGGCCACGCAAAGGCTGGGACAACGGTGTCTTTGACCGCTCTCTTTTGCCCAAGCCACAGGCCTACCTGCTCAAGGCCATGTTCACCGACAAGCCCACTGTGCACATCGGTGTGACCGGAGGCAAGGACGAGGCCACGACATGGAACGGCGTCACCTTCGGCGGCGACAAGATCACGTGGCACTGGAACCGCACGCCGGGAAAACGCTATACCGTCTACACCTATACCAATGCCGACGAAGTGGAACTCTTCCTCAACGGCAAGAGCCTCGGACGCAAACGTAACAGCATGGACCCCAACACACGTGACAAGATCCGTTGGGACAGCATTGCCTACGAACCGGGCACACTTCTCGCCGTGGCACGCACCGCCGGCAAGGAAGTGGCACGTCACGAGGTCGTTACCGCCGGAGAAGCAAAGCGCCTGGTGCTCACCCCCGACAAGGAAACATGGAAAGCCGACGGCCAGGACCTGATGCACATCCGTGTGCTCGCCGTTGACGCCAAAGGCCACCGAACGCCGTTGGCCAACGACACGCTCACCATACATGTCAGTGGTCCGGCCGAGCTTGTTGCCGTGGACAACGGCGACATCACGAGCAACGAATCTTTCGTCAGTCCCACCACCTGCCTCTATCAAGGCAATCTGCTGCTGGTGCTTCGAGCAGGCAAGCAAGCAGGCAAAGTGCGCGTGGTACTCAAGGATCAGACAGGCCGTACCAGGGGAAAATGTACATTTCTACCGAAGCCCGGACAATCATCCGGTAGTCATTCAACCTTTTGTTCCTAATTTTACAGCAAACAATCAATCGTCAGGTGGTCATTCCTCCTTTGGAGTGTGGCCAACCCATTTCACCTAATAATTAAAATCATCACTATGTATCAAAACACTCAGAAGCGTTGTGGGGCTACCACACGGTTATTGGCAGTGACGGCCATGTTACTGTCATCGTCAGCCCTCTTCGCCCAAAGCAAACTGACAGGAACCATCGTCGATGAATCTGGTGAGCCCGTCATTGGTGCCAGCATCCAGGTCCAAGGCAGCAGCGTAGGGTCGGTGACCGATTTGGACGGACATTTCACCATCCCGTCAGCACCCAACAAAGGGACACTGGTTATCTCTTATGTGGGATTCAAGACACAGAAAGTGCCATTGGGACAAAGCAGCTATACCATCACCTTGAAAGAAGATCACGAGCAACTCGACGAGGTCGTCGTTGTGGGCTATGGTGTGCAGCGGAAGAGCGATGTCACCGGCGCTCTCGCACATATCGACAGCAAGCAGCTCACTTCCATGCCCGTCAGCAATGCTCTGGAAGGTATGCAGGGAAAGACGGCCGGCGTGGACATCACCAACTCACAACGACCGGGTACAGTGGGTAGCATCATGGTGCGTGGACAGCGTTCAATCGGTGCCTCCTCAGCTCCGCTGTATGTCGTTGATGGTATGATCATGCAGAACAATGGCATCGACGGCATCAACCCCAATGACATCGAGTCGATCGAAGTGCTCAAGGACGCTTCGGCCACTGCCGTCTATGGTGCGCGTGGTGCCAACGGTGTCGTATTGGTAACGACCAAGAAGGGCCGTGCCGGTGCTCTGCAAGTCAACTATGCGGGCACGTTCACCTTCTCACATCTTTCTGATGTCGCCGACTGGATGAACGCAAGCGAGTGGGTCGACTACGCCCGCCAAGCTTATTACAATGCCGGCAGCTACGGTACCGGCAGCTTTGCCCCCAGCAAGGACCTTGATTATAAGTTCTTCGGCAGTTCGGCCGGATTGAAGAACATTGAGCAGGCATGGGTGGACGGTACGTGGCATCCAGAGCTCGTCGGCAGCTATGACTGGGCCAGCAAAGCCAAGCAGACCGGCATCACCAGCGAACACACGCTCAGTGTGACCGGCGGTACTGACAAGATCAAAGCCTACGCTTCCTTTGGCTATTTAAACCAGAAAGGCGTGGAGAAGGGACAGAGCTATAACCGCTTCACGTTCAACACCAGTGTGGAGATCAAGCCGCTGGACTATTTCACCATGGGCATGACCATCAATGCCAGTTACGGCAACCAAAACTATGGTTATAACTTCGCCAAGAGCGTCACCGGCGCGGGCAGCTACTACAGTGCCATGCGCTCGATGATTCCATGGACAGTGCCCTATGACGAGAACGGCGCCGTGGTGCGCACGCCCTTCCCCTACAACAACACTTTGGAGAACCCTATCGACGAGTTGAACTATACAACCAACAAGCGTCGCACCTTCCGCATCAATGGCAGTGCCTATGGCCAAGTCGACTTCGGCAAGATCTGGCAACCGCTGGAGGGATTGTCCTATCGCATACAGTTCGGACCAGAGCTGAAATACCATCGTCTCGGTATCGCCTACGCTGCCGACGGTATCAACGGCTCAGGCAACAACGTGGCACAATACAATCCCAGCCAGAGCGTGGCTTGGACACTCGACAACCTGGTGTATTACAACCGCACCATTGCCAAAGACCACCATATCGGTCTGACCCTCTTGCAGAGTGCGGAGAAATCCCACTATGAGTATGGCAACATCAAGGCCAACGTGGCAACGCCGAATGAGCTCTGGTACAACACTCACTCGCTTGGCGACCCATTGGATTACAGCACCGGACTCACCGAGGACCAGCTCACCTCATACATGGTGCGCGGCAACTATAACTATCAGGACAAATACCTGCTTACGGCCAGCATCCGTTGGGATGGCAGCTCACGTCTGTCTGATGGACATAAATGGGCCAGCTTCCCCAGCTTCTCCTTGGGCTGGCGTATCGACCAGGAGCAGTTTATGAAGTCCACTGCCGCATGGCTCAGCCAATTGAAGTTGCGTGTGGGCTACGGTGTGACGGGCAACTATGCCATCTCGCCCTATGGCACAAAAGGTGCGGTGACCACACTCTACTACAACTGGGGGACAACCGACTCCGAGGCTGGCAGTGTACCTTCTGATCCCTCGGCCAAGAATCCGGCCAAGATGGCTAACCTGAAACTGGGATGGGAGAAGACTTATCAGTGGAACATCGGTCTGGACTATGGCTTCCTCAACGGACGTATCAATGGTAGTCTGGATGTCTACACCAACGACACCAAGGACTTGCTGTTGCCGATGACCATTCCTTCGCTGACGGGCTACACATCGACCTACGCCAATGTCGGTGAGACCAGCGGCTGGGGTGTTGACTTGCAGATCAATGCCATCCCCGTGAAGACACACGACTTCTCCTGGACCACAGCGCTCACCTGGTCGCTCGACCGCAACAAGATCAAGCAATTGGCCAATGGCGCTTCAGAAAATATCAACAACCGATGGTTCGTAGGCAAGGAGATCGGCGTCTACTACGACTACGTCTACGACGGTATCTGGAAGACGTCTGAGGCTGACGAGGCTAAGAAATACGGTGCCAAGCCGGGCAACATACGTGTCAAGGATCTCGACGACAACGGCAAGATCGACGGCAACGACCGCGACATCGTCGGAAAGGTACGTCCGCGCTGGTCAGGTGGTTGGACCAACACCTTTAATTATAAGAACTGGGAACTCTCGTTCTTCATGTATGCCCGCTGGAAGTTCACGGTGGCCAAGGGTGCAGAGACTCTCGGAGGCATGTATGCCATGCGCAAGGTAGACTACTGGGTAGCCGGCACCAACGAGGACGCTAAATACTATGCGCCGGGTATCAACGGCATCGGTGCCGCCGATCCTTATTCCTCTTCGATGAACTACCAGGACGGTTCCTACATCAAGATGCGCAATATCTCGCTGGGATATACCTTCACGCCACGTCAGCTGGAGAAATCTAAACTGGGCATCAACAGTCTGAAACTCTATGTGCAGGCACAGAACCCGTTCTCCATCTACAGAAAATGCAAGTGGCTGGATACCGACCTGCTCAGCTATGACAACAACACCACGTCGTATGGTTCGATGACAACCATCCGCAGTTGGGTCGTGGGAATCAAAATCGGTTTATAACCTTTCAATCTAATCATGACAATGAAAATCAATCAAAATATCTTCGCGCTCGCCCTTCTCGCGAGTGCCACGATGGGACTGTCATCATGTAGCGACAACTTCCTGGATGAGAATCTTATCACACAGAAGAGTACCGACACTTATAAGACACAAGCCGGTCTTGACGAGCTCGTCACCGGCGCTTACCAGAAGCTGAAGTTCAAGTACAACTACATCTGGGCTATCGAATGCTACAACATGGGTATCGACGAGTTCACTTCCGGTGCCAACAACATGACGGGCTGGAATGCCTATAGCACGACACTCAACTCCACAGAGACAGGTGCCAATAAGCCAATGTGGGACAATATGTATGGTCTGGTGGAACCCGCCAACATCCTTATTGCCAACATTCCGCAATACTACTCACAGAGCAACGCCAACTATAACACACGTCTCGGCGAGGCCTATTTTCTTCGTGCCTACGCCTATTTCGAATTGGTCAAGCAGTTTGGCGGCGTACCTTTGAAGCTCTACCCCTCAACGGGTGTGGAGACCGTGTTCACGCGCAACACGCTGGAAGAATGCTACAAACAGATCATCGAGGACTTTGAGAAGTCCTACGAGCTTCTGCCTGAGAAACCAGCTCAGACGGGGCGCATCACCAAAAGTGCCGCTGCCCACTTTCTGGCCAAGGCCCATCTTTTCCGTGCCAGTGAGCTCTACGACGACTGGAACAGCAGTTACAAGAGTGCCGACCTCGATGCCGTCATCAAGTATGGCAAGGAAGTCATCGCTGCTCATCCGCTCTGCCAGGACTTTGAGCAACTCTGGGACTACCAGAAGGCCAACGGCGACAACGAGAAGGTCAGCGAGGTGGTCCTCGCAGCCCAGTTCTCCAACGACAAGGCCACATGGGGGCGCTATGGCAATCAGATGCACCTCTATTTCCCATCGGTCTACCAGAATCTCTCGGGATGTATCCGCGACATCTCCGGTGACCGCGAGTTCAGCTATGTCAGTGCAACGGAATACTCCATGCAAGTCTTTGACCGCGTCAACGACTCGCGCTTCTGGAAGAGCTTTATCACGACCTACAACTGCAACTCTACGAAGGGAGCGCCGACCTACACGACTGATGACGCAGCTTATCTCCCCGATGGCAAGCAGGTGGGCGACAAGCGCTTCGTAGGTAAAGAGATTGGCGTGAAGTATATCGTCAACAACCCCGGCGATACACGTTTCACCGATGAGAATGGCAAGAAGAGCGACCTCGGCGTACTCAAGGATGGCAAGCTGGAGCCACAGCACACCTTCGTACGTTACTATGCCGGTGAGAAGTTCAGCTGGAACATCTCGAAGGACAACACCACGGGCAACTACTATCATCTCATGCCGGCCATCAACCGTTCCGTGGCTCTAAGCAAATACCGCGACGGCTACCGCGACAGCTACAACTCACAGTTTGGTACGCGCGATGCCATCATCGCCCGTTCGGCTGACGATGTGCTGATGGTCGCTGAAGCCTATGTGCGCAAGAAGGATTACAACTCAGCCCTGACCTATCTGAATATGGTGCGCGACCGGGCCGGTTATGCCAATGGCGAGGACCGGGCCAAGCATGTCGACGGTGGTCAGGCCTACAAGAACAACTCCGTCTGCACGGATGGCACCGCCGGACGTCCCGGCACAGAATGCCCGATCTACTGCGAGACCAACACCTACTATGAATCGAACAACATCCCTGTGTCCACCGCTTCGACCAAGAGCAGCATGCATCTCAACTCTGTAGACGACGTTCTCAACTCCGTTGTCGATGCACCTATCTACAAGGCCCTCGGTCTGTCGAACGAATACGACAAGATGATGTGCTTCGTCCTCGACGAGCGCACACGCGAGCTCATCGGTGAGAGTCAGCGCTGGGAGGATCTCGCCCGCACAAAGACCTTGGAGGCACGCTGGAAGGCTTTCAACTGCGCCTCTACATTGGGACAGGGCTCTTTCGATCCAAAGAAGCATTACTTCCGTCCTATCCCGCAGTCGTTCCTCGACGACTTGACTAATGCCAGCGGTCAGGCACTCACCAAGGAAGAGAAGGCTGCCATGCAGAACCCTGGCTATTAATCCATAATTACATTCAAGACTATCTCTCTCCATCGACAGCCCTCCACCGGCGTGGGAGCTGTGATGGAGAGGTGAAACAAAAAACAGAAAGATGAAGAGATTTGCATTTAAGATGTACCTCAAGCCTGGCTGTGAAAAAGAGTATGCCAAGCGCCATGCAGCCATCTGGCCCGAGCTCAAGCAGATGATCAAAGAGGCAGGGGTGAGCAACTACAGCATCTTCTGGGACAAGGAGACCAATATCCTCTTTGCTTATCAGGAGTGCAGCAAGGACACCAACAGCCAGGACACCACCGATGTGGACCCCATCACGCAGAAGTGGTGGGACATGATGGCTGATATCATGGAGGTCAACCCCGATAACTCGCCGGTCACGGTTCCCATTGAAGAACTCTTCCACATGGAGTAATGAAGAGCTCCTAAAAATATAAATAAAGTATAACACCCTATCATATATAATGAGCATCATTAGGAATGACACCTTATTATATATCATGATTCTCGAAGAAGCCATCCCGCACTATGACAATATCGTCAAGAAGGGATGGCTTCTTTATTGAAAATTCCACCTATTACGGAATAATAACCACCTCCCAAGGACAAATGTCATCTCCTATTGAAAAGAAAAAATGGTGATCGAAAGGCAGAAAAGTACGCCTTTACCGTCAAATGAACGATATTACCAAGTTTAAGAGACAACATTACACTAATTTTGCAACATAACCTAACGCGTAATGATCTGTAATCAGACTCCCAATCAGATGCAGAAACGTTACCTAGTAAAAAAAAGCCTAAAGCAAAATGAACCCAAGTAATTCCATTTACTGCAGACAGGTACTGCAGAAGGTCTTTGTGGCTGCCGCCCTGGCCTTGACGCCTCCCTTTGCAGTGCCGCAAGCCGCATGGGCCGACAGTCTGCAACAGACGCAACAAACCATCCGGGGTACAGTGACAGATGAAAAAGGTGAGCCAATCATTGGCGCCACCATCACCGTGGTCGGCCGCAACGCTTCACAAGGCACCATTACTGACTTTGACGGTCACTTCGACATCAAAGCCCCGAAAGGTGCCAAACTCAAGATTTCTTATATAGGATATGTCGGACAGACCGTCACGGCTGGGCCAAACATGCGCATCACGCTCAAGGAAGAAGCCACCAGCCTGCAAGGCGTGGAGGTCGTAGCCTATGGCGTACAGAAAAAGGTGACTGTCACCGGTGCCCTCTCCTCGGTCAAGGGCGAGGATCTCGTGCGTACGCCCGTGAGCTCTGTCAACAACGTGCTGGCCGGACAGCTCTCGGGTGTCACCACCGTACAATATTCCGGTGAGCCGGGCAGCGACGCCGCCACCATTTTCGTCCGTGGTAAAGGTACTTGGGCTGACTCCTCACCACTCGTACAGGTTGACGGCGTGGAGGGCAGCCTCGACAACATCGACCCGAACGAGATCGAGAGTATCACCGTGCTGAAGGATGCCTCGGCGACGGCCGTCTTCGGTGTCCGCGGCGCCAATGGTGTCATCCTCATCACCACCAAGCGTGGCCAGGAGGGCAAGGCACGCATCGCAGCCTCGACCAACTTCTCCATCCTCGTGCCCAACCGCCTCGTCAAGCAGGCCAGCAGCTATGACTATGCGATGTTCTACAACCAGATGGACGAGAACGACGGAAGCGGTCACCGCTTCTCCGATGCCGTCATCCAGAAGTTCCGCGACGGCTCAGATCCCATCCGCTTCCCCAACACACAGTGGACCGACTATGTCATGAAGAAATCAACACTTCAGACACAGTCCAACCTGAGCATCTCGGGTGGCACGAAGGCAGTGAAGTACTTCATCAGTGCAGGCATGTACACCACGGGCGGACTCTTCAAGCAGTTCGACCAGAGCTACGACAACGATTTCCGCTACCACCGCTTCAACTACCGCGCCAACATCGACATCAACGTCACGAAGACCACCACGCTGAGTGCTGACCTCAGCGGCATCGTCGACGAGGCCAAGAAACCATACAACGGACAGGGATCGTCGGGTATCATTAAATATATGTATTACTCCACGCCGTTCTCCAGCCCCGGCATCATCGACGGCCGCTATATCACCAACTCGGCTGATACCAAGGACAACCTCGACGGCAACGTGCTGCCCTTCGTCGGTGGCAGTGCCTTGGGCAACTACTACGACAAGGGCTTCATGAACACCAACCGCAACTACCTGACCATGAACCTGCAGTTGAAGCAGGACCTCGGCATGATCACCAAGGGCCTCTCCTGGCACATCAAGGGGTCTTACCACAGCGACTACAATGTCTTCAAGAACGGTAGTGCCAGCGTGGCCACCTATACACCTATCTGGAAAGGTGTCGACGAAAACGGTCAGAACATCTTCGGCTATCGCAAGAACGGCGATACCACAGAGCCGGGCTACAGCGAGAGCCGTGGTAAGGCACGCCGCTGGTATTTCGAGACGGCTTTCAACTACAGCCGCTCGTTCGGTCTGCACACCGTCAGCGCCCTGGCCCTGTACAACCAAAGCCAGGAATACTATCCCAGCACTTACTCCGACATCAAGCACGGACTGCTCGGCTTCGTAGGCCGTGTGACCTACGACTGGAACAACCGCTACATGGCCGAGTTCAACGTGGGCTACAATGGTTCTGAGAACTTCGCGCCGAGCAAGCGCTTCGGCTTCTTCCCCGCCGGCTCTCTCGGCTGGGTGGCCAGCGACGAGCCTTTCTTCAAGCCCATCAAGAAGGTGGTCAGCTTCCTCAAGCTGCGCGCCTCTTGGGGTCTCGTCGGTAACGACAAGATTGGCGGCACGCGTTTCATGTATCTGCCCGATGCCTATAACGTCAACCAGAACGCGCTCTTCAACCGTACCGGTAAGGACGGCGGTTCCTATGGCTACAACTTCGGTGTGGAGAACGGAACGACCAAGATGGGTGCCATCGAGGCACAGAAGAACAACCCCGACGTGACGTGGGAGAAAGCCTTCAAGCAGGACTATGGTTTCGATGTGCGCTTCCTCCGCGACAGACTGGAGGCCAACTTCGACTACTACCGTGAGCATCGTACTGACATCCTGCTCATCGACCAGACCGCACCGGCCACCCTGGGCTTCTTGCTGCCCGCCGCCAACCTCGGCGAGACGAAGTCGTGGGGCTACGAGGTGTCGGTCAGCTGGAACGATAAGATTGGCAAGGACTTCCGCTATTGGGTCAAGGGCAACCTCTCGTACAACCAGAACAAGGTGATCGAGTGCAAGGAAGCCCTACAGACCAACGAGTATCAGTATCAGAAGAACCACCGTATCGGCTCGCGCAGCCAGTATAAGTTCTGGAAATACTATTACGAAGGCTGCGAGCAGGACTATATGAAGGAGTTCGGTGCCAAGTCGTTCCCCACGCAGATGGTCGCCAAGCTCAAACCCGGTGATGCCGTGTACGTCGACCTCGACGGCAACGGCAAAATCGACAGCGACGACGCCAGCTACGACTATGGTTTCACCGACGACCCGCAGTATATCGCCGGTCTGAACCTCGGCATGCAGTGGAAGAACCTCTCCTTCTCCGCACAGCTCACCGGCGCATGGAATGTCAGCCGTATGCTCAGCGACATCTTCCGCCAGCCGTTCTACAGCTCCAACTCCACCACGGAAGGCGGTCTGCTCCAGTTCCAGGTCGACAACACTTGGAATCCCAACAACCCCTCGCAGAGTGCTGAGTACCCACGTGCTACCTGGGCCAACGCTGCACAGAACTACGCCACCAGCACCCTTTACGAGAAGGATGCCAAATACCTTAGACTCAAGACTATCCAGGTGGCCTATGACTTCCACTTCCCGTTTATGAAGACGCTCGGCCTCAACCAACTGCAACTGGCCCTGAGTGCCTACAACCTCTTCACCCTAACCTCGTATAAGTGGGGCGACCCGGAGACGCGCGCCAGCAATGCACCGTCCTACCCGCTCAACCGCACCTACACGGCCAGCCTGAAAGTAGCATTCTAATAACCCGTTTGATTACCATGAAAAGAAACATAAAACTCTTCGTCGGACTCGCTGCGGCCTTCCTCTCCGCGCAGGTCTTCACCGGATGTACCGACGAGATAAAGCTCGGCGGCAACGCCCTCGACAAGCCGTCGGGCTCCACGGTCACCAAGGACACCGTCTTCAACAGTCCTATCTACACCGAGCAGTTCCTCAACTCCATCTATGCCCTGCAATATTATGGACTGCCCTACAACGCCAGCTGTGGCACCTCAGCCAGTCCATGGAGCGGCAAGTTCGACCAGCTCACCGACTGCTGGGTGATGCACTGGGATGCGTCTACCATCTACAAGGCTTACTACTCGGGCACCCTCGATGCCAACCAGAACCCGTTGCTCTCGTACACCAACGACAACGTGTGGAAAGCGGTGCGCGCCGCCTGGCTGCTCATAGAGAACGTCAACAACGTACCCGGTCTCAGCGAGGAGAAGAAGCAGAGCTTCACGGCCCAGGCCCGCTGCCTCATCGCCGCCCGCTACTTCGACCTCTTCGCCGTCTATGGCGGTCTGCCCATCCTCGACCACTCCTACACAGGCACGGAGGGCAGCTACGACATGCCACGTGCCACACTCGACTCCACGGTCAATTTCATGGTCGACCAGCTCGACCAGGCCATCAACTCGGGCGCACTGCCCTGGGCTTATAATGGCAACACCACGGAGACCGACGCCACCAACAACACCGGACGGTGGACAAAGGCCGGCGCCATGGCTCTGAAAGCCAAGATTCTCACCTTCGCTGCCTCACCGCTCTACAATGCCACGCAAGGCTACTATGGTGGCTCTTCCGAGGCCGAGCAGAAACACATGGTGTGGTACGGCGACTTCAAGCAGGAGCGCTGGGAAAAAGCCCTCAAGGCTTGCCAGGACTTCTTCGACGCCCTCAACGCCAACGGATGGTATGAGCTGACGCAGGCCACGAGCAAGACGCCCGACGGCTACCGCCAGGCCTACCGCATGGGCTACGCCTATCAGGGCAGCAAGGAGATTCTACACTCCACACGTGTAGGCGGTATTGACGCCTACAAGTCGGCTACTTATACGTGGCACCAGTGGCTCGACAGCCCGGCACGACAGAACTGCCTGCCCACCACAGAGTATGTCGAGATGTTCCCATGGGCTGACGGCACACCCTTCAACTGGAAGACCGACAGTGCCAAAGGCAAGGTGGACGGTGCCAAGGGACAGCTCTTCTTTAAATATGAGAAGGTGCGTGGCGGCTTCAAGAAGACAGCCAGCCGCGACCCACGTCTCTACGAGGAGTGCATCGTCAATGGACAGATGACCTCTCTCGACTGGACGACGGGTAAGTCGAACGGTGATGTCTACGAGCTCTGGGTCGGCGGTGCCGATGCCGGCAACAACGTGGCACGCTACGACGAGAAGTCCAAGGAGGTGGTCAAGACCGAAGCACTGGCCAAGCGCTATGCCACCGGCTTCGACCAGAACAAGTACTACATGAATCAGGACTATCTGCGCAAATACACGCAATGGGTCTACCTCAGCCTTGACGAGATGTACCTGATGTATGCAGAGTGCCTCACGCAGTGTGGTCGTCTCGACGACGCCCTCAAGCAGGTGGACATCGTCCGTGCCCGTGTCGGACTGAAAGGTCTGGCACTGAAGAACCCAGGCCTCGACCTGCATAATAATAAGGAGAACCTCCTCAACGAGATTCTGCGTGAGCGTGCCTGCGAGCTCGGACTGAGCAACAACCACTACTACGACATGATCCGCTACAAGCGTGGCGACTGGATGACCAAGCGTCTGCACGGACTCATCACCTACCGCATGGAGCAGGGTCCCTCGGGTGAATACATCCGCCAGTACATCCCTTGGCGTGGTGCCAACAAAGACGGTGGCGCCAAGGAGCCCTCGCGCTTCAAGTACGAGAAGTTCACCATCCAGAACCGTGCCCACTATCTCTGGGACAAGGACCCGCAGTCGCAGGAGGTGGCCAAATGGTATCTCTGGCCTTTCCCGAAGACAGAAATCAACAAGAAGTACGGACTCGTGCAAAACCCCGGATGGGAGTAAACGGTTCGCCATCGCATTCTTATCATCCTCAACGGCAGGGATGACCTCCCTGCCACAAGTACTAAGAACAATATGAACAAGACAACACTTTGCGTGCTCGCTCTCCTGGCAGGCTGCTCCCTGCCGGCTGCGGCACAAATCGATACGACACTGACCCGGCAGGATGCCTTCGTCAGGGCCAACATTGCGGTGGGGGCCAACAAGGACTTCACGCGTGCGCAGTCCACAGCCTCGGTGACCACCATCGGCAACGGCGACGTCAACAAACGCTCGGCCAAGAACATCGCCAACTCCATCATCGGCCTCGGCGGCAACGGACTCGTCTCCCTGCAGAACGCCGGTACCTATTTCTCCGCCAACCCGACATTCTACGTCCGTGGCTTGCAGTCGCTCAGCGGCTCGGCACCACTCATCCTCGTCGACGGCATCGAGCGTGACATGAACATCGTCGACCCCACCGAGGTCGACCACGTCGACATCCTCAAGGACGCAGCCGCCGTGGCCCTCTACGGCAACCGTGGCGCCAACGGCGTCATCAACGTCATCACCAAACGAGGAAAATACAACACACGCCACATCCGCGTGACCTACGACCACCTCTTCAACTACCAGATCAACCGGCCGAAGTTCATCAACGCACCCACATACGCCTCTGCCATGAACGAGGCACTGGCCAACGAGGGAAGTGCACCGAAATATTCCGCCAATGAGATCGATGCCTTCCGCAGTGGAGCCTATCCCGATCTCTATCCCAACGTCAACTGGGTGGATGCCACTTTCCGCCATCATGGCATGACCAACAAGATCGCCTCGGAGTTCTATGGCGGTGGTGAGCGTTTCCGCTACTACACGATGGTCAACCTGCTCTCCGACAAGGGCTTTATCAAGAACGACAAGGACGACAACGGCAACCATACGCAGGACAAGTACGTCCGCGCCAACATGCGTATCAACCTCGACATCGACCTCAGCCCGACCACGGTGATGAAGGTCAACACGCTCGGTATGCTCAGCGAGATGTCGCAGCCCGGCAACGCGACCAACCTCTGGGGGCTGGTCTATAGTCTGCCGTCGGCTGCCTTCCCTGTGAAGTTCCAGAAGGACGGACTTTGGGGCGGCAGTGCCACCTGGGCCGGCACGAACAACCCTGTAGCCAACACGGCGGCCGCCGCCTACTATAAGATTCACGAGCGCGCCCTCTATGCCGACCTCTCGCTGCATCAGAGCCTTGAAGCTTTTGTCCCCGGCCTCAGTGCTACGGCACGTATGGGCTACGACACCTATTCGACCATCTACGAGAACCATAGCAAGACATTCCAGTATGGCTTTTATGCTCCGGCAACATGGGCCGACGGCGTGCCTACTCCCGGTGTTTACTCTATCGGCGGTGAGAAAGGCACACAGAGCACGGCTGCCAACACCAACGCCTACGCGCGTCGCTTCCACTTCGACGGCGGACTGAACTACGACCGCACGTTCCGTGATGCGCACTATCTCTTCTCGTCTCTGCGCTGGGAATATGAGTACAGCAACACCACGGGCACGAACACGTCCATCTACCGCCAGACAGCCTCGTGGCTCACGCACTATGCCTATCGTAACCGCTACATCGGCGAGATGGCATGGGTGCTCACAGGCTCCAGCCGACTGGCACCGGGCACGAAGTGGGCCATCGCTCCTACCTTCAGTGCTGCCTGGGTGATGAGCCAGGAGCCGTGGATGAAGGATGTGCGCTGGGTCGACTTCCTGAAGTGGCGTGCCTCCTTCGGAATTGTCAACACCGACTACCTGCCCGGCGACAACGTGTGGACTTATTACACGCAGAGCTATGGCACCGACGGCGTGACCTATCCCTTCGACTCCAGCTACGACAGCTCATGGGGACGCACCACGTTGGGACGCCTGGCCACAGAGAATCCCTCGCATGAGAAAGCCTATAAATATAATGTGGGTCTCGACGCCACGCTCTTCCACGGCCTCGACTTGCAGTTCGATGCTTACATGCAGCGCCGCAACAACATCTGGGTCGACGGTAGTGGTGCCTATGGCAAGGTCATCGGCTTCTCCGCACCTTATATCAATGGCGGCGTCGTGGACAGCTGGGGACTGGAGGCTGCCGCTGACTACAACCACCAGTTCGGTGAGGTGAAGCTGAACGTCGGCGGTACCTTCTCGCTCAACAAGAACGAGATCAAGGACCAGGCCGAGCAGCCGCGTGCCTATGACAACCTCGTCACCACCGGCTACCCGCTCAACAGCATCTGGGGCTTGAAGGCCATCGGACTGTTCAAGGACCAGGCCGACATCGACGCCAGCGTGCCACAGACCTTCTCTGAAGTGCGTCCCGGCGACATCAAGTACGAGGATGTGAACCACGACGGCAAGATCGACGCCAACGACTACACCAAGATTGGTCACAGCACGCTCTGCCCCGAGATCTACTATACCGCCCACATCGGTGCCGAATACAAGGGCGTGGGCTTCACGGCTCTCTTCCAGGGCGTGGGCCGCTACAGTGCTCTGCTCAACACCAGCGGATACTACTGGGGACTCATCAGCAACCGCACCCTCTCGCAGGAGGTCTACGACAACCGCTGGACTCCCGACAACCTCAATGCCACCTACCCGCGCCTGAGCTCGAGCAGCAACGCCAACAACTACCAGACCAGCACGTTCTGGCTCCGCGACCGCTCGTTCTTCAAGCTGCGCAACATCGAGGTATACTATAACTTCCCCAAGACATTGCTCGACAGGACCAAGGTGGTCAACGCCGCACGCCTCTATGTCCGTGGCAACGACCTCTTCACCCTTGACCATCTCGACAACGTCGACGCCGAGAGCTACGGAGCTACCAGCCCGCTCACACGCAGCGTCGTCGTGGGACTGAGTGTCACCTTTTAATAAGGAAAGCGTAGAAGGGTAATCAAGTAAACAGAAAACCTAAACAGATAAACAATGAAAACGAAATATATTTTCAGTGGACTGCTGGCACTGACGCTGGTCACTTCCTGTTCCGAGAAGATGGACTACAAGGAGTACAATGTCTATGACAAGGCCTATGTAGAGAAGATGTTTGTCCGCGTCGGAGGACTGATGACGAATATCTACAACGACATCGACTACGACTTCGGCAACTATAGTGGTGCCATGGCCAGCTCGGCCACCGACGAGAGTGTCTACTCCCATCCCGGCAATGCTGTCGAGGACTTCTACAACGGTGCCTGGGGACCCACCAACGCCAAGGAGCGGGTGTGGAACTCGGCCTGGGACGGCATCTCGTATTGCAACCTCGTGCTCGACGAGTTCAGCAACTGCACCTTCCCGGAGTACACCGAGGACGAACACTACCAGCAGGAGATGTATCTCTACCACAACTACCGTTGGGAAGCCCGCTGGGCACGCGCTTTCTTCTATTTCGAGTTGGTAAAGCGTTACGGCAGCGTGCCATTGAAGACGAAGCACATGACAGCCAACGAGGCCAACAGCCTGCCGCAGGTGTCAGCTGACTCCATCTTCCAGTTCATCGACACGGAGTGCGACACCATCGAGGACAGCATCATCGTCAACTATGGCGACTTAGGCGATATGGCTTACTACAAAGGTCAGACGGGCCGTGCCAACAAGCTCGCCGCCATGGCTCTGCGTGCCCGCGCCGCCCTCTACTGGGCCAGTCCGCTTTTCAATCCCAAGGGCGACAAGAGCCGTTGGCTGAAGGCAGCACAGCTCAGCAACGCCGTCATCGCCGAGGCGCGGCAGGAGGGCATGGGCCTGTTGCCCGACTATAGCAAGCTCTTCAACAAGGACAGCTATAAGGACGGCATCAAGGAGATCATCTTCTCACGCCGTGTGGCCGCCAGCAACGCCTTCGAGAAATACAACTATCCTATCGGCATGGAGAACGCCGGCGGTGGCAACTGCCCGACACAAAACCTCGTCGACGCCTACGAGATGACCAACGGAAAGGCTATCAATGAGACAGGCAGCGGCTATGACCCGCAGGATCCGTACAAGAACCGCGACGCACGACTGGCCATGACCGTCGCCGTCAATGGCGAGCAGTGGCCCAACGCGGCCGCACTGGAGACCTTCGAGGGTGGTGCCAACTCCAGCAGTGTCACCTACGGCACGCCGACGGGCTACTATCTGAAGAAGTACATCAACCAGGGAACCATCATCGCCAAGACGGGCTCCAACAGCTTCGCCCATGCCTGGGTCATCTTCCGACTCGGTGAGTTCTACCTCGACTATGCCGAGGCAGCACTGAACTATACGGGAAGTGGCTACGTCGCTCCCGAGGGTCTGCCGCTGACGGCTGCACAGGCCATCAACGTGGTACGCACGCGTGCCAAGCAACCCGACATCGCCACGGGGCTCAGCTTCGACGCCTTCAAGAAAAAGTATGAGAACGAGCGCTTCGTCGAACTGGCCTTCGAGGGTCACCGCTTCTTCGACCTTCGTCGGTGGAAGGAAGCGCCGGAGTACCTCAAGACCATCCGCGGTATGAAGATTACCAAGCAGGCCGACGGCACAATGAAGTATGAGGAGCAGACCATCGACACACGTACGTGGAACGATAAGTGGTATCTCTTCCCGCTGCCGCAGAAGGACGTGCTCAACTGCAACTATAAGCAGAACGACGGGTGGAACTAATGCCCGTAAAGATTACGATCGGCTGACGGGCGGCATCCATGCCTGCCCGTCGCCGAACAGATAACGATACACTTTAACTATACTGATTTATCACTTCTAAAAACCAAACAGCGTATGAAAAACGTTTATTACCTTTTCCTCGTGCTCGCGGGACTGCTATGCTCCATGAGCGTGAGCGCAAAGAAAGTGCTCTACAGCCAGAACTTCGAGACGGCTACTGGCGTTGCAGAAACGGGATGGACCTCACCATCGGCTGCCGCCGGGCTGAGCATCGGCTCGGACGACAACGGTAAGTTCATCAAGTTCGCACCGTCGGGCAACGACCGCTCGGCCCATCTCTACTGGGACGAGTCGCTCATCAAGAACGAGCTCAGTGCCGACTTCACCAGCTATCAGATTACCTTTGGCTTCTGCTTCAACAAGTTCGGCAACAAAAATATGACTTCGGAGGTTGCCGTGATGTCCGATAAGACCATTGCCAAGAAGAAGCCCAATGCCAACTACCGCAAGAACAACGGTGGCGCGCTCTTCGACCTCACCCAGCTGGGCAATACCGGCCGCACTGCTGCCGCAGGAGGTGATCAGGACTTCGCCATCAACGGCGACTCCACCAACTACAAGGCATTCACCGCAGGGGTTTACTACACCGTTACGCTCGACATCGACACGTTGGCGCGTACTGTCAGCTACACTATCAAATCGGCGACCTCCGATGACCCTATTGCCTCTGACGTGTACACCGTCCCCGCCGGTGTGGACATGACAGCCACAGGACTCTACGTCCTCGCTGGACGTTATTATCCCGACATCATGTTCGACGACATCGAAGTCAGCGTCGAAAAGACGGCAGCCAACACGCCGACCGTGACTCTCTCGGGCATCAACAATGTCCAGCGCGTCTATACCATCAAGTTCCAGGAGGATGAGATCCTCCACCTAGACTTCAACGGCAAGACCACTGACGTGAACTACGCCGACGTGGACAACGGTACCTACACCTGGTCGAACAATCCCAGCTACGATCCGAGCAACACATCGACACCTGTCACCAGCGGTTGCGAGGCCGGCACACTGAAAGCTTGGACCACGCTCGACAACATGAAGTCCGAAGTGGTGGAGACCGAGGTGGACAACAACATCATCGCCCTGCCTGCCGCTACGGCTGAGGTCTCCAATGTGTCTGTCGGCTATGGCAAGACCTACAGCGTGACATGTGACAACAGCAACACACCGCTCTCACCGGCGATCTATGGTACGTATAAGTTCACGGGCAAGGATGGCAAGGTCACAGAAAAGACCGAGCCACAGGCTTTCCCATTCACCATCACTGTCGACCAAGCCGGTACGCTGGAGATCACTTCCCAGACCTTCGGCTATGGCTCTACCAACACAACCATAGAGAACAACGTGGAGTATGAGGTGAAGAAGAAGATTGACCTTGCCCACATGACCGAGGCCGACATCACCGCTGCCGGTTTTGAGAAAGGCGACGACGTGACGGGTAAGTTTGCCGACTATGGCCGCTTCTATGGTCTGTCAACCACAGAGACAGAGGTTGACAAGGACGGCAACGAGACTCCTAAGAAGATTGTTTACAACGCCATTTCGCAGTACACAAAGAAGGCCTCTGACTTTACCGACGACAAGGTCATCGGTGACCTCGTCTGCTGCAGCCAAGACGGCACTACTTCGGCTACAGTGTCAGTGAATGCCCATATCTATCAGGGCATCGGCCTTGTCCTCGACGGACAGAAAAATGACGGGAAATGGATCACCTACTTGTATTTCAAGGTGAACGGTGCCACAGCCAACGACATCGTTACCGTGGCTTCTGTGAACAACTACGGCTCTTCCTCGCTCCATCCCTCTGTGGCTTCCCTCGACGAGTACCTCGCCCAGGACAACGCTCCTGTGACCGCAGTCCTCAAGGGTGATGAGCCTTTCAGCCTCTACCGCATCTCCGATGCTCTGGGCAAGGTGACGGTGTACAGTGCAAAGGGTGGCGCAACAGGCATCAAGACCATCAACAACAATACCCAGGTGGTCAACGCGCCGATCTACTCCATCAGCGGTGTCCGCATGAACAAAGACCGCAACAGCCTGCCCAAGGGCATCTACATCCAGGGCGGCAAGAAATTCGTGGTGAAATAATATCTCTTATTCTATAAGTATAAAGTAGAGAGCCATCTCCGGCCACAGCTTGTGCGGCGGGGATGGCTCTCTCTTTTGTCTTGCTGTGTACGTTTTTGCAGAATTCTGTACCAATTTATCAGAAATAGGGGGTGTCGCTTCGCTGAAATTCACTAACTTTGCATAGAAACCTATAAGGCAATTGAGACAATACCATATATTATATATAAAACGACTATGAAACATCTCTTTCATCTCTGCGTCTGTCTGCTGTCGCTGTTCGCAGCCCAGGTACAGGCACAGACACAACCATCAGCACAGTCCTTTGACCTGTCGCGCCAGAGCAAAGCGGGCAAGCCTTTTTTCTTCTCGGTTGCTGTCCCTGACGGCAACTACCGCGTCACCATGGAACTCGGCAGCAAGAGTCGCGAAGCCAACACGATGGTCCGCGCTGAGAGCCGCCGACTCTTCATCGAAGACACACCGACCAAGCGCGGGAAATTCAAGACCGTGTCGTTCATCGTCAACAAGCGGTCGCCGATGATCACTGATAAAGAACGCGTGAAACTCAAACCGGGCGAGAAGAACTATCTCGACTGGGACGACAGTCTGAACCTGGAGATCACCGGTCCGCGTCCTGCCGTGCGCCGCGTCACCATCACGCCGGATACCACTGCCGTGACACTCTTTCTCTGCGGCAACTCCACGGTGGTGGACCAGCCTTACGAGCCCTATGCGTCATGGGGACAGATGATCACCCGATGGATGGGTGAGGGCTATGCCGTGTCAAACCTTGCAGAGAGCGGACTCACCGCGACATCTTTCTATTATCAGAAGCGACTCGACAAAATCCTTGCCATGCTGCGGCCCGGCGACTATGTGTTTTGCGAGTTCGGCCACAACGACCAGAAAGAGAAGAATGCAGGCAGCGGTGCGTGGTACAACTTCTCCTATATGCTGAAGACCTATATAGATATGGTACGCGCGAAGGGCGGACAGATCATCTTTGTCACGCCGACCCAGCGCCGTCGCTTTGATAACAGCCACCAGCATATCCTTGAGACCCACGGCGACTATCCCGATGCCATGCGCGCCGTAGCCAAGCGCGAGCACGTGCCAGTCATTGAACTCCACGACATGACGCGCACGTTCTTCGAGGCACTCGGCTATGAAGGCAGCAAGCGTGCCCTCGTGCATTACCCGATGGGCACATGGCCCGGTCAGACCAAACCGCTGGCCGACAACACCCACTTCAATCCCTATGGTGCCTACGAGGTGGCCAAGATGGTGGTGATGGGCATGAAGGCGCTCAACCTGCCGCCCGTACAAAGTCTCAGAGACTGGACCGATTTCAATCCTGCTCATCCCGACGACCTCCAACACTTCCACTGGACACCTTCCACAAGGGTGAGAGTAACCAAACCGGATGGCAACTAAGCCACGACATATTCTATCTATGAGCAATCGATTCAACCACATCCTTGCATTCAGCTTCCTTGCGCTGACCGCCTGTCTGCCCACCCTTGACGCCCATGCGGCTTCTGATCAGACCGTCACCTGGTTTGACGGCTCCCGTCCCGTGACCCTTTCGCTGTCCACCAAGGTGGAACCAGTCGTGAAGGTAGCGACGGAGATGTTCCGAAACGACATGAAGGAGGTGACCGGGCAACAGGCCATCCTCAACCGTGAGAAGGCTGCCACCATCCGCGTGATACAGCTCGACCGCGAGCCCTCAATGGCACGAAAACTTGCCGCTATAGGCTTCCCCGTCGACAGCCTTAAGAAATACAAGGAGGCCTTTGCCATCCGTCCCGCCCGCAACAGCCAGCTGTGGGTCGTGGGCAGCGATGCCCGCGGCACGGCCTATGGGGTGCTCGAGCTCTCGCGGCTCGCCGGTGTGTCACCATGGACATGGTGGGGCGACGTGCACCCCGAGCGGAAGAGCCGATTGACACTGCCCGCCGGCTACCATACCTTCCAGCATCCCTCAGTGGAGTATCGTGGTATCTTCCTCAACGACGAGGACTGGACGCTGCGTCCCTGGAGCTACGGCCATTTCGACAAAGCCCCGTTCGGCGTTATCGGAAAGAACACCTACAAGAAGGTGTTCCAACTGCTGCTCCGCCTCCGCGCCAATGCCATCTGGCCCGCCATGCACACGGGCACCGTCAGCTTCTTTCAGACGCCGGGCGCCAAGGCCGTGGCCGACAGCTGCGGCATCGCCATCGGCTCATCACACTGTGAGCCGCTGCTGCGCAACAACGTCGGCGAGTGGGACGAGAAGAAACGCGGCGCGTTTAACTACATCACCAACCGCCAGTCGGTACAGAACTACTGGATAGAGCGGTTGAAAGAGGTCAAGGGCTCGAAGGGCGGCAACCTGCTGACCATCGGCATGCGTGGCATCCACGACGGCTCGATGCAAGGCGTGAAGACGATGAAGGAGAAGTTCGACGCTCTGCAGCTCGTCATCGACGACCAGCAGAAACTCATCGGCAAATATCTCGGCAACCCCGCCAAACAGACGCAGGTGTTCATCCCTTACAAAGAGGTGCTCGACATCTACAACATGGGGCTGAAGGTGCCCGACTACGTCACGCTGATGTGGTGCGACGACAACTACGGCTACATGACGCGCCTGTCCGACACTGCCGAGCAACGGCGCGCGGGCGGTGGCGGCGTGTACTACCACCTGAGCTACTGGGGCCGGCCTCACGACTTCCTATGGCTGACCACCATGCAGCCAGGCCTCGTCTACAACGAGATGCGCACGGCCTACGACCACAACGTGCGGAAGATGTGGATTGTCAACGTCCACGACCCGAAGGTGGCTGGTTACGACCTCGAGCTCTTCCTCGACATGGCCTGGGACATCGACTGCGTGAGCGGTGCCACCATCAACGACCACTACCGCCAGTGGCTCTGCCGTCAGTTCGGCCCCCAAGTAGGCAAACAGCTCTTCCCCGCCATGCATGAGTTCTTCCGGCTCTGCGGCGAGCGTCATCCCGAGTTCATGGGCTGGAGCCAGACCGAGGTGTCGAAAGCTCTCTACGACCGCGGACTGAGTCAGGTGCGCAACACCGAGTTCTCACCAACCGAGTTCGGCAATGAACTCGATGGCTATCTCAGCCGCTTTGCCGACGTGGCCGCACAAGTGAAAAAGGCCAAGCAGCAGCTCCGCCCCGAACTGCGCGACGCATTCTTCGCCGCCATCGAGTATCCCGTCTGTGCCGCCGAGGCCCACGCCCGCAAGATGCTGTGGGCACAGAAAGCACGTCAGCTGGCCAACGGCTCGACGCAGAAAGACATGTTTGACCATCAGGACGAGCTCTACCATGCCTGTGCCGAGAGCCAGCAGGCCTATCAGGAGATTCGCTCGCTGACAGAATACTACAACGAGAAAATGACCGACGGCAAGTGGCGGCGGTCGATGAACATGCGGCCGCGCGACCTTCCCGTCTTCGGCGCTCCCGTGCTCCCCACCCTACTCACCGACGCACAGGTGAAGGAATGGCTGGAGAAAGGACGGAAGGCAGCGGACCCAAAGGCAATCCACAACGGCGACACGGTGAAAGCCGTCCGCAACACCTGGGCGTCGGCCAAGGCCACCGCAGGCGTCATCGCCCGCAACGCTGCCGACTGGCAACAAGCCTCACCAGGCACACAGATCATCGAGATGCTGGGGCACAGCATGAAAGCCGTCGCCCTTCCGCAGAATGGCAAGGTCTCCTACACGTTCGCCACCGACAAGACAGGTGACTACGTGCTGCGCGTGGCACTCATCCCCACTCAGCCCAACGACAAGGGCGACCTGCGTTTCTCGGTGAGCGTCGACGGCGCACAGCCCACCGTCTACTCGCTCAAAGAGAAGTTCCGCTCCGAGCAATGGAAGCTCAACGTGCTGCGCGGACAGGCCCTCCGCGAGCTGCCACTGAAGGGCTTGCAGACCGGCCAACACACGCTGACCATCTGCGCCCTCGACCCACACGTGGTGCTCGACCAGTGGATGGTGGACAGCAAGGCCAAACGCTCGTTCTACCTCTTCCCCGTCAAGTAGTCAATCACTTCCTCATCAAATAGTCAACCAAAGATACTCAACCATCGATGGCATGGACAGTCTGCCCATGCCATCGCCATACGATTCACATCATCATGCGAAAGTTCATCGTATTTCTGTTGCTTCTCGCCGGCAGCCTCGGCCTGCGAGCCGCCCAGTCTGATACCTTCAAGGGCATCTATCCGCCCACCGACAAAAAGGTGATGAAAAGCCTCAACGGCACGTGGCATCTGAAAGTTATCAGAGGCGTCAACCGCGACCCACGAGTGCCTGAACGCGACGCAACGTGGGGCATCATTCCCGTGCCTGGCTGCTGGGAACAGTACGGCTTCAGCAAAGCCCGCTACTCCCAGCCTGATTCGCTCACCGGCTATTACCGCACCTCGTTTACCGTGCCAACGGCGTGGAAGGGACAGCGTGTGTGCATCCGCCTCGACGGCGTGCTGCGCGGCTACGACCTTTGGCTCAACGGACGTCAGGTGGGAACGTGGGAGATGCCTTACAACACCTGTCTCTTTGACCTCACGCCCTTCCTCACCAAGAAGGCTTTCAAGGGCGAAGAGCAGCAACTGGCCCTGCACGTCTACAGCCACTACAAAGGCTTCGAGTTCGACTGCTTCGACGACTGGGCACCGATGGGCATCTTCCGCGACGTCACGCTGTTTACCGTGCCCCGCACCCATCTGTCTGACTTGACCGTGACAACACGCAACACAGGCGAGGTGAACGTGGTGACGAGCGTGGCCAACGCCACGAAGCGTACCACTGTCGACTACGAGGTTCTCGACGCACAAGGGCACGTGGTGACCACATCGCCACAGCAGAAGATAGCCGCTCCGCACCTCTGGACTGCCGAGACACCTTATTTATATACGCTGCGTGTCAACGTCAGGGACAAGAAGAAAATACTGCAAACATTCACGCAGAAGATAGGTCTCCGGGAACTGACCATCGACGGCGGCAAGGTGCTGAAGCTCAATGGACAGCCCATCAAGTTCCGCGGTGTGACCTGCCACGCCACCGACCCGCGCACGGTCAAGGTCATCGGCGACACACTCACGCTGAAGGACATGAGGATGATGAAGGCGGCGAGCATCAATTACATCCGCACCAGCCACTATCCTCGTGAGCCACGCTTCTATGAGCTCTGCGACTCACTCGGTTTCTACGTCATCTGCGAGGTGCCCTTCGGCAACGGCGGCGCCAAGCATCTCTCCGACACGTCGTATTACAGCAACCTCTGCGCCCGGGCCCGCGCCACCATCTACCGCCACAAGAACTATCCCTCGGTGCTGATATGGAGCCTGGGCAACGAGAACCCGTTCCCCAAGAGCTGCGTCCTACTCGGTGAGTATGCCAAGCAGCTCGACCCCACACGCTATATCTGCTATCCCGAGATTGGCAGCACCTTCCGCGCCTACAACTTCAAGAACTTCCCCAAAGTAGCTGACATCTATGCGCCCCACTACCCCACGACGGGTCAGGTGGGTGGTTTCTACCAGCGTGCCGACCGTCCCGTCATCTTCACCGAATACCTCCACTCCCTCGGCATCTCCTTTGAGGACCACGACCGGCAGTGGGAAATCATTGAGAAGACGCCGGCGATCGCTGGCGGCAGCGTATGGGAATGGGTGGACCAGGGCATGCCCTTCAAGGCGGAGCGTACCGACCCTTACGGCTATGAGGAGCGCGTGTTCACTTCGCCTCATGGTGGCTTCGAGATGAACGGCAACCAGGGCACCGACGGACTGCTCTATGCCGACCGCACGCCGCTGCCCAACTACTACGAGCTGCAACACAACTATGCGCAGGCAGCCATCACCGACACGACGTTCACCGGCACCTTGCATGTGCGCAACCGCTACGACTTCATCAACCTCAAGGATCACGTCACCTTCCACTGGGCACTCACGCAGGACCGCGACACCCTGGCCACGGGAGCATTCTCGCCCGACTGTCCGCCGCACGAGACCGTCGCCTATCCGCTCTCGCTGCCCACACCGCGGCCCGGCACGCTGGCGCTGCTGCAGTTCGACATCCAAAACCGCCAAGGACAGACACTGCTCCGCCAGTCGCTGAAGCTGCAAGACGCACCCGTCACCGTCAGCGATACCCAGCTGCCTCTGACCAGCCTGGTGCAGCAAGGGCCGCTCGTGCGCGTGGGCCGCAAGGTGACGCTGGCCGAGAACATCCGCGTGAAGAACACACGCATTGAGCGCTACCTGCAGCCGTTGGACAATCCCTACGTCAAGGCGGAGGTCACACAGAAGGGAAACACCGTGAACTATGTGCTCACGCCCGACACCGCCAAGCGCTTCCTCTCCGAGGTCGGCGTGGCTTATCTGCTCGACAAAGCTATCGACCGCGTGCAGTGGATCGGCCGCGGCCCTTACCCCACCTACCCCGGTCGCAAGCAAGCCGGACGCTACGGCATCTGGTCAATGCAAAAAGGCGACCTCTATTTCGAGGGTAACCACATGGACGTGGAGGCTTGTTGGCTGAGCGACAAGGACGGACGTGGCGTGCTCATCACGGGGCGTGGCCTCAACGTCAACTTCGAGCAGACCGACCGGGGCATCGTCGTCACCGTCAATGCCGCCGTGGCCGGCGAGGGCCCGAAGTTTGCCGTCACCGCCTTCCCCGTGTGGGGCAATAAGACCGGCCAGCTAAAAGGGTCGTTCGAGATACAGCCGACCGAAGCCGGCACGACGCTGCGTCCCTTTGCCAACCCGTCCGTCGTGCCCGCTCCCTTCCATCCATTCTACACGCAATACGATACCTATCTGATGCGCTTCGCCGACATCACGGAGCGATAAGAGTGGAGAAAAAGTGTAAAAGTTCTGACAAAAGTAGGTCATAGCGCACTTGTCTTCCAGCGAAACAACAAGCGTGAAAAACCAACATGAATGAAAGAAACACGCCGGCTTGGTGAGATGAAAAGAAGAAAACACTGAGACGAGCTGATCATCTCAGTGGTTTGATCAAGTCAAAGCACTGAGATGACAGACTAAAAGCACTGAGATGACAGACAAAAAACGGTGCGCTGACAGGATTTTCCATTGAAAATCCATGGTCAGCGCACCGTTTTTTTGTGCCGAAAATAATCTCTTATTTATATCACGTTGATTATAAGACAGTTATAAAAAGGCGCTTAAAACGAGCGTTTTTTGAAGCAAGACAGGGGCCGATGCGAAAAAACGCAGCCACAGCGGCGATAAATTGTCAAAAAAGACAACGAAGCAAAGGTTCATAGGGCTCATTCCCTTCGCGCAGTAAGTCGGAGATACAAAACAAAAAGATGAAGGCGGCCACAAAGGACCGCCTCTATATCCATGTTATTCTGCCTTGTCGTACTGCTTTCGGATCAGTCCGATCTCGTGGAGCAGCTCGGCATAGTGGAGAGCGTCAATGCTCGTGGCAGGCAACGCGCTCTGTTGCTTGCGGCAGAACGACTCCACGGTGCCTAAGTGCTGAAGCAGGAAGAGACGGGCATCGGAGTTCGCGGCGGCAACACTCAGAGAGTTCTTCTCCTTCGGCGTCTCGGCGTTGATGTCCTGACCGAGCACACTGACATAGGCGCGCTCGAGCTGCCGGCGGTAGTAGTCCTGCTTGTCGCCCTCCTTACCCAACGGTTTCCACACGGCATGGAAGATGTCGGTGAGATACTCCTGCACGGGGTAAGGCTTGAGGGCACGCTGGCTCTTCTTGTACTGGTTGGCCACCATATTATTAGAGAGCAGATAGGAGACAAGGGTGCGGGCACGGCTGACGATCTCGTCCTCCGCATCGAAGTTGAGCTTCGTGCAGATGCTGTTGGGATAGAGCCACAGCGGAGCCTCGAAGACATTGCGCGCACACCAGTCGATGGCCTCTTTCTGTACGTCGCGAGGCACCACTTCGGTGACAGGCATGCCTGGGATCGTGTTGGTGTAGATGCCGCCGATGTTGCGCTGAACATGCAGGCAGTAGCGGGCGAACTGCGAGCGCACGGACTTGTGCATCTCGCTCAGATCGTCGTACTGGCCATCGGGCTGTGCCGTCCACTTCTCGAGATTGGCGATGACGCGCTTCAGGTTTTTGATGCCATAGTCACTCGCCTTCATGTTGTCGTCGCCGAGACTCTCGGTCTGACTGCGTGGATCCTGACCGCGTCCCTCGTCACCACAATAGGCCAGACGATGGTCGCGGCTGAGTGCGGTGCTCACCTCGCTGCGCAGTTGCTTGGCTTCTTTCCATGGGTCCTTGAACTCCGGGCGATATTGATAGCCCCATTTGATGGCCCACTTGTCATAGACATTGATGCGCGGGAAAAGGCCGCGCTCGCCAACGCCGTCCTCGGGCTGAGCGACATAGTTGAAGCGTGCATAGTCCATGATGCTCACCGTGTGGCCATTGGCCTCGACCCACTTCTTGTCGCGGAGCTTCTCCACGGGCGTGGCGCTGCTGGCGATCATGTTATGGCGCAGGCCGAGGGTGTGGCCGACCTCATGGGAAGAGACGAAGCGGATGAGCTCGCCCATGAGCTTGTCGGGCAGTTGCATGGTCTGCGCGCGCTTGTCGAGCGGTCCGCACTGGGTGATATACCATTTACGGACGAGATTCATCACGTTGTGATACCAGCAGATATGGCTCTCGATGATCTCGCCGCTGCGGGGATCAACGATACGCGGGCCATAGGCATTCTCGGTCTCGGAAGGCAGATAGCGCAGAAAGCTGTACTGCGCGTCATCGGGACTGATCGAGCTGCCCTTGGGCACCTCACGGGCCACGATGGCATTTTTGAAGCCAGCGGCCTCAAAGGCTGCGTTCCAGTCGTTGATGCCGGCGATGAGATAGGGCACCCATTTCTTGGGCGTAGCGGGATCGATGTAGTAGACGATCTGCTTCTTCGGCTCCACGAGCTTACCCTGCCGATAGGCTTTCGGATCCTTCGGCTCCAGGCGGTAACGGCTGATGATGGCATAGCCCTTGGAAGGTGCGCCGTCGGAGAAGCGGGTCTGGCGGGTCTGGAAATAGCCTACTCCCTCGTCGGCGATACGCGGCTGCATGGGCTTCTCGGGCAGGAGCACGAGGCTTGTATTCAATCCGACAGTGACAAAGCCCGTCTGCGCGGCTGGTATCCTGCCTTCGGGACAGCTATAGGTGCGCAGCGTCTTCACCTCGACATTGATCGGATAGACCGTCATCGTGTCGACAAAGCTGCGGTCGGACTGCAGGGCAGTGACATTCAGCGCCTTGCGGTCAGACGAGGAGAGTCCGAAGATGCCATTGTCCTGAACAAAGAACTTGCTGACCTCCACGAGCATGTCGCCCGTCTTGGGGTTTTTGCCGATGATGTCGAACTTGGCGACAATGGGATCGATGGTCGACTTCTCGACGAGTTGCGCCATCTGTTCCTTGTCGTCAGCGACCTGAGTCTTGGCAAAGGCACGGAGCAACAGTGTCTTGTCGTCACGCTTCTCGAAATAGATCGTGCTGTGATTGACCTCCTCACCGGGCAGACTCTTGAAGCCCTGCGGCACGGCGGTAAAGCGTGTCACGGCGAGCATCATGCGGTCGGTGATGCGCTGCGGCACCTCGAAATACCATTTGTCCTCGATGTGGCGCACGGTGAACAGTCCGCCATGCACCGATCCACCTTTCTTGATGAGCTTGTCATAGGCATCGGCTTTCTTGTTGGCCGTGGAGTCTTTCTTTGCTTTGTCCGCCGACTTTTCCTTCGCGATCGAGTCTTTGTGGTCGGTGGAGTCTTTGCGCATCACACTGATGTTGTCGGTATCGAAGCGTCCGATGCTGTTTTGGCTGCTGGCCGGCAAGCTGAAGGTCAAGGCCAGGGCCGTGCTGAGTGTCAGTTGTCTGAAGTTGATATTCATATTGTTGATGGATTAGAGCATCCCCATCCTCTTGGGATGGAGATGGCTATATATTTCTTGTCTGATTGGAAAGAGCGTATTGCTATTCGTTGTTGGTCAGATTGGGATTCTTCTTTCTTGCGTCTTCGGGGAAGGGAATCACGTAGAGCTTAGAGTCGGGAGCGAGCGTATAGGTCTTGTGCTCCGTGGTGGTGTCGATGAGTGGGAAGGTGCGTGTGATCGTCTTCTTATAGTCTTCTTCCGTGTTGAACCGTTTGAGGTCCCAGAAGCGATGGAAGCCGAAGAGCAGTTCGCGGCGTCGCTCGTCAATGACGTTTTGGACAGCCTCCTTGACGTTGGCCGGCGTCTGCAACACAGCGTCCTCCCCGACGATGCGCTTGGCACGCAGCGTGTTGAGCGTCTGGGTGGACTGTGCGAGCTGGCCCAGACGAGTCTCGGCTTCGGCTTTGATGAGATAGACCTCGGCCGTGCGCAGACCTACCGACGAATAGAAGAACTTGCTGTAGGTGATGCTGGTGTTCCACAGTGCGGCGCCGCTGCCATTGTCGAAATAGTAGACCGAGTTACCCGTGGTCTTGAAAAACAAGTTCAACCGCAGATCGTTGCTGCCATAGAGCTTGACGAGTTCGGGGCTGATCATGCCGTAGGTGTATGCCGGGTTGTCGGAGTAGCTGCCCATATAGGCATAGTTGAGCACCTCGGGATTGCCGCCTTTGGCATAGGTATTCACCTTAGTGGGTCCGCCCTTCTTCTGCAAGTCGATGTAGTCGATCAGGTCGCTTTTGAGGGCAAGACTTTGATTGGCATCGTCGAGCGCCTGCTGCCAGTCGTGATGGAAGAGATGCACGAGGGCAGAGAGGGCGTAGCCGAAAGCCAGACTCGGGTGGTAGACATCCATGGGTTGCTGTTTGAGCAGAGGCAGAGCTTCCGCGATGTCCTTGAGGATGAACTGATAAGTCTGTTCGACGCTGGCCTTGGCAGGCTTCGCCTCCAGGTCGTATTTGTCCATGATAGCCACGCCGCCGTCGGTCTTGGCGGTGGCGGGGTTGTAGGCGCGGGCAAAGATGTTGACGAGAACAAAGTGGTCCCAGGCCCTCATGATTCTGGCCTCGGCCTTGGCCAGGGCCTTGACCGAGTCGGCACCGGCACTGTCGTCGACGCGCGAGAGCACGATGTTCTCACGCAGGATATAGTTGTAGCAGTTCTCGTAGAGATTGTTGTCGGCGAGGACGTTGCGGTCGGCCTGCTCGTTGAACGTGGTGTTGATGCCGTCCCAACTGATATTTTCCTTTCCGATGACATTCGATTCTTTGATCCAGCAGTTGTCGCTGAGCATGGCAAAGGCCGAGGGATAATAGGCACGGGCCGGGTTGGCGACGAGTTCGAGATACTGCGTCGCGGAGTCCACGGTGATGGCCCCCGTGGGCGTGATGTCGATGTAGTTGTCGCACGAGGCCAGCGAGATGGTGGCCGCGGCGAGGAATGCGTATATTGCTTTGTGCATGATGTGTGATCTATATATAATAAGGTGTAGGTGTGGACCGAACGATGATCGCGGGCCGTCAGAAGCTCGTGGAGAGTCCGATGGCGAAGGTGCGCGGGATAGCCAGGCCTCTCGTACCGCTGTTCATGCTGTAGCTTTCCGGGTCGATATGGTGTCCGGCCTTGCAGGCGGTGAAGAGATTGTTGACCTGAAACGAGAAGCGTGTCTGTCCCAGATGGATCGCACTTGTCCACTGTGTGGGCAGCGTGTAGGCCAGGCTGACGGACCGCAACTTGATGTAGTCGGCGTCGGCCACCTGCACATCGCTTAGCGCCACCACTCCGAGAACGTACCGGCGTAGGCCTGCGCTGTTTTGTCCATGTCGAGATAGAGGCGCGGCACGTTGTTCGTTGTGCTCCACCGGTTGGTGATGTCATTGGTAGCAACATCCCAGGCCGCAAGGTCGGCAGTGGGCAGACGCAGCTTGTTGCCGCCGGCATAGACAAAGAATGCGTTGAGCTCCAGTCCGCGCCAACCCACATGCAGGTTCAGCGATCCGTTGTAGGTGGGCGTAAGCGTGCCCATATTCCGCAGAGCGGCAGTGCCTTTGAGCGATGATGAGGTGGTGACGCTTGTCACATTGCCCTGCTCGTCGAACGTAGCCATCTCGTTGCCGTTCTCGTCTTTGATGACGGGATAGCCGTTGACGGTGCGGCTGTAGGTGTAGGCCCATAGCGTGTTGTAGCTCGTGCCTTGCCAGAGATAGTTGGTGGGACTGAGGATGAAATGTATGCAATGAGGGTGTATTGTTTGAAACTTAGAAAGTTAGATTGTTGTTATGTGGTCGTATGATTCGGCATCATCTTTCACTTTAGGCTGACAAAGGTAAGCATAAAATCCGAGAAAACGAACATGGAAAAGGACTTTTTGCGTATAGGAAAAGCAATTTTGGGCTTAGTTTGCACAGAAATTATCTGTCACGTATGGGTTCAGACAGAGACACAGAGGTTGATATTTAGTCTCCAACTTCTATGCGCTGAACTCTTACCAGGGACAGGCTGCACCTTAATAATCCTTAAGAGTTGGTTCTCTCATTTTGGAATGATGGCATTTATCTGTAAATTCGCAAGCTCAATCATTGAGTATAGTACATAAACACAACATTGATGCACCGTATGAAAAGACACCCTTCGCATTCTCTAAGCCGGCTGACTAAGCGGTTGGCTATATTTTCTGTTACCCTTTTTCTTTTTTCTCCTTTGCATGGTCAGTCAGTGGTCTCGTCGCATGACAGTTGTGACGTCATCGTTCCTCAAGGATATGAAGAGTCGCGGAGTGCCAATGCCCGCCGCGTGCCTTCGCAGTTCGCCGTGCCTTCTACGGAATCGGTTATCAACAACACGGGGAAAGTATATACCTTCAGACTGGCGACGTGCATCCTGCCGGAATATGTCCAGACGGGCTTTGGTAATCCTTATTCTCCCAAGAGCAAAGCGGAGGTGATCGCGGAAGTGCATAAATGGTGGGAGCAGTTAGAGAAAGACTTGAACAGTGTCTACAACGATGCGGTAGGTGTCAAATTTGAGATTGTTCGCAACGACAACCTCATCCTTTTCGGTCTTACTGACCATGGTCTGAACCTTGATGCCTATCCCAACGACCAGACGCGGCTGTTCAAGAGCAAGGAAATCATCGATCAGGTGCTCGGCAATACCAACCTGTACGACCTTGGTATCCTCATCGGCTCGCCCGGAAACGGGCGCAACGGCGTGGCGCAACTTGGCGGTGCCATCAACGAGAATCAAAAGGGTAGTGCTTGGGCTGTGCGCAATACGACCACCATAGCCCACGAGATAGGCCACTGCTTTGGTGCTGAGCATACCCATTCCACCAATAGCATTTCCATCTGCACGGAGCCAGGCTCGGGGCGTAGCATCATGAGCTACGGCTCGCCCCGCGACTTCTTTTCCTTGCCCAGCATCTACCAGATGCGGGCAACGCTGGCCAATATGAATTATTATGAAGACAAAGAACGCACGCGTCTGACCACCGTCATCGAGGGCAATAATACCGTTACGCCGTTTGCAGAGGAGGAGAAAGGCGAGAGGCCCCTGCTGGACAGGCAGCGCATCAAGACGGAATACACCATCACCAAAGGCAGCAACTTCCAGTTCTTTCTGCCCACCGTCACCCGCAACGACGGAGGGTACCGCTATAATGCCAATACTTTTGACATCTCCAAAAACGACACAGAGTATGAGAATACCCTACGGCCGGCATATAAGGAGACAGAGGACAGCGTGGTGATGTTTGTGCCTCACTGCATTGCGCCTGACGCACTTACTGAGGCGGAGAAGAAAGACGGCACCTTGCACTTTGAGCAATACTCTGATGCGTCTAAAACAGGCAGCTACACTTTCTTGGCGGCTGTGCGCAACAACTCACGTTACGATGCCATGCGCATCAAACTCAACATTGTTGACGGGGAACCGTTCCAGATTACGAGCGTCGTCTCGCCGTCGAGGTCGCTTGAAAGCTATGGCATTGGCAGGACGTATACCATTCGGTGGAACAACTGTGCCGGGCTCTACGGCAAGGACAGCAAGGTGCGTATCCTGCTGTCCGACGACTTCGGAAAAAGCTATAAGTATGTGTTAGCCGACGATGTACCCAATTCGGGCGCGTGCGAGTTCGTGATGCCTTATATAAATATAGGTAAGGTGGACTATGAGGGATGGCCTAACTTCAAGACGGGCGGTGGCCGTCTGAAACTGGAGGTGATCGGTGAGGCTGCTTGCGATATCTATCCCCGGGAAGACTATACTTACCAGAATGAAGTCGTAGCAAAAGGGTGGGAGTTGCAGACCGCTACCCAGCGCGGACAGTTCAAGACGATTGATGGCAGCCGTCTGCCTGAGCCTTTCGTAGAGGCAAAGAGCCTTCAGGACATTCCGGCTATGCCGACTAATATTGTTGCTTACCACAAAAGTGCTCCTGCCAAGACCTTTGCCTGCACGACATCTGAGACGCATGAGGGTGATCTTGTCAGACGCAGTTGGAAGGCAACGGTCAGCTATGGCGGTTCCAACACCGACTACACTTATACGCAGCTGATCAGACTTCCCCACACCGTCTCTGCGCAAGCTCTTGTGCGCGCTGCCGCCCAGCAACTCGCGCCCATGGCTCAAGTGCTTTACCACAACATGGGTGAGATGGGCTATCCTGACGGAGGGTTGTCTGCGGCTAAGGCTTTTAAGGCTGCATACGTCAAGGTGTTTGAGGGCAACGACATTGTCAGCGAAGTTCGTTCTGCGGATGTTGATGAACTGAAAGCGGCGATGACCGCACTCACCAAGATTGGTGATGATGATATTGTCAAACCCGAGGAGGGCAGATATTATCAGGTGCGGGCCTATCTGAGTCCCCACGACCGCGACACCTATTTCTATATGGTTGATGACGGTACCGGCGAAAAGCTGGTCAGGGATGCCGACTTTGCGAATTATATCACAGCGAGCCAGAAGCAGACGGCACGCTGGCGTTGCTATCAGCAAGACGGCAAATATCACTTTGTCAGCGACAGGGGCAATGAACTGTTCAGCGCCTATGTTCCTGAGGGTGGTAGCCTGGACGCAAAGGTGAGCGACTTCTACAATTTCAGCAATTCGGGGACTGGACGTACGCTCGCACGCGGTTATTCCTGGGGTGCCTTCACCATCCTCAACACCCAGGGCTATGGTTGTCAGGTGGGTCTCAACGGTATGTTCTCTGTTGTACGGGGCGTTGGCAATGGTCCGATGAGCGCTGACCAGCGAACCAACTGTGTCAACGGCTTGATCGTCTCTACCGACTTTCAGTTTGTGCCCACCGGAGAAACATACACTACGGGCATTTCGACGATCGCCAAGAAGACCACCGCATCATCACCCAGTGTCTATACGCTGGATGGCCGAAAGGTTGAAACAGATATCAGCAACCTGCCAAAAGGGATATATATTATCGGTAACAAGAAAATAATCATCAGATAAAGGGGCACCGTGGATATTTTCCTGTGAGCGGCGATCTGTTATCTTCTCTGAATCGGCTACAATAGTTAGCAGGAAAGGAAAATAGTCCATGACGAGAATCGCTATCGCGTAAAATTGCGCACGGACGCATAAAAAAGCGCAAACGAGAGGCTTTAAATGACACCTCGTATACCACTTGCTGTGATTCTTGATAAGAAATATTAGAGATTAGGTATCACATTGTTAGACCACTGAGAGCAGCTGCCGGGAGGTCCGCTTCCGGAAGCGGACATTGCTTTGCTTCAGCTTGATACCAACGTTTTATGGTCTTTCTTCTTTTAACGCGCCATCTACGATGCCATCAAGAATATTAACGAATATCGAGAATATATGCAGGATTACTCTTATGCTTCGGACATACAGAGAATTTCTGTCTCCTCTTACCATAACCCCACGGAGAATATCAGCTGTGCAGACGTTCTCACGGGGTCGAAGCCATATTCTTATTAATCAATGAAGGCTCCCCGTAATCACTACGGAGAGCCTTAGGAATCATTAAAATCATCTGTCTTACTTACTATCAGTAAAGACAGCGAACCTACATAACATCTTGTAACCTAACTTTACACTTTTAAAACCTAAACTTATAGCAATTAATCTATGAAACCATTTCTTACATCTTGATCACGTTGACCGACAGCGGAGCGAGCACCACTTTGAAGGTCTTGCCCGTCTTCTGCTTCTTTGTCACCGGCACGATGTGCTTGGGACGGTCGAGCGTGTTGGTGTCCTCGGGCTTAGCAGCCTTGAGGGTGGTCAGCGTGCCCTTGCCGGCGACCTTTCCGCCAGCGACCGTGACGGTCAGCGTCTGTGGTGTCTTACCGCCGTTGACAACCTTGAGATAGGTGCGGCCCGACTGGGTGTCGGTGGTTGCCGAGTAATAGAGCTGCGGCAGTTGCTTGCCCTCATACTGCATGGTGGGCATGTCCTTGTCGGTCATCGGCACGATGCGGTTGCCGACATTCTGGGCAAACATGCACTGGGCGTAGTAGGAAGGAGATCCGTAAGCGTTGAGCGCATCATAGCCGATGAGATCACTCTCCCATTGCATGCCACCCTTGTTGACGTTGACAAAGAGCGGTGCGTAGCAGTGTCCGATGAGCAGATCGGCGTTGCGCTCCATACCCGTCATCCAGGCAGCGTCGCCGAGCGCCGCGTTCATGTTGGTTGTCGGCTTTCCTTCGCGCGAAGCCCACTCACCGCAGAAGATCTTCGGGCCGCGGCGGTCGTATTTGTCGTATTGGCTGGCAGCCTCATACATGCCGCCGGTGCTGCGATAGTAATGCTCGTCAATGACATCAAATTTCAGTCCGGTCACGCCTGTCTCCTGTGCCCAGCGCTCCACCATCTTCTGATCTGCGGTAGAGATCAGCTGCAAGTGGGGATACTTGGCCTTGATGGCCTCGTAGAACTTCTTATAGCGTCCGGCATAGGAACCGCTCTCATCGAAGAAGTCCTCATTGCCGATCTCGACATAGTGCAGAGGGAAAGGCTCGGGATGACCGTCGCGTATGCGCTGCGCACCCCATTTGGTGTCGGGTCCGCCCGTGACATACTCGATCTCGTCGAGTGCGTCCTGGATGAAACCATCGACATAGTCGGCCGTCAGATAGTCTCCACTGAGCGTGTAACCGGCGAAGACGGCAAGGATCGGCTCGGCGCCGCAGTCCTCGGCCCACTCCAGAAACTCCAGCAGGCCCATTCCGTCAGTGGAACGATAGCCCCACGGGCTCATGTGTCCGGGACGCTCATCGGGATCACCGACCGTGCGCTTCCAGTCAAAGCGGTTGCGGAAGTCATTGCCCTCTACATAGTTGCCACCGGGGAAGCGCAGGAACTTCGGCTTCATCTGGCACATCATCTCCATGAGATCCTTGCGCAGACCGTTGGGCCGGTTGTTGAATGTCTCGGGGAACAGCACCGTCTTGCTCAGTTCGTAGGTGCCCTCCTTGTCAGCGGTCACGACGAAGCGGGCATCTTTCGTGGCTTGGGTCTTTTCCGGAACCGTGAGTTCAAAGGTCTTTTTCTGCCAGTTCTCGCCAAGTCCGTCGACCTTTGCGGAGGCGAAGACCGTCTTTCCGTCGTTGCTCACCAGACTCACGGTCAGCGTGTTGCCGCTGCCTTTTCCGGCTCTGGCGATCACATATCCTTTATATACCTCCTTGGCGCGCACAGGTACGCCCCAAAATCCTCCATTGGCAATACTGGCACCTGCCTGAGCCTGCCATTTGAGCACGGCGGGATTGGCGCGGTTGTATCCACCCTTTTGCGTCAGCGTCAGTTTGGAAGCCAGCGTGTCGGTAGCCAGCCAGTACTTCAGACCACCCGAGTGCCACGGTGTCCAAGGATTAGGACGCTTGCCGTTGGCATCCTCGCGAAACGAAGGGTCCCGCAGCAACTGGGCATAAAGGCCACCCTCATAGGAGAAGTTGATCTCCTCGGTCATCATACCATATAAGGTGGGACTTACCGCCTTCTGAGCCTCATTGAGATGCAGAGTCAGTTGCTGGGCATTGGTGCCGAGCGCTGTCATGAGTAAAAGAGTAGTTAAAGCAGTTCTTGTCGTTTTCATATTTTGGGAGATTTGATTTCTGTTGCAAAATTAAGGGATTCCATGAAATACTACTTTGCTTTAAGTTTCAAGGAGTTTAGATTTTTGTTGCACAGTGTAACAAATACTTTATAAAAAGTCTCTTGCGCCTTTTTTGTGGGAAAACCAAGGCTTGTTCACGATTTTTTACTATCTTTGCAGGGGTGAGTCCTCTGATCTACAAAGGAGGGTCTTCCCTATCAGAGCGATACAAAAAGATTAAAATCATCATGCAGAACCTTAAACACACCATCGTCTTCCTTTTCCTATTACTGGCTTCTCTCACCTCGTGGGCGCAGACCGGAAAACTCTACAACACCGAGAACGGCTTGTCGAGCAGTTTTGCCAATCAAGTCTTTCAAGACAGTCGTGGCTTCATCTGGGTAGCCACGCGCAACGGTCTGAACATTTTCGATGGCTATCACTTCGACGTTGTCAACCGCGACAACGCCGGATCGCTCGGCTTTGACTGTAATTATATAAATAAGGTGGAGCAGGATCATCAGGGCAACATTCTGCTGGGTACCAACAAGGGACTGCTGAGCTTTGACGGCCGACGCTATCATGCCTATAAGATCTATGACGACCAGCACCGCGTCGTGAAGACCTATGTCAATGACATTTTGGTGCGGCGCAGTGGCCAGGTGCTGGTGGCTACCTCGGGATTCGGCATTCTGCAACCATCTGACAATAACAAGGACTATGCATGCCTGCCTGTAAGGGGGGCTGTCAACAAGCTGAAATATATCCGCCGGCTCGCCGAGGACCGCTTCGGACGACTGTGGATCAACACCGAGGACGGACGGCTGCTGTGCATGGACCATCAGGGAAGACTGTCACAACGCCTTGCGGGCGGAAATGCGCAGTCTGTGACATGCATCGCCTCTGACGCACAAGGCAGTGTCTACGTGGGTACAACCGGTGACGGAGTCTACTTCTCACGTGGCGGCACAGCGCCCTTTGAACCCGTGAGTGCTCTGGGCAAGCTCGCCGTGTCGTGTGTTTTTGTCGCTCCATCGGGCAAAGTCTTTGTCGGTAGTGACGGTCGCGGTCTCTACGCCTATCAGCCTGCGACAGGCCTCGTGACCGCCAATCCCTTCTACACCAACCTGATCGACCTGACCACAAGCAAGGTCAACTCCATCATCCAGGACCGCCAGGGCAATCTCTGGATGACGATGTTGCAGAAAGGACTCTTCATGCAGCCTGCACTCTCCTTTGACTTTGGATATATCGGCTATCGCTCCGGCAACGCCAACACCATTGGCGGCAACTGCGTCACACGTGTGCTCTTCGGCGAGGGTGGCACGATGTGGGTGGGCACGGACCGCGATGGGCTCTATCTGCTCAGCGCCGAAGGCAAGCAGCTCAAGCATTATACCTATCCGCAAACCATCGAGGCGCTGTGTATGGATCGGCAGCACCGGCTGTGGATCGGCACCTATCTGCAAGGCTGCGGCTATCTCCAGGGGAGCACCTACCATCCGGTGGACGTCGGACAGGGTGTGAGCGTCTTTGACATCAAGTGCGATGCCCATGGCAACATATGGCTGGCTACGCTCGGCAACGGCCTGATCATGCTGCGGCCTGACGGCTCGCGACGCACTTATGCCATGAAGGCAAAAGCTGACAACAACCCGAAGATCAACAGTCTGCCCAATAACTTCCTTTTCAAACTGGCCTTCTCGCGCGATGGCAACCGGCTCTTCGTGGGCACATCAGTGGGCATTGCCTGTCTCGATATCAAGCGCGACAGCTGGGTCAGTGCGTTTGGTGTCAACTGCATAGACCAAGAATCGTTTGCCCACAGTCTTTATGTCGACAGCCGTGACCGTGTGTGGGTAGGCAGCAACGACGTGCTCTACTGCCACGACAAACGTCACTGGCGAAAACCGCTCGTCTATACGGTTCATCAGGGATTGCCCGACAATTGCGTCGCCTTCATGCAGGAGGATCACCAAGGACGCCTCTGGCTCGGCACCTTCCATGGCCTTTGCTGCATGGACATGCGCACGGGCAAGACGCAGAGCTTCTTTGCGGGCAACGGACTGCAAAGCAACGAGTTCAGCGACGGAGCCGTTTCTCTATCACCCGACGGCCGACGTATGCTCATCGGCGGTCCCGGCGGCATCAACGTCTTCGACCCTACACGCATCGGACACACACCGTGGAAGGCATCGGTCCACATCTCGCGGTTCTTCATCGGCAGCACGCCGGTAATCGCCGGAAACAAGTCGGGATGGTTTACGATCACCGAGAAGCCTTGTTCGGAATCCCATGAGTTCGCTCTGGCACAAGTCGACAACAGCTTTTCGCTCGAGCTGACAACGCTTACCTATAACAATGTGGAGCAGGTGTCCTATGCCTACAGCATCAACGACGAGGGCTGGAAGACACTGGCTCAAGGACAGAACGTGCTGTCCTTCGCCCATCTGCCTGCCGGCAACTACCATTTCCGCGTGAAAGCACTCTACAACGGACAGCAGTCCGACGAGTATGAGTTTTCAGTCAAAATCCGTCCGGCATGGTACGCTTCGTGGCCAGCCAAACTGCTCTATCTTGTGCTGCTCGTCTGGGCCGGCTGGGCTTATCTCGCCCACCGCAAGCGCAAGGAACAGGAAAGGCTGACACTGCAAGAGCATATCCATGCCGAGGAGATGGGTGAGGCCAAGTTGCGTTTCTTTGTCAACATCAGTCACGACATCCGCACGCCGCTCACCCTGATCCTCACACCACTGCTCTCGCTCATCAAGACCGACCGCGACCCGCAGCGACAAAACACCTATGCCCTCATGCGGCGCAATGCAGAACGCATCCTCCATCTTGTCAACCAGATGATGGACCTGCGCAAGATCGACAAAGGCAAAATGGTTATGCGCATGAAAAAGACAGAAATGGTCGGGTTTATCGACGACGAGGTGCAGCTCTTCCAACAACAGGCCAATATCAAGAAGATCCTTTTCGACTTCCATCACGACAGTGATACGTTGCCGGTATGGGTGGACCGTGACAATTTCGACAAGGTCATCATGAATCTGCTCTCCAATGCCTTTAAGTTCACACCGACGGGCGGAGAGGTCACCATCAGCCTGACACATACCGACACCGATGCCGTCATAAGCGTGCGCGACACGGGCTGCGGCATACCGGCAGACAAGCTTGAGACGATCTTCCAGCGTTTCTATCAGAGCCCCACCACCATGGGCGAGCGCAACACGGGCACGGGTATCGGCCTCGACCTCACACGTTCCCTCGTGGAGCTCCATTACGGCACGATCACAGCCCACAACAATGCCGACGGTCCCGGGGCTTGCTTCGTCGTCACGCTGCCCCTGGGCAATCAGCACCTCAAACCCGAGGAGATGCTAACCGAGGATGGCAGCATGAGCACAGAGCAGCCCACTGACAACGAGACTGAAAAAGAACTGGCACAGGAACTCAAGGAAATGGAAGTCGGCCCCTTGGACAGCAACGACCAGTCACACGACGACAGCAGCAAGCAGACCATTGCCGTCGTCGAGGACGATGACGAGATCGCACATTATCTGCAAACAGAACTGAGCAATGAATACAATGTCCGATCCTATCCCAACGGCAAGGTGGCGCTTACTGCCATCCTGAAGGATATGCCCAACCTGGTGATCAGCGACGTGATGATGCCGGAGATGGACGGTATCACGTTGTGCACGAAACTCAAGTCGAACATCAACACCAATCACCTGCCCGTCATCCTCCTCACTGCCAAGAGCCGTGACGAGGATCGCATGGAAGGCTTGGAGACCGGTGCCGACGCCTATGTGGTCAAGCCGTTCAACATGGATATCCTGCGACGCACGATCGCTAACTTGCTCGCCGTGCGCCGTACGCTGAAGAATAAGTTTACGGGTCAGGAGGATCAGGCCGATAAGGTGGAGAAGGTCGACGTGCAGAATCCTGATGACAAGTTCCTGCAACGGGTCATGGATGTGATCAATGAAAACCTCAGTGACTCGGATCTGGGGGTTGACGACATTGCCGACCGGGTGGGTATCAGCCGTGTGCACCTCTACAGAAAGATGAAGGAGCTCACCAATCAGACACCCCACAACTTCATCAAGAACCTGCGATTGAAGCAAGCCGCCCGTCTGCTCGAGGATCCAAAACAGAGCATCACCGAAGTGATGTATGCCTGCGGATTCTCCAACTCCGCCAGCTTCTCGACGATGTTTAAGAACATGTACGGTATGTCGCCACGTGAGTTCCAGCGGTCAAAGTCATAGTCAACTCCCGGACGGCGATAAGGGTACAATGCGGTCATCCACGCCACGGTGGGTGAACAGCCCATAAGCGAAGAGACCCAGTCCTTTCTTCGAGTCTCACCTTGACCTTTTCCATCTGATTGAGCATGGTGATGACTGTATGGATGTCGGCGCCGGTAAGAGAATAGCGACCCGATCACCGTTCCATCAAAAAAATCCCCTCCCGCTCTTCTGAGCAGGAGGGGATTTTTTGATCATTCTAAAGCCTCATCTCCTTGAAAGTAACGTTTCCTTCACCATGAGAGAGACAACGTGCAATGCGTGGGAACTTTACTTATATGCCTCGGCGTAGAAGCGGATATTCTGCACGGAGTAGCCCAACTGTATGCCACCCTGCTCATAGTTGCCGCTCTTGTCGTAGATATAGAGCACACTCGGAGCCGAGTAGCTCGGATTGTCGATGACAAAGATACGGCCGGTAAGCGGATCGACGTTGACCTGCTGCGGCGAAGTGAACTTCGAGTGGTCGAGCTCGGTGGTCTTACCGTCGTTAAGGCTGTAGCGGAAAAAGCTCTTCACCGACAGCCTCCAATTGGCATCATAGCCAGTGAGCAGACACACGAGACTGTTGCCCTGCTTGTCATAGGAGATGGCGGAAGCCTTCACACCCGTGTTGGTGATTTTGTCGGTGGTGGCGTCGATGCACTGCAGGGCTCCATCCTGATCGGAGTGATAGACACTGACGAAATAGACCTTATTGCCTACGGCGACGCTCTGGTTGTAGGGGTTGGGCTCGCAGCTGATCTCCTTGGTCTTGGTGAAGCTCTTCAAGTCGACAACCGAAATGCTTTTACCCGAATTGTTGAAGGTATAGTCCGACATGTTGACATAGAGCTTACCGTTAGCCACTGACATCGCCTCGGGATAGCCACCGACCTTCACGCTGTCAGTGATACTGCCATTGGTGAGCTTATAGATGTAGCCGTTGTAGGCAGAGACATAGACATGGTCATAGTCAGTAGCCAGGTAACGGAACTGTACTCCGGGACGGTTGATCGTCTTCTCGACCTTGCCCGTCTCGCTGAGGATTTCGATCTTGGAAGATGTCGTACTGGCGACATAAATCTGCTTATAGAGCGGTAGCACGTCCTGTGCGTCGCCGATGCCTTTGCCGTTGGCGGCTGTGTAGATATCGCTATAAGTAAACTTTCCCGACGCGTCGGCGTCGATAGTTCCTACCGTACCGTTGTTCTGATTATAGTTACCGGCACCGGCGGTGAAGATCAGATGTGCATAAGTCGATGGGTCAATAATCTCGTTGTTGTTGTCATCGTCACTACATGCTGTGAACATCAATGCTGCCGAGAAGAGCAGCAAAAGTGAATACAAGTGTTTTCTCATTCTATCGTTATTAATTATAAAAAAAAATATTCCATCAGAAAGACTCCTATGTTTCGTCCCCCTGCAATGGAGAACGAGCGTGGGGGCTATAATGTCCATTCCGCACTGAGCTTCCAGTTCCGCCCCGCCATGGGATAATAGCGCACCACCTCATAATTGCGTCCCCCGAGATTCTGAACCGTCATCTTCGTCCTGAGCTGATGACGGCCCAGCAGAAAGTCGCGCGAGAGCGAGAGGCTGTGATCGGCATAGCCGCCAATGCGGTTGGCCGGGATGTTATACCCAAGGAAGTAACGGTGGCTGACGGCCAGCAGACTGTAGCCGACAGTGAGCCACGGCGTGCGCAGCGTGAGATTGCCGCTGCCAGAGTGCTGGGGCGTGTAGGCGATTTGGTCGCCATAGTAAACATCGGTGGACTGCGTGCGGTCTGTGGCACTCATCAGACTATAGCTGATCATTGCGTTCACGGACCATTGCCGTCCCAAGGACTGCTCAAGACGTGCCGTGGCATCGAGACCCAGCTGCCGCACCTTCCCCACGTTCATCATCTGCCACAGAAACATCCTGGGCACGGCGACGATCTTATCCGTCACATGACCGTAGTAGCCATCAAGGGTCAACGCCACACGCTGCCGCTCGCTTTGGTGCTGCCAGGTCACGCCAAGGTTCCATTGCCGGCTCTTCTCTGGTTGCAGACTCCGCCGCCCCACGCCGGTGTAATAGAGATCGTTGAGTGTCGGTGTGCGGAAGATGCTCTTATAGCCCATGCGCAGCAGCCAATGGCGCCAGGGACGCACCGAGAGACAGAAGGCGGGTGACAGCCGGTGTAGATTGGGCGAGGCCGTACCGACCTTCACATGTTCCCAGATATTGGTCGAGAGCAGCGAGGCCACGGCGGTCAGCCATGGCAGTTGGTAGCGGAGCACCAGCGAGTTCCAGTTCGACCACCGTGTCGGAAACTGACAGTTGGGCACAGTCATGTTGAGGTGATTGTACTGCATGTCGGTGGCGAGAGCAGCCGTCAGTGGGCCGGTGATCCTCATCCATGCCGCTACCGAGGCATAGACCTCGTTTTGTCGGTAGGTGTTCACCACGGGCCGCTGTGCCTGCACGTCGTGGTCGCGCACCCAGGAGTAGTTCCATTTCAGCGCACCTTTCACCTTGAAATTCTCCGAGACGCGGTTGAGATAGCTCAGCTGCGTGAAGGTGTTTTTGTCTGTCAGCCGTTCCTGCGCCAGCGGATTGTCATAGATGACAGCTCCGGGCAGTCCTCGCCACGACTCATAGACATAGGTCTTCAGCCTGAGTTGTTGCCGTGGCGTGAGGTCATAGCCGATATTCAGCTCACCCCGCCAGAGGTTGACGTCGCTGTTACGCCGCCGCTCGTCAATGCGCTGCACACCGTTTTTCATGTGGAAGCGATAGATGCCGTCGGCACGCTGCCCGTCGGCAAAGAGTGAGACATGCAGGCGCTGCCATGTCTGCGAGAGCAGCAGCTCGCCCTCGGCCAAGCCATAAGAGCCTGTGCGCAGCAGTCCTTCCAAGCGTCGCGGCACGTCGAAGGCTGAAGTCTGGATATGTACGACAGCGGCCGACGACAGTGTCTTCGCACTCTGAAAGATGTCATCATCCTGTCCCATGGTGACGGAGAGAAACGACACATTGCCTAAGGAATAGCGGCCCAGGTCCACCTGACCGGTCTGACAGTCGCCGTCCTGCACACCGTCATAGACGACACCGGTGTGCTGCGAGCCGAGTCCACGCACATCCACCGTCTTCATGCCGCCGATACCGCCATAGTCGCGCACCTGCAAACCAGCAAGATGCTTCAGTGCCTCTCCCACATCGAGGGAGGGCAACTGCGACAGATCTGCGGCTGTCAACGTCTGTGTGGGTGTTGATGCTTGAGCGTTGTTAGGGATGCGCTGTGCCTCCACCGTCACCTCGCGGAGATGGCGGGTCGTGTCCACAGACACCTGCTGGGCCCTCACCGGCAAGCCAGCAAAGGTGAACAGTATGCACAATACGCTTTCCTTGATCATCATATCTCTGTCTTCCGTGACCATCTCCTCGGACAGTCAAAGAAATCTCCTTGGCAAAGGCAGGTCTTCTGGCTTGCAGTCGGATGGCGAACGGTCTTCCCAAAAACTGTCAGTGACACGTTTGTTCGCTCCATAAAAGACTGCACACAGCAGCGGGACTGTCCGGGATTCTCACCCGGTTCCCTTTTCATCACGCTCTCGCATGAACCTTTTGCGCTGCAAAGTTACAAAAAAAGATGGAATATCAGAAAAAGTAAACACAGTAAATCATCGTCTGTGCAACCAAATTACGATTTACTCCTTCACGCCGTTGATAATCATCTTGCCCAGGCGCTTGCCGGCATTTTGAAAACCGTCGCCCCATAGGTTGCTCATCGAGCCGAAGACACCGCCACGGCCCAGTACAAAAAACTCATAGACCGTGCGCCCACTCATCGTCTGCTTGACATAGCATTTCACGGTGCAGTTGCCTTTCTTGCTCAGGCTCACCGGTTGCAGCACCAGCGTGTAGGTGCAGTCACTGTCTGTGCACAAGACCATCTGCTTGCCCGTGAGTTTGGAGTTTGCCCCTGTCACCATGTCGACAATACGTGGCTTGAGCTGATATTCCAACTCATACGTGGCGTCATACTCCGGTTGCTCGGCCTGCCGGTATTTCAGCCAGTCCGTTCGGTTCATGCCTTCTATCTTCAGCTGCGACCAGTCCACTTTCCATAGGATACGATGCTGCCCTTTCAGTACGCTGAGTCCCGTCGTGGGAGACGCGAAAGCCATCGTGCAGCATAGGAGCAACAGCTGCATGACCATTAATAATTTCTTCATCGTCTTATCTCTTTTAAGTATACAGTCCACCATTGACATTGATAACCTCGCCCGTGATATAGGCTGCGCCCGGCGAGGCCAGGAAAGCAACAACCTCCGCGATCTCTTCCGGCTTGGCAAAGCGCTTCATCGGTATCATCTTCTTCAGCGCTTCCTCGTCGAGATCCTTCGTCATGTCGGTCTCGACAAAGCCAGGAGCCACGGCGTTGACGGTGACGTCGCGCGAGGCGGTCTCCAGTGCGAGCGCCTTCGTGGCACCGATGAGTCCGGCCTTCGCGGCACTGTAGTTGGCCTGTCCCGGCAGTCCTTTGACACCTGAGAGCGAGGCAAGGTTGATGATGCGGCCTTCGTGGTGACGCGGCATGACATGCTTGAGGATGCGGCGCGTGAGGTAGAAGAAGCCATCGAGCGTGGTGCGCAGCACATCGTGCCAGTCGTCATCGCTCATCATAAACATCACGCCGTCGCGGCGGATGCCTGCGTTGTTGACCAGAATCGAGATGTAGTCGTCGGGATGCGCATCTTCCCAGTCGTCCAGCGCCTTGTCGACTTGTTGTTCGTCGCAGACGTCAAAAGGCATCAGCTCGGTTTTCACACCCAGCGCCTCCACCTGTTGTTGGGTCTCCTTTGCTGCGGCCTCGTTGCTGCGATAGTTGATGATGATGGGCATTCCCATCTGTGCCAAACGTAAGCAAACGGCGCGGCCGATACCACGGGAGCCACCCGTCACTAAGATGTATTTCATATGCTTCGGGTATATACATTATGATATATATGACATTGCAAAGATAGTGCAATCTGAGGGAAATACAAAATTAAATAACAACTATTATCTCTTTCCTCTTTTCGAGGCAGTCAAAATGAAACGCTTCTGTTCCTATTATTGAAAATTTGTATTTCTCTCCTGAGGTATAGGTTTCTGTTTACTGATGAAAATGGCTTATTTGCTGATTTTTAGTGTATTTTCACAGTGAAAGATTTGCTTATATCAAATAAAACGTCTATCTTTGCAATCGAAAAGAAATATATATCGTTCGTTAGTTACAAAAGCTTTTTTATTCAACTATCCAGGCCATCTCTTTCGTGAGAAAGGGATGGCATTTTTTGTTTATTCACCCCTAGTGACATCCGGAAGAAATAAAATAGAGGAAAATTGCTAGGGCATAAAATTGCGTCTTCGACGCATAAAATCCCGGCACCGCCTTGGGATGTCTCAAAAGTTAGGGCGGGTACAAGACCCGCCCCTACGGCGAAACCAATGAGCCCACATGAGGGCAGCGTAGGGGCGGGTCTTGTGCCCGCCCTAACAGCGATACCAGCAATGCCACATGGGAGCCAGCGTAGGGGCGGGTCTTGTGCCCGCCCTAACAGCGATACCCGCAACACCACATGGGAGCCAGCGTAGGGGCGGGCCTTGTGCCCGCCCTAACCCCTGACTTTGCCACTGCGTGGCTAACTATATTTTTTTATTTTAAAGAAAATAGACGAAAATTGCTGGGGCATAAAATTGCGTCTTTGACGCATAAAATAGCGCCTGCGGCGCATAAAATCCCGGCACCGCCTTGGGATGTCTCAAAAGTGGTTGAGAAATCTTGATGTGTAGTTATCGGCCGCATATTTTATGCACCGCAGGTGCAATTTTGCGCGGTAGCGATTTTCGTCATGGGCAAAACAAAAAACCAATGAAGTGAGCCCATGACAATTTTCTTTTTTTTCTTCTCACTCTTAAAAGGGAAGGCTAAAGGGCGCACATGGGGATATGAGTCTCTCGCAAAGGCGCGGGGGACGCTAAGAGATCCAGCTCTATCCTCTGCCGAGGTGACCCGAAAGGTCACACGAGCACGATGTGCGCATGAATGACAATGAGGTCAAACACGAACATTGACCACTGCGCCATAAAATACCATGCGTGAGAAATAGGATGCAAGGGCGGACAGAAAGCAGTTGATTGCTTCCTATCCTTTTTCTTTATGTCATTGATTTATATCAATCATCTTTCAAGATGTAACAAATATGCACGATCCTCATTACAATATATCATTTAAATATTTATTTTAAACACATCGTGTAATTAGAATTAGCAAAAGCATAACTTTATGTTGCCTATCATTGTTTATTTCTTCCATTTTGATTACTTTTGCACCATAATTATAAATCAGTGATAACATATAAGAGATTAATTAAGACTTATTGCTTATGAAACCGTCATCTTCCACTGCGGTTGCCGCTACTATAGCTACAGCGGCCGCGACACAAGCAAAGGCAAAAGCACCGGGACTGGTCAGAGTCCTGGGATTGAAGGAATCGATTGGCATGACCATCGGCACCGTTGTGGGTGTGGGCATCTTCACCTGCGGCAGCGCACAGGTGGGACTTGTGGGCCCGTGGATCATCGTCTTCACCTTCCTCTCCCTGCTCGTGAGCATTTGGCCGTGTATGATCTATGGCGAGATGGCCGCTGTGCTCCCTGAAGCCGGTGGCACCTACAACTACGCCAAGCGTGGACTCAACAAGGTATGGGCCATCATCGCCGGTTGGCAGTATATCATCTCGGTCGTCGGCATCGGCGCCGGTGAGACGCTGGCCTTCTCCAACTACTTCAAGATCTTGATGAGCGCCTTGGGCGTAGACATCTCCATGATCGACGACCGCGTGATCGCGTGCAGTCTGGTAGCCATCTTCCTCGTGGTCAACTGCCTGGGCATCAAGCAGAGTGGAAAGGTACAAAACGGTTTCATCTTTTTCTTCTGGGGCATGACGATCCTGTGGTTCTGTTATATGATCCCTCATGTCCACCTCGCTTATTCCGGTGGCTTCACCATGGACAAGATGCCGCCGTTCAACGAGATGATGTATATCTTTGGCCTGGTATGGTGGTGCTACACGGGTTTCGAGACCTGCTGCTCCGTAGGCGGCGAGACCAAATTCCCGCAGTATACCTTGCCGCGCGCGCTGAAGCTCAGCGTGTTCCTGGTGTTTGCCGTCAACGCGCTGTTCCAGTGGTTCCTCGTGGCCCTCGTCAGTCCTGATTTCTATGGGATGATCGCCGCCTCTGACGCGCCCTATGCCGAGGGTCTGAAAGCGGCCGGTCTCGTCGGCGCTCCGATCATTCTGCTCTGCATCGCCATCACCTTTGGTGGAGACCTGAGCACCATCAACCCGGGCATTGCCGCTCCTGCACGCTACATCTACACGATGGCCGAGGACCACAGCCTGCCGAAGTTCCTCGGAAAGATCAGCCCGCGCTTCAACACGCCCAACAACGCCATCATCCTCGTGGGCATCATCAACTTCATCCTCATCGCCACCAACTCCATCACTTATATCGCCTCGGTGTCGCTCATCTCACTGGCTGTCTGCTACATGATTGGTTGCCTGGCCTACATCGGACTGAAGAAGAAATACCCCGACCTCAAGCGACCCTACAAAGCACCGATGGGTGTCTTCGGCAGTTGGTTCACGATCGTCGTCTATGCCTTCATGCTCTGCTTCGCTGACCGCATGGCACTGATCACCGCCGCCATCATCGGCGTGGCTTCCTTGCTCTACTTCTCGCTCTACACCCGTGGCCACAAAGACGTGATGCCGTCGCTGGAGGAGGAGATCGGCGAGATCGACGAGCCCACCGTCAAGGAGAAGCGGCATATCGACAAAGAGTATAAGATCTGGGCATGGGGCATGGGGCACGGCAGCCGTCACCATCGTGGCCCTGGCGATCTATCTCATCCCGATCTTCTTCTAAACCATTTTGCAGCCTATGTACCGAATCACGATAGAACAGACCTCCTATGCGTTTCCTGACCTGAAGGCGCTCATGGCCAAGGCCACTCCGCTCCGGTCGGGCGACCAGCTCGCTGGCATCGCTGCCAAGACGATGGAGGAACATGTGGCGGCACAGATGTGTCTGGCCGATGTGCCCCTGCGCCGCTTCCTTGAGGAGCCGCTCATCGACTACGACAAGGACGAGGTAACACGGCTGATCATCGACACGCATGATGCGCGCGCCTTCCAGCCGATCAGCAGCCTCACCGTCGGGGAGTTCCGCAACTGGATTCTCAATGATCACACGACCACCGAGATGCTCACGGCGGCGGCACCGGGCATCACGCCGGAGATGGCGGCCGCAGTGTCGAAGCTCATGCGCAACCAGGACCTCGTCCTCGCCGCACAGAAATGCCACGTCGAGACGGCGTTCCGCAACTCTCTCGGCTTGCAGGGACGCATGGCCTCACGGCTGCAACCCAACAGTCCTACCGACGACCTCAAAGGCATCGCCGCGAGCATCATCGACGGACTGATGTACGGCTGTGGCGACGCGGTCATCGGCATCAACCCGGCAAGTGATTCTCTGCCCCTGCTCATCGACATGGAGAAGATGCTCGACGGTATCATCTCGGGCTATGACATACCGACACAGAGCTGTGTGCTCAGTCATATCACCACGGGCATCGAGATGATCAACCGCGGCGCACCACTCGACCTGCTCTTCCAGAGCATCGCAGGAACGGAGAAAGCCAATGCGGGATTCGGAATCAACCTACAGCTGCTCGACGAGGGCTACGAGGCGGTGAAGAGCCTCCACAGGGGCACCTTAGGCGACAACTGCATGTATTTCGAGACAGGCCAGGGCTCGGCACTCTCCTCCGATGCGAACTTCGGGGTGGACGAACAGACGTGTGAGGCGCGCTGCTATGCGGTGGCCCGCCGCTATCATCCGTTGCTTGTCAACACGGTGGTGGGCTTCATCGGACCGGAATATCTCTACGACGGCAAGCAGATCACGCGTGCCGGACTCGAAGATCATTTCTGTGGCAAACTCATGGGGGTGCCGATGGGCTGCGACATCTGCTATACCAATCATGCCGAAGCCGACCAGGACGACATGGACAACCTGCTCTTGCTGCTCGGCGTGGCGGGAGTGAACTATGTCATGGGCATACCCGGCGCCGACGACATCATGCTGGGCTATCAGAGCACGAGCTTCCACGACATCATCGCCACCCGCAAGATGCTCGGCAAGAAACCGGCACCAGAGTTCGAGAAGTGGCTGGAGGACATGAAGCTCTTCAACCGCGATGGCCGCATCCTACAGGCTTCGCCAACACACGCTCTTATGAAGTTGGTGAGCTAAATAGAAGCCCCCCCCAACCCCTCTCCAATAGACGCCTCACCCCCAACCCCTCTCCAAGGGGAGAGGGGAGTGATTACCTTCAAGTGACGACTTCATCTCCCGTAGGTTCAATTTATCGTCAGAAAGCCGTAAAGCATAGTTAGCCTCTAGTTATCGTCAGAAAGTTGTAAAGCATAGTTAGCCTTCGGTTGGTTATCGTCAATATAGTTTGTTCCCCTTGATTACAAAGCTGAGGCGCTCATTGAGTGCGTCAGTTCTGTTCGGCTAGTTACAACCAGCCGTGTCTTGCCGGAGCATAAATCATCACGCATCATGGAAACAGAGATCAGTATCAGAACACAACACCTGGAGGAGAACGACTGCTGGGCATGGCTGCGGCAGTTCACCGACGCGCGCATCGCACTCGGTCGGACGGGCAGCAGTGTGCTCACCGATGATTATCTCAAGTTCAGACTGGCTCATGCAAGGGCACGTGACTCGATCAAGATGCCATTCAACGCCCGACGTGTCGCTGAGGACCTGCAACGCCTCGGCCTCACCTCCTTCGAGGTAGACAGCAAGGCGGGCAACCGCGAGACCTTCATCACACGGCCGGACCTCGGGCGACGTCTCTCGGACGAGAGCCGGGCACGTCTCAAAGCCATGCACTACCCAGGCTGTGACGTGCTGCTCGTCATCGCCGACGGACTGTCATCCAAGGCCGTGCACAAGCAGGCCGTACCGCTTGTGAAACATCTACAGCCTTACCTCCACGACCTCCACTTGTCAGTGGGCCCTGTCGTCCTGGCACACCAGAGCCGTGTGGCACTCGCTGATGACATAGCAGAACTCATGCACGCCAAGCTTGTCGCCATTCTCATCGGTGAACGGCCGGGGTTGTCTTCACCCGACAGCTTGAGCGTGTATATGACCTACAAGCCTTATTTCGGAAGGATGGAGAGCGAGCGCAACTGCATCTCCAACATCCGGCCGGAAGGACTTAACTATGATGCGGCTGCTTTCAAACTCACGTGGCTCATCAGCAACGCCTTTGACCGACGCGTCAGTGGCACGGCGCTCAAGGACGAGAGCGACGACCCTGCCAAATACGGCAAGCTTGCCGACCTCCGCAAAAAATACTATCACGAAATTCCCACAGTGCACAAGACTGCACTGAAGATCGCGATAGGGTGAGTGCAGGAACTGTCTGTGACATCCATTGGTTATTTTCAAAATGAGTTACCCATGCGTGTGCCCCGCTGGGGCTGGAAACATCCTCCGATATGCCATTCGGTGGTGAGGGCGATAAAAGGTGACGCGGCTATGTTAGGGCGGGCACAGAGACCCGCCCCTACGGCGAAACCAGCAACACCACATGGGAGACAGCGTAGGGGCGGGTCTTGTGCCCGCCCTCGCATCCCTGAAACATAATCTCCCCGCGCCTTTGAAGAGGGCAAGGTAGTGAGGCTTCCAATTTCTGAGAGAGCAAGGGTCTCATTGACATTGTCCAAAGTCTATCATCATTAAAAAGGAAAACATGTCTTTTATGTCTATATGTCTTTAAAAGAAATACATGTCCTTTATGTCTTTATGTCTTTAAAAAAAATATGTCTTTATGTCTTAAAAAGAAATATATGTCCTTTATGTCTTTATGTCTTTAAAAAAATATATGTCCCTTATGTCTTTATGTCTTTAAAAAAAATATGCCTTTATGTCTTTATGTCATAAAAAAAATATATGTCCTTTATGTCTTTATGTCTTTAAAAAAAATATGTCTTTATGTCTTAAAAAG
>URCI01000011.1 GCA_900546345.1 uncultured Prevotella sp. | reverse complement strand
CAAGAAAATCAACTAAGAACTATAGATTTAATCCACGGACTATTGTTACTGTGCCCAGATATGGACAACAAACGTTATGGACATTTCGACGATGAGCATCGCGAATATGTCATTACCGACCCACAAACACCGTGGCCCTGGATCAACTATCTGGGCAACGAAGACTTCTTCTCGCTGATCTCCAACACCGCAGGCGGTTATTCGTTCTATAAAGACGCCAAGTTCCGCCGCATCACACGCTACCGCTACAACGATGTGCCGATGGACAACAACGGCCGCTACTTCTATGTCAAGGACGGCGACACCTTGTGGAATCCCGGATGGAAACCCTGCCGCACTCCGCTCGACAGCTATGAGTGCCGACATGGCATGAACTACACACGCATCACGGGCAGCAAGCTCGGCGTCGTGGCCAGCGTGCTCTTCTTTGTGCCTCTGCATACACACGCTGAGGTGCAGATGCTCTCACTGGAGAACAGAAGCCAGGAGACCAAGCATCTCAAGATCTTCTCCTTCGAGGAATGGTGTCTGTGGAACGCTGCCACCGACATGGAGAATTTCCAGCGCAACTTCTCCACGGGCGAGGTGGAGATTGAGCAGCAGACCTCAACCATCTATCATAAGACCGAATACCGCGAGCGCCGCAACCACTATGCATTCTATCACGTCAACGTGCCCATCCAGGGCTTCGACACAGACAGGGAGAGCTTTGTGGGGCTCTACAATGAATACTCGGCACCGCAGGCTGTCGTCGAGGGAAAGCCCCACAACAGTGTGGCCCACGGATGGAGTCCCGTCGCCAGCCACTATATCGAGGTGGATCTGAAACCCGGCGAGAAGCGTGACCTCATCTTCCTGTTGGGCTACATCGAGAACGAGCAGGACAAGAAATGGGAAAGCAAGAAGGTCATCAACAAGGAGAAAGCACACGCGCTCATGGACCGCTTTGCCACTCGCGGGCAGGTCGATCAGGCTTTTGCCGAACTCAAGGAATATTGGGACCGGCTGCTCGACATCTTTGTGGTCGACAGTGGCAACGACAAGCTCGACCGTATGGTCAACATCTGGAACCAGTATCAGTGTATGATCACGTTCTGCATGAGTCGCTCAGCCTCTTTCTTCGAGAGCGGCATCGGACGTGGTATGGGATTCAGAGACTCCAATCAGGATCTTGTCGGCTTTGTGCACCAGATCCCGGAACGCGCCCGTCAGCGCATCCTCGACATCGCTGCTACTCAGTTCCCAGACGGCGGATGTTATCATCAATACCAGCCGCTGACCAAACGTGGCAACAACGACATCGGCGGCGGCTTTAACGATGATCCCTGCTGGCTCATCTTTGGCACCGTGGCTTACATCAAGGAGACGGGCGACTTCTCTATTCTCGATGAGCCTGTCACCTTTGACAACCAACCGGGATCAGAGGTCTCACTGTTGGAGCATCTGAAAGTGTCGTTCAACCATGTCATCAACAATCTCGGTCCTCACCATTTGCCGCTCATCGGACGCGCCGACTGGAATGACTGCCTCAACCTCAATTGCTTCTCGATGGATCCCGACGAGAGTTTCCAGACCACGGAGAACAAGAGCGAAGGATCCAAGGCCGAGAGTCTGATGATTGCCGGACTCTTTGTGGTCACAGGACGTGACTATGTCGACCTGTGCCGTCATCTGGGCAAGAACGACGAGGCCGACCGGGCTCAGAAAGCTGTCGACGACATGGTCCAGGCCGTGGAGCAATATGGCTGGGACGGTGAGTGGTATCTGCGTGCCTACGACTTCTTCGGTCACAAGATTGGCTCTGATGAAAACAAGGAGGGAAAGATCTTTATCGAAAGTCAGGGCTGGTGCACCATGGCCGCCATCGGCAAGGAGAAAGGCTACCCTGAGCGTGCCCTCGACTCAGTGAAGGAGCGCATGGAATGCGAGCATGGTATCGTGCTCAACAACCCGGCCTTCACCACTTACCACGTAGAGATGGGCGAGATATCGTCCTATCCTGAGGGCTACAAAGAAAACGCCGGCATCTTCTGCCACAACAATCCGTGGGTCATCATCGGCGAGACAGTGGCCGGACGCGGCGACGATGCTTGGCGCCACTATACCAAGATTCTGCCCTCATATGTGGAAGAAAAATACCAGACGCTGCACAAGGTGGAGCCATACGTCAATTGTCAGATGGTAGCCGGTAAGGATGCGGCACGCCCCGGCGAAGGCAAGAACTCATGGCTCACGGGTACCGCCGCGTGGATGTGGTACACGGTGAGTGAGTTCATCCTGGGCATCCAACCCGACTACGAGGGGCTGCGCATCGATCCCTGCGTGCCTTCAACAGCCAAGGAATACACTGTGAAGCGACGTTTCCGTGGTGCGCTCTATCATATCCATGTGGTCAATCCCAGCGGACATCAAAAGGGTGTGCGCACGATCACCGTAGACGGCAAGTCCATTGACGGCAATCTCGTCCCATGGTCTGAAGGCGAGCATCAGGTCGAGGTGGTCATGTAATGGACTGATCAACATCCATCTTTTTCTCTCTCTTGAATCCATGCCTGGTGAAAAACAGGTATGGATTCTTTATTTTATCAAGCATGAAGCCTTATTTTAATAGGAGATAACGGACGAAATATCACATATTATTATTAATTTTGCAGATAGAGTAAGCAAGAGAAATCCTATGCGCAGATATAAACGTCTATTGTTTCTATGGTTTTTAGTTCTGACAACAATTGGAGCACAGGCTGACATGATCAAGGGAAAAGTCATCGACACGCAGTCGGGCACACCGCTCTCGGACGTATCGGTAGAGGCAGTGGTGCGCACCGGATCTTTCACCATTACACAAAACAGCGTCACTGACAGCCTCGGACAGTTTTCCATCGACTTTTTTGTCACTGGGCACGCTTCGCTGTCGTTCTCTTTTCTCGGTTACAAAACCGTGCACAAAGCCCAATATGTCTTTAGTCGGGATGAAGGCAACGACACGATCGACCTCGGCACCATCGGCATGAAGCCCACCGCAACCATGCTCAAAGCCGTGGAAGTCACCGGCCACCTGCCACGCATCACCATGGATGGGGACACCATTGTATTCAATCCAGAGGCGTATAAACTGGAGGACAATGCCAGAATCATTGACTTATTACGAAAACTGCCCGGCGTGACGATGCACGACGACGGCTCGTTTTACTGGAACGGGAAGCCCATCAAGTTGCTGCTCAATGGCAAAGACATCTTCGGAGGAGGTGCGCTGCTCACACAACTGCCCGCCGAGGCCGCACAAAAGCTCAAGCTCTATGACCGCCGCGACAAACTCGCACGACACACCGGCATAGACAACGGAGAGGAAAACAACGTGATCGACATTCAGGTCAAACCAGGATTCATGGATAAGTTCTACGGTGACCTGACGGCGAAATACATGACCAAAGACCACTACGACGGCGTGCTGCGCGCCACGAAGCTCTCTGACAAGCATCCATATATGGTCTATGCCGATGCCAACAGCGCCAACCGCAACCGAAAAGCTTTCTCCAACGGATGGTCGGACAATGATATCAGTGATTACGGAAGGGCTCAGTATGGGGCATTCGCTTACCAGTACAATTGGCAAACGCAGGGAGCCGAAGGCAACAACAACGTCGCTTTCACACCCGACTTTGGCCATTCCGACGGATGGAGCACACAGTATGGAAGCACACAACGCTACCAGCCCGGTGAGCTACAGACGTTCTCACTCAACAAAAGCAAGAACTACACCCATCGACTCGCCCCTTCGTTCGCTTTCGACGGGGATATCTACACCGATTCGGTCAATGAGGTGGTGATGAGCGCCAATGTCGAATACACACGGGAACGCTCTACCACGGAGAACGAACTGGCAAGGTATGATGTCAATCCTTATCTCTATGGTGACTTTCCCTTGTCTGCTACGCTTGACGCCAAGGAAGGGTCTGAGCTCTATGCCCACTCGCTGCTGCGTCATCGTGACCAGACATCAGCCCTCGTCGATAAGGTGACGGCCAGTACCGACGCTACATTCGACCACTATCTCGCTCACGACAAAGGACAGACTCAGGTGGCTGCGCATGCTGAATACTCCTTTGACAAAGAACAGCAACATATTCTGCGCCACGAAGACTATCCAGGGCAGGGCACTGAAACAGGACTGAGCCAATACGGACGTAATCCCGAAACAAACGTTAAGAGCTACGTCGCCACCATGCTCAGATATATATTCTCTCCAAGCTTGATGGTGAAGGCCAAGGAGATGGTGGGGTATAACTACAACCATAACAAGCTGGACTTCTTCGCTGACAACCAAGTACCTGCCATGGCAGACTATAGGCCGACGACAGCCGACCTTGCCAATACGATGCGGTCACGGCTCTCTACCATTTACAATACCGCCGAGGTCGCATTGACCTATAATATTACGAAGCGGATGCACCTGACGCCAGCGCTCACCTGGACATGGTATCACGATCACTTAGACTACACACGTGGCAGCCTCGACACGGTGGCCGTGCGCACTGACCACCTTTTTCATCCTCAGATAAAATGGCTGTGGAAGATCAACCGCACACAGAGCATGGATATACTGGCGGAATATGAGGACCAGAAGGAAAGCACTGTCTCCACGATCGACTATGTCGACAGCCGTGATCCGCTGAACGTGATGAGGGGCAACCCTCAACTGAAGAACAGTGGCGTCTACACAGCCTCGGCCAATTACCGTCATTTCTTCCCCCGACAGCAATTGATGCTCTTGCTCAACACAACCTTCACACACAAGGTGCGTCCTGTCACCAGCGTGATGGCCTATAACAGCACCACCAGCAGCTATACGATCTTGCCGGCCAATGTCAAGGGCGGCAACAAGGTGGAGACATCGATAGACTACGATCAAAGCTTCGGTCCCTTCTTCCATGTAAAAAACACGGCCAATGGCTCGTGGGAGCGCTCTTATGCCTATCTCACCTTGGAGAACATCGGCGACGCGATGACACGCAACGCTCAACGCGCTTTTGTGTTCAAGGACAGGCTCACGCTCAGCTACGAGACCGACAACTGGCAGTCGTCACTCTATGGCAGACTCACCGCAAGAGACTATCACTATGAGCTGACTCCCGATTTCAACAGCCGCCCACTCTCGTTGTATTATGGTTTCAGCACACGGGTGAAATTTGGCAGACTCACCCTGTCGGGTGAGATTGCCGATGATTTCAACCATGGATGGCTGTCGAGCGATATGAACCGCCATCGTTGTCTGTGCAACGCCTCGGCAGCACTCAAGGTGTTGCGAAACAAAGGTGAGATCAAGATCGGCATGGACGACATCTTCAATCAGTCGAATTTCTATTCCAGTTCTAACACGGCTTACGAGCGCACCGAAAGCTGGCGTACCAAATTCAACCATTATTTCTTCATTGGCTTCACCTATCACTTCAGTCCGGAAAAGAAAACAAAAGAAGAAAGCACGACAATCTCCTTTGAAGAATAAACGCTCTTTCCCTCTTCTGAAAAGCCACTATGGGAAAATGTCGATTCCAAAAGATTGTTAAAGACTCCGTTTCTTTGTTGACACAAAGGAGGGTAAGACGTTATAGAAGTGTAAAGCAACAAAGAGATGGACAGTCAAGCATACATATCCCAGGCAACGACACTACGGCGGAAAGCCGTCGAGAGCAGCCGACGGCAAGGCGCTCCGAAGGAGGAAGCTGAGGATATCGCGCAAGAGACGATGATACGGATCTGGCAACTCTGTCCAAAGATAGACTCTCCACAAAAGGCAGAAGCACTGACATGCTGTATTGCCCGCAACCTTACGATCAACTGGTATCGACGAGAAAAGCGACGTGCTCCGGAAGAAGCGATCCCCACCGAGATACCTGACGAAAGCAACCCTACCGATATGCATTTAGAGGAGCAGGAAAACAACGAGTGGTTGCGGAAACAACTGGCAGGACTGCCAAGCACGGAATACACTGTGTTGCACTTGCGACAGGTGGAAGGATTCGACAACGGGGCGATCGCTCAACGCCTGGGTATCGAAGAACGGTCGGTGGCCACGCTGCTTTCCAGAGCGCGCCGACGCTTGTTGGAAGAGATAAGAAGAAGGAGGAAACAATCATGAAAACATATACGAAGACAGACATTCAGTCGCTACTCGACAAATATCTCGAAGGGCAGACATCGCTGGAAGAAGAACACCTGCTCGGTGAATACTTCCGCACACACACCATTCCATCCGAATGGGAAGACTACCGCGAGATGTTTGCCTGGTTTGATAGTGGAATGGATGGCAAGTATCTGCAAGGCAACAAAACCGACGACATCAATGACGCCCAAGCCACAGCCGGCGCACCAGTCCACCGCACAGCATCCAGTGGACTTCACAAACAAATGCGCCTGACACTACCCTGGCTTGCCGCAGCCTGTCTGGCAGGAGGTTTGGCATGGGGATTGTGGCCGAGACAAAACGCCAATCCCGGTCTGATGACAGCAACGGACAATATTGTGCAACAGCCTTCCCATGCGTCTCTGCCCTTGCATGCTATCCCCAAAGCGGAAAGCAAGCCAGTCGCAGTAACCACAGGAAGAAGTCACACACCTGCTATTTCGGTCGCCTCTCACAAAAAAATAATTGATGTCGCTTCTGTGGATGCATGGAGGCAGGAGAGTCCTGCCACAAGATCGAATGCACCGGTAACATTGGCGCAACAAGACAGCATTTTGTTAGCAGAAGCACATCAAAGCTTCCTGCAATGGCAAACGATAAACGACAGTATCGCAACCGACCACGTGTTACTGACGGCTAACCGGCTGGAAAGTAAAGCCATAATCGCGGCAGCTAAGCAAGACATCGCACAGGCCAAGCAGCTGATTGACAACCAAGATAAACAACATGTTTCACTCAATAACATCATTGAACTATGAGAATGACTCATTACATGACAGCCTTCTTGATGGCCATGGTGCCTGTGCTCAGCCAGGCCCAGGAAAATATAGAAAAAATGAAAGGGCTCATCGCACGCACGGAAGGTGTGACGACGACCAACGAGACCAACAAAGACCCGCAGACGCTCGCCTTGCGCTCTTCACAGGAGTGTTACCGGTTCACGGTGAAGCGGAACACCGCCATCGTACAGAACACCCTCTATGCCTTCGACCGTGATGCTGCCAAGGCCTATAGCGTGTACCGGGGCGACAACGAGTCGCTGGCGGCAAGTTACTCGGTGGGTGGCGTGCGTATCGGGAAAGGCTATGACCACTTTGTGTTGGAATGCTTTGCCGACAAGGACAACCCCGACCACCGCTACGCCTATGCACTGGAATGGAACGAAGCCAAGAAGGGCAAGATAACGGGAAAGCTGACTAAGGTCTATGGACAAAGACCTGGCACCAGCAAGACCGTTACGACGATCACAACAACACTGCCCTCGGTGACAGACGTTCAGACAAGCAAGAAGAAAGGGACGATCCGGAAAAACGCCATCAACGGAGAGATGACCAATGAGCAAATTGATGCTGTCATCAGATCCGCAACGCAAAAACTTGAGAAAAGAGGCTATAAAGACATGGCAGCCTTGCTCAACCATGAGTGGCAAACAGCGAGACAGTCAGAGAATAGAGATGCTGAAGCTATACAAACCATTGTTTATGACAATGAGAAGAACTTCATAAAAAAATATCGCGATGGACAGACGCTCATCATCGATGGCGAAGGTAATGTGGTCTTTAGTGGACTGAAAGGCAAACTCATCATCGACGAAGATGGCAACATCGTCGCTACAAGCTACGCCGGCAAGACCATCGTTGTCGATGATGACTGATCTCACGATAACAAAGGACAATTCTCTCTTTATACAATAAGAATAGTGATATGAAAAAGGGGCTGCTCCGTGATGGAGCCGCCCCCTTTATTGTCTGTTATGTATTGTCGCTTTATTGCATGATGCCCAACCAGCGCAGAATATCGTTGAGGTTGGCAACTACCATGAGAATCACCAAGATCGTGATACCAGTGTACTCGGCATAGATCATGAACTTATCCGAAGGCTTGCGACGGACAATGATCTCGTAGAGCAAGAAGAACACATGACCACCATCAAGCGCCGGAATAGGCAAGATGTTCATGAAGGCAAGGATGATGCTCAAGAAGGCTGTCATCTTCCAGAACATGAACCAATCCCATTGACTGGGGAAGAGACTGCCGATAGAACCAAAGCCTCCCAGGCTCTTTGCACCATCGGCGGTAAAGACATATTGCATGTCACTGACATAACCGGCAAGCACATCCCATCCATACTTACATCCGGCAGGGAAGCTCTCAAAGAAGCCATAGCTCTTGTGCGTCATTTTGTTGTCATAGAGCTGGTATATACTTGCCACCGCAAAGCCGAGCTTCATGTCCGGCGTGAGTGTTGTGACAAGCGTATCCTTTTTATTAGCTGACGCACGATTGACTACAAGTTTCACCTGACGAAGACGCAGGCTGTCGGTATGGGTCTTTGCATCTGAGAGTCGATCAGAAAGCTGATTGATCTCGTCACTAAACTCATTGTAAGAATCGACAGCTTTGCCATTGAGCGCTAAGATTTTGTCTCCCTTCTTCAGCCCGATCTGCCATGCCGGCGTTTCCACTGAGTCCTTACTATCCGTCAAAGGCATACGCTGGAGTACGGTATCCACAACAGCCGGCGTGTAAGGAGCCACAAAACGCGGCGTGGACTTCAGCATGTTCAGCAAGTTGATATGTCCGGGCAAAGTGATACGCATTTTCTTGCCATCACGGATGATGTCTGCATATTGTGCCTCAGAGAGATCACGGTAGACATCTACATTGAAGTCCTTGAATGGACGTTTGTCAGTACCCAGGAGAATGTCATGGTCACGAAATCCCAGTTGCTTGGCCTCGGTATTGAACTTCATACCCATGCTCATGTCTGCCACGCGGATATAACTCTCACCCCAATGGAACATGATCATGGAGTAGATGAACAGTGCCAGCACAAAGTTGACCGTCACACCAGCCACCATGATGATGAGCCGTTGCCACGCCGGCTTGGTACGAAACTCCCATGGCTGTGGGTCACGCTCCATCTGCTCGGTATCCATACTCTCGTCGATCATACCGGCGATCTTGCAGTAGCCGCCCAACGGCAGCCACCCCATACCATATTCTGTCTCGCTGTTCTTGGGTTTAAAACTAAAAAGCTTTCCGCTCCACTTGCCGATGGAGACGTCGAAGAAAATAAAGAACTTCTCCACCCTGACGCCAAAGAGCTTGGATGCCAGCGCATGTCCGCCCTCGTGGAGCAATACCAGCAACGAGATGGATAGAATGAACTGGAGAAGCTTAATCAGAAAGATTTCCATTTATAACTTATAAATTACTAATTACGAATTACTTGCTGCTGCTTTGCGCCAGCGAATAGCCTGCCGCGCTTTGCCTGCTGCGCTTTGCGACAACGAATAGCCTGCCGCGCTTTGCCTGCTGAGGCTCGCTTACCTGCTTGCCTCTGCTTGTGAGCGCCGAGCCATCCGTTCGGTTTGCCGCTGTTGTACAGCCGCCGGTTACGCCGCGGCCTGTTGTACGGCGTCTCGGCCCATTCTACAGTGAGGCCTCCACGTTTTGCCTTGCGATCTCCCTTGCCTCTTTATCGGTTTGCAGATAAATGTCTAGGTCTGGGTTCTTGTCGAACGTTGCCTGCTGCATGGTCTTACGGATGACTTCTGCCATTTCCAGGAATGAACAGCGACCCTGACGGAACGCAGCATTAGCTACTTCGTTTGCAGCATTAAGAATACATGGCATATTGCCGCCCTGATGGATGGCCTCGTAAGCAAGGGCCAGACATTCAAACTTCTTCATGTCAGGCTCGAAGAATTCCAGTTTCTGCGCTTTGAACAAATCGAGACGCTCGCCATGGAGTGACAGACGTTCTGGGAAAGAAAAGGCATACTGAATGGGCAGCCTCATGTCAGGAACACCAAGTTGAGCCTTCACGGCCCCATCCTTGAATTGTACACCACTATGCACGATGCTTTGCGGATGAATGAGCACTTGTATGCGGTTGGCCGGTACGCCAAAGAGCCATTTGGCCTCCATCACTTCGAAGCCCTTGTTCATCAACGAGGCTGAGTCAATGGTAATCTTGGCGCCCATGTCCCAAGTAGGATGTTTGAGAGCGTCAGCAGCCGTGACATGCTCTAACTGTTGATGAGTGTAAAGCCGGAAAGGACCACCCGAACATGTCAGTAAGATCTTGTCCACCTCGTTCATATCCTCGCCTACCAAGCACTGGAAAATGGCACTGTGCTCGGAATCAACAGGTAGCAAGCTCACATGATACTGAGCTACGAGACTGAGGATGAGTTCTCCGGCGACAACAAGCGTTTCCTTATTTGCCAAACAGATCTTTTTTCCAGCCTTAATAGCATTGATCGTGGGCACAAGGCCTGCAAAGCCTACCATAGCGGCCAGCACTGTGTCAATGGGTCCTGCCTCTACAATTTCCTCCAAAGCTTTCTTACCAGCATACACCTTGATGTCGGGCCGGTCTGCAAGAGCAGACTTCAAGTCCTCATAATGATCTTCGTTGGCAATGACAACGGCGGCAGGATTGAACTGTCGTGCCTGTGCAGCAAGCTTCTCCACACTGTTATTGGCCGTAAGGCAATAGACCTCGTAACGGTCGGGATGCTGTGCGATGACGTCAAGCGCCTGCGTGCCGATACTACCCGTCGAACCGAGAATGCAAATCGGTTGCTTCCGCGATTGCTGATCATCGTGAAGAGATACGTATTTTGTCATTTCTATTATTTAGTGCTATATATAAATAAGGTGTCGTCAATGTGGGCCCTTCTCACCAAAGAAAAGGTTCTCACTAACCAACATTATAAGTCAAGCAATCCATCAGGGATGTCGAGTTCTATCTGCCGCCCAGCGAAATCTATGTTGACAACCAATTCTGGAGAAACAGGAATGAGGACATCTGTGTTGTTTTCACGCTTTACCTCCAACAAGGTGTTCATAGTAGACACGTCAACACCGGCTACCCGACCTACGACACGACTTCCATGCCGACTGTCAAGAACCTCAAAGCCCTGAAGTTGCTGCCACGAGATTTCTGTAGACTCCTCACTGTCTGCGAGACGATGTGGGAAGTATACATCACATCCTGTCAGTTCGCGTGCCTGCTGCTCTGTATTAATATCCTCGAACTTCATCAATACCACATCCTCTGAGCGGAATCGGTATTCCTCGATAAAGAAAGGAACTAGAATGCCGTCAATGTCAAGGACGATGTAATCAGCGTCAACACGGTCAAAGACATCATCGTCGCATTGCATCGTCAGCTCGCCCTTCACACCGTGAGGCTTGCCGATACGACCTATTTTAAACACATCTTCCAGGCGAATCATGATTCTCTGCTATTAATCATCCATTCGCTCGATATGTGCACCCAACTCATTGAGTCGCGTGTCGATATTTTCATATCCTCGGTCGATTTGCTGGATGTTATCAATGCGACTGGTGCCGTTAGCACTCATGGCTGCGATCAGCAAAGCAATACCAGCTCGAATGTCAGGACTTGTCATACGCCCTGCACGGAGACGGATACGATGATCCTGTCCGATGACTACTGCACGGTGTGGGTCACAAAGAATGATCTGAGCCCCCATGTCTATGAGCTTATCCACAAAGAAGAGACGGCTCTCGAACATCTTCTGATGGATAAGTACTGAGCCACGTGCTTGTGTAGCCACCACAAGCAGCACCGACAGCAAGTCAGGAGTAAGACCTGGCCATGGAGCATCAGCCAAAGTCATGATCGTACCATCGATAAATGACTGCACCTCATAATGTCCATGATGAGGAATAACAAGGTCGTCCCCTTCTTCTTTTACTTTCACGCCGAGACGCCGGAATGCATCTGGGATGATGCCAAGGTTGCGCAGTGACACATCCTTGATGCGAATGCCATTACCCACCATGGCTGCCATTCCAATAAACGATCCCACCTCGATCATATCAGGCAGTACACGGTGCTCAGCCCCATGGAGACTTGTCACACCCACAATGGTAATAAGATTACTTCCAATACCACTGATATTCGCCCCCATAGCATTGAGCAGATGACAGAGTTGCTGGATGTAGGGTTCACACGCAGCGTTATAGATTGTTGTCGTGCCTTTGGCCAACACAGCTGCCATAATGATGTTGGCAGTACCTGTCACACTGGCTTCATCAAGGAGCATATAAGTACCCTTCAGATGCTGGGCACGGATTTGAAAGACGCTGCAGTCTTCACTATGTTCCAACTTCGCTCCGAGTTTTTTGAATCCCAAGAAGTGGGTATCAAGCCGACGGCGCCCGATTTTGTCACCACCCGGCTTTGCAACCGTAGCTTTACCAAAGCGACCCAACAACGGTCCAAACATCAGCACAGAACCACGCAGCGCAGCGCACTTCTTCACAAACTCCAAACTATCAAGATAGTCGAGATTGAGATCATCAGCTTGGAACGTGTAATCGCCCGGTGCGTTGGCAGAAACCTTCACGCCAATGTCCTTGAGAAGCCTGATCAAGTTATTGACATCGAGAATATTGGGCACATTGCTGATGCGCACCTTATCGCTTGTGAGCAAGGTGGCGCAGATTACTTCCAAAGCCTCGTTCTTGGCGCCCTGCGGCGTAATCGTCCCACTCAGGGCATGACCGCCTTCGATAATGAATGATGCCATAAGCTTTGTTATTACTTTCTTTTGCGTTTTCTGGAAGAAGCGGCAGGCTGACGATCATGGGTACTGATTTTCTCAAACTTGAACTTATCTAAGTCCAGTTGAATCTTCCCATCAGTGTACCGTGCCAAATCATCAGCGACCTTCTCGTTGTCGCTATATCCATGACTCCATTGTACAAGGTCACGTTTCATCTGATTGGCTGTAAGCGCCACGAGATGATCACGCTCCGGACCGGGCTCCATCGTCTTCAGTTTATCAAAGAGTTCAAAGACCATGGAACCATAGTGACGCACAGGAATCCGTTCTGTCGGATAGGGTATAGGCTTGGGCTTGTCAAGGATCACCCTTGCCTCACTGACATCATAAGGCCAGTCGATGTCCAACTTAAAGTCCGTCATCAAAGCCAGATGATCCCAAAGCTTCTGTTTATAATCTGCACTTTCACGCACTTGCGGAAACATCCGCTCCATCGTAGCAACGATTGAGCGCGCACAACGCAACCGCTCGGCCTTGGTCTTCAGACCGATCGCATAGTCAGCCATATTCTGTACTTCGCGACCATATTCAGGCAGAACGAGTTTCTCACGCTGCGTATTATAATCTAATCCTTTTATATTCATTTGCAGTAAGGACGGCTATCGCCTTTTATGTTGTGTGTGGAGTAGTAATGATTTGCTTACAAAAGTTTTCTTGGCAACTTAGCCACGAAGTTCTTCAAATAGAATGGTACGAAATAGGCTACATCCTCAAACTTCTCCTGAGCCATGCGCTTTTCTGCCAGTGGCAACATGTTTTTGGCAATAGGCTCAATGCCTTCAATAAAGTGAGCATTGGGATGCTGGATGGTATCGCGGCATTTCAGCGCACCATTACCGAAGAAATAGACGGGGTGAGCATCGAGATATTCCTTATAAGTATCAGCTTCCACGACATCAGCATGAATAGGACGCACCTCATGGAGCGAGCGATCAAACAGCTGTGCATATACTTCCATACGACGGGCATCCAGCATCGGACAAAGCAATGCGTCCTCCTCCTTGACCATCTCTTGAAGCAACACCGGCACGCAAAGCAGTTCCAGTGTCGGCACACCAATGAGTTTCAAGCCACGTCCATAGCAGATACCCTTCGCCATAGATACGCCAATACGCAGACCCGTATAGGATCCCGGACCGCAACTCACCGCCACTGCATCTAAAGGAATGGCGTGATTATCAGTGAAAGAAAGGGCCTCATCAACAAACGATCCCAAGCGCTCGGCATGATTGGGGCCGCTATGATCCTCTTTCTCAAAAAAACAGCTTCCGTCTTGCGTGACGGCGACGGAGCACACATTAGTGCTCGTTTCTATATTCAGTATGCAAGACATAATCTAAAACTTACTATATTCCAACTTGTTTTTTATCAAGTATGTCTTTGCAAAGATAGTTAATTTGTAGCACTTAAAGAATAATCATCTCAGTTTTTTAAGAAAATAAAGGAAATAGTCGCTTGGCAAGTACTTATCTCCCCGATTTTTTGTATATTTGCACGAACTAAATTATTTCGATTCACTATGATACAATCGATGACAGGCTATGGTCGCGCTACCGTGACCTTTCAGGCCAAGAAGATACACATTGAGGTAAAGTCGCTCAACAGCAAAGCCCTTGACCTCTCAACACGCATTGCCCCCATCTACCGCGACAAAGAAATGGAGATACGACAGATGATTGCAAAGGCACTCATCCGTGGCAAGGTTGATTTCTCCATTTGGATAGAGAAGAAAGATGACACACAAGCCAACATGCCGATCAACAGTGCCATCGTAGAGGCTTATTACAACCAAATCAAAGCAATATCTGCCAAGACTGGCATTCCCGAACCTCAAAATTGGTACGATGTATTGCTGCGTTTGCCCGACACACTGGGCAAGCCAGAAGAGGAAGAGCTCAGCGAGGAAGAGTGGACGGCTGTGCACGAAGGCATAGAGAATGCACTCTCTGACTTGCAGGCTTTCCGCCGTCAGGAAGGAGCAGCGTTGGAAAAGAAATTCCACGAGAAAGTCGACAACATCGAGGCACTGCTCAAATCCATAGAACCCTACGAGAAGAGCCGGGTACCTAAGATCAAAGAGGCCATCGTCAAAGGTTTGGAACAGATTCCGGAAGTAGAATACGACAAGAACAGACTGGAGCAGGAACTGATCTACTACATCGAGAAGTTAGACATCAGTGAGGAGAAGCAGCGACTGACCAACCATCTGAAATACTTTCGCGAGACGCTCGATGAAGACAAGCCTAATGGTAAGAAGCTCGGCTTCATCGCCCAGGAGATGGGACGCGAGATCAATACCACAGGTTCCAAAAGCAATCAAGCAGAAATGCAAAACATTGTGGTGAAGATGAAAGACGAACTGGAACAGATCAAAGAGCAGGTACTCAACGCGCTGTAAAGAACGGCCTCACCCCCAACCCCTCCCCAAAAGGGAGGGGAGTGATATGGCTCCAAGAGTTGAGCGGGGACAGCAGGTTTGCAGAACAGCTGTTTATCGATTGGTTCTGTATGACGCTGCTCAGCAGCGTCCGCCCGCCTTGTCCCTCATTCACCATTCATCATTCATCCTTCAACATTCAACATTCATCATTGCATAATGGGTAAGTTAATCATATTTTCTGCTCCGTCGGGCAGTGGCAAGAGTACAATTGTCAGCTGGCTGATGAAGGAACATCCCGAACTGAAATTGGCATTTTCTATCAGTTGCACAAGCCGTGCACCACGCGGCACAGAGCGCAATGGCGTAGAATATTTCTTCCTCACTGCCGAAGAATTCAAGAAAAAGATCCAAGCCGGTGAGTTTCTTGAATATGAAGAAGTCTATAAAGACCGCTTTTATGGTACATTGAAGTCACAAGTGGAAACACAAACGGCACGCGGCGAGAATGTCGTCTTTGACGTGGACGTGAAAGGCGGCTGCAATATCAAACGGCAATATGGTGATCGTGCACTGAGCTTGTTCATCCAGCCACCATCAATCGAAGAGCTTCGCAACCGGCTTGTTCACAGAGCTACAGACGCACCGGAAGTCATTGAACAGCGATTGGCCAAGGCTTCGTATGAATTGACCTTCGCCCCACAGTTCGATCATGTAGTGGTCAACGACGACCTGGAGAAAGCTGAAGCAGAGACCTATCGCCTCGTCAAAGCGTTCCTTGAGAAATAAAATTCTATCTCTGATGGCTCGCATCGGCATTTTTGGTGGTAGCTTCAATCCCATCCATGTAGGACATATCGCCTTGGCGCGTCAGCTCTTGCGACTGGCACGCCTTGACGAGATTCTTTTTGTTGTCTCACCTCTCAATCCTTTCAAGAAGCAGGCAACAGACCTGATGCCCGATGACGATCGTTTGGCGCTCGTGAAGATCGCTTTAAGAAATGAGCCCAAAATGATCGCCAGTGACATCGAGTTTCAGTTGCCCAAGCCTTCCTACATGTGGCGCACACTTCAGCATCTGAGCCTTTCCCATCCCAGCGATGAACTCATTTTGGTCATCGGTGCAGACAACTGGTTGGCTTTCAACCGTTGGGCCCACTACGAAGAGATACTTAGCCACTATGAGTTGGCCGTTTATCCACGTCCAGGATACCCTATCGACACCACCTCTCTACCCACTAACGTCCACGTCTACGCCACCACACTCTATTCGGAAAGCAGCACGGAGATCAGGCGTCGCATAGCGGCCGGCCAACCTATTCACGGCTTAGTACCGCCTGACGTTGAGGCGCAGCTAACCAAGGGAGGTAAGTAATATTCACACGTCTCACCCTACACCTTATTATATATAAGGCTCACATGTCCATACACCTTATTATATATAGTAGCCTCAGAAATCAATCGCTACTTCTTTCGGTCAGTCATGGTTCCTTGTCAAAGTCAGCTTTCCACTCAAAAGTCATGCGCTCACCTGTACGAGGATGACAAAAAGTGAGTTGCTCGGCATGTAGACAAAGCCTTCTTCCACGTTGACCGTACAGTTCATCGCCTTCGATAGGATTGTCAAGGCCATCGGGATGTGCACAGTGCACACGCAACTGATGGGTACGACCCGTCTGGGGATAGAGCGCGACATGTCGGTCATCTATCTTTTGATAAAAGGTAGTCGCCTCCTTGCCATAGACAGAATCGACCATCTGTCGGGGACGGTCATCAAGATCCGGCCGAAGAGGCAGCGTCAACACGCCCTTCTCTGTGTTGACAGTACGGCTCAGTCGGGCCACATAACGCTTTTTCACTTCGTGACGCAGAAACTGTCCTTGCAAACAATGATAAGCCGTCCAATTCTTCGCAATCACCATCAAGCCACTCGTTGCCATATCCAGTCGATGAACGATCAGAGGCCCCTCAGCATCCTTACAGTGCGATTTCATCAAACTATAAACACTCTCCCTTGCACTCTTCCCCGGAACGGAAAGCATACCGGAAGGTTTACATACCACACAGATGTCCTCATCCTCAAAGACAATAGGCAATACAAGATGCCGATTGTCCTCTAAAGGATTGGGCGCCACATCCACGCCCTGCAACATCCACCATAACAAGGGCTTACACTTTCCACTACAAGCAGGATAGCACTGAAGATGACGACGCACCTCTTCTTTCGGACTTTTCCCCCACCAAAACATAGCCATACTCACGGGTTGCATTCCATGCAGAAAGGCATATTGCAGCATTTTGGGCTCGCAGCACTCCCCACTACCTGCCGGTGCCACCATTTTTCGGTCTTGCAGCAAACCATATTCATGAAAGATGGCCTCTATATCTTTCACGTCTCCCTTGCCATTGTTCAAGCGAAACTGACGAAAAAGCCATGACTGCAGGTTGTCACTCTTTTGGCGGCGCTGCTGACGGAGATTGCGTATCTCATTTTCCATCCTATCGACTTCACCCAATGCTGCCTCAACGCTCACTCTGTATTTTTTCCGCAGCCGATGAAGCTCAGCATTCTCGAATTGGCGTCGACGGATCAATTCGTCCTTACTTTCTCCTTCTTTCTGCTTGCTGGGATGACTCGCCTTAAACGCTTGAATAGCCTTCTCCTGCTCAGCTTTTAGATCTTCCAACCTTTTGTGTGCATCCATCAGTGCCTTTCCATGTTCCAACTCACGGATATGCCGATTGATGGCCGAGATCTCTGCTTCATGTATCTTGAAATATCCATCAGGTTGAAGATAGTCAAAGACCGCCGGCACAAAGTCGGGCCAGTCACTCCGCCCGACGATCTGTCCGCTATACCCCGCCAGATATCCCAGCTTGCCATTGTTCTGCACAATCAGCACGCCAAACATCTTGCCATTGCCAATCTCTGCACGGAAGTTCTCATCCATCCCCTCTGACGAGAAGGACTGCTGTGGGTCCCCTCCCAGATAAGCTACCAGTTGGTCCATAGCCAAGCGGCAAAGGTCATCCGGTTCGTAGTAGAAAGGATTATTCAACCTGACCGGCGGCTGTAAAGATGTACAAAGAGGATGAAATATCATGTTTGAAGTACAATGACCGCTTCCCTTCATCAGAGCAAAGAGAGCGCTTTCATTTTTTCAAATAAAGGCAAAGCAATTGCTTTCGCGTCAGGATGCGGTGCACCGGTAGTGCCCAAAGCCCGTAAGTCAAAGAAATGCTTCCAATCAGAGACAAATGCTGTGTGGACCAACTCGGTATTGGTGTCCAACGGCAATACCACGCGGGCCTCCTGCGGTTTACGGCCTAAAGAAGTCAGATTGAGATAAGCACGCTCTGCCGCCAAGTTAGCAAAGAGCCAGTTGTCGGCAGCATCAGCATTGCCAGTCACGACTTTTTCTGCCAAAGCCAGGAAAGCGTCATCGTCCAAGCAGACCGTTCCCTCCTTCATTGTTGAGGTCCAAGAGCCGTCTGGCAGTTCTTTTACCCATTGAGGCAGGTTAATCGTGATCTCAGCGCCAAACTTCTCTTTAGAATAATTACAGTAGCGGGTACTTTGTTCTGCCATGGAATTCACACGATGACGGTTGAATTCGCGGGTAATAGCCACCTGAGTAGTGAAATGCACGGTGACGCGACGCTCATGGTATGACGTGGGGTTGCAAAGTTCATCGAGGTCTTTCATCCGGTCATTCTCCACCAAAACGCGCAAATTGGTCGTGACATAAGCCTTGCCGCCTACCATATTGACGTGGGTGAATCGGTTGCTACGATAGAAGTCAGTACGGGCATCGTGCTCGTCCAACGTCAGATAGACCGTGGCATGTTCGAGCATAGCTGTGTGTTTACTGGCTATCATCCGCTCCACGAAAGGGCGTGCCGAATCCGCCGTCTGATGATTTTCACTCTTGTAGCACACTCTTCCACACCGTTCCACTTGGCGATAAACACCGTCAGCACCCGGCTGTTGTTCCCATATCTCGAAAGAAGGTTGAATGATATTCATGATTTTGTCGTTTTATTATTGATTGCAAAATTAAGAAATAATATTGAGAAGAATCGAAGGAAAGCCTCGGAAAGTCTCCGTCATCAGCGGCTATCAGCGTCATACTTGATGTTTCTGGGATGATGCAGGAGTATTTCTTGTCTGAGTGATTCATCATCCATGTGCGTGTAGATCTCCGTTGTGCCCAGGTTGGCATGTCCCAGAAGTTCTTGAATAACCCGCAGATCTGCCCCGCCCTTGAGCATCGCCGTGGCAAAGGAGTGGCGGAGCGTGTGTGGCGAGATCGTCTTCTTAATGCCAGCCAACTCAGCTTGCCGTTTGACCATGATAAGGATCATCGTGCGGGTGAGATGATGTCCTCTCCGGTTGAGAAAGACGTAATCTTCTTCTCCCGGTTTGATATTCATCTGTCGACGGTCGTCAAACCACAGTTGCAGTTCATGGATTGCCCGCTCAGAGATTGGCACGAGCCGTTGCTTGCCGCCCTTTCCGTTGACACGGATGAAGCCTTCTGTCAGGAAGAGATCGCTGAGCTTGAGATTGGTGAGCTCAGAGACGCGCAACCCGCAGGAAAAGAACACCTCGATGATAGCCCGGTTGCGATGTCCCTCATTCGTGGTCAGGTCAATACTGTTCTCCAAGGCGTCGACCTCTTCCGTTGAGAGATATTCAGGCAGATGCTTTGGCAGATGGGGCGACTCCAGCAATTCAGTTGGGTCTACGTCGAGATAACCGTCAAGAACAAGGTAACGGTAAAAAGAACGCACCCCACTGAGGATACGTGCCTGCGACTTCGGGCCAATGCCGTGATCGACAAGCATTGCCGCGAAGTGTTCCAGATCTTCCAGTTTCACGCTTAATGGATCGAGACCTTCCTTCTCTAAATAGCCCAACAGCCATTCAAGGTCATGCCTGTAGGCCTCGACCGTGTTGGGTGAATAGCCACGTTCCAATTTCAGATAGCGCAGATAGTGCTTTGTTAATTCCACAACATTCTTCCCCTCAACATTATTTCCATTCATCACTCAACATTGAACACGCAATACCGTTTCCTGTCCATCCTTCAGCATTGATTACTCAACACTCTGATAAGCGTCAGTCCGTCGCGTACAGGCACGATGACCTTTTCCACCCTTTTGTCGTCACGTACATAGTCGTTGAAAGCCCTGATGCCGAGTGTCTGATGGTCATGGTCATAAGCGGGATCGATAACATGTCCGTCCCACAAAGTATTGTCTGCCAAAATGATTCCCCCTGGGTTCATCAGCGGAAGGATCGCCTCATAAGTCTCGACATAGCGTCGCTTGTCACCATCGACAAACGCCATATCAAAAGTCACGCCTAAGCGGGAAGCCTCCGCACAAGCATCGCCGATACGAAAGTCTATCCACTGGGCCACAGGACTATTTTCAATCCACGGACGTGTGAAGTCCTCCATCTCATCATTGATCTCAAAGGTGAAGAGCTTACTTCCCTTCACGTCAGCCTCACGCAGTCCTTCTGCCATGCAGATGGCCGAATAGCCCGAGAACGTGCCTACTTCGAGCACATACTTCGGACGCTTCATCAGCACGAGCATCTTCAGCAACCGTCCCTGCAAGTGTCCACTTTGCATCCGTCCGTGAATGGTATGGATGTTTGTGGCACGATAGAGACGATAGAGGTAATCATCTTCCGGATCGCTGTGGCTGACAATATAGTCATCGAGCAGTTCTGTTTCGGTCATGCCTATTTGCTTTGCTGTGCAAGAATGCCACGGATGGCCAGCTCATAGCCCGTCAGTCCGAAGCCACAGATGACACCGAGACAACCGGCGGATATCATCGAGTGATGACGATACTCCTCACGCTGGTGGACATTGGAGATGTGAACTTCCACCGTGGGACAGCGCAACGAGCGGATACAGTCCAGCAGTGCGATGCTCGTATGGGTGTAGGCACCGGCGTTGAGCACGATACCGTCATAGTCAAAGCCTACTTGCTGCATCTTGTCGATGAGCTCGCCTTCGATGTTACTTTGAAAATAGTCGATCTGCACATCGGGGAACAATGCCTTCAGCGTGGGCAGATAGCTCTCAAACGAATTCTTGCCATAGATGCCGGGCTCGCGTACACCCAGGAGATTAAGGTTGGGTCCGTTGATAATCTGTATCTTTCTCATGACTTACAATGTTTTGCTTGCAAAGATAGTGAAAACGAGTGAAATAAGAAAATAAAGCCTGAGCTTTATTTTTTATTTCCGAGTGCATCCTATTTTCTGTATTTCACCTATTTTATTTTGCTATTCCCATCATTTACACTAACTTTGCATTGTCATGTCACTACCATCATCCATACAAGCTCTGCAACAACAACGCCTGCTGCTGCAACTGGAATATCAGACCGAGCGTGAGGCCTTCCGCAAACAGGCCGACACCATGGGCATAGCACGCCGCGTCAAGCGTGGCGATGCCTGGTATCCCGTGCGCATAGGCAAGAGCTATTACAACTCACTCAACCAGTTTGCCCTGGAGGTCTACCGCACCACCGACGAGGGCATTGAACATAACTTCGAGTATGGCAAGCCCGTAGTCTTCTTCCGTATGGCAGACAGCAAGGGTGCCGGACAAGCACAAGGCGACAGCAAACAGAAGTCCAAACTCTTCGGCTTCACCGCCACCGTATCGTATGTCGACGGCGACCGCATGGTGGTGACCGTTCCGGAGGGTCATGCCCTCGACATCCAGAGCTGCGAAGCACCCGTGGGCGTGCAGCTGTCGTTCGACGAGACCAGTTACCGCACGATGTTCGATGCCCTTGACCGTGTGATGCGCGCCAAGAGCGGGCGACTCGCCTATCTGCGGGATCTCTTCTACTCCAAGGCTCCCGCCCAGCGCTTCCACTTCGGACCGATGCGCTTTCCCTGGCTCAATGCCACGCAGGAGCATGCCGTCAACGAGGTGCTCTGCGCCAAGGACGTCATGGTCGTGCACGGTCCACCGGGCACGGGCAAGACCACCACGCTCGTCGAAGCCATCAACGAGACGCTCATGCGCGAGAGCCAGGTGCTCGTCTGCGCACAGAGCAACATGGCCGTCGACTGGATCTGTGAGAAGCTCGTCGACCGCGGTGTCAACGTGTTGCGCATCGGCAATCCCTCACGTGTCAATGACAAGATGCTCGGCTTCACCTACGAACGGCGCTTCGCCGACCATCCCGACTATCCTCAGCTATGGGCCATCCGCAAGGCCATGCGTGAGTTGCGTAAGAGCAAGCATGGACGTGACGAGAAATACCATCAGAAACTGGAGCGACTGAAGAGCCGCGCCACAGAACTGGAGATACGCATCAATGCCGACCTCTTCGGTGAGGCGCGCGTCATTGCGTCCACCCTTGTCGGTTCGGCCAGCCGTCTGCTCGAAGGTATGAAGTTCTCCACACTGTTCATCGACGAGGCTGCCCAGGCTTTGGAGGCTGCCTGCTGGATACCCATGCGCCGTGCCGGCCGTGTTATCCTCGCCGGCGACCACTGTCAGCTGCCTCCCACTGTGAAGAGTATCGCTGCCATGAAGGCCGGACTCGGTAAGACACTCATGGAGCGTATCGTCGAGAACAAGCCCGAGTGCGTCTCGCTCCTGCAAGTGCAATACCGCATGAACGACGCCATCATGCGCTTCAGCTCCGACTGGTTCTATGGTGGCAAGGTGGAGAGTGCACCGCAAACAGCCCACCGTGGCATCCTCGACTACGACATACCGATGGAGTGGATCGACACATCGGAGATGGAGGTAGGCCCTGACGAGCCCAGTTTCCACGAACAGTTCATCGGTGAGAGCTTTGGCCGCATCAACAAAGGTGAGGCACAGCTCACGCTCAACACGCTGCGCGACTACTATACCAAGATTGGCAAGCAGCGCGTCCTCGATGAGCAGATCGACGTGGGCGTCATCTCGCCTTACCGTGCACAGGTGCAGTATCTTCGGGGCCTCATCAAGCGCGACCCGTTCTTCAAACCCTTCCGCCATCTCGTCACCGTCAACACCGTTGATGGCTTTCAGGGACAGGAGCGCGACATCATCCTCATCTCCATGGTGCGCGCCAATGACGACGGGCAGATCGGCTTCCTGCGCGACCTGCGCCGCATGAACGTGGCCATCACCCGTGCCCGCATGAAGCTTATCATCCTCGGCAATGCCGCCACCATGACCCGACATCCCTTCTATAAGAAGCTGTTTGAGTATGTGCAGGGGCTTAGAGAAGAATAAATCATTTAGTAGGATATAGATTGGATGAAATCAATAACATGGATTTACACCAACTATACGATAAATAAAGAAAGGACTCAATCGTTAGTATGAACAAGCTCTTGACATTCTTAAAGCAGTGGACACTGCTGGTTGCGCTGTGCATAGGCTTTTTGGTCTATCTGCTCTTCTCCGAGATACCCGTATTGGAACCTATTGGCGACTTCATGGGACCCAAACTCGTAGCGCTGCTGCCCTACGTCATCTTCCTCATTCTCTATGTCACCTTCTGCAAGATACAGGTCAAGGAACTCCGTCCCCGCACGTGGCACTTCATCCTGCAAGGCATCCGTGTGACGCTTTCCGCCATCTGCGTGGGATTGGTGGCTGTTGCCCCGACGCCAGGCTGGAAGCTCATCTTCGAAGGCATGTTCATCTGCTTCATCTGTCCAACGGCAGCTGCCGCCCCGGTGATCACCGAAAAGTTTGGAGGCAGCATCGAGTCGATGACCGTGTACATTCTCATTGCCAACTGTGTCACCTCGGTCATCATCCCTCTTTTCTTCCCAATGGTGGAAAAGAGTGCCGACATCAGCTTTCTCTTTGCCTTTCTCATGGTACTCAAGCGTGTGTTCACCGTACTCATCGTTCCGCTATGTCTGGCCTTGCTCACGCGCCGCTATCTGCCCCGCGTGGCTAGATGGATCCGTGACCGCCGCAACCTCGGCTTCTATCTGTGGAGCTTCAACCTCTCCATCATCATGGGACTGGCCATGCAGAGCATTCTCCATGCGCCCGTGTCGGGCATCACGCTGGTAGCCCTTTGCGTCGTCCCACTGTTCATCTCGGTATTCCAGTTCGGTTTGGGCAAGCTCGTCGGCGCACACTACGGCGACAGCATCAGTGCCGGACAGGCCTTGGGACAGAAGAATACGGTGGTGGGCATCTGGCTCACGCTGACCTTTCTCAACCCTTACGCTGCCATCGCACCCTGCGCCTACGTCATCTGGCAAAATATCATCAACGCCGTGCAACTGTGGGCAAAGGAGAAATATGGAGTGCTGAAGTGGTGAAGTTTACTCACTTCTGAAGACGCACATTCCATCAAATTGAATGTTATCATAAAAACATCCTCCATGAGTCCTTATTTAGCTGGTCCACCTTGTTCATTTTCATCGTTTCCCGCCTTGTTTCTATTATTTTGTATCCATATCTTATAACCAATAATGATGCACCATACAGTAGAGAAGGCTGTATAATAAAGATACGAATCACTTTGTGGCTTACTTCCATCTGAAATCCAACAAAAGAACACATCTAAGACGTAAGATAACGCAAAGCTTACCACAAACACTCCCATGAGTATTAATATAGTTTTTAATACTTTCATAGATACCATATTTTTTCTGTCTTAACTATTCCTTGCACCTTCTAATAATCATTGAATTTTAATTTTAAACAAGAATGACGAGGCATTTATTATTAATTAGAAAAGAAAGGTGCAATAGATATTCCCCATGTCACATTACTCTTCCCCCCTCGTGCAAGAGGAAGCATACACATGAATATTTTCTTATTAATATTTTTCCAAGGAAATAATCTATTATGCCTCTTTTTTGTAGGTTCGGATGACTTGCCCGTCATAGTCTTGCTGACTCTCAAGCTCGATACCGCCAGGCATTTGTGGAGCACGCACGCCGGCGGTGAGGGTGACGGGTGCTGTCTCCACGCGCAGCTCGTCCCAAAGTCCACGGTCGAGAAAAGCCTGCAAGGTCTGGGCACCACCTTCGACAATCAGGCTCTGCTTGCCCTCGGCATAGAGATGATCCAATACTGCGTCGATGCTGTCAAAGGCCGAAAAGCCCTCAGGCACACTGGCTGGCTGATGGGTGAGCACGATGCGCTCGGGATCACGCCCCGTCCACAACCGCACGTTGAGCTGAGGATGATCGCCATCGAGCGTGTGACGGCCGACAAGAATCGCATCGTTCTCCGCCCGAAGCTTATGCACCAGCATCTGGGTGAACGGCGACGAAAGAGCGACTTGCCGTTCACCTTCGCCACTGATGAAGCCATCAGCCGACTCAGCCCATTTCAGCAGGATGTAAGGACGGTGGTGCGTATTGAACGTGATAAACCGCTTGTTCAGCGCCAGACACTCCTGCTCCAGCACACCGACAGTGACTTCTATGCCCGCGTCGCGCAGTTTCTTCACGCCACGTCCCTGCACTTTGGCAAAGGGATCAATGCATCCACAAACCACACGGCGCACATGCTTGCTGATGATCAGATCGGCACAAGGCGGTGTCTTGCCCCAGTGGCTACAAGGCTCCAACGACACATAGATGGTCGCTTCACTCAGCAACGGCTCGTCTTCCGGTTTGACGGAAGCAAAGGCGTTGACCTCGGCATGCCCCTCACCGCAGCGCACGTGGTAGCCCTCACCGATGATGCGCCCGTCGCGGCTGACAATGACTGCTCCCACCATCGGGTTGGGCTTGGCGTTCTGCCGTCCGTTGACAGCGAGTTCCAGGCAGCGCCGCATGTATTTTTCATCTGTTTCCCTGTTGTTTTCTTGAACGTTCATAGTTGTTATATGCCTTTCTTTTATTATCTTTGCACTATGACTTATCAGCAACTTTGGCATCAGCTCACTTCCCTCTACACGGCAGAGGAGGCGCAGGCGGTCACTCGCCTTGCGCTGGAGAAGACTTTCGGCTTGAGCCTCACTGACCTTGTCTGTGGCAAAGTTAGTGAATTATCGGCAGACGACGAAACAAAGCTGCGCAAAATATGGCAGCAGCTCGAGAGCGGTGAACCCGTACAGTATGTGCTCGGTGAGGCCGACTTCTATGGGCGCTCGTTCCGTGTGGCACCCGGTGTGCTCATCCCTCGTCCCGAGACGGAAGGACTGTGCCGGCTGGTCTTGGACGGTCTGCCCACCGGCGCACATGTCCTCGACATCGGCACCGGTTCGGGCTGCATCGCCATCACCCTTTCCCTGGAAGCGCCGCTGTCAAGTGTAGAGGCCTGGGACATCAGCGAGGAAGCACTCCGGCAGGCCTGCGGCAATGCCGAAAGACTGAGTGCGCAAGTGCTCTTCCGCCAGGTGGATGTGTTGGCGGAAGCCCAAAAGGAGGCGAAGCGATCTCTCAACGACAAAGCAACGGAGGGGGCCATGCCCAGCGACCGCCTTTATGATTGCATCGTCTCCAACCCGCCCTACATCGCCGACAAGGAGCGCGAGGCCATGGCGCGCAATGTCCTCGACTACGAGCCACACACGGCGCTCTTTGTGCCCGATGACGATCCACTGCGTTTCTTCCGGGCCATTGCCATGATAGCCCGACGGCGGTTGCGCCCGCGCGGGCGTCTCTGCTTCGAGATCAATCCGCTCTATGCCGAGGAACTCAGCCGACTGCTGACCAGCACGGGCTATGACGCCGTGCAGATCCTCAACGACGACTATGGCAAGAAGCGATACGCAGTAGGAATGTGGAATGTGGAGTAATGAATGATCAATGAAGAAAACGCAAGATACGATGATCAGTGAGGAAACAGCAAGGGCCACCCAAAAGCTCGCCGCACTCTGTGCCAAAGCCGAGCACAGCACGGGCGAGATGGAACAGAAGCTACGACAGTGGGGCATCCCAGCCGAAGACCGGCAGACGGTCATCGACTATCTCGTGACCAACCACTATGTCGATGACACCCGCTATACCGAGGCCTTCGTAGAGGACAAGATCCGGTTCAACCAATGGGGGCGTCGCAAGATCGAGCAGGCACTCTACGCCAAAGGGGTGCCGGCCGCCATCTATGCCCCCGTCCTTGACCGTGTGCCCGACAGCGCCTATCTCGATCAGTTGCGTCCTTTGCTGAAGGCGAAATGGCCGACCATTCATGCCAATAGCGATTACGAGCGCAGCATGAAGCTCATCAAGTTTGCCATGGGACGAGGCTATTCGCTCGACCTCATCCGGCAATGCATCGACAGCGTGAGCGAGGAAGACCTCGATGACCATGGGGAGCTGGATTGACCGTCTGCTCGACTTTGTCATACCGCGCTTCTGCCCGATCTGCGGCAAGCGGCTGGCACCCAACGAGGCTCAGCTCTGCTCGTCGTGTCTGATGGAATTGCCTTACACGGGTTTTCTCGAACGGCCTTACGACAATCTGGTAGCGGACCGGCTCTATGGCAAGATCCGAAACTTCGAGCGGGGCGCCTCCCTGTTTTATTATATGTATGACGACCGTCGCCAACTGCTCTTTGACCTGAAATACCACAACCACCCCGAGATGGGCTTTTGGCTGGGGCAGGAAGCCGGCAGGATGATGATGAGGACTGGCTTTCTCGACGGCATCGACGCGCTCGTCCCCGTGCCGTTGGCACCGGTCAGACAGAGGCAACGGGGCTATAACCAAAGTGAGGTGATCGCGCAAGGCATCAGCGAAGTCAGCGGTCTGCCCGTCCTGACACATGTGGCCCGCCGCACGACATTCTCCAAGAGCCAGACACGGCTGACCACAGAGCAGCGGTTTGAAAACGTCAAAGACGCCTTCGAGCTCATCAATGCGGCACCCATCCGTCACCGCCACGTGCTCATCATCGATGACGTGGTCACTACCGGAGCCACCACCAGCGCACTGGCCGACAAGCTCAGCCAGGCCGGCGACGTGCGGATCAGCGTCTTTTCCATCGCCATCGCCAAGCAACATCACTGACTTTTTACAACTTTTCAATCGAAATATCATGAAACAAATTGCAACCAACAACGCACCGGCCGCCATCGGCCCTTACAGCCAGGCCATCCAGGCCGGCAATCTTGTCTTTGTCAGCGGACAGCTGCCTGTGGATCCAGCCACCGGCGACTTCGCACAAGGAGGCATCAAAGAACTCACCCGCCAAAGCCTGACCAACATCCAGCACATCCTCAAGGAGGCAGGACTGACCATGGCCGACGTGGTGAAGACAACAGTCTTTCTGGCCGACATGGCTGACTTTGCCGAGATGAACAGCGTGTATGCCGAGTTTTTCCAAGCACCCTACCCTGCCCGCTCTGCTGTCGCCATCAAGACACTGCCCAAGAATGCACGCGTAGAGATCGAGTGCATCGCGGCAAAGGCATAGCTTTTTATTTCTTTGGTCAATGTCTATTTCCAGGCTCAAAACGTCACATAGGGCGCCAACCGCTTGATCTCGTCAGGCGGAAAGTCCTTGCACAGTCTCAGGTCATTCAGGCTGTGCAGCGGACCGCGCAGGCGACGGTAGTCCACGATGGCCTTGGCCTGGTAATAATTGATGTAGGGATGCCGCTTCAGCTCGCCCAGCGTCAACGTGTTGACATTCATCTTGTGCACGCCACCCAATGTGATGGACAGATAGGGAATGGCTTTCTGCGGAAACTCACCATCGATCTCCATGAGTTGGCTGTGCGACACAAAGCCGCCCAGACGATCACGATAACTGACGATGCGGCGTGCCCAGTAAGAGCCGATTCCCGGCACACGTTTCAACATATTGGTGTCGGCAAGGTTCAGATTGACGTGTTCCGTTGCGCCGAGCTTATGAGGATAGTCATAATGCCGGGTGGTGTCTGCCATCCGGCTTGTTGTTTTCGTAGTCTCGTCAGGGTAGCCGCCTCGTCCATAATAGTCTGCTGCGGGCTGATAATCACTGCCGATGCGGATATAGGGGGCCAGCTCCTCGTATTGTTTTTTCGTCAATCCGTAGAGCCGGGCAAAGTCTTCCTTTTGTCGGTAGATACCGCCGGCGGCCCGGTATTTATAGATATTGCGCACCTGCCAAGGCTGCAGTCCCAGTCTCAGCAGTTGGGTGCTGTCTGCCGTATTGGGATCAAAGGCAAAGCGTGCGGCATGGGTCGTTGCTTGAGCATAAGGCTGATAGACTTCCCGCCCTTTTGTCGTCACAGAGGTGGAGTCCGCCGATGCCGTCGTTTCCGTATCGCCGCCGCCCACAAAAAACATCAGGGCGACACCCACCAAAGCCAAGGTAAGCAGGAAAAACATCACCAGCCGGTCACTACGCTGATAGAGATATGATTGGTTTCTCATAGGCTTTCTGTGTTCAAGTTAACCGCCAGCATGGCTGTTGCCATGCCGCATCTATTTGCAAATATACTGTTTTTTAGTGAAACCTAGAAATCATCCGTCGCTTTTTTAGTTATTTATCAGACGGACAGTCCACATGAGAAACGAATAAAAAAAATTAAGAATCGCAAAAATACGAGAATTCTTACTTTATTACTTTTTTTAAATTGTTACCTTTATCACAAAAACTCAGAAAATGATGGCAAGTTGGATTTTATTATTAGGATCTCTGTATATCACATACATCCTGTGCTATGATATATATAAGGAGTACAAACTGGAACACAAACTGAGTCCATTAAGATGGATTGCAGTCGGTGTTTGCTTATATTACGTGGTCAGGAGTTTTCTTGATGTCTTATAAAGCCAGCTGACACCACAGACTACTCACGGTCTTGTTTCGTCCCTTGCGGCATTTCACTCCCCCTTTTCCTTGGGAGAGGGATTTTAGAGCGTGAGACAATACTTTGCAACCCGGTTGCACGCACATCTTCGTAACTTTGCATCCAGAAACATAAAACGAAGAAAGCGATGAACAAAAAACTGCTAAGAATCATCCTGTCGGCCGCGCTCTTGCTGGGAGCATGGCTCGTGACCCGCAACGTGGCGATGCCCGTATGGGGTCAACTGATTGTCTACCTCGTGCCCTACCTGATCGTGGGCTATGACGTGCTGGGCGAAGCATGGGAAGGTATCCGTGAGGGCGATCCCTTTGACGAGGACTTCCTCATGGCGGTCGCCACTATCGGCGCTCTGCTCATCGGCTTCCTGCCCGGTGCCGAGCCGCAGTTTCCCGAGGCTGTCTTCGTGATGCTGTTCTTCCAGGTCGGTGAACTCTTTGAGGACTATGCCGAGGACCGCAGCCGCGAATCGATCACCAAGCTCATGGACATCCGACCAGACACGGCCAACGTGGAGCGCGGGGGCCAGGTCGTCGTCGTGGCCCCTGCCGACATCAAGGTCGGCGAAACCATTGTGGTGAAGCCCGGAGAGAAGATTCCGCTCGACGGCACTGTCATTGAGGGTGCCTCCAGCCTCGACACCGTGGCGCTCACCGGTGAGAGTGTACCGCGCAGCGTGGAGTCCGGCGGTGACGTCATCTCGGGCTGTGTCAACATCTCGGGCGTGCTGCGCATCAAGACGACAAAGAGTTTCGGTGAGTCCACAGCCTCCAAGATCGTCGACCTCGTGGAGAATGCCAGTGCCAACAAGTCACGGAGCGAGACCTTCATCACGCGCTTTGCCCATGTCTACACGCCCATCGTGGTGGTCATGGCGCTCGTTCTGGCCTTTCTCCCGCCTTTCTTTGCTCCGAGCTATGCCGACGCCTTCGGCACCTGGCTCTACCGTGCGCTGACCTTCCTGGTGGTGAGCTGTCCGTGCGCACTGGTCATCTCGGTGCCGCTGACGTTCTTCGGCGGTATCGGCGGGGCTTCGCGCAAAGGTATCCTCATCAAGGGTGGCAACTACATGGACGTCCTTGCACGCTGCTCTACGGTGGTCTTCGACAAGACCGGCACGCTGACCAAGGGTGTCTTCGCCGTGGATGCCGTGCATCCCGACAAGATGGATGCCAACGAACTGCTCCATCTTGCCGCCCACGTGGAGCGTTTTTCCACACACCCCATCGCCGCGGCTCTGCGCCAGGCCTACCCCGATGAACACGACAGCTGCAGTGTGGAGAACATCGAGGAGGTGGCGGGCTATGGCGTGCAGGCCATGGTCAACGGACACCGCGTCTGCGTGGGCAATGAGAAGATGATGCGCAAGGTGGGCGCCGAGGTGCACAGCTGTGTGAAATGCCAGGGACATGTGGGCACCATCGTGCATGTGGCTGTCGACGGAGTCTATGCCGGTCACGTGGTCATCTCGGACCAGGTGAAGCCCGATGCCCGTGAGGCCATCACGAGTCTAAAGCGTTTGGGCGTGGAGCGCACCGTGATGCTCACCGGCGACCATGAGCAGGTGGGAATGTTCGTCGCCGATGAGCTTGGCCTCGATGAATATCACGCGGGACTGTTGCCCGCCGACAAGGTGGAGCATGTGGAGCGTCTGCTGCGTGAGAAACCCGTGAAATCTAGTCTTGCCTTCGTCGGTGATGGCATCAACGACGCACCCGTCTTGGCACGCGCCGACGTAGGCATCGCCATGGGAGCCTTGGGCAGTGACGCTGCCATCGAGGCTGCTGACGTGGTGCTCATGGACGACAAGCCGTCAAAGATCGCCGTAGCCATCCGCGTGGCACGCCACACACTGCGCATCGCACGGCAAAATGCTGGCTTCGCCATCGGCGTGAAGGTGGCCATCCTCGCCCTCGCTGCCTTGGGTCTGGCAGGCATGGGACTCGCCGTCTTCGGTGATGTCGGCGTGATGGTTCTCTGTGTGATCAACGCCACAAGGGCACTGAGAGCATAACCGAGCAAGAAATCCTGCGGACATTTTCCTTGACAAAAGTCTGTCAGGATTTCCTTTCATTCCAGAGAGAAAACCAAGAGCTTGGAACGACAAAACCAGGATCGAAGAAGGCAAAAATGGTCGGTTTCAACATTCATCATTGCTTTGTTTCCGCTTGCAAAGCAAAGTAAAAAAGCGTAAAAGACTCGGAAATATCGTCCAAGAACATAGAAAAATCATCTAAAAGCACAAAAGATGTGTCTTTTAGACGATTTTTTGGAAAGATAGACAGCAGGGCATCTACAGAGAGTCTGCGTGCGGTCTGGAAACAGATGAAAGATATTCTGTAAGTAACTTCTCCACCAGCCGGGGCACAGCATAATCGCCGAGCTGCGTTTCCGGCACCCAGATATAGTCTTCGGGCAACGACGGACGCACGTCGGTGTCGAGGACATAAAAGTCAGCCATGAGGATGCGGTGGGTCAAAACATGCTTCACGCCGGTGGCCAACTGCCTGAGATGACCGGGCCATTGTGGCAGGGACTGATCTTCGAAGAGAGGCGGCTCCCACAGTCCTTGCCAAATATCTCCGGCACCGCGACGGTGGATGGCCGTATAGCCCTGGGTGCGGACATATATATAAATAAGGTGTCGGGTCGTGATCTTTGTCTTCTTCTTCTGCTTCACGGGCAGCGCTTCGACAATGCCCTGCCGGTGGGCTTCACAGTCTTCGGCAAAAGGACAGAGCATACACGACGGCGACTGGGGTGTACACTGCGTGGCGCCAAAGTCCATCATCGCCTGGTTGAAGAGACTGGCTCCGCTGACTTCTTCACCTTGTGGCGATAAGGCCTGACGAGGTACGGCATGGACCAACTCGTCAGCCAAACGGGCAAAGAGGTGCTTGCCTTCCGTGCTGTTGATCGGTGAGTCGATGGCATAAAAGCGGGAGAGCACGCGATAGACATTGCCGTCAACGGCAGCGGCTGTCACGCCGAAAGCCATAGAGGCGATGGCCGCAGCCGTGTAGTCGCCCACACCCTTGAGTTTTCTGATCTCGTCCAGGGTGTGGGGAAACTGTCCCATGGCGACGATCTGCTGGGCTGCCGTGTGCAGATTGCGGGCCCGCGAATAATATCCCAGTCCCTGCCACATCTTCAGCACCTCGTCTTCTGTGGCCGAGGCGAGATCTTCCACCGTCGGCCATGCCTGCATGAACCGTTGCCAGTAGGCAGTACCTTGACTGATGCGTGTCTGCTGCAAGATCACCTCACTGAGCCAGATGGCGTAGGGATCATGGGTATGCCGCCACGGTAAGTCGCGGCCATAGGACAGATACCAGTCCAACAAAGTATGACAGAAAGAAGCCGGACTCATAGCCTTTGCCCCTTCTTGCGTGCGCACTCAGGGCAAAGGCCCTTGATCATGTAGTTGACACTCTCCATCTCAAAGCCTTCGGGAATGTCCACGCCGGGCACCGGCGTGTTTTCCATGCAAAAGATACGATGGCATCGTCTGCAATAGAAATGGACATGCATGTCATCGTCCGTGTCGCCATGACGATGGCACAGCTCATATCTCACCTGTCCGTCACCATCCTCCACCGAGTGTACAAAATGATGCTCACGAAAGACCATGAGACACCGAAACACACTGCTCTTGTCCACCGAGAGCAGTCTTCTTTCCAAGTCACTGATCGACGATGGCGCTTCCTCGGCGGCCAGCGCCTTCACCACCAGAATGCGATTGCTCGTGGGCTTGATGCCATGGGCTTCTAAGAGTCGGATACATGTTTTCTCGTCCATACCTGCAAATTTAGTCTTTTTGTGTTTCCCGGCCAAATCTTTTGTGCTTTATTTCTGACGAATCATATCCACATCTTGTCACAAATCGACGGAAACTTCAACTCGGAATAAAAAATATTAAAATATCATGTCAGCATAGTGTATTTTTTGTCATTCAAACCAAAACACACTATCTTTGCAATATTATTATTATCTTAACATACTTTTTTATGAAACTTAGAAATGTTATTGCCACCTTGCTACTGCTCGTCGGTGCGCAGGCATGGGCTCAAATGCCAGACATGACTGTACCCGTGGACACAGCTGTAAGGATCGGTAAGCTCAGTAACGGATTGACTTACTACATCCGCCACAACAACTGGCCTGAGCACCGTGCCAATTTCTACATTGCACAGAAAGTTGGCTCTTTGGAGGAGAACGAAGACCAGCGAGGACTGGCCCACTTCCTGGAGCACATGGCCTTCAACGGCAGCGATCACTTCAAGGGCAACGACCTCATCGAATGGTGCCGCGCCCACGGCATCGAGTTCGGTGGTGATCTCAATGCCTACACCAGCATCGACCAGACCGTATACAACATCGACAACGTGCCCACACAACACGTGGGAACGCTCGACTCCTGTCTGCTCATCCTGCGTGACTGGTCCTGCGGACTGTCACTGGAGCAGAGCGAGATCGACAAGGAGCGTGGTGTCATCCACGAGGAGTGGCGTCTGCGCACCTCTCCCTCCAGCCGTATGTTTGAGCGCAACCTGCCCAAGCTCTATCCCGGATCGAAATATGGTGTGCGCTACCCGATCGGCTTGATGTCGGTCGTCGACAACTTCAAGCGTAAAGAGCTGGTCGACTACTATCACAAATGGTATCATCCCGATCACCAGGGCATCATCGTCGTCGGTGACGTAGATGTCAATCACACGGAGGCTCAGATCAAGAAGCTCTTCGGCGATATCAAGAACCCGGCCAACGAGGCCAAGCTTGTCGACGAGCCCGTACCCGACAATGCCGAGCCGATCATCATCATCGACAAGGACAAAGAGTATCCTACTTCCTCTGTCGACCTGATAATCAAGCATGATGTCTTCCCCGACAGCTTGAAGCAGACGTTGCCCTATCTCATCCAGAACTATGCCAAGCAGGCCGTCAGCGGCATGCTGGCCCAGCGCTTCACCGAGGCCGCCCAGAAAGCCGACTGCCCCTTCATCAGTGCAGAGGCTGGCGACGGCAACTACATCTTTGCCAAGACCAAGGATGCTTTCGACATCAGCGCATCACCCAAGGACATGAGCAAGACCGCCGACGCACTCAAAGCCGCTTATCTCGTCGTGCGCCAGGCTTCAGAGTTTGGCTTCACACCGACAGAGTATGAGCGCTTTAAGAGCAACTACCTCAGCGGACTCGACAAGATGTATTCCAACAAGGACAAGCGCACCAACGCTTCCTTCTATCAGCAATGCCTGGGCTACTTCCTCAACAATGAGCCCATGCCGAGCATCGACTACACCTACACGATGATGAAGCAGCTTGTGCCTGCCATCCCCTTGGAGGCTATCAACCAGGTGCTCCCCGAGCTGATCACCAAGAGCGACAGCAACCTGGTCATCATCAACTTCAACAACGAGAAAGAGGGCGCCGTCTATCCCACTGCCGAGCAGCTTCTCAACGCCGTGCACCAGGCACGTGCCGAGAAGATCGAGGCTTATGTCGACAATGTCAAGAACGAGCCACTGATCAAGACCATGCCGACTGCCGGCAAGATCAAGAAAGAGGTTGCTAACAAGAAGTTCGACTACAAGGTGCTCACCCTCTCCAACGGTGTCACCGTCGTGCTGAAGAAGGTTGACTTCAAGAAAGACCAGGTCACACTCAGCGGACAGGGCGGACAAGGTGCCTCGATCTATGGCAAGAACGACTTTGCCAACCTGCAAGCTTTTGACGATGTGATCGGCATCTGCGGACTGGGCGACTTCTCCAACACTGAGCTGAGCAAAGCGCTCGCCGGCAAGATCGCCAATGCTGACCTGACCATGAGCGACCGACACATGAACATCAGCGGCAGCTCTACTCCGAAAGACGTGGAGACCATGCTGCAGATGACTTATCTCTACTTCACCAACATCAAGAAAGATCCCGACTCCTACGGCAATCTCATCCAGCAATACAATGTAGGACTGAAGAACCGTGAGCTCGACCCGCAGACAGCTCTCAGCGACTCTGTCACCGCTACGCTCTACAACCACGACTGGCGCCAGGCTCCTATGCTGCTCAAGAACGTGAAGGACATCAACTATGACCGCATCCTGCAGATGGCCAAGGAACGCACAGCCAATGCCAACGGCTGGACATTCTTCATCACCGGTAACTTCGACGAGGCTACCATCCGTCCACTCATCTGCCAGTATCTCGGCGCTCTGCCTGCTACAAAGGCAAAGAATCCGGAGAGCAAGCGCGTGAGCGAGGTGACCGACAAGACTGTCGACAACACGTTCTACCGCAAGATGGAGACTCCGAAGTCTACTGCTTACATGTTCTGGATGAACAAGAAACTGCCCTACTCGCTCGACAACTCCGTGAAGATGGACATAGCCGGACAGATCCTCTCCATGGTTTATCTCAAGCAGATCCGTGAGGAAGCCAGTGCAGCCTACAGTTGTGGTGCACAGGGCGCACAGGTGCTTGCCGACGACGGCTACCATATCGCACAGCTCGTGGGCTACTGCCCGATGAAGCCTGAGAAGAAAGAGATCGCCCTGAAGATCATGGACGAGGCTGTGAAGGACCTCGCAGAGAAATGCGATGCCGAGATGCTCTCTAAGGTGCAGAAGCTGATGATCAAGCAGTTCGACACCAACGCCAAGACCAATGGTTTCTGGGGTGGCATCGTCTACAACGACTACAAACTCCATCAGGACAACTACACCGACTACAAGAAGACGGTAGAGGCTCAGACGCCTGCCACCATCTCTGCTTTCGTCAAGCAGTTCCTCGCCGGTGCCAACAAGGTAAGCGTCGTCATGCTGCCGAAAGAGTAAAAGCAACATCTTGGACTGTGACAAGCCGCATCTCACAATGACGGCTTGACAGTCTCCCTATAACAGCAAGCCCCCATTGGACAAAAAGTCCAATGGGGGCTTGCGCGTTTGTGGCACTTGATTGGAAGGAAGCGATTGCATAAAATATCATCACTTGAAGAAAGTAAGCAAGCCGTTGCTATGTTTCATTTGATATGTATTGCAAGCTATCCATTCTAAGGCCTCTTATGCAAACGACAGAGTCATTCCGCCTTCGTCGACCCAACCAATTGCTTCACCATCCAGTCGCTGATGGTTCCAGTCTCTGACGAGAACGAGCAGGCAATGGCGTAGACCGGGCGACCATCGTGGGCGTAAGGCTCGGCATAACCACAGTCGACGATCTGTGCCATAGCCTCAGCGGCCGGGCGGTCGAGTTTGTACTCAAAGACGTAGACATAGCGCGGTGTCTCTATCACGCAGTCGGCACGGCCTTTCGACGTAGCCTTCTCGTGGTAGACGGTGTTGCGGGTGCTGCCAATGAGCCGCATGATCAGATATACTATGTACTGGAACTGCCGCTCATGGCTCTTCTCACCGTTACTCTCGCGCACAGAATAAGGAATGCTCGCCAGGAAGTCGTTCAGCAGATTGCGGAAGTCCTCCGGCTTGCCATGATGCAGGGCTTTCTTCAGCTTGTTGGCCCAGCTGTTAGGTTCTGTAGGCGTATGGAAATAGCCTGAAGCAAGGATGGCAAGGAAGCCCGAAGCAACTTCGTGGTTGGGGAAGTCGAGCTTGTACTCCTCGTCCTCACGGTTATAACCCTTGATGGTGAGATAACCGCTCTGATAGATCATCGGCACGGGTGCCTCCACCGTAGCACGGTAGTCCACAAACTCTTGAGCCTCATAGCTGCGGGCGATGATGCCCTGGATATTCTCATTGCTGTGGGCAAGCAGTCGCATCAGATAACTCGGCGTACCCGAAGCGAACCAGTAGTCCCTTGCATCCTCACTTTTAAAAGTATTCAGTAAGGAGAATGGATTATAGATGTCGATCATCCTTTTACTGAAGTGATACCCGTCATATCGTTGTTTAAGTTGAGATTTCGTCTCTGCAACGGAAACCGCATTTGCATTGGCCAGTTCTTCGATGGCTGGCGCAAAGACGGAGTTCAACTCCTCTGTGGTGATGCCGCAAATGGCATCAAAGCGAGGAGACATGCTGATGTCTTGTGCATTGTTGAATCCCGAGAACACACTCACCTGCGCAAACTTGGTGACGCCCGTGAGGAACACGAAGCGCAGGTCGGCGTCGGCAAGCTTGAAGACGGAATAGAATGCCTTGAGTGTCTCACGATTGTGATCCTCAATGAGCACCTCGTTGTCACCGACACGGGTCTTCAATCCCGTGTCCATCGCGTCAAGCATAGGCTTGTCGTATTCGTCAACGAGCACCACGCAGGTCTTGCCCGTCTGTACATGCGCTTGATGCAGCACGTCGGCCAGGCGCCGGCCAGGCTGGTCAGTAGCCGGCTTCACGCCATATTGCTGTTCCCACTTGATCAAATAGCCATTGAGCGTCTGCTCCAGGGCATCCGCCTCAGTATAGTTAGAACCATTGAAGTCGATCTCGAAGACGGGATAAGTCTCCCATTTCTTCTCTAAGCTCTCTATCTTCAAACCCTTGAACAGATCATGGCGCCCCTCAAAATAATATTTGATCGTAGACACCAACAGCGACTTGCCAAAGCGCCTGGGGCGACTGAGGAAATAGACGCCTTTGTCTTTGGCCAATTCATAAACCATGTTAGTCTTGTCTACATAAACAAAACCATCATTGATGATACTTGCGAAATCTTGTATGCCTATTGGATAGTTCATCTTCTACTGCTGTTATTACCGATTGCAAATATAGGAAATATTCCGCAGAACACAAAGGAATAAGTCTGAAAAAGGATCAGCAGCTGCCCTGCTCACCGCCGGGATAGCCACAACCCAAAGAAGCGGTCATAGACTTGGTAACCGGCATGCGACTTATACACCAGTTCCTTGTCGGCCAGACTCTTCAATGAACTGCTCACGCTGCTGGCACTTGTCAACCGGTAGCGGGCGATGAACTGTCCACTGTTGGGCGCTTTGACGTGTCCCTCATGGGCGATGGCGTCGATCAACTTCTGCTGCTTTTCGGGCAGCAGCGAAAAGATGGTCTCGTAATAGGCATAGTTGTCCTGCACCAGCTGGCGGATGGCCTCATCAGCCTGATGCTCGGTCACGACATCCTCACCACCGGCATAGAGTTGCTTGAGCACGCTCTGCATGTACCATGTGTGACCCTCCAGCATATTGTAGAAATAGTGAAAGACGTCTTTATCGAGCTCATGTCCTTGCTGATGGAAAAAGTTACTGGCAAACGTATAATAAGAAGTCTCATCAATCGTCCGCAGTTCCATCAGACGCGTGCTTTGGAAAAAGGGACGATTGGGCGAAAGAAAGATGTCGGCCATCAAGTGGCGCTTGCTACCCGAAAAGATGAAATGTGCGTTGTGCAAGAACTGTATGTAGGAACGCAGCTGGGCCTCCACGCCTTTCTCAGGATAGGACATGATCTGCTGGAACTCGTCAATCGCCACATAGATCTGTTTGCCGGAGTCTTTCATCAGCTCGAAGATCTGCCTGAGGTCCACCGTGCTGTCCCTCGACTCCAGTGTCACCGACACCGAAGGCTCTCCCGTCATCGGATCCATGCTCACCACGGGGCGCCATGCTGCGAAGAACTGCATGGCGCGCCGCAAAGCCTTCTCGCCTCTGGAGAGCATGGCGTTGAGAATGGCAGTACCAAACGTCTGTACGAAGCCAGACAAGTCACTGGTGCCAAAGATGTCGACGTAGACGCACACCGCATCCTTCGACTTGTGTTGAAGCCGATAAAAAGCATTCTTGATGAGGCCGGTCTTGCCCATGCGACGGGGCGAGAAGAGCGTGATGTTCCACCCGTTGTTCAAGTCAGAGACCAGTTGCGCGGTCTCTGCCTCGCGATCGCAGAAATACTCCGGACTCTCATAGCCGTAGACAAGAAAGGGATTGCTAAGCTTCTTCATGATTGAAAGGATTAACGGCAATTACGCAAACTTCGTTACGAACTTTCCGTAACGCAAAGTTCGTAAAATTATTCCATATCACCAAAAAATCCACAAGGTTTTGATGTGTAAAAGGCTTTGTGACAAGAACTAACTTTACAAAATACCATCAACACAAAGTCACCATCCAGACAAAAGTGAAAAAGGAAACAAGGAGGAAACCGAGCTCAAAAGTGCAAAATCATGGGATCAAGCTAAGAAAACACTTTTTTGTGCTTGTCATCTCAGTTGTTTTATCGAGTAAAACAACTGAGATGACCAAGTGAAACCACTGAGATGACAGACACAAAAAGGTACTTTGATGCCGTTTCTATATAGTTTGATTGCGTTCAAAGCTGCTTAATTTTGCACAAATACAGGAACATCTAAGTATATCACTATATTACAACAACTTACAAATGCACATCCGAAATTCGCGAAATACGGGCGAAGTGCTTCTTATTTTTGAGAATCGCCTGCATTTGATGGGAAAAATGTCAGTATTCTCAACAAACATTCTTAGACCCACAGATGGATCATCTCCTTACCACATCCTATCAACGAACTTCATGGGCATTCAGCTCAGACTGAATGCCCATGAGACAATACATAGATCTAAAGGTGTCCGACAGGTTCGAGACGCCATTTCGAGTTGTCGCTGTCGAAATCGTAAGGTGCCAGCGTCGGTGTGCTGTCACCGGCAGAATAGAGGCAGTAGCGGGTGTTATCGCCCTTCATGCCGGGAATGGCCTTAGGCATGATGCGATAAGTGCCGTCGGTCAGTTGTTCGATACGCCACAACTGATTGTCTGAGCTATCGCCGACGGGCACAGTTGTCAGCTCTTTGTCGGCGGTAGCCGCCAATGCCCGGTGCGTTCCCTTGACCACGATTCTGAAATAAGGCGCACTGAGATAGCCACCTTTCTCCGGTACCGGTTCCAGCGTCCAGAGCTGATGCGGTCGGAACATATAGTCACTGCAGCGCACCCCGATGTTGCCCTTAGGCCATGACGGCTCCACTTCCTCGAGCGTCTGGCTGGGCAATGCCTTCACCGGACTTTTGGGATCGATGCGGAAAAACGGCTCTATGTCCCGCTCCATCCTGACAAAGTCGACAGCCAGCTCCAGCGAATAGCCGCGACGCTCTGAGGCAATCTCATAACTGCCGCCGCGAAGGGGTTTGCCCGCCACCGGCCAGCCATTGTGCCAAAGCAGCGGCAGGACAGCCAACACACTGCGGCCACTGCGGTCGAGATCCGACTCGTAATGGCACGACATCACCTCCACACCCTTGTCTACTATGGTGCGGCCGAAATGTCCCGGGCCGTACTTGCGGTCACCGGCGGCCACTACCATGCGTCCGCCACCGTGGAGCATGTCGCGGCCAACGTTGTCGAGATAGGGTCCTTCGACGTTGCGCGACCGTCCCACCACGATGTTGTAGGTGGAGTTCGGCCCGTCGCAGCAAGTGCCGTGCGTGCCGAGCAGATAGTACCAGCCGTCACGATAGATGAGATCCGTGGCCTCGCAGTCGATGGCGATGTCGCGCTCCTTGTTGCCGGCAACGCGCCGGCCCGTTGCCGGATCGAGTTCTATGAGTCGGATACTGCCGAAATAAGTGCCATAGGTCACCCATAGCCGCCCGGTATTCGGGTCAAGAAAGAGACAGGGATCAATCGCGTCCTGGTCTTCCAAGCCGTCGGACGAGCACACTTCCACGGGCTGAGTAAACCGGAAATCGGGCGATTTCGGGTCAAGGCTTTTGTTCCACATCGTCAGGATGCGGCCATTATGCCCGCCACCCAGACCACCGCCTGTAGCGCCATATATAATAAGGTATCGGTCACCAATCTTCATCACGTCAGGCGCCGCACCGCCACCCGGCCGTACGGCACCACTGTGCCACGACCATCCGTCGTCCGAGATCAGTCCGCCGCCACCGGTTCCAAATGTGTAGTACTTGCCATCGCACTCAGCCAGTGTCGAGGGATCGTGGATATAGGGAGCACCGGCTTGGGCAAATGCCGAGGCCGTCACAGCAGCTATAACTAAGAGAGAATAAAGTCTTTTCATTTCTTCGGAAGGATTAGCGTTAGTGGTTCTACAATAGGATGGCCCTCGTCATCGAGAAATCGTGCACAGAAATCGCTAAGTCCGGGGCCATTGATGACTGCGCAACGCAGGATGTTGCGGCCCGCCTTGAGCGTGAGCCGTCCTGAGCGCCCGTCATCTTCCACCATACGCCGGTCGCCTTCCAGGGTGAGCACCTGTTCGCCATTGAGCCACCACGCCGAGGCGCCATTGGATCCTGCCGACAGTCTGACGTTCTCCATTTCTCTCGGACAGTCGATCACGGTGACAGCCCAGAACAGCGAGCCATAGGTCTGTTGGCCCCAGCGTTCAGCAAACCGGAAGAGACGCACGTTGTAGTTCTCACTGTCCAGCGCGTGCCATTTCAGTTTTTGGTCGCCGACCCGCTCCTGCTGCCCATCGTGGGGCAACCCGGTCATCTGTCCCTTGAAATACTGCTTGGCAAAGACATCTCGCAGATAGCTGTTGGTGAAGACCACATTGGAACGGACATCCTGCCGGATCGGTTCCAGCAACAGCCAGCGGCGCAGGTAGCCACTGCTGTCGGGACGGGCCGCCACTGGCGTAGCGGGCGTGAAGTACTTGGGCCGGTTCTTGAAGCACAGCCAGCCCACGTCAACGCCTGGTCCCTCGCAGGTCAGCACGACATCGGCCAATCCCTTAGGTAAGGATTGCACCGGCACAGCCAGTGACATCCACTGTCCACTATAGTCACGACGGAACGGCCCGCCCCCGCCTTTCACGACGACGTCCACCCGTGCGATGACCCTGCCCGTGGCATTTCCCTCGCGCACAAGCAGTACTGCATTGTCCCGGGCCCGCACGCTCAGCGTGAGATAGGCATCGGTCAAAGGCGAGAAGTCGACACGCCCGTAGCGCAGCCAACTGCCTTTGCCTGGCAGAGAAGCGTATCGGCTCAGATGATGCTCACGACCATCGGCGTCACCCATTGTCACTCCGGCCGAAGCCTCTTGATACGTCCCCATCGCCAAACGGTCTGTAGCCCGTTGGGCGCTTTGCCCCCACGCGGTGCCCGGCAACAGGGTCACGGCACACAAGGCTAAATCATAGATCATAGAATGTTTCATCATCAGAAGCATGAAAAGCAGGAAAGCCCCCTCCACAAGAGTAGAGAGGGCCCCTTTGTTCAATCCTTATTTTATCAGGGCTGATTACCAGCCCGGATTCTGTTTCAGCTTAGGATTCATCTCAATGATGGATGTCGGATAAGGGAAGAGACGGTGCTTCTCCTGGAATCCTACGGTGAATCCTGCATCCTTAGCCTCATGGGTATGGATGATATAGAAGCGGCTGTTGGCCTCCGAGCCATGCTCCCAAATAGGATTCTCACCAGCCTTAGGCTCTCTGAACAGTTTGTCGAAGAGGTGAGGAACGGCATTACCGGCCTCCTTCAGACGAGCCAGGCCATCGGCATCGTTCCAGCGCAAGATGTCCTGGAAGCGGCAGCCCTCAAACCACATCTCAAACGCCTTCTCCTTCTTGAGCACCTCCATATCGACGTTGGCACTGACCGTCTTGGATCCGGCACGCTCCTGGATCATGTTGATATACTTCTTCGCCTCGGCGTTGTCGCCTGTCTGCAAGCAGCACTCGGCATAGTCGAGCAGCACCTCGGCATAGCGCATGACGATGATGTTGTTCAGACGCAGGTTGTTGCCGTGTTTGCCGCCATCCTCGACATCATTGGCGCGGACCAGCATCTTGAACGGCAAGTAGAAGCTTTGGTCATAGAGTCCCTGGGTGACATCCTTGATGCCGATGAGTTTCGATTTCTTCTTTTCATCCAGGCTCATCTTGTTCAGCGCAGGATCAGCATACTCCATGCCCTTGATGCCCGATGTCTGATAGACAGCATCGTCGATATGAATCATGGTTGCCTTGAATCGCTTGGAGTCGCCGTCATTTTCATGGAATGCTTCTCCAAACCACTCCGGGATGCCGATAGAGCCCCAGCCGTCAACGCCGGTATAAATAGCGGCGGGATTGACCTGGAAGTTGCCGGCACGCCAGTTGAAGCAGTTCGACTCCATCCAGGTGGAATGATGGATATAGCCCAATCCACTGCCTGTGCTCCAATCGCTGGCAGCAGGGTTGTAGCGCATGTTGATCTCGAAGATCTTCTCCGGACAACCGTCGCCCTCGACATGGAAAAGGTCGAGATATTGGTCACCGGGCACCAAAGCGTACTTGCCGGAATCAATGACTTTCTTGAAGGCTGCCTTGGCTGCCTCGTAGTTCTTGGCAAAGAGATAAGCCTTGCCGGCCAGCGCATAGGCAAAGCCTTTCGTCACGCGATAAGTCCCATATTTGTCGTCGACACTCTTGCGCTCGGTCAAGTCGGGCACAGCAGTCTCGCACTCCTTGGCGACCCACTCGTAATATTGCTGTTGCGTCATCTCGCTGTTGGTCGGAATAGCCTGTGCGTCGAGCAGATGATCGACGAAAGGCGGCTGGCCCCAATAGCAGGCCAGGAGGAAGAAGTTATAGGCGCGCAAGACTCTTGCCTCGGCGACAGCCTGCTTCTGGAAAGCAGTGGCAGGATTGGTGAAATGGTCGAGGATGAGATTATCGTCATAGACCGAGAGATACAGGCCACGGTAGTGGAAGTTGATGGCCTCGGGATTGCTCTCATAGCGGAATTGGTTGATGGCGCCACCAAACTCATGGTCGCCGTAGTTGCCACCACCGTAGAGCACGTCGTCGCCCGGATCATTGGCCAGCACACGTGCCGGCGTGTAGATACCCGGGCCACCGCTCACCGTGGTACGGCCCAGCGTGTTGACCATGAAGCCCTCGTAAGCCGTTGCCAATGCCTTTTCACAATCAGCGTCGGTCTTGTAGAATTCAGAAGTAGGCTTTGTACCCTTCTGCTCTATGTCCAGTTGGTCTGTGCAGGCTGTGAAAGACATACCTGCCAGCAACACGATAATAGGAATGATATGTTTGTTCATTGTTGTCTGTTTTTAGTCATTAGAATGTGAGATTGACACCGAAGACCACCTTCTTGGAAGTAGGATAGTTACCATTGTCGAAGCCGCGAGATGCGCCGCTGTTGAGCGATGAGGTCTCCGGATCAGCACCAGGATAGCTGGTGATGGTGAAGAAGTCGTCGAGAGAAACCGAGAAGCGCAGTGCGCTGATCAGGGCTTTGCGGGTCCACTTCGTCGGCAGGGTGTAGCCCAGCTCGATCTGTTTGAACTTGAAGTAAGAGCCGTTGAAGACAGCTGCACTGGAGCTGAAGAAAGTCCAGTCGGTCGCAACGACCTTCATATCAGGATACTTGGCATTGTCGCCCGCCTGTTTCCAAGAGTCTTTCCAGTAGGTGTCGATGCCGTTGATACGTGGACGGTCGGCAGAAACCATCAGGTTGTAGATCTTGTTGCCGGCAGCACCGGTACCGAAGACGGTGAAGTCAAAGCCCTTGTATTCCAGATTGATGGTAATACCATAGGTGAACTTAGGGATAGCCGATCCGATGTCTTGCTTGTCATCATCCTTGGGCGCATCGGTGATTTTGCCATTCTTGTCGTAGTAGAGCGGCTTTCCGGTTTCCTTGTCTACACCGGCATACTTGAAGCCACGGAAATACCACATCGGATGTCCGGCCTCGAAGGTTGGCGACAGTTTGTTGTTGAAACCGTTGATACCGATCTCGCTGTATCGCGGCAACAGGTCGTTGACCTTCTTGACTCTGTTCTTCAGGGTAGAGAAGTTGGTGCTGACACCGTATTTGAGTTCGCCGACATGATCTTTCCAGCCCAGGTCGATGTCCACACCGGTGTTGAGAATCTTACCAGAGTTCACTGTTGCAGTGCTGAAACCGATCTCAGGATAAGGCTGAATGTTGATGAGCAGGTCCTTGGTCATCTTGCGGTACCAGTCAAAACCGAAGGTCAGTCGGTCGTTGAGGAAGCGGGCATCAAGACCGAGGTCGGTCTGCTCAGCAGTCTCCCACGTCAGATTTGGGTTGGCCAGACTGGTTGGCGCAGCGCCTGTGGTGGCGTCGTTCGTGAAGTTGTAATAGCCTCCGAAGCCGATGGTCGACTGATATTTATAGCCACTGAGGATGTTGACGTTACCATTGCGTCCCCAGGAAGCACGCAGCTTGAGGAAAGACACAGCCTCAGGACTGACAGCATTCTTGAAGAACTTCTCGTTGCTGATGGCCCAACCGGCAGATACAGAGGGGAAGGTACCCCAGCGATTGTCAGTAGACAACTTTGACGAGTCAAAGGCATCACGACGGATGTTGAACTGGAAGAAATAGCGCTCGTCATAGTTATATGACAGACGACCGAAGTAAGAGAGCTGCGTGGCATCGCCGGGCTGGTTGTTGGCCTTCAAGTGCGACTTGCCATTGGCGTTGAGGAAGTCAATGTACTGATAGTTAGGTGCGGCATCACCTTCCAGGATCTGCTTGGTGTCGCTTGCAGAGGCAGAGGTGTTGTCCCAATGATTCTTGGTATAGGACATACCGATCATCGCACCCACATTGTGCTTGCCAAACGAGTGGAGGAAGTTGGCGAAGTTCTCCCATTGGTAATAGAGTCCGGAGTTGGTGGCGGCAGAGATGGAATAGTTGTCGCTGTATGCCATGGAACTAAGCCAGAACGGACCTGTATAGCTGTGGGAGTTACCCTGACTGATGCGGTAGCCCAGTCGGGAAGTGATGGTCAGCCATTTGGTAGGAGTGAGGTTGGCGGCAAGAGAGCCACGGACAGACAGGCCACTGTTCTTGGTGTTCTGGCGGTCGCGCATAGCCAGCGGGTTGCCCGTGGCGTCCTCGATATACTTGGATGTGCCGTACCACACAGGATGCTCATCGGTGTAGCCCGGAGGCGTCATCACATTGCCGTGGTTGGGCATGTTCCAGTGGTCCTTCATGTTCATGCCCATATCATCCTGACTATAGACATAGGCGGGAGTGAGCGGGTCGATAGAAACCACAGAGTTGAGGAACGACTGATAGCCGTTGGTCAGTGCCCGCGTGCTCCATTTCTCCACAGAGGTGTTGCTGGTCACCGTCAACCAATCATAGAACTTATAGTCGGCATTGAGTTGTGCGGTGAAGCGGCGATAGACATCTTTCTTGCCCTTGACGATACCGTCGTTGTCGACATAGCCCAGTCCGGCCAGCAGGTGTCCCTTGTCGTTACCACCCTGCACGGTGACATTATGCTCTACACTCCAACTGTTTTCAAACACTTCGTCATACCAGTTGGTGTTTTGCCCATTGTAGCCCTTGGATTTGAGCTCTTCATCCGTGAGGTCGCCGAGATACTTGTGATACTCGATATAATCGGGTGCGCCGAAGAGGTCGGCCTTCTTGCCCAAGCTCTGGCTGGCAGCCTTGAGCGTGTAACTGACTTGTGCGTGTCCGCCATTGTTGGAACCGCTCTTCGTCGTGATCAGAATGACACCGTTGCCGGCCTCAGCACCATAGATGGCGGCGGAAGCGGCATCCTTCAACACCTCCACAGACTTGATCAGCGAGGGGTCGAGGTACTGGATGTTATCGACCTTCAAGCCATCAACAATCAGCAATGGCGAGTTGTTGCCATTGGAACCGTAACCACGCACACGGATCTCTGCACCGGCACCCGGCGCGCCACTGTTGATGATCTGCACACCCGTGACCTTACCTTGCAATGCGGCACCGGCATCAGAGGTGGCGAGGTTCTTGATGTCATCACCATTGACCGAAGCCACAGCACCGGTCAGGTCGCTCTTCTTCTGCACACCATAACCAATGACCACCACGTCATTAAGGGTCTTGTTGTCCTCCTTTAAAATAACAGGTACAAGGCTGGTGCCCTTCACCGTGACGGTTTGACTTTCAAAACCGACATAGGAAATCGTAAGTGTTGAGCCCGGCTTGGCGTTCACACTGAAGTTACCGTCCATGTCTGTGACCGTGGCCACCTTGGAGCCATTGACTTTGATCGTGGCACCAAGAATAGGCTCACCATTTGCGTCCTTCACGTTGCCCTTGATCTGGGATTGCGCAAAACCAGCCACTGAACTTAAACTGAGTAAGAAAAGAGCAAGTCCCTTCTTCTCCATCATTTTAATACTTTGCATTAGCGGTAGTTTTAAGTTAAATATAATTATCAGGTTTAATTTTTGCGCAAAATTAGCATATTTTCGTTCACCCATGTTTTTATCATGTTACAAATTCTTTTTCAAATGTACTTTTCATCGTGTTTGTGGAAAAAAGCAACAACTTTTTGAGGACTTTAGTAGATTCAGGTGAAAAGATGAGAAAAGCATCCGCCCTACACCTTATTATATATATAGACATGCACACACAGCCCCTCATCCATAATATATGGTCCAGGGAGGCCAAAATACGGCAGAATTGATTATCTTTGCATCAACAAAAGAATCAAATACCATGTTGAATATCACTGTAAATGGGAAACGTCCGGTTTGGGGCGAGCGTTGCATGATCGCCGAGAATGCTACTTTAGCCGGCGACATCACGATGGGCGACGACTGCAGCATTTGGTTTGGTGCCGTGCTTCGCGCCGATGTCGACAAAATCGTGATGGGTGACCGCTGCAATGTGCAGGACTTGGCGTGCATCCATCAGACGGCCGGCGGTGCTGCCGTGCTGGGCAATGACGTCAGTCTGGGACATGGCGCTGTCGTGCACGCCGCCACAATCCACGATGGGGCGCTCATCGGCATGAACGCTGTCGTGCTGGACGGAGCTGATGTGGGACAGGGCAGCATCGTCGCGGCTGGCGCTGTTGTCGTCGGGGGCACGAAGATTCCTGATGGAGAGATCTGGGGCGGCATCCCCGCGCGCTTCATCAAGAAAACGGCACCCGGACAGGCCGAGTCCTACGCCAAGAACTATCTCACCATCAAAGAATGGTATCACGAGTGATGAAAAGCAACTAACACCTTAACCTATGAACAATCGAGCACGCATCTTTTTCTTTTTGCTGTTTGGTCTCTATGCGGCTGTCTCAATGCACGCACAAGCGCCCGTTGACGCGTGGCAAACATATTTCAGCCAACTGGGACAAAGGGAAGATGCTGAAAACAATGCCTGGCAAGAGACCTACGAGATGCTCAGCGAGCTGGCCCATGACAAGATGGACCTCAACAGCTGCACCCGGGAGGATCTCGAACGACTGCCCTTCCTCTCTGCACAACAGGTGATGGACATCATGGAATACCGCGACCGCGCCGGGCGATTTGAGAGTTTCGTGGAACTGCGCATGCTGCCTTCGTTCCGCAAACAAGATGTGGACATGCTCGAGTCATTCGTCACCATCAGCCCGGAACGGTCTTCCGACACACTTCCACCGCTCGACAGCATCATCCGCTCCGGGCGGCATGAGGTCGTGGCTGCCTTGAAAATACCGTTTTACGACAGAGACGGAGACAAAAACGGATTTCTCGGATACAAATACAAACATTGGCTGCACTATGCCTTCAACTACCGGCAACGGATCAAGGTGGGGCTCATTGCCGCTCAGGATGCCGGCGAGCCTTTTTTTGCGGGGAAGAATGCGGCAGGATATGACTTCTACTCGCTCTACCTGCAGTTGCGCAATACTGGCGCCATCCGTAATCTCGTGGTAGGCCGCTACCGTCTGCGCTTTGGCATGGGACTGATCATGAACACTTCCTTCGGTCTGGGCAAACTCAACACGCTGGCGACTTTGGGGGCCTCCGCCAACAATATCATCGGACACAGCAGCCGGTCGGAAGCCAACTATCTGCAAGGGGCCGCGGCCGCCATACGCCTCAGCCGGCGACTCACGCTGACCGGCTTCGCCTCCTGGAGGAAGATCGACGCCACCCTCAACGACTCCACGGGATCGGTGACCACGATCCTCAAGACGGGCTACCACCGCACGCCCAGCGAGATGGTCCGACGGCGCAACACCGACGAGACGGTCCTGGGGTCCAACCTCAGCTTTTTCCAAAATGGCTTTCATGCGGGCATTACCGCCTTCGCAACGATGTTCAACCGCACTTTGTCGCCCAACACCTCACAGACATTCCGAAGATGGTATCCAACAGGAAAGAATTTCTGGAACGCAAGCATCGACTATGGCTATGTCTCTGCAAGGCTGAACATAGCAGGAGAAACAGCCACGGGTGACTGCGGTGCTGTGGCTACCATCAACACGCTGAGCTATTTGCTCACACCCTCCCTGTCGGTGATGGCACTGCAACGTTTTTATCCTTATCAGTACTACTCACTGTTCAGCCAGTCCTATGCCGACGGCGGAACGGTCAATGATGAAAGTGGACTCTACCTCGGCATGCAGTGGGCTCCGTCGGCCAGTGCCTGTCTGTTGGGATATGTCGATGCGGCCTATTTCGCATGGCCGAAATACCAGGCTTCCGCAGCGTCGCACAGCATCGACGCGCTCCTTCAGTTCAACGGCACCCGGCAGCAATGGAGCTATCTGCTCAGAATGCGACTCAGACGGCGGGAACGCAACGACTCTGAGACGGGACTCCTGACATGGCGCAACGAATACAGGGCCCGTGCCATGGTCGGCTATGCGACACCTTGCTGGCAATGGCGCACGCAGGGGGATCTCACCATCAGCCATCAGCAAACAACCAGCCGGGGATACATGATCTCGCAATACGCCGGCTACCATCATGCCTGGTTTCAGGCTTTTCTGTGCGCCAATTATTTCCACACCGATGACTTCCAGTCACGGGTCTACAGTTACGAGCGTGGTCTGCTCTACAACTTCTCATTCCCGATGTTTGCCGGACGTGGCATCCGATACGCACTTGCGGCCCGCACCGACATTGGCCGGCGGCTGATGATCTTAGTGAAAATGGGCAACACCAACTATTTCCACAATGTCTCTTCCTCCTCCGGACCCGACCACGTCGAAGGCCACAGCCGCATGGAACTGGAGCTGCAAACCAAGATAAGACTATAGACAAGGCATCAAAAAAGCCATCCACACCGCGGACACGGTGTGGATGGCTTTTTTTGATGTTCACCGGAATGCCCTCTACATTCCGAACTTATATACTTTGAGGTTGGTCACCTTGGCGGTACCACCCTTGCTATAGAGTTTGATGTTGTTGTAAGGTTGCGTGGGGAAAACGAGATTGGTCATGGCGATGCGACCGCCATCGACAAAGATCTCGATGCTGCACTTGTCGACAAAGATGTCGAGATGATAAGTCTTGCCATTGCAAAGGCTCAGTGGAGCCCACGTGCCAAGGGCGAAGTCATTTTGGTAATTGATGCTGTTGGCGGCACGTGCCGGGATCTTCATCTCACGGTGCTCGTGGACGTCGGCCTCCTTCTCTATGTCGTGGATGCTCGACATCTTGCCAAACGAAGTCAGTCCACTGCGTGTGCGGTCCATGACGAGACGCATCTTGTCCATATCGAGATAGATCTGCGAAAGTTCGCCTTTGTCGTTGTAGATGTCGAGTCCAAGCGTTTTGTCGGTGCCCGGCGTGAAATCGCCCTCTATTTCGAAGGCGCCATCATTGGCTTTGAAGAGCCCTTCGAACTTTTTCTCCGTACCATCCTTGAGCTGCACGGTAGGGATGACACGTGTCTGCTTGCGCAGTTTCTTCACTTCCGGCACCACGTTGGCAGCCATATACACTTGACCGTCTTTCTCGTAGAGCGAGAGTTCACGAGGCAGTGCGTTGGCGCCACGGTATTGTTTGATCGGTGTGACATTGGCATACTGCCAGTTGCTCATCCACGGCAAGGCGACCACGCGGCCGGGCGTGCCGTAGAAGGTGACGGTGGCATAGTGGTCTTTGCCGTAGTCGAGCCATTTCACAAATGAGGGCGGCGTGTCGCAAGTGAAGTGCGTGCCGTCGAAGTCACCCACGAAATACTCGGTGGCGCTGCCACCAAAGAGGCAACCGGGGTTGATATTGACGATCATCACATATTTTGTCTTGCCACCAACCGTCAACGGGAAGAAGTCGGGACACTCAAACTGGTTGGGCTGCGCACCATAGCCGCGTCCAAAGGCCGAGACATAGGTCCAGTCCTTGAGGTTCTGTGATTTGTAGAACCGCATCTCTTTGTCGGCCGAGACGATCATGTACCAGCTCTTGGCCGGCTCATACCAGAAGACCTTAGGATCGCGGAAGTCCTTCAATCCATCGAAAGGCGTCAGGACAGGATTGTGGCGGTACTTGGTGAACGTCGTGCCATTGTCGAGGCTGTAGGCCATGCACTGGATTTGCCCGTTTTTGTCGCTGGCCGAGGTATAGAAGGCCACGATGGTGTTCTTGCCGTATCCGGCCGAGTTGTTGACGTCAATGACCGATGAGCCGGAAAAGATATGTCCGAGCGTGTCGCGCGCGATGGCAGGCGGCAACTCCCTCCAGTGCATCAGATCACTGCTCACGGCGTGTCCCCAATGCATGTTGCCCCACTTGCTGCCATAGGGGTTGTACTGGAAATAGAGGTGATAGCGCCCATCCTTGTAGACCATGCCATTGGCATCGTTCATCCATCCGTATGAGGGGGTGTGGTGATAGATGGGACGGTAGTAATCGGTGTTGGCCACATTCCAGCGGTCGGCAAGGCGCATGGATGTCGTGGCAAGATCGCCCTTCTTCATGCCGAGGATCTTCACCACGGCGCGGGGGCCTCTGCCCAAAGCAAAGGGCACCTCATAGTCGGTCTTCTTCTCTGCGAGCCGGATGTCCATCCAAGTATCAGTGGCATGGCCGGTGTCGAGCACTACTTTCTTCTCGCTTGTGTTCTCTTCGATCGGGAGAATCAAGTATTTTGTCGGCCGCTCGATGGTCACCACGGCGGTGTCACCACTCCAGCCGAGGCTTAGCTTCTGTGCCGAAGCAGCCGTGACTGTCAAGGCCAGGGCTGCCGTCAATAACAATTGATGCTTCTTCATAATGGTTAAGTTGATTGTTTCTTTATCTCAAAATATGAGCTGTGTGGTTTAGAACTTGATATTTGCGGTGAACTCCACGGTGAAGGGACGGAGATAGGATCCCGTCATCAACGTGTTCTTGATGTTCTTGGCCTCGTCCTTGGTGATGAGCTCAGCACCGGCAATGCTGCCCTTGGCACCTGTCTGGTTGAGGAAGTTGACCACATCGCAACCCAGCGCCAGCTTCTTGTTGACCTGCCAGTTGACGCCGCCGAAGGTCTCCCAGTGACCATTGAAGTAGTAGGCCTCGTTGATATTGGCGTAGGTCTTACCGAAGTAGCGCCATGAAGTCCAGACCTTCAAGTTCTTGGTAATCATGTAGCTTGGGTCGAACTCGATGAGCACTTGCGGGATCTCGGCCACGATGTTGCCGGTGGCGTCGATCTTGCCCTCGTATCCGTCCGAGAATTTCACGCTGGTCTCATATTTCTTATATGTCGGTTTCTGATAAGTAAAGAGGAAGTGGATGTCGAGTCCCTTGATGGGATGGGCCATCACATCGGTGGTCCAGCCAATCGTCTTGATGTCGTAGGTCAGCGGGGCCGCCATGATCTCGTTTTGTCCATTGGCGAGCTTGTGCTGGAGGTTGAGCGTGGAGTTGTTGTTGGTCTTGCTGATATAGGAAAAGAGCGAGGTGAGGCTCAGCCAGCTGTTGTTGTAGTAGATGCCGGCGCGTCCCAGCGGTACAGAGATCTTCTCGGTGTTGGGGAGCGTGGCGGGAGCGAAGGCTTCAAACTTCGGGTGCTGCACGAGATAGGTGAAATCGCCGGTGAAGCCAAACTCCTTGGTCAGCTTATAAGTGACGGCGGCCGTGAGGTCGTAGTTAAACCAGTGATAGTCTATGCGGGTAGGGCTGATGCGGGTACCATCGGGGGCTGTGGCTCCAATATGATAGTTGGCGAAGCGACCCACATAGTCGCCGGCGGCATTGGTCACCGCTGCATTGCGTCCACTGAGCGTCTGCCACTCCAGACGCGCTCCATAGTAGAGGTTGAGCACGGGCAGTATGTCCCAGTCATGTGTGGCGTAGACGGCGAACTTGTTTTCATGGCCTACATAATATTCCGATGCGTTTTTGTTGTAATCATAGAAAATGGTCGACCGCTGGTTGGCGTCCCACAGACGCACGGCATAACTGCCGTCAGCGGGCACGCTCTGGTCATACATGGTCGTCTTGGAAGCGTAGTCGATATCGTACCACCACTCGTTGACACCCAGTCGCACGGTGGAAGTGCGGAACTGTTTCTGCAACTCTGAGGTCAGGAGGATCTCATCGATGTCGCCACCATTGAGGCACGCCATACGGCTCTGCACATACTCTCCCGTATAGGCTTTGGCCTTCCCTTCTTCGTCGAGATACTTGTAGGCATAGCCGCTGCCGTTGTTGATGATCGACATTGGAGTCTGATAGACCAGAGCACCATGGGCATGATCATAGCGGCCCATGATCTTCCATGTCAGTCCGTTGTCCCAGTTATAGGTGTTCATCAGCGAGATCTGGCTGGATCGGTTTTCGATAGCGTCATAGAGATTGGTGGAGACGAGCCTGCCCGTCTTCATGTCGACATAGGTCATGTTGTTGTCTACAGGCAGATAGGAGGTGGTGCCAAGCTTGAACTTGCCATACTCCTTCACACTTCCGTCGCCGACATAGATAAACGGTGCGGACTGGGTGGCATAGGTGTAGACAGGATGGCTGTTGGCATACTCATACATGGCTGTGAACGTGCCACGGTTGCCGCTGTATTTTTTGGTGATGGCTCCTTTATAGATCTGTGTACGGTCCTGGAATGGCGTGGATTTGATCTTGAACGTGCCCGGATCAAAGTCTTGATAGATATTGGCACTGTAGTACCAATCGTGTCCCATGTCACCATTGATGTTGAGCGAGAACTCGCTCAGTCCGAAATGGTTGGTCTTGTAGTTGAATGTGCCGTGGAAGCCTTTGGTGCCGAGCTGAGTGAACGAGTTGACGGCATAGCCGATGTTGCCCGTCGTGATGGCTGTCTCGGAGATCTTCAGCAGTCCCACATGGCTCAGGCTGGCATCGGAGCGCCACACCGAATTGACAGAATGGGGATTGGTGGCGTAGGTCACGGGCAGACCGTTCTCCAGTACATTGACGTCGGCGGAAGGCAAGCCGATCTGTATCTCACGGGGACCATTGGCACTGGAAGCGTTGAGCATGACATTGCGGTTGCCCTCTTCCTTGGAGTTGCCGGCACTCTTGTTTTGTGCAAGACACGGCGAAGCAGACAATAACAACAAGGTTACAGCCGAAGCAAAGGTAATTAGATCTTTCATCATACAGAAGAATGAATAAAGTTAGGTCAAATCATTGAAGAATCAAAAAGCCATTACACCTTATTATATATACTATCTATAGGATGAGATATGAAAGTATAGGCTTTTGAAAAGGAGTAGTATAGTCCAAAGACCATTGAGGATCAGTCATATATTGGCATTGCTGCCATTCGTGCTCAAAGATACGAAAAATATCGATTACTGATCACTTTTTCGCCTTGTTTTTTATCCTACGTCATTGATTTTTAACATATAAGGCGCTTGCTCAGCGAGAACGTAGCCCAGCATAGCCATGAAAAGGCAAGATGGCACAAAACAACGCTGCAAATAGATACCAAGTTGCTCCGCTCTCATCAAAATTGGAAGATAGTATTGTGTTACGCCATAGTACAGAACGGAACCGAAATCTATATTAGTTTTAAATACATCACACGTGACGAGGTCAGCGGACTGAAATAACCTCGCGGTTGATCACCCTTACAATACCCAAGCGGGGCAAACTCTGCACAGAGCTTGCCCCGCTTTTGTCTTTCTTACATCCCTCTGCGATGCCTCAGCAAAGGAACAGCTCTTTACATTTTTTTAAAAAAAGTACTTCTAAAATTCGTTAGTTGTGAAATATTGTATACCTTTGTGGAAAATTCATTAATTAACCGTCTACCATGCACAAGCAAATCACCATCCTCTGCTCCACATTGGCTCTGTTGACTTCTGTCGGAGTGCTGCAAAGCTGTAAGGACAACGACTACAGTTTTGATAACATCGATGCCACCATCGGACTGGGAGCCGACGAGATCGCTCTACCAGGAGGCAACGACACAAAAGAAATACCACTTGACGACGTGGTGCACCTGAACAACTCCAATTTCGTCTATATCGACGATAATGGAGACTATCAGATAAAGGTCACCGGCAACAGCCAAGAGACATCCACTGTGTCCATCGCACCTTTCACCATCAAAGCATCTTCATCGACCAGTAATACAGTGCCTGTCACCCAAGGAACATTCCAAGGGCAACTGGCCGCTCTCAACATGAGCGCTACAACACCCACCGAGGTCGAGGAACTGAGCAGTGTGGCGTGTGATCAAGACATCGTTGTGACACTCAAAGTGCCCAATACCGTGCGACACATTGACGAATTGACGTTGTCATTGCCCACCTTCCTGCAAATCGACCACGCCACTAACGACGGCAACAACGCATCGATCAGCAACAACATGATCAGCCTCTACAATGTTGCCGCGGGAACCCACATCGTGGCCTTGCATGTCAAAGGCATCGACTTGGGACAATCGAGTCAACTCGGATCCGTCTCCTTTGACAAGAGCAACCACCGTGTCAGTCTCACTGCCGACATCCATCTGAAAGGAACCCTCAGCAAAAACAACATCAGCAACACCGGTAACCTGGCCAACATCAGCGGAAGCGCCACAGCCAACCTGACCATCACAAGCGCTAACGGTCGTTTCCATCCTGTATTCACATTTAACAGCTTCGGATCGGTACAACTCAACAATGTACCTGACTTTCTCTCGGACAAGAGTGTGAATATGAATCTCTATGACCCGCATATCCGTCTTGACTTTAGTAATGCTTTGCCCATTGCTGCCAAAGTGAGTGGACGCATGATCGCACGCGATGCACAAAACCATGCCATCGCTACCGTTGGCATTCCCACTTTTACCGTTCCCACCGGCAACAGCAGCATCGTACTCCACAAGCAGAGCGAGACAGCACCTGAAGGACAGACCTACGTCACGGTGCCAGGACTCGGTAACCTGCTCAAGACGATTCCCGACCACATCGACTTTGTTGACATCAAAGCCGAGGCCGACAACTCGCAGACTGCAGAGGTGAAGCTCGGGCACAACTATGACTTGGCAGAGCAATATGCATTCTCCACACCACTACAACTCGACGCCGACGCCGCTATAGCCTACACCGACTCTATCGATGATCTGAACAAGACTCTCAAGAAACTGAGTTTCAAGGAGACGACGATCGGTGACGGCAGCTCGATAGACGGCTACCTGCTGTTGGAGGCTGACGTCCTCAACCGTCTGCCTGTTTTTCTCACCCTCACGGCCTGGGCTACAGACCTGCAGGGTGACTCCATACCTCAGTCGGAATTAAACGTGAACGTAGATAAGACGATAGCGGGTACAGACAACAGAGATGAAGGGGCCATCACCCACGTGAACATCACCATCACACCGCAAAGCAACGACGTGCTGCATCGTGTAGAGGGACTGCAATTCCGCTTCAGAGCTACGGCTGACGGCGACAACGGCAACGAGCCCATTGTTGGCAAGACCATCAATGCTAAAACACAGACCCTCCAGGTGTATAATATCAAGCTCACCAAAAAAGGGAAGCTTGTAGGTAACTTCAACTAATCCTTCATACGATACTTATGCAAATGCTCCATATTTCCCTTCGTCAACTTGTTGCTTTCCCCGCAATAATGCTGCTTGCGGCTTCCTCTTATGCCCAAGGCCTTCGCTCAGCGTATTTCACTGACGGTTATCTCTATCAGCACACACTCAACCCAGCTATGGGCAACGACCAGAACTACGTGGCCATCCCAGCACTGGGCAACATCAACGCCGATACCCACGGCAACTTTGGATACGAAGACCTCGTGCGCGACAACCCGCTCTACCCCACCGAGAGCGACAAAAAGAAGACTTCATTTCTGAATCCCTATATTAATGATCCACTCAAAGGCTTCAACAAAAGTTGGAACCGCGCAGGAGCCGATGTCAACATCACGCTACTCTCCGCCGGCTTCAAGGCTTGGGGTGGTTACAACACGGTGGAAGTCAATGCCAAGTCCTCTTCCAACGTGAAACTCCCCTATGAGTTGTTCCGCTTCGCTGCCGACGCTGGCAATGAGACTTACAACATCGGGGATCTGTATGTCAACTCGCAAAACTACGTGGAGATCGCTTTCGGACACAGCCGCAACATCAATAGTAAATGGCGTGTCGGCGCGAAGGTGAAACTGTTACTGGGCGTGGCTGACGCAGATGTAAAGATGAAAGACGTGACCGCACAGCTCACCGGCGACTCATGGACCCTGCATGGCGACGCTCAAGCCCACATGTCAATGAAAGGGTGGAAATATAAGACAAAGGAAAAGGAATACAAAGCACAACAAGGTTCCTATACCTATATCAATGATGTCGACGTGGACGGTGCCGGCATTGGAGGCATGGGACTCGCCGCTGATCTGGGAGCTGTCTTCCATCCGGACAAATACTGGGAGATAAGTGCTGCGCTGCTGGATCTGGGGTTCATACATTGGAATAATGACTGCTATGCTACCAATCGCGACAAAGACTTCACTTTTGATGGCTTTCATGACACAGGAGTGAGTAGCAGTGAAGGCAACACCGCCGACGATCAATGGGACAAGTACAGCGATCAGATCGCCCAGTTCTACAACTTGCAGGATGAGGGAGACCAAGGCGGACGTACCACAATGCTCGCAGGGAGAATGAACATCGGTGTGCGCTACACATTGCCATCTTATGAAAAGATGCACTTCGGACTGCTTAGCGACACGCACTTCTGCGGCAAACACACGTGGACCGAGGGGCGTCTCAGCGCCAACTGGGAACCCCTCCAGTGGCTCGACGGTGGCGTAAACATTGCCGCCAGCACGTTCTCGACCAGCATGGGATGGATTGTCAACATCCATCCCAAAGGCTTCAACGTCTTCTTCGGCATGGACCACCTTGTCGGAAAGGTCAGCAAAGAGATGATCCCTCTGAGCAGCAATGCTTCACTTAGCATGGGTATGAACGTCACATTCTGAAAATATATACGGCAGTGCACCTTTATCTCTTCGTTTTTTCGTAACTTTGCACATATAAACTATATAAGCAGACAAAATACCGGTATAAACGCATGAATATAGAAAAAGTTATCACTCTGGCCACTATCAAGGCCGTCAAAGAGCTCTACGGACAGGAGGTGCCCGAGAAGATGGTGCAACTGCAAAAAACCAAGGAAACCTTCGAGGGCAATCTCACCCTCGTGGTATTCCCTTTCTTGAAGATCTCACGTAAAAAGCCCGAGGACACCGCACAGGAAATCGGTGCCGTGCTCGAGCGTGACTGCGAGGCCGTGGCACGCTTCAATGTGGTCAAGGGATTCCTTAATCTCGTCGTTGCGCCACAGGCTTGGGTCAGCCTGCTCAACGACATCAACGCCGACGCTAAGTACGGTGAGAAGAAGGCTACCGAGAGCAGTCCACTCGTGATGATTGAGTATTCGTCGCCCAACACCAATAAGCCACTCCACCTGGGACACGTGCGCAACAACCTGCTGGGCTGGAGCCTCTCGAAGATCATGGAGGCCAACGGCAATAAGGTCATCAAGACCAACATCGTCAACGACCGAGGTATCCACATCATGAAGTCAATGCTCGCCTGGATCAAATGGGGCAACGGCATCACACCGGAGACAGCCCACAAGAAGGGCGACCATCTCATCGGCGACTTCTACGTGCTCTTCGACAAGCATTATAAAGAGGAGTGCAACGAACTGAAAGAGAAGTTCATCGCAGAGGGCATGGACGAAGAAAAAGCTGAGGAAAAGGCTAAGAATGAAGCTCCCCTCATCGTCGAGGCACATCAGATGCTCGTGAAATGGGAAGCCGGTGACCCGGAAATCCGAGCCCTGTGGCAGAAGATGAACAGTTGGGTATATGCCGGATTCGACGAGACCTACAAAGCGCTTGGTGTGAGCTTCGACAAGATATACTATGAGTCGAACACCTATCTCGAAGGCAAGCGTAAGGTGGAAGAGGGCTTGAAAAAAGGACTCTTCTTCCGTAAGCCAGATGGCAGTGTGTGGGCCGATCTCACCAACGAGGGTCTCGACCAGAAGTTGCTGCTCCGCGCCGACGGCACGAGCGTGTATATGACGCAGGACATCGGCACCGCCGAGATGCGCTTCAACGACTACCCCATCGACAAGATGATCTATGTGGTGGGCAATGAACAGAACTATCACTTCCAAGTGCTCTCTATCCTACTCGACCGGCTCGGCTTCAAGTGGGGCAAGGATCTTGTGCACTTCTCGTATGGTATGGTGGAACTGCCCAATGGTAAGATGAAGAGCCGCGAGGGAACGGTGGTTGATGCCGACGATCTCATTAGCGAGATGATCGGTGACGCACGCAAGACAAGCGACGAGCTCGGCAAGTTCAAGGACATGAGTGAGGATGAGAAGAAGGAGATAGCCCGCATCGTTGGTCTCGGAGCTCTGAAATATTTCATCCTTAAGGTTGACGCCCGTAAGAACATGCTCTTCAATCCCGCAGAGAGTATTGACTTCAACGGCAACACCGGTCCTTTCATCCAATACACCTACGCCCGTATCCGCTCCGTCATGCGCAAGGCTCAGGCCGACGGCATCAAGTTGCCCGAGCAGTTGCCCGCTGATGCGCCGCTCAACGACAAGGAGGTACAACTCATCCAGAAGATGGATGCCTTCAAGGTGGCCGTCAAGGATGCCGGCGAGAACTACAACCCCGCAGGCATCGCCAACTACTGCTATGAACTGACCAAGGACTTCAACCAGTTCTACCATGACTACAGCATCCTCAACGCCGACAGCCAGGAAGAGAAGGTCACACGCCTCGTCCTCGCCAGCAATGTCGCTAAGGTCATCAAAAACGGTATGGACCTCCTCGGCATAGAAGTGCCGGAGAGAATGTAATTATGACTAACGAGCCAGTATCTCCTCCCGACTATCGCCACGACACGGTGCTGCCCCTGCCTCCTGAGGTGAGGGCAGACGCGTGGGCTGTGGACGCTGCCTGCCCCGGCAACCCCGGACCAATGGAATATCAGTGCATCGACCTGGCCACAGGGGCGCAGGTCTTCCACTTCGGCCCCGTTCGCGGCACCAACAATATCGGTGAGTTCCTCGCCATCGTTCATGCCCTGGCCTTGATGGACCAACAAGGCATACGCGACAAGGCTATCTACTCCGACTCGTACAACGCCATCCTCTGGGTGCGCAACAAGCATTGCAAGACCAAGCTCGTGCGTGACGACTCCACAGCAAAAGCCTACGAACTCGTAGCCCGCGCCGAGCGATGGCTCGCCACCCATCGTGCTGCCGTCCCTATCATTAAATGGGAAACCAAGCAATGGGGCGAGATACCCGCCGACTTCGGAAATAAGAAAAAATAGGTTTCTCTTACAGCTTTCCGGGAGGTCAGCCGACCTCTCGAATAGCTATGACATAGGAGCTTTTGTTTTTTAGCGATGGACGAGCTTCTTTTATCTTTATAAAAAGGACAACTCTTGTTTCATCTCTTGAAAGTAACTACTCCCCTCCCTCTTGGGGAGGGGTTAGGGGGAGAGGCCTCCTCCTCATCACCATTCCCCTCTTGGGAAGGGATATGGGGATGAGCCCTTTGCACGCTTTGCCACTTTTGTGCAAAGCGAGAGAAAAAAGAGGGCTTTTAAGCATACACCTTCACGAAAAAACGCTTATCTTTGCAATGAAGCCATAGAAGTGATTCTTTGGCAAAAGATAAGTCAATAACTAAAGACCCATACGACTATGATGCAAGAATTGATAGACACGCTCAACGATAAGCAGGCCTCTCTCGTCATCCTGCATGAGGGAAAGATACATTCCTTCCGTGGTCACGGCGTGCGCCACCTTTACAATCTGATGAACGAGAAACCCGAGCTCTTCCTCGAAGCTAAATTGGCCGTCAAGGCAGTGGGACGCTCTGCCGCCAAGATGATGGTCGATGGCGGCATCACCGAGGTATGGGCCGAATATATCAGTCAGCAGGCTTACGACGTGCTGCACGATGCCGGCATAGTGGTCAAGTATGAGCATAAGGTAGATCATACTACCTTCTTGGATATTTGGCGCAAGCTCGGCGAAGAAGCAGCATGACGGCAACCTCTATCGCACATCGTAAAGGAGCTATAAGCTTTCTTTTCTCAACATAAGTTTTATAGCTCCTATAAATAGAATTGTGCTATAGCGAACCCTTCCAATCCGTATTATCCCAAGGTAAATATTGAATCCACAGTTTCCTTAATCCCTGACAAAGAAAATAGAAGGAACCTGCTCTTCACTCTTTTTACGCTTTCCGACGCATGACACGGTGGATGTCGGCAATAGTCTTGTCAAAAGGACCGCTATGCTCTAATTTGAGCGTACACATAGCGGCAGCAAAACGACCGGCCTCTTCACAGCTTGCACCCTGCAAGCGCATCCACAGATAGCCCGTGGAATAGGTATCACCACAACCCGTCGCATCGACGAGCACCTCGGGCTTGTATGCCGGAACCTCATAGAACCGCCCCTCACTATAGATCAGCGAGCCATAACTGCCCAGCGTGATGATCACCTCTTTTACGCCCATGTCTGCTAACTGCAAGGCCACGGTCCGGGGATTCTTAGAATGAGTGATCACCTCCATCTCGTGCTCGTTGAGCTTCAGAATGTCAGTGCAAGCCAAAATACGCTCTTTGTCCTTCCAGTCCACGGCACGTACCTCTTCACCAACCACCTCGCGCAGATAGCCCTGCACATCGATGCTCACACGACCCTTGGTAGAGAGATACTCCACCACTTCGGGCGAGAAGTCATCAGCCAGCAGGCTACCCAGGTGAAATACCTTCGCCTCCAACGGCTTCATCTCCTCCAGCGTGAACGGATCCGCCTTGGCCAGCACACGCTGCGTACGGTTGTCAGAGTTGGCACCATACTTGTTTTCGAAATACACCGTATGGCGACTGTCATAGCAGCGCACATCAATGCCTGCCTGATGCATCTTTTCCACTTCCGGCAACTGACCTTTTCCCACTTTTGTCACCAGTTCGTAGCTCACCGTCTTCGGCAGTCGACTGATGCCGTAAGACATATAAAAAGAGGTACCACCGGCCATATAGACGGTGCTCTCCGGCGTGATGATCTTATCGCGGGTGATGTGCCCGATGCAGCAAATATCTGTCATATTAGTTGTTTATAGATTGCAAAGATACTGCAAACGAGTGAAATAGCAAAGAAAAATTCCTTTTTCTTTGCTTGTCCGAGTGCCCCGTATCTTATTTAAAGATACTGCAAACGAGTGAAATAGCAAAGAAAAATTCATTTTTCTTTGAGTCCACTTTAAAAAGTGGCAATTTAAAATTTTATATGTGTCCGAGACCGG
>URCI01000010.1 GCA_900546345.1 uncultured Prevotella sp. | reverse complement strand
AGAAGGCATTCAGCGCATCGAATGACGCCATGCTATAATAATTGGTTTCCTGAGCGCCACCGACGAGCACCATGTCCTGCAAGCCCTGACGGATCATCATCATGCCCAAACCGATGCTGTGGCTACCGCTGGCACAGGCTGCACTGACCGTGAAATTGATACCACGAAGATGGAAGATCGTGCTCAAATTCATATTCACAGTGGAGTTCATCGACTGGAAGACACGGCCATAGCCCAGCATAGCGGAGTCGTGCTTCTCATCCATGATCTTCGCCGACTCGATCACAGGCTCAGCCGAAGAGTCATTGCCAAAGATGCAGCCGACCTCATTGTGCATCAGATAATCATCGTCCACACCAGCCTGACGAAAGGCATCACGACTGGCCATATAGGCGAAGCAGGCCTCTTGCGACATGCCTGCACGTGTATGGCGGTCGAGGTCCTTTTTGGTCAGTTTCGCTTCAGGAACCATACCGCACAGCCCCGAGCGGTAGCCATACGACAGTCTGTCTCTGTCAAGTCCTATGCCCGACCGGCCTTCTTCCAGCGACTGGGCGACTTCGTCAAGCGTAGTGCCTAAACATGACCATATGCCCATACCGGTGATAACGACTTTTCTTGCCATCTTATTGTAGATCAATTGTCAATCAAATAAATTATATTGCAAAGGTAATAATTATTATTTGCTTCTACAAAAAAATAAGAGGCAACGTTTCATTTTCACACTCACGATCCCATATTCTTCTGACGTATGGTTGAAAAGGCGATGCTATTGCTTCTGCCACACCCTATCAGACTGTTTTTCTTTGCACACAATCGGCAATGATGTCGACACAGCGGGCAAGGCCGAGCTTACTGGTGTTGAGTATGAGGTCATAGTCGTGGGCATCGGTCCAACGGTTGCCCGTATACTGGAAATAATGGTTACTGCGTCCAGTATTGACCTGCTCGATGCGCTTGAGTGCTGCTGTCGAGTCGAGATGATCTTTTTTCATGACTCGCTTCACAGCGTCTTCTTTACTGGAAGTCACGAAGACACGGAAGGCCTTGGCATCACCACGAAGCACCCAGTTGGCACATCGACCGATGATCACGCAGGGCTTCTTGACAGCCAGCATACGGATCATGCGACTCTCGCTCACAAAGATGGCATCATCATGCGAGGGATTCATCGACATCGGGATGCTCTTATCGGTGAAGATCAGTTCCCAGAGCTTAGCATTGCTGATGTTTTGCTCGTTGTCCCTCACAAATTCCGAAGAGTAGCCCAGTCGCTCAGCGGTCTCATCGATGATCGCGTGATCATAATAGTCCACGCCGAGGCGCTGTGCAAGCATCTTACCGAGTGTCAGTCCACCACTGCCATACTCGCGCGCAATGGTGATGATGAAGGGAACGGCATCCTCCTCGGACACTTCCTCGTGTGCTTCTTCGGCTTCCTCTTTTCGTTCATCGGCAGGGATGAAGATGAGGTCGAGCCAGGCAATGTGCGGTGCAAAGATTCGAACCATGAAACCCACGTAGAACATGCTCACCAGGGTGCCTACGCCGACCATCTTCCAATCCCAGTGTCCAAAGAAATGAATCATCAGCACCACAGCGATGGCCACCAGCATCGTGTCGGAGCACATCTTCACCTTGCCGAAGTCCTTGCCCACAGCCTTGGAGATGGCCAAGGGCAAGCCCTCACCGGCAAGCATCAGCGAGTCGCAACGCACCTCACAGGCAATGCCGAATGCCAGCAACGCACCGCCAACGAGCAACTCCACGAATTGCAGCGGATAGCCCACAGCATGGGGTAAAGACACCGGCACCTGCATGAAACTGGTTATCCACATCGTCACATCGGTGTAGAAACCAAAGAGGAAAGATACAAAGATCTGAGTGAGTTGCCGCAATTCGTAATTGCGTCTGAGCAACAAGATCTGCACAATGATAAACAACACGTGCATACAGATCACGATCACACCCATGGTAAGGGGTATGCCAGGAATCAAAGACAATACATAGGGAGGCGCCGAGATCGGCGATGACCCCAAATTGGCGCGTATGGACAAAGATGTGCCAAAGGCGATAACAAACAGGATAAAGACGAAACTCACATAACGCCGCATCCATTCTCTCTTACTTCTCTTTACTTTTTCCATGTGTTTGAAGTTTGGGCGCGACATGCTCTAAATGATGGAGACAGAGGCGCCTTCATATACAATCTTGCTGCAAAATTACAAAAAAACTATCAAAAGTGCAAAGTCCAACATAGGGATTTAAATATATCATACGCCATTGCTTGTCTTCGCATGACATATCACTATCATGGAAACAATACTGATGTTTGCGCACACAGCTACTTGATATAGATTAAGAAAGAGGCGAAAAAACAGACTTCTTGCAGAAAAAATTCGATGAGTTGAGAAATTCATCGTATCTTTGCAGCGTCAAAAGGTTAATAGATTGTTTAGGTTAGTAATAGATTTAGGTTTTTAGTTATTAGGTTTAAGATTGTAATCAGTCAGGTATTAGTTAAAGGTAAAGAATAAAGATTGTAGGATAACCAAAAGGAGCGAATCGTCGCTCTTCATTGAAAATAACACATAACAGATACGAGACAGCTTGGAAGTGATTCCGAGCTGTTTTTTTGTATTTCCTGACTGTAGTATTGTTGCGACCCTACAATAATAGATAAGGTTCTCCGTTAAAAGAAAACGATTCTACTAAGTTTCCTATTTAACGCATGAACCTAACTTTTATACAGATGAATAAGAAAACGCTTGTCCTCATGCTACTCCTACTGGGAGGCATGGGAGTAGGGACTACCTCTGCACAATACCACTCCAAGGTTTGGGACCCGGACTTAGGCAACGGCATGTACAAAAATCCAGTGCTCTTTGCTGACTATAGCGACCCAGACGCCATCGCCGTCGGTGATGACTACTATCTGACGGCCAGCAGTTTTAACTGCATCCCAGGCCTGCCCATCCTTCACTCCAAAGACTTGGTCAACTGGAAGATCATCGGGCACGCACTCGACCGCCAGTTACCCGACTCACTCTTCAACAAGCCTCAGCATGGAAAAGGCGTATGGGCACCTTCCCTGCGCTACCATCAAAGCATGTATTACATCTACTGGGGCGATCCCGACCAAGGTATCATGCGCGTCAAAAGTTCACATCCACAAGGGCCGTGGAGTCCTCCCGAATGTGTCATCGCGGGCAAAGGCTTGATCGATGCTTGTCCCCTGTGGGATGAGGATGGACACTGCTATCTCGTCAATGGCTGGGCAAGCAGTAGGGCTGGCTTCAACAGTGTGCTCACCATGTGGGAACTTTCTGCTGATGGCAGCCACGCTATCAGCGCACCACGCATCGTCTACGATGGCGGTCAAGTCAACCACACCACAGAAGGACCTAAACTTTATAAACACGACGGTTGGTACTGGATCTTTTGTCCTGCAGGAGGCGTTGAAAAGGGATGGCAACTGGCCATGCGCTCCCACTCGCCTTTCGGTCCATTCGAGGCCCACACGGTGATGCATCAAGGGCGTACTGACATCAACGGACCTCACCAAGGAGCCTGGGTGCATACTGCTCAAGGGGAGGATTGGTTTCTGCATTTCAATGACCGCAACGCTTATGGACGCGTCGTCTATCTGCAACCGATGACATGGAAAAACTGTTGGCCAGTCATCGGCAATGACAAAGACGGTGACGGATGTGGCGAGCCGTACGCCACTTTCCGCAAGCCGAAAGCCAATACCAAGACGAGGGTCAACCCGCAAGAGTCCGACGAGTTCAATACAGGTGAACTAGGACTACAATGGCAATGGCAGGCCAACTACAATCCACTATGGGGAATGCCGACGGCCAATGGCACACTCAGACTCTATAATGCTGACAAGCAACCAAATGACAATTTATGGGCAGCAGGCAACCTGCTGCTGCAAAAGATTCCAGCGCCCACTTTGACAGCAACTGCCAAGGTGCGCATTACTGCGAAAAGCGACGGACAGTATGCCGGTCTTGTCGTCATGGGCATGAACTACCAGGCGCTGGTCTGTAAGAGGCAAGGAGAGAAGTTTACTCTTCTACAACTCTCTTGTAAGGATGCTGACCAAAGAGGCCAAGAAACACAAAGAACTCTGGCGACATTAACACCGACCGAAACAGACACCACTACTTATTCCCCTGCCATCTACGAAGATATCTATCTCCGGATCCATATCGACAAGGGACAAGCTCGGTTTTTCTATAGTTTAGACAACAAACACTATCATGTCGTCGGCGATACCTTCACCCTGAGAAAAGGGAAATGGATTGGAGCAAAAATGGGCATGGTCAGCATGCGACCCGGAACTACCGGCAATAGAGGTTGGATGGATGTTGACTGGTTCAAAGTAGAATAGAATGATACATATACACAAAGAAAGAGAAGCGCACACTTTAGAAGACTCGCACAGAGTCTCTCCAAAGTGGGCGCTTCTCTATTTCTCTATTAAATAGAAGGATTATGCCTTCACAAACTTAATCACAAGGTTCTGGCATTTTAGAAGGTAAATACCTGTGGTGAGATGGCTCACATCTACTGACAAAACAGGCTGATCAACTGTACGCGTTACCAAACAATTGCCCATCAGATCGTAGAGCGAATAGTTGGAACCCAGCGCCAGGCCTTCCACACGCATCGTGGCGGACTGAACCCCACTAACAGAGAGAATACGAGCCTTATCAACGCAGTCGTGACAGGCCAACTCGATCATCACATTGGCCAGACGACCATGCATGACAGTATTGTCACTCCAACGAAGCGACATCAAACTGCCCTCCATTTCTATGGACGTCACATACTTACTGACCTCAAAGCCATTGACCCGAATAATAGGTCTTTTCGCTTCAAGGCTCACGACTGTCATCAACAGAAAAACAACTGTCAAAGCTACCTTTTTGATGATATTCATAGGCTCAGTCTAAGATATGTCCATATTAATCGCAAATATAGCTGATTTTACTGCACGTTGTTCTTTCTAATTACATAAATTAATATTAATTAAGCTATTCTCCTTCATTCATCATTCAACATTGAATTTATCTCCACTGCTCCTTCTTGTTTTGTGCCGTCCATGAGTATTCTCAGAGGACGAGCAAAGCGGACGTGGCGCACATACTGCGTCTCCTCCACTGCTGGCATGGCATCAAGAATATCCTTGCGCAACATGCCGCCCTGCTCTGCGCTCTGGTTGGTGTCGATGGTGAAATAGCCCACGCCAAACGAGGTGAGGTTCTGAAAGAAGTGCGTGCCTTGGCTCGGGTCGACGCGATAGTTCCTCAGTGCAACCTCGACGATGAGCTTCGCTGCAGAGATGTGTGGCCACTTTACAGGCACGCCGAGCCACGGATCGCTGGAGCCCCAACGGCCGGGACCGATGAGCACGTATCCACGGCCCTCGTCGATCATCTGCCGGTTTATATGTTCTATTTCAGTGGCCACAGCAGGATTGTTCATCGCCGTGAAGTGGTCGTCGTATTTCACATAGACCACGTCGGTCACATCGTCAACGATGCCATGGCCCAGTGAGCGGTGACTGCGCAACAGACATTCATCATCGGGCAATGCCGCCACATCCTCCACGAGCGTCTGCTTGCTGTCGACGATGGGCCGTATCTGCAAGAGGTAGAAGTCACCCGTACGGTCGGTGTTGAGGTTGCAGGCAAACTCTATCTCCACGGGGCGGCGCATGGCCTCAGCACCATACTTCATCGACATCTGCATGATCTCTGGCAGGGGGAACACATCCTGCTGGAGCACGCCACAAAACGAGATGACCTTGCGTCCACCCTCATAGACACCGTCGCGGATGATTTGGTCGTAGGGGTCATAGGTCGAGGCGATATATTGCAGCGAGCCGTCCTTCTCGGCCTCCTTGACACGAAGGTTGAGGATGTTGAAACCGTCGTCCACCTTGAAGTCGCTGCCCACGTCACGCTTCATGTCGAGGGCGTAGAAGCGTGTCTGCGTCTCGCGCAGGGCTGTCTCCAGCTCGGAGAGCTGCATGACCTGATGGGGATGCCAGGGCGAGACACGCAAGGTCTGTCCGCCATCGACAATGTACTTGCCGAGTCCGAGGGCCAGCGAGGCGATGCCCTCCTCGGCTTTTTCCTCGCCCACAGGATAATAGTTGAGCGAGCGCAGCACACCCGACATCGTGGGATAGTAGCGGTCGCCATGGTTCTGTCCCACCACTTCCTGCAACACGACAGCCATCTTCTCCTGGTCGATGACATTGGACGTGGCGGTCATGTAAGCCTTGGAGTCACGGTAATAGACCGAGGCATAGACGCTCTTGATAGCGGCGGCGAGCATGCGCAGCATCTCGTACTTGTCGTCGAGGTTGGGAATCATATAGGTGGAGTAGATACCGGCGAAAGGCTGGTAGTGGCTGTCCTCAAGCAGCGAACTGGAACGGATGGCGATGGGACTGTGGGTGGCCTCGAAAAAGGTGAAGAAGTCGGCTATGTAGCTGTCGGGCAGCTGGGCCTGGAGGAAGTGCTGGAGGATGACCTCGTCGGGGGCGTCGCTAAGCGCGATGGCATAGAGATCGTTCTGTTCCATGAACTGGTCGAAAACATCAGTGCAGAGCACCACCGTCTTAGGTATCTGTACGGTAGCCCCGGCAAACTGGTTAAAGTCGGGGTGCGTCTTTATGATGTTGTCGAGGAAAGCCAAGCCACGTCCCTTGCCGCCAAGCGAGCCGTCGCCAATGCGGGCGAAGTGGGCATAGCGGTCGAACTTGTTGCGGTCGAAGACGGCCACCACGCCGAGGTTCTTGATGTGGCGGTACTGCACGATGGCGTCGAAGATGATTTGGCGGTGAGCATCCACATCCTGCAATTTGTGCCAGGTGACGTGCTTGAGAAAGTTGCTCACTGGGAAGATGGCACGGGCACAGAGCCAGCGGCTGATATGGTTGCGCGAGACGTGGTAGAGCATCGAGTCGGAGGGAATCTTGAAGATATTGTCCTGCAACTCCTTCAGGGTATGTATGCGCATAATCTCCTGAAGGGTCTTCGGGTCGCGGAAGATGAAGTCGCCGAAGCCCATGTGCTCCTCCATGAGATGGCGCAGGTCAACGCTGAGCATCTTGGAGTTCTTGTCGACGAACTTAAAGCCCTCTCGCTCGGCTCGTTCGCGGTTGGCCGACTCAGAACTTTCCATGATGAGCGGCACGTACTCGTCCTCGCAACGTATGGCCTCCAAAAGCTTAAAACCGGCCTCAGGGTCTTTGTCGTCTTTGTGTCCGCCCATGGCACCCTGCTCCTCGGGGTGAGCGTGGATGGGGAAGCGCACGTCGCTGATGACACCCAGACAGTTATCCTTATATTTCTCGTAGAGTGCCATTGCCTCATCGTAAGTACGCGCCAACAGCACCTTAGGGCGTCCGCGCATACGCAACGTGGCGGCATGGCGGTTGAGGGCCTCGGTGGCGAAATTCTGACTCTGTTGCAGGATATAGTTGTAGAGATTGGGCAGAATGCTGGAATAGAAGCGGATGGAGTCCTCGACAAGGAGTATCATCTGCACGCCGGCCGCCTGGATGTCGTGGTCGATGTTCATCTTGTCTTCGATGAGCTTGACGATGGAGAGAATGAGGTTGGTGTTGCCGAGCCAGCAAAATACGTAGTCGAAGATGCTCAGGTCCTCATTTTCCATGCGCTTGCTGATTCCGTGGGAGAACGGAGTGAGCACCACGCAGTGGATGTCGGGGAATTTCTGCTTGATGCTGCGTGCCACGGTGAAGGCGTCGTTGTCGGCATTGCCGGGCATACAGATGACGAGATCGATTTTTGTCGAACTGAGAATCTTCTCCGCCTCTTCGATGGTCGACACTTGTGTGAACGTGGGGGGATAGCGTAAACCGAGCTGAGCGTATTCGTTGAAGATCTTCTCTTCCACGCGCCCGTCGTCTTCGAGCATAAAGGCATCGTAGGGATTGGCCACGATGAGCACATTATATATATGACGCATCATCAGGTTGACAAACGTCACGTCCTTGAGGATGAACCGCGTCCATTCCTGAGGTATTTGGGTAGGCATAAGCTTTCAGTATTTAGTGATACTGCAAACTTACGAAAAAAAGCGAGAAGAAGAACCATGATACAATATTTTTTTTAAAAAGAGACAAGAAAGGAAGCTATTATCCCTAAAATATCATTACATTTGCAGGGAAAAACTTGATCAACTTTGCCTATCATTATTTTTCTCTTCTTTCTCAGTTAGGTTTCTCACAACCAAAGTGTATATATAGTGTATGAAGAACAACGAGACCATCGTACAACTGTTCCGCCAGCACTATCCCGACATGAAACAGCTGGCCCGACTGCTCCTCCACGACGAAGCGGAGAGCGAGGATGCCGTGGAGGAAGTCTTTGCCTCTCTTATGAGCAAGGATATCCTCCCCACTGGCTCCACGGCGCGTGCCTACTTGATGACAGCCCTGCGCAACCATTGTCTCAACGTGCTGCGCAATCGTACCATCCAAAAACGTCTCCAAGGCTTCTACCTTCTCGACAACCAGATCCCCGACAATACCGACGATCTAGAGGAGCGCATCCACAACATGAGACGCATCCTTGACACAGAGCTCGATGACACCAGCCGCCGCGTGCTCACACAGCGCTACGACTTACAGCTATCCTACGCTGAGATTGCCAAGACGGAGGGCATCAGCGAGACCGCTGTCTACAAGCGCATCCGCAAAGCCCTGGACGCACTCAAAGAGAAACTAACAAAAAAGAAATATGGACAAGATTGAACGACTCATCCAAATGATGGACCAGCCCGACCGCTATTCCCAAGAGGAATGGCACGACGCGCTTGCCGACAAAGACTGCCGGGAATACTACCGGTTGATGTGCGACACCGCTGTCGCACTCCACGACGCTCACACGGCTCATCAACGCCCTGACGAAACGGAGACGGAGGCTGCGCTGCAGCGTTTCCAACAACGCTACATGCCCGCAAAACGTCACCTCACACTGTGGCGACAAGTGGCCGCCGTGTTTATCGGACTCGTCTTCGTGTCGGGACTGGCCTTTGCTGCCGTCGCCTTCGTCAGGCACCACCGTCAGACTGCACGGAAAGAAGTGGTAGTAAGGCCGAAAAAGTCTGCTGCCACGACGAAAACCCTGACAGCCTCTCGCGACACCATCAAAAGCCAGCCTCAGACGGTGGTCGGCGTGAAACAGTTTGTCAATGCACCCGTAGGCAATATCCTCAACGAGATGGCGGCCTACTATGGACTGAAGACAGAGGTGCATAGCACCGAAGCTGCTCGCTTCCGTCTCTACTTCAATTGGAACCAGCAATATGATGCCGCCCAGGTGGTGGAGCAACTGAACCAGTTCGAGCACATCCACATCACCCTCGAAGGCGATGTCCTCATCTTAGAAGCAGCAGGAGGAACAGACCGATGAGAAGCAAGCTCTTTTTCCTCACTGTACTCATTCTGATGGCTACAAGGCTCGGTGCTCAGACCATCACCCACTCTTTCCGCAGTACGTCCATGTCCGATGCCCTGCGCTATCTGAGCACTGTCTCCAAGCACTACGTCATCAACTTTGCCTACGACGACCTTGAGGACTTCAAGGTCACCGCCGACGTGCGTGGCCAGAGCGTGCCCAACGCTATCCACCAGCTCATCGGCTTCTACCCCATCGGCATGAAGGTGGTCAGCGGCGGCAAGGACGACAAGGGGCACGCACTGCCCGACATGATCTTCGTGGAATGCACACAGAAAGAAGACCGCAAGCTCATGGGGCGCGTCGTCGATGAGAAAGGTCAGCCCATGGAGTTTGTCAATGTCGCCGTGCTCAGTCCGCGCGACTCGTCGTTCATCAATGGCGGCGTGACGACGGCCTCGGGCGACTTCGTCATCCCTTGCCGCCCCACCGACGTGCTCGTCAGCCTCACCTGTATCGGTTACCGCCGCGTGGTGCGCCACGTCAGCTCGGCGCAGGTCGGCGTGCTGACGATGCGTCCCGATGCCTACAGCCTGAAGACGGTGACCGTGAAAGGCCGCCGCAAGGTGGAGCGCGAGGACCGCAATGTCTACACCTTCACCGAAGAGCAGGTCAAGGCCTCGCGCCAGGGCCAACAGCTAGTCGCCACGCTCCCCGGACTGCGTGTCGATGTCCTCAGCGGCAACCTTGCCACCCTCTCCGGCAAGTCGCTGACGATTCTCATCAACGGCATCGAGGCCAGCGACAACGATCTCAAGGCCCTGCAGTCGAAGGACATCCGCAACGTCGACTACTATGTGGTGCCTCCGGCACGCTACGCCGATGCCGGCACCGTGCTCGACATCCACACCCGTGCCGCCGAGAACGGCTATGCCGCCGGCTTCGACGTGATGCAGGGTACGAAGGCGGGATTCAATAACACCAACGTCTATGCCAAGTACAACCACGGCCCGCATCAGTTCTCACTCGACTACCGACTCGAGCTGCGCAACGCGCCGAACTGCGACGAGCAGGATGTCTACACCTTTAAGGACGGCGACAAGCGGGCCACTTACGACTACAGCGGCACCTACCACTTCGGCTATGCCAACCACGACTTCAACCTGAAGTACCTCTACACCCGCGGCGACAGCCTCAACTTCCAGGCAAAGTTCACACCCACTATCTTCACGTGGTTCTGGAACAGCAACATGGCCGTCAACGCCGAAGGCAACCCGTTGTGGCACAACGGCACGCAGGACAAACGGCAGCGGCAGAACAGCTTCTCGCCATCCCTCGACCTCTACTTCGACCGCAAGCTGCCCGGAGGCCACGAAATCACGCTCAACGCCGTGGGCACCCTCTTCCACAACAGCCAGAACGTACACAACATCCAGAACGACGAGAACCAGCAGGCCCTCGACGACGACATGCGGCAGCACAACAACAAATACTCATTTATCGGTGAGGCCGCCTACACCAAGGACTGGGGCCGCATGCAGCTCGCCCTCGGCTACCGCGCCACGCTGGCCAAGTCGAACTACCGCATCAGCAACATGCTCTCCGACTACGAGGAATACAAGTACCACGCCACCGACGACAAGCACTATGCCTACGCGCAACTCAACGGCAAGCTGGCCAAGGTAGGCTACCGCGTCAGCCTCGGGGCCACCTACGTCAACACGAGCAACGACGACACCCACTACCACAAGCTCTACTTCACACCCGACGCACTGCTGACCTACAACGTGAAGAACGGCGCACTGCGTCTGCACGGCAAGATGTCGACCATCACGCCCAACATCTCCAGCCTGAGCAACAACAGCACCGTGACCATCCCCGGACTGCTCTACTCAGGCAACCCCTGGCTGAAGAGCGCGCTCGACAAGAACCTCAGCCTCACCTACTCGCTCAACCTGCCCTGGCTCAACATGGACCTGACCACGGATGTCCGGAAGATTGACGATGACTTCAGCACCTACTACCAGTGGCAGACGGTTAATAACGAGCGTGTCATCGTGGGCCGCGACGAGAACTGCGACTACCTGCTCAACTATGGCTTCACGGGCTCGCTGGCCATCCAGCCCTTCAGCAACGACCTGCTGTCGATAGAGCTCGAGAGCGGCTACCGGTGGCAGAAGGAGAAAAGCAGCATCGTCGGCACCCACCGCCACCACTACATGCCGCTGTCCTGGACCGTGGACATCCGCAAGGGCTGCTGGGGTGCCGAGTACTACCAGTGCATACCATATAAGATGCTCAGCGGCAGCTTCATCAACTCGGCCGAGAACACACAGAACCTCATGGTCTTCTACCAAAAGAAACAACTCATGGTAGGTCTGGTGTGTATTTTCCCCTTCGCCGCAGCCAAATACGACAGCAGCATCCTCGACAACGACGTCCTTGACAAGCATGGTTGGAACCGCGTCACCAGCCAGAAGCGCACCTTCTGCATCGCCCTGAGCTACAACCTCTTCTCGGGCAAGCAGAACAACGCCGAGAAGAAGCTCAACAACAAGGACAACGACAAAGGATTCTTCTAAAGCCAAACGGTCCCTGCGTTGCAACTTGTAATACACTAAAAAAGCGAATAACGGGAGACATTCCGATATTCGCTTTTTTATATGCTCTAACACAAAACAGCAACACGCTACTTCACCTTATCCTTGAGATCATACTGTGCCACGCTGACGTTGAGCTTGACCATGCGGTCACTGAGAATCCCATCGCCTGAGAAGAGAATGCGGTGGCTGCGGTCGAGGAACGCAATGCCGTCACCGGTGTGATTGGGGATAACGAGCACCTCTAAGTCACGATTGCCGAGATGGAACACATAGCCATCGTCGACGGTCACGTTAGATAGTGTGACTGTCGAGTCTTACTGATGGAACTCTTCCCCACTCTATCAATATGCTCTCCGATAAAATATTTCCCTACCCCTTTACGTTTAGAACATAAAAAAAACTCTATGGATAACGCAAGTCAAGATAACACGCAAGCTCAACAGAACATCGTGAAAAACCGCAGGCAGCTCGTGCTGTGGATAGGGGCGCTCGTTGTGGGTGCCGTCCTCGGCGTGCTGGGCTGGGGCTGGCTCGACACACTGATGAACTTCATCGCCACCGTCTACACGCGGCTGTTTCAGTTCCTCGCCGTGCCCACCATCGTGCTGGCCGTCATCACCACACTGGCCTCCATCGGTGACCAGAAAGACACGGGGCGTATCTTCCGCCATGCCGTGACCTACACGCTGCTCACCACCTTCGCCGCAGCAGCGGTAGGGCTCGTGCTCTTCCTCATCATCCGTCCTGGCAACCTGCCGGCGCAGATGGTCAGCGGCGGGCAGGCCGACATCCCCAAGACACTCGGCGGCGAGACCTATTACGACCATATCCTCTCAGTAGTGCCCAACAACCTGGTGCAGCCGTTCTTGGAGGCCAACGTGCTCTCGCTGCTGCTCATCGCCGCTGCCGTGGGCATCGCCTTGGCAAAGATGCGGCAGGGCGAGCGGCGCACCACAGTGCTCAACCTGCTCCTGGGGCTGCAAGACCTGCTCTTCATGCTCATCAAAGGCCTCATCTGGACGTTGCCGTTGGGCATCATGGCCTTTGCCGCACAGCTCAGCGCACAGGTCACGGCCGGTGTGGCGGCAGCCTCGCTGGGTCGTTACGTGGCCGTCATCCTTGGTGGCAACGTCTTGCAGTTCTTCGTCGTGCTGCCACTCTTCCTGCTGGCGCGCGGCCTCAATCCCGTCCGCCACTTAGGTAGTATGATGCCGGCCGTGCTGATGGCGTTCTTCACCAAGAGCTCGGCGGCCACACTGCCCGTGACGATGGAGACGGCGGAGAAGCGGGCGGGCGTCGCACCGAAGGTGTCGCGTTTCGTGCTGCCCATCTGTACGACCATCAACATGAACGGCTGTGCGGCATTTATCCTTGTCACTTCACTCTTCGTCATGCAGAACGGCGGCGTACACCTCACACTGCCGATGATGTTGCTGTGGCTCGCCATCGCCGTGATCTCCGCCATCGGCAATGCCGGCGTGCCTATGGGCTGCTATTTCCTCACACTCTCACTGATGACTGGGCAAGGCGCCCCCGTCGGCATCATGGGTATCATCCTGCCCATCTATACCATCATCGACATGGTGGAGACTGCCGAGAATGTGTGGTCGGACTCCTGCGTGGCGGCGATGACGGACAAGGACTTGAAGCAATAACGACACGATTGAAATTTTCTAAACGACAAAGAGCACAAAAGCAGCTGTTTGCGTACACGTTTCAAGCGACTAAGCAAAACGATACTTTTTAAGCAAAATTAGCCCTGTTTTCCTTTGCTGTTTACAAAATAAATCCTATATTTGCAGCGTCAGAATGACACAATGAAACAACACCGGGAGCATCCAACCCGATTAACCTTTAAGACTAAAAACAAGATTACTACTATGGAAGTTGAACAAGTATTGAAAGGACTCATGTGGAAGCACTCCGCTGAACCGGAGTTTCTGCAGGCTGTGAAAGAAGTGCTGATTTCGATTCACGATGTCTATAACGAGCATCCAGAATTTGAGAAGGCCAAGATCATCGAACGGCTTGTTGAGCCGGAACGCGTCATCATGTTCCGCGTGCCCTGGACCGACGACAACGGCGAGGTGCATGTCAACACGGGCTACCGTGTGCAGTTCAACAGTGCTATCGGTCCTTATAAAGGTGGACTTCGCTTCCACCCTTCAGTGACGCTGAGTATCATGAAGTTTCTCGGCTTTGAGCAGACGTTCAAGAACGCGCTCACCACGCTGCCGATGGGCGGTGCCAAGGGAGGTGCAGACTTCTCGATCCGCGGCCGCTCCGATGCTGAGGTGATGCGTTTCTGCCAAAGTTTCATGCAGGAGCTCTATCGCTATATCGGTCCCGACGAGGACGTGCCTGCCGGTGACATCGGCGTAGGAGGGCGCGAGATCGGTTATCTCTTCGGCGAATACAAGAAACTCACCCATCAGTTCCAGGGCGTGCTCACGGGCAAGGGCATGGAATGGGGCGGCAGCATCCTGCGTCCGGAAGCCACAGGCTTCGGTGCTCTCTACTTCGTCAACCACATGCTCCAAGCCCACGATATCGACATCAAGGGCAAGACCGTCGCCGTCTCAGGCTTCGGCAACGTGGCCTGGGGTGCCGTAAAGAAAGCCACACAGCTCGGTGCCAAGGTCATCACCATCAGCGGTCCCGACGGATATATCTATGATCCAGAGGGCATCAGCGGCGAGAAGAATGACTACATGCTCGAACTGCGAGCCAGCGGCGAGGACATCTGCGAGCCATACGCTGAGCAGTTCAAGAGCGCACAGTTCTTCGCCGGCAAGAAGCCATGGGAGCAGAAGGCCGACATCTATCTCACCTGCGCCACACAGAACGAGCTCGACGGCAACGACGCTGACCGCATCCTGGCCAATCATCCGGTTTGTGTGGCCGAGGTCAGCAACATGGGGTGCACTGCCGAGGCCGTGGAGAAGTTTGTCAAAGCTCACCAGCTCTTCGCTCCAGGCAAGGCTGTCAACGCCGGCGGTGTAGCTACATCAGGACTGGAGATGACACAGAACTCCATGCGCTTGCACTGGAGTGCACAGGAGGTCGATGACAAGCTCCACTATATCATGCACTCTATCCATGAGCAGTGCGTCAAGTATGGTACCATGCCCGATGGATACATCGACTATGTGCGCGGTGCCAACGTGGCCGGCTTCATGAAGGTCGCCAACGCCATGATGGCTCAGGGCATCGTATAATAGTCATAAGAAACGATTAATACAAGAATATATTAAGCCTGCTGCACGTCTTCATGTGTAGCAGGCTTATTTTTTTCCTGACAGGAAGGATCAGTGACAGGCTATCACTTCGTTGTGTTCTGAAGCCTGTTGGTCTCGATGAGCCGGTCGATCTGATGGTAGCGGTCCGTTGTCTTGACGTCACGCACCAGTCGGGTATCGGCATCGATGAGCATCACAGGAGGCACACCGCCGTCAGCGTTGTAAGCGGGCCATTCGGGCAGACCAAGGCCGTTGGGATTGCCATACTTGACGAAGTTGATATAGACCTGCTGGAAAACTTCCGAAACGGCATAGTCGGCAGCACGCCAGGGAAAAACCGGATTAGTAGACAGATTGCCCATGGCATACTCGATGTCGGCTGAATGGATGGCGGTGGTGGCTTCGGGCTGTTGTGGTGCATCGTCCTTTACGTCGACGGTGCCACCCGCCAGCCCGGGAGCCTTACCCCTGAGCTGCATATTGGGCCGGGGATGACAGTAGACATAGCGGTAAACGGGTGCTTTACTGCTCTGACGCACCATATCAGCCCATTTCCATGTGGCATAAGCAACGAACATGTCTCCACCTAAAGCCATGCCTTTGGCACCCACAAGATCAGCGTCGGTCTGTATGCCGTAGAGCCCATAGATGGTATTGGCATCGGTGCCAAAGTATCCGGCAATGGCCGGCGCAAGGTTCTCGCGGGTCAGCGCCTTGCCGCCAGCAAAGGCTGCGACAGGAAGCTCGCCATTGTTGTTGCCCAACAAGCAAGGCACCTGGGCCTGACGACCTTCACGGATGACAGTGTTCGGATCCTCAGTGAGAAAGGTTCCGTCGATACATTTCGATGCTTCACCAAAACTTCCGTCATCAAGACTGCACAGTTCAGCAGCGCTGAGTTTGCGCATATCGGCAAGCTTCTTGAGATGGTTTTTCTTGGCCCATGCCGTGCCGATCTTCTCAGACTCGGACAGAGTGATCGGTGTAGCATTGCCTACTATGGCGCCGCTGGAACACATGTAGCCGCTAATCAATCCGCGCGTCAAGGGTGACACTGTCAAAGCACACACCGATTGCGCTCCGGCCGACTCACCATTGATGGTCACACGGTTGGGGTCGCCACCGAAGGCAGCGATATTGTCCTTCACCCACTTCACAGCAGCTGCCTGGTCCAACCAGCCCTGGTCGCCATGACAGCCCTCCTTGGAAAGTTCGGGCAGAGAAAAGAAGCCAAAGATCCCTTCACGGTAGTTGGCCGTCACGACGATGATGTTGCCACGGCGGGCCAAGCGGAGACCTTGGTAGCGGGGCTCTGAGCCACTTCCCGCGACGAGACCGCCACCATTGAAATAGATGAGCACGGGCAGCTTCTCGTCCATTTTCTTGGCTGGTGTCCATATATTCAGGTATAGACAGTCCTCGCTCTGGCTCTTGCTGTCGAAGACCATGTCGCCGAAGACTTTTTTCTGCATAGGGTCAGGACCGAAATCCTTGGCCATCCTCACCCCACTCCATGCCTTTACGGGTTGGGGTGCGCGCCAGCGCAGGTTGCCCACAGGAGGCTGTGCAAAGGGCACGCCACGGAATATCTTCACACCAGAGGAGTCGATACCCTCTACGGTTCCATCACGATAGGTCACTTGTGGACCCGTTTGAGCCATTGCTTCCATGCAGCACAGAAACAACGAGAAAATGGCCAATAATTGCTTTTTCATGCTGATCGTATTAATTATTGATTAGGTAAGTCATATCCACTGTCTGTCTCATACATGAGATGAGGTATGGTCAAAAGAAGGACCTTACGTAAGGAACGACAGATGACGCATTGCAAAATTAGGAAATAATAATAACAACTCCAAGAATCTCATTGACTTTTGTCACGACTTAACACAGATCTATACTTAGGCACCACCCCTGAGAGCATCGACAGTGCAGCCACGCTCAAACGATATCAGCATGTGGTCGTGATGGCAAAAAAAACGAAAACAAGTTGCCAAAACTGTTGCGAACAAGGCGTGTAGGCAGCTACATAGTGGGGTATATGGGTAAACTTTCCCACTAAAACCACTTGATTTTCAGATAATTTTCGTATCTTTGCCACTATGAAGCATCAGCTAACGCATAGACTCTTTTGTTTGGTCTTGCTGTTGCTCACACTGTCTGCTTCGGCACAGCGCCGAACCCAAACAGGCAAGGCCACCTACTACTCCCGTAAAGCTACGGGGGCGAGAACTGCTGATGGCGGACGACTCCATCACGACAGCTTGACGTGTGCACACCGCACCCTGCCCTTTGGCACTCTCCTAAAAGTCACCAATCTCAGAAACCAAAAGAGTATCATCGTCAAGGTCACTGACCGTGGTCCTTATCGCCGTGGATGCATCATAGACCTCAGCTACGGCGCAGCTGCCCAATTGGGCATGTTGGCTCAGGGACTGGCAATGGTGGAAGTGCAGCGCGTCTCCGGCAACAATCCACCCTACCGCATGGACGACACAGAAACAGGTATGCCCGACTTTGAATTTGACTTTTCCAAAGCTCGATATAGTTTCATTAAAGAATGGAACGAGAAAGCCGACGAAGAGTATGAGAGAGAAGGAAAACGACTGGCTACGCGAAAGCAACAAGCCGCACGGCGCTTGACAGAGATGAAAGAAGAAAAGACTGCCAAAGAAAAAAAAGAAGAGCAGGAAATCGTCAGCAGCCAACAGATGAAGGAGAGGCAGAAAATGATGGCTGCGCAGCATCCCGGTACGCCGACTCCCTCGAAAAAGGCCTCTACACGCCAACAGACCAATCAGAAGAAAGAAGACCCATCCATATGGAGCAGTGTGTTTCAGAAGGTCAAGAACTGGTTTGGAGACTGATTCTCGGGAGAATGTACATGCTTTTCTCAGGCACAACACTTGGGGGATCTAAGTTGACTAAACCTTTGCATCATACACTTTATCAGAGTACGCCCCATATCATATTCAAAAATCCATTATAAATAAATAGCAAAAAAATCCCTGACGCCTTTCAGCATCAGGGATTTTGTATGATCTATAAGTAATCTCACCGATCTTGCACATAGGCTTTGGAAGTGGGTATATTAAACTCACTCACTTTAGAGATGTTTCTATTGCCTTGCACCACGCTGACGCAGAAGCGCGCTGAGCCATTACGAAGGCCTCTGTCTGACGTAATGATTGCGGTATAACGAATGCCTTTATGGGGATCTATACGTTCTACATGCATGTTGGGCGAGATATAAATGTGCTTATTGCCCGTCGTCTCTATAATGGTTGGTACCACGTCTATTACGGGTTGAGTACCCACATTGTACACTTCAAAGATAATCTTGCAAAGCTCGCCGCGCTGAATGACTCCATCTTGGTTGTCATCGATGAAACGTGCATTGCGAATATCCAACGAAGGAGTATAGGCAAGACCCTTGGTGAGCTGCTCCACACTGGATTGTTCTGGCATGTGGGTTTGTGGTTGCTGGGCACTATAGGTTCCGGTATAGTCACTCGACTGGAAGTCATAAATGCGATCATCTCCACTGTTGGTAGCATCAAATCCACTACCATAGTTAGAGGTGTCTGCTGCCACTGGTTCGGCGACGGACGACGTCACTTGGTGACTGCCATAACCAGGGACCACAGTCTGACCATAACGGTCTTGATAAGGTGCTCCGTCGTAATCTGCGGAGGGTCTGCGAGGAGCCTCACTCACACGCGTAGCCCGCCGCTGGTCAGCTGCCTGACCTACGGCTGCACCAACTACTGCACCACTAGCCATGCCTACAATGGTGCCAATATCCGAACCACGGGGGCCACCGGAGATGCCACCTATAGCTGAACCAAGAACAGAGCCTATCTGAGCTCCTGAAAATGCTCCGGCTCCCGTATAAGAGTCGCAGCTAGAGAGCAGAGTCGTCAGACATATCAACAGTAAAAATGACTTCTTCATAATCATTGATCCTTCTTAAATACGCAACAAAATTAGGAAAAAAAGATGGAATCTCCAAAACAAATTTCCCTATTCACATTAGGGGAATCCCTATAAAAAAAGCACTTGCCCATGTAAATGAGCAAGTGCTTCAAACTTATCTTCAAAGAATGATTCTCAAAGAGTTATTCAGCCTTAGGAGCCTCTGCCTCGGGAGCTTTCTCTGCTTTGGCTTCAGCCTTCTTTTCTGCTTTCTCTGCCTTCTTGTCTGTAGCTTCAGCCTTCTCCTCTGCAGGAGCAGCCTCTACAGCTTTCTTGGTGGAGCGGCGGCTACGGCGAGTCTTCTTCTCTGCCTTAGGTGTCTTAGCCATGTTCTCATCGAAGTCAACAAGCTCGATGAAAGCAATCTCAGCAGCATCACCCTGACGGAGACCAAGCTTGATCACACGTGTGTAACCTCCAGGACGATCAGCAACCTTAGCAGCTACTGTGCCGAAGAGCTCCTTCACTGCATACTTGTCCTGCAGATAGCGGAAGACAACACGACGACTTGTGGTGGTGTCACTCTTTGAACGTGTAATCAAAGGCTCTACATACTTCTTCAAAGCCTTAGCCTTTGCGAGAGTCGTAGTGATTCTTTTGTGCATGATCAGGCTAGATGCCATGTTGGCAAGCATGCTAGCGCGATGAGATGCAGTACGACCCAGATGGTTGAATTTTTTATTGTGTCTCATTTGTTTTTGAATGAATGGGGACAGGTATTACTCCTTGTCCAATTTATACTTTGAAATGTCAGTTCCAAACGACAGATTCAGACTCTCGAGCAAATCATCAAGCTCTGAGAGCGATTTCTTACCGAAGTTACGGAACTTCAAGAGGTCGGTCTTGTTGTATTGTACCAGATCACCGAGTGTCTCCACATCGGCAGCCTTCAGACAGTTGAGAGCACGAACACTCAGATTCATGTCCGTCAACTTGGTCTTCAGCAATTGGCGCATATGCAACACTTCCTCATCAAACTCTTGATTACCATCCTGATCGGGGTTCTCAAGAGTAATCTTCTCATCAGAGAAGAGCATGAAATGATAGATGAGGATCTTTGCAGCCTCTTTCAATGCATCCTTCGGGTGGATGGAACCGTCCGTGGTGACTTCAATGAGGAGCTTATCATAGTCGGTTTTCTGCTCGACACGAGTGGGCTCAACACTGTATTTCACATTACGGATAGGGGTGTAGATGGAATCGATCGGAAGTTGATTGACATCCGTGCAGAACTGACGGTTCTCATCAGCGGGCACATAGCCACGGCCTTTGTTGATCGTAAGGTCGATCTGCATGGTTGCCTTGGAGTCTAAATGACAAATCACCAAATCAGGGTTTAACACTTCAAATCCAGTCAGATACTTACCGATATCACCGGCCTTGAATTCAGTGGAATTCTCAACGGTGATACTAACTTTCTCGTTCTCGAATTCTTCTACTACTTGTTTGAATCGAACTTGCTTGAGATTCAAAATGATGTTGGTCACATCTTCCTTAACACCGGGTACGGAAGAAAACTCATGCTCAACACCGGCGATACGCACAGTATTGATAGCATAGCCTTCCAGCGATGAAAGAAGGATGCGTCGCAGGGCATTACCAATGGTAACACCGAAGCCAGGCTCGAGAGGGCGGAACTCAAACTTTCCGTAGTGGTCATTAGCCTCCAGCATCACTACTTTATCAGGTTTTTGAAATGCTAATATCGCCATTAATTTAATGATTTATTGTTTAGAGTACAACTCAACGATTAACTGCTCCTTGATGTTCTCAGGAATGTCAGCGCGCTCAGGCTTGTGAAGGAACTTACCACTCTTTGTGTTCTCGTCCCACTCCAACCAAGGATACTTGCTGTGGTTGAAGCCTGCAAGAGCAGCTTCAATGACCTCAAGAGACTTTGCCTTTTCACGAACACCAACAATCTGACCAGGCTTAACCTGATAAGAAGGAATGTTCACAACCTGGCCATCAACGGTGACGTGCTTGTGACTGACCATCTGGCGAGCAGCAGCACGTGTAGGAGCAATACCCAAACGATAAACCACATTGTCCAAACGGCTCTCAAGCAACTGAAGCAAAACCTCACCGGTGATGCCGTCTGCCTTTGCGGCCTTGTCGAACAAATTGCGGAACTGACGCTCAAGAACACCATAGGTGTACTTTGCCTTCTGCTTCTCAGCCAACTGCATTCCATACTCAGACTGCTTGCGGCGGCGGTCATTACCATGCTGCCCCGGGGGGAAGTTGCGCTTAGAAAGAACCTTGTCAGCACCGAAAATGGCCTCACCGAAACGGCGTGAAATTCTAGATTTTGGACCTATATATCTTGCCATAATTTAATCTCAATTTAACTATTGTACCACGTAAATTATACACGACGACGCTTGGGAGGACGGCAGCCATTGTGTGGCAACGGCGTAACGTCGACAATCTCGGTAACCTCGATACCAGCGCCATTAACGGCACGAATAGCACTCTCACGTCCGTTGCCAGGACCCTTCACAAATGCCTTCACCTTGCGAAGACCCAAACCATAAGCTACCTTTGCGCAGTCCTCTGCTGCCATCTGAGCAGCATACGGTGTGTTCTTCTTAGAACCACGGAAGCCCATCTTACCAGCAGATGACCAAGAAATCACCTGACCCTCGCTGTTGGCAAGAGATACTATGATATTGTTGAACGAGCTATGGACATGAAGTTGACCCATAGCGTCAACTCTGACGTTTCTTTTCTTAGATGTTGCTTTTGTCTTTGCCATAATTAATTTCTCCTCTTAATTACTTGGTAGCCTTCTTCTTATTAGCAACAGTCTTCTTCTTACCCTTACGAGTACGAGCATTGTTCTTTGTGCTCTGTCCGCGAACAGGAAGACCATTACGATGACGTACACCACGATAGCAACCAATATCCATCAGGCGCTTGATGTTCATCTGGATCTCTGAACGAAGGTCACCCTCCACCTTGAATTCAGCGCCGATAATCTCACGGATCTTGGCTGCCTGATCGTCATTCCATTCGCTGACTTTCAGGTCTCGGCTCACGCCGGCCTTATCCAATATCTTTGCTGAACTACTTCGACCTATACCATAGATATAAGTCAATGCGATTTCGCCACGCTTATTCTGGGGCAAATCTACTCCAACAATTCTTATTGCCATTAGTTGAAAAAAATAATAATTTAAAAATTGATGTCTTTTTGCTAAAAAGCACGCAAAGGTACTAATTTATTGTGACACTAGCACCTGATTACGTTTTTTTAACTTAGCCTTGACGCATCTTATACTTAGGATTCTTCTTGTTGATAACAAAAAGACGACCCTTTCGACGTACAATCTTGCAGTCGGGCGTGCGCTTCTTCAATGATGCTCTTGTTTTCATATCGTCAGATATATAAAAAATTATTTGTATCGAAACTCAATACGACCTTTGGTTAAGTCGTATGGACTCATAGCCACTTTCACTTTGTCGCCAGGGAGAATCTTGATATAGTGCAAACGCATCTTACCAGAAATGTTTGCTATGATCTTGACTCCGTTCTCCAACTCCACACGGAACATGGCGTTGGAAAGGCTCTCTATAACTGTACCATCCAGTTCTATTGCTGACTGCTTTGACATAATATTAATCTTCTTGATGTTCTATTTCTTCGAATGTTGATAAAATCTCAGGACCATCCTTACGAATGGCTATCGTATGCTCGAAATGAGCAGCGGGCAGACCATCACGTGTGATAATTCCCCATTTGTCGGGCAGTAACCAGATCTTCCGGTCACCCATAGTTATCATCGGCTCGATTGCGATGCACATTCCTGCCTTGAGCAAGACCCCATTACCACGTGAGCCATAGTTAGGAACTGGTGGATCCTCATGCATTTCACGGCCAATACCATGACCGGTAAGTTCGCGAACGACACCATAACCAAAAGACTCACAATAATCTTGGATGGCAGACCCGATATCTCCCAAGTGATGTCCAGGCTTAGCCTGTTCAATACCTTTATAAAGACTTTGCTTGGTCACCTTCAGAAGTTGACTAACCTCATCAGAAACCTCGACGACGCAAAAGGTATAACAACTGTCACCATTATATCCATCTAAAAGAGTTCCACAATCAACAGAGATGATATCACCCTCCTTGAGAATACACTGAGAACTCGGGATTCCATGCACAACAACATTGTTAACCGATGTACAGATAGAGCCAGGAAAAGGCCCTCCAAAAGGATTGGGGAAATTCTTGAACGTAGGTATAGCACCATGATCTCGAATAAACTCCTCTGCAATATGATCCAGTTGGAGCGTAGAAACTCCTGGCTTTATATGACGACCAACCTCAGCTAAGGTCGCACCGACAAGTCGGTTGGCCTTTCGCATGAGGTCTATTTCATCTTCAGTCTTAAGAAATATTTTCATTCTAAGAGACTATATCAATATGCGCTTACTGCACCAGCAGGTCTGGTATGACCAGCATTCAGCAATCCATCGTAGTGGCGCATCAGCAAGTAGCTCTCAATCTGCTGCAATGTGTCAATTACCACACCCACTGTAATCAGAAGGGAGGTTCCACCAAAGAACTGAGAGAAAGCATCCTGCACGTTCAGCAATCCTGCAAGCGCTGGCATGACGGCAATGAAAGCGATGAACAATGAGCCGGGGAATGTTATGCGCGACATGACCGTGTCGATATACTCGGCAGTGTCATGACCGGGCTTCACACCGGGGATAAAACCATTGTTTCGCTTCAAGTCCTCAGCCATCTGTTGAGGATTCATAGTGATAGCCGTGTAGAAATAGGTGAAAGCAATAATAAGAACAACATATACGATGTTATACATCAGACTCCTGTTGTTCAACATATCGCGAACCCACCAAGCGGCACTGTCACTTTGATACTGTACAATAGCCAATGGAATAAACATCAGTGCCTGGGCAAAGATGATAGGCATCACATTCGCTGCGAACAGCTTCAAAGGGATATACTGTCTGGCGCCACCATACTGCTTATTACCGACCAAACGCTTTGCGTATTGTACAGGAACTTTGCGAGTACCCTGAACAAGCAAGATAGAAGCCATGATAACAGCATAGAGAATCAGGATCTCAACAATGAACATCACAAGACCACCACCAGAAATGGCAGTAAATCTTGAACTTACCTCTTGCATAAAAGCTTGAGGCAAACGGGCGATAATACCCAACATGATGATCAAGGAGATACCATTTCCTACTCCCTTATCTGTAATGCGCTCACCCAGCCACAGGATGAACATACTACCAGCGGCTAAAATAATGGTAGCGGGCACCATAAACACAGGCCAAGCTATACCGCTTGCCAGCGCCTGGCTGGCCTGCATCTTCAAATTAATCAGGTAACTCGGTGCCTGGAAGAGCAAAATAGCTACCGTCAGCACACGAGTATACCATTGAATTCTTTTCTGCCCGCTTTCGCCTTCACGCTGCATCTTCTGGAAATAAGGTACAGCGACGGCGAGCAACTGCATAACGATGGAAGCCGAGATGTAAGGCATTATACCAAGCGCGAAGATAGAAGCGTTGGAAAATGCGCCACCAGAGAACATGTCCAGCAGTGACATCAAGCCACCTTTGGTTTGCGACTGTAATTGATCGAGTTTAGCCGGATCAATACCCGGTAATACTACAAATGAACCGAAACGGTAGATAGCCGTAAACAAAAGGGTAATCAGAAGACGCTTACGCAGATCTTCTACCCTCCAACAGTTCTTCAGTGTCTCTATAAGCTTTTTCATTGTTAGATTTTGGTTGCGTTACCACCAGCAGCCTGAATAGCTGCCTCAGCAGATTTAGAGAAAGCGTTAGCCTCGACATCAATCTTGGCTTTCAGCTCACCATTTCCTAAAACTTTAACAGGTTTTTTGCCGTTGGTCAAACCGGCAGCTACAAGTTCTGCAACACCGATCTTAGTAAGGTTCTTCTCCTCAGCAAGCTTCTGAAGTGTAGAGAGGTTAACTGGGAAGAACTCAACATGATTGATGTTCTTGAAACCAGCCTTCGGTACACGACGCTGCAAAGGCATCTGACCACCTTCAAAGCCAATCTTTCTCTTATAGCCAGAACGAGCCTTGGCACCCTTATGGCCACGAGTAGAAGTACCACCAAGTCCAGAACCTGGACCACGACCGATACGACGACGAGAGTGGGTAGAACCCTTAGCCGGGGTTAATGTATGTAATTTCATGATTTCGTCTGAATTTAAAGATTATTACTTCACCTCTTCAACCAAATGGAAGACCTTACGGATCATGCCACGGTTGCTAGGAGTATCTTCAACCTCGACCACCTGAGAAATCTTATGGAGGCCAAGAGCGATGAGCGTACGCTTCTGATCTACAGGAGCACCAATACGACTCTTAATCTGCTTGATTTTGATTGTTGCCATAGTTATTGTTACGCCTATTAACCGTTAAACACCTTGTCCATTGCGATGCCACGCTCACCTGCAATCTGGTAAGCATCACGCATCTGAGAAAGAGCTGCAACAGTAGCCTTCACCAAGTTGTGAGCATTGGAAGAGCCCTTAGACTTAGCAATCACATCTGTGATACCAGCACTCTCCAAAACAGCACGCATAGCACCACCGGCCTTCAGACCAGTACCAGCTGCAGCCGGCTTCAGGAGAACGATAGCACCACCGAACTTTACCTCTACCTCGTGAGGAACAGTACCTTTCAGCACGGGAACCTTCACTAAGTTTTTCTTGGCAGCCTCAGTGCCTTTAGCGATAGCAGCAGTAACCTCACCGGCCTTACCCAGACCGTATCCGATCACGCCTTTACCATCACCAACTACGACGATGGCAGCGAATGTAAACGTACGACCACCTTTGGTAACCTTCGTTACACGGTTGATAGCAACCAAGCGGTCTTTCAATTCTGCGTCACTATTAACTTTTACTTTATTCATTGCCATAATCGATTAAAATTTAAGACCACCCTGACGTGCTGCATCAGCCAAAGCCTGCACACGACCATGATAGAGATAACCATTGCGGTCAAAAACTACAGCCTCAATACCAGCAGATTTAGCTTTCTCAGCGACCATAGCACCGACCTTCTCAGCCTGCTGAATCTTTGGCATCTTCTCCAGTCCAAGCGAAGAAGCAGAAGCCAAGGTACGACCATCTACATCATTGATCACCTGAGCATAAATCTGCTTGTTGGAACGGAATACACTGAGACGTGGGCGCTCAGCAGTTCCGTTGACGTGCTTACGGATACGGAACTTTATCTTAATTCGTCTTTGTTCTTTCTTTGTTGTCATAATAGTAAATCCTTAAAAATTACTTAGCTGCAGCGGTCTTACCAGACTTTCTGCGGATGACTTCACCCTTGAACAGGACACCCTTACCCTTGTAAGGCTCAGGTTTGCGGAAAGAACGGATTTTAGCACAAATGAGACCCAGCAACTGCTTGTCAGCACACTCCAGAGTAATAAGTGGATTCTGATTACGCTCAGACTTGGTCTCCACTTTCACCTCCTTAGGAAGTTCGATGAAGATCGGGTGAGTATAACCCAAAGAGAACTCAATCAAGTTGCCTTGGTTGCTGACACGATAACCAACACCAACAAGCTCCAGCTCTTTCTTAAAGCCCTCGCTTACACCGACAACCATATTGTGGATCAGCGAACGATAGAGACCATGGAAAGCCTGCTTCTGCTTGTAATCAACGGGACTGTTCTCGTCGACAGAAAGTGTGATAATACCGTCCTGGAATTCAAACTTAATAGAAGGATCAATCTGCTGAGAGAGTTCACCCTTAGGACCTTTAACAGAAACGACAGAAGATTTCTCATCGAAATTGACTGTGACACCTGCAGGTACGTGAATTGGCAATTTTCCTATTCTAGACATCTTGTAACCTCCTATTAATAAACGTAGCAAAGAACCTCACCACCGATCTTCAGATCAGCAGCCTCCTTGTCGGTCATAACACCCTTGGACGTAGATAAGATGGCGATACCCAGTCCGTTAATTACTCTCGGCATGTCTTTATATCCTGTATAACGGCGAAGGCCAGGAGTAGAGACGCGCTTCAAACACTTGATAGCGTTTTGCTTGGTTTCAGGATTGTACTTCAAGGCAACCTTGATTGTACCCTGAGGGCCATCTTCGATGAACTTGTAGTTCAGGATGTAACCCTTCTCGAAGAGAATCTTTGTGATAGACTTCTTCAAGTTAGACGCAGGAACCTCGACCACACGATGGTGAGCCATGATAGCGTTTCTGAGTCTTGTCAGATAATCGGCAATTGGATCTGTCATAAAATATAAATGTTTAATTAATCGGGACTACCCCGACAATATTAAAAAATGATCTTTTTATCAGGTCAGAGTGCTGGCGTCCCACTAGCCAGACACTAACCTGTAGTAAAGGTGAATTACCAGCTAGCCTTCTTCACTCCTGGAATCAAGCCCTGAGAGGCCATCTCACGGAACTGAATACGAGAGATGCCAAACTGACGCATATAACCTCTTGGACGACCGGTGATCTTGCAACGGTTGTGAAGACGAATTGGATCAGCGTTCTTAGGGATTGCCTGAAGTTTCCGGGCTGCCTCATAAGCCTCTGCGAGGTCATTGGTAGTAGCGATCACCTTCTTCAGCGCTGCACGCTTTTCAGCGTAACGGGCGATGAGCTTAGCACGCTTTACCTCGCGGGCTTTCATTGATTCTTTTGCCATAACTTATTAATCGTTTTTAGCGTTTTTAAATGGAAGACCGAAGGCCTTAAGAAGAGCGAATCCTTCCTCGTCAGTCTTGGCAGAAGTCACAAAGGTAATGTTCATACCCTGGATGCGATCAACCTGGTCAATATTGATTTCAGGGAAGATAATCTGCTCGGTAATACCTAAGGTATAGTTACCACGACCATCGAACTTAGTGTTGATACCCTTGAAGTCGCGGATACGAGGCAGAGAGATGCGTACGAGTCTCTCAAGGAACTCATACATACGCTCGCGACGAAGAGTGACCATGACACCGATAGGCATCTCTTTACGCAGTTTGAAGTTGGCAATATCCTTCTTAGAATAGGTAGCCACAGCCTTCTGACCGGTAATAGCGGTAATCTCGTTGATAGCGACATCCACGATTTTCTTATCCTGTGTAGCATCGCCAAGACCTTGGTTGATGACGATCTTCTTCAGGACAGGAATCTGCATAGCTGAGGAGTAGTTGAACTGTTTCTGCAATGCAGGAGCAATCTCCTCCTTATATTTTTTCTTTAACTGTGCTGTATCCATTACTTAATCTCCTCCCCTGATTTTTTAGCGATACGAGTGACGGTCTTACCCTCGCGCTTGATAGCGATACGGGTAGCCTTGCCACTCTTCGGGTCGATAAGTCCCAAATTAGAGATGTGAATAGGAGCCTCCTGCTTAACGATACCACCCTGAGGATTCTTAGCTGAAGGCTTTGTGCTCTTTGACACCATGTTGATGCCTTCCACGATGGCGCGGTTTTCCTTCACCAGCACTTTGAGCACTTTACCGGTCTTGCCCTTGTCACTACCTGTGCGGACAATCACGGTATCGTCTTTTTTGATATGTAACTTATTCATTCGTGTACGTTTTAGAATTAAAGCACCTCAGGTGCGAGGGAGACGACCTTCATATTGACAGCACGCAACTCACGAGCGACGGGGCCAAAGATACGGCTGCCGCGAAGTTCACCTGCATTGTTAAGCAGCACACAAGCGTTGTCGTCGAAGCGGATGTAAGATCCGTCAGGACGACGGATTTCCTTCTTCGTGCGAACGATCAAAGCCTTAGATACTGCACCTTTCTTCAAATCACTTGAAGGGATGACATTCTGTACAGCCACAACGATGACGTCACCCACACTGGCGTAACGACGGCCGGTACCACCGAGAACACGGATGCACATTGCCTCGCGTGCGCCGCTGTTATCACATACTGTAAGTTTTGATAATGCCTGTATCATGATTACTTAGCTTTTTCTACGATTTGTACTAATCTCCATCTCTTAGTCTTAGAGAGTGGACGAGTCTCCATGATCTGAACAGTGTCACCTACATGAGCCTCGTTGTTCTCGTCATGAGCGTGGTATTTTTTAGTCTTCTGGACAAACTTACCATAAATAGGGTGCATCTCCTTGAACTTTGCAGCAACAACGATGGTCTTGTCCATCTTATCGCTGATCACCACACCCTGTCTAACTTTTCTTAAATTTCTCTTTTCCATCTGTCCGTGAATTATTTATTAAGTTCTCTCTGGCGGAGCACGGTTTTCATCCGTGCAATGTCGCGACGCGTAGCCTTAATCGTGGATGGATTCTCGAGCGGAGTGACCTGATGGTTGAGCTTCATCTGATTCAAAGCTGCCTCTGTCTGCTCCAGCTTCTCGCGCAGGTCCTTGTCGGCGAGTTCTGTAATTTCTTTAATCTTCATAATTAAGCGTTTTTATCAAAGTCGCGTCTGATGACGAACTTAGTCTTGACTGGAAGTTTCTGAGCGGCAAGACGAAGAGCTTCTTTGGCAACTGCCAGGCTCACGCCTTCAACCTCAAACAGGATACGTCCCGGTGTGACGGGAGCGACCCAACCAGCAGGATCACCTTTACCTTTACCCATACGGACATCAGCAGGCTTGCGGGTGATTGGTTTGTCAGGGAAGATGCGGATCCATACCTGACCTTCACGATTCATATAACGGTTGACAGCTACACGAGCTGCCTCGATCTGGCGGCTGTCGAGCCATTTGGCTTCAAGTGTCTTGATACCGAAGGTTCCAAAAGCCAGCTCTGTACCTCTGTGGGCGTTGCCTTTATTGCCGCGCCCGTCTTGAGGTCTTCTATATTTTACTCTTTTTGGCTGTAACATTGTAGCTTCTACTTTTAGCGGTTATTGTTTCTTCTACGGCCACCACGATTCTGACGGCCACCGTTGCGTCCGCGCTCATTCTTCTCCTGAGAGAAATTGGGTGCGAGCTCACGCTTACCATACACCTCACCGCGGCAGATCCACACCTTAATACCTAACAGACCCACTTTAGTGAGCGCTTCGGTCTGGCAGTAGTCAATGTCTGCACGGAAAGTATGCAAAGGAGTACGACCCTCTTTGTACATCTCCTTACGAGACATCTCAGCGCCATTCAGACGACCAGAGATCTGGATCTTGATACCTTCAGCACCAGCGCGCATCGTGTTCTGAACAGCCATCTTGATTGCACGGCGATATGCCATCAAATGCTCAATCTGGCTGGCAATGTTCTGACCAACGATGTTAGCGTCAAGCTCGGGTTTCTTCACCTCGAAGATATTGATCTGGATGTCTTTCTTGAAGAGGTTCTTCAACTCCTCCTTCAGTTTGTCTACATCAGCACCACCTTTACCAATGACGATGCCCGGGCGGGCAGTACAAATAGTGATGGTAACCAGCTTCAAAGTACGCTCGATGACGATACGAGAAACGCTGGCCTTCTCCAAGCGCTTGTTAAGGTACTGACGGATCTTTTTATCCTCAACGAGGTTGTCACCGAAGTCCTTGCCACCGAACCAATTTGAGTCCCAACCACGGATAATACCCAGACGGTTGCTTATTGGATTAACTTTCTGTCCCATTCTAATTATTATTTTTCGTCATTAGTTTTGGCATCAACAAAGAGAGTGACGTGGTTGCTACGCTTACGAATGCGATAGCCACGGCCCTGTGGTGCCGGTCTCATACGTTTCATGGTCACGCCTTCATCAACGAAGACCTTGCTGACATAAAGCTCACCATCTTCGGCTTTACGATCGTTTTTGGTTTCCCAGTTAGCAATAGCCGAGCGAAGCAGCTTCTCTACATCAGCAGCAGCATGCTTATTGGAGAACTTCAGGATACCAAGTGCTCTGTTGACTTCCATGCCACGGATCATGTCAACGACATAACGCATCTTCCGTGGAGAAGAAGGCACACCCTTGAGCTTGGCGAAGTACATGTTCTTGCGGGCCTCTTTCATTTTTTCGGCCGCGATATGTTTTCTTGCTCCCATTATTGTTTACTCATTTTAAATGGTTTGCCCTGATTACTTCTTGTTGTTGCCAGAGTGGCCGCCGAAGCGACGTGTCATAGCGAACTCACCGAGCTTGTGTCCAACCATATTCTCAGTGATGTAGACAGGGATGAATTTATTACCGTTGTGGACTGCAACAGTGTGACCCACGAAATCAGGTGAAATCATGGATGCTCTGGCCCATGTCTTAACGACACTCTTCTTGCCGCTCTCGTTCATGGCGAGAATTTTCTTCTCGAGGGCAACGTTGATATAAGGACCTTTTTTAAGTGAACGACTCATAATTTGCTCTAATTAACTTGATTACTTCTTGTTAGCTCTTTCGATAATGTACTTGTTCGAGAGCTTCTTAGGTGCACGAGTCTTGAGACCCTTAGCATACAAGCCCTTGCGAGAGCGTGGATGACCACCAGACTGACGACCTTCGCCACCACCCATCGGGTGATCGACAGGGTTCATCACAACACCACGGTTGTGAGGACGACGTCCAAGCCAACGAGAGCGACCGGCCTTACCAGACTGCTCAAGAGCGTGATCAGAGTTTCCTACACTACCCACAGTAGCCTTGCAGGCAGAGAGAACCAAACGAGTCTCGCCAGAAGGAAGCTTGATGACACAGTAGTTGCCATCACGGGAAGTTAACTGAGCAAAGTTACCAGCCGAACGAACCAGGCGTGCACCCTGTCCCGGACGCAACTCAATGTTGTGGATCACGGTACCGACAGGAATGTTTGCCAAAGGAAGAGCGTTGCCAATCTCAGGAGCTGCCTCAGCGCCAGACATCAGCTTATCGCCAACCTTCAATCCGTTGGGAGCAATGATGTAACGTTTTTCACCATCTGCGTAGAACAGAAGCGCAATGCGAGCAGAGCGGTTAGGATCATACTCGATTGTCTTGACTACAGCAGGAACACCATCTTTCTCTCGTTTGAAGTCGATCAGACGATACTTCTTCTTGTGACCACCGCCGATATAGCGCATGGTCATCTTACCGGTGTTGTTTCGACCACCGGTAGAACGCTTACCGTAAACGAGAGACTTCTCTGGCACGGATGCAGTAATCTCCTCGAACGTGCCAATAACCTTGTGTCTTGTACCCGGAGTTACCGGGCTGAATTTACGTACTGCCATTTTTTATTTGATATTGCTGTAAAAATCGATGGCCTCACCATCCTTCAGGGTGACGATAGCCTTCTTGAATGCGTTCTTCTGACCGCGGATCAAGCCAGCCTTGGTATAGCGGCTAGAACGTTTGCCAGCGTAGCGCATTGTGTTCACATCCTCTACTGTAACATGATACAGACTCTCGACCTCTTTCTTGATTTGGAGCTTATTAGCCTCTGGGCGAACGACAAAACCATAGCGGTTTGCGCGTTTGTCTGTAATGTTATTCATCTTCTCTGTGACCAGGGGTTTGATGATATATGCCATAATACTTTGTCTCCTAATTTTTACTTATCCAAGATGTTGTCGATAGTCTTCAAAGAACTTTCTGCGACGACGAGCACATCAGCATTCAAAACTTTATACGTATTGAGCTGATCAGCAGACATCACTTCAGCCTTCTCGATGTTACGAGCGGACAAATATACGTTTTTATTTATACCTGGCAAAACTACGAGCGTCTTCTTGCCTTCTACTTTAAGATTTTTAGTGATATTTACAAAATCTTTAGTCTTAGGAGCGTCAAGATTGAAATCTTCCACCACAATGATGGCATTCTCCTGAGCCTTGTAAGACAGAGCAGACTTACGAGCAAGAACTTTTACTTTCTTATTGAGTTTAAAGCCATAATCACGGGGCTGGGGACCGAATACGCGACCACCGCCCTTGAGCAGAGGTGAGTTAATATCACCACGGCGAGCACCGCCGCCACCTTTCTGACGTCCCAACTTACGGGTAGAACCAGCGTGCTCGCTTCTCTCCTTAGCCTTGGCAGTGCCCTGGCGCTGGTTGGCGAGATACTGCTTCACATCGAGGTAGATGACATGATCGTTAGGCTCAATTCCAAAGATGGCATCGTTGAGCGCCACCTTACGTCCGGTCTCCTGACCGTTGATATTCAAAACACTAACTTCCATTACTTCTCAATTAAAACTGTTGAACCATTGCAACCGGCGAAAGAACCCTTTACGATGAGCAGGTTCTGCTCCGGAATCACCTTTAATACACGGAGGTTCTGTGTGGTAACACGGTCTCCTCCCATCTGGCCACCCATGCGCATGCCTTTGAAGACCTTTGCAGGGTAAGAGCAGGCACCGATAGATCCCGGCTTGCGGGCGCGGTCGTCCTGACCGTGAGTGCTCTGACCGACACCGCCGAATCCATGACGCTTCACGACACCCTGGAAACCTTTACCCTTAGATGTGCCAATGACGTCAACGAACTTAGCGTCTTTGAACAGTTCAACTGTAATGGTGTCACCGAGGTTATACTCCTCGTCGAACTTGAACTCGGCCAAGTGCTTCTTCGGTGTTGTACCGGCTTTCTTGAAGATACCTGCCATAGGCTTGTTGGTTCTCTTCTCCTTAGCCTCAGCGTAACCGAGCTGATAGGCTTTGTAACCGTCCTTTTCAACGGTCTTGACCTGGGTAACAACACAAGGACCAGCTTCGATAACAGTGCACGGTGTGTTCTTACCGTCGGCACTGAACACGGATGTCATTCCGATTTTTCTTCCAATTAATCCTGGCATTTCAATAAATGTTTTGTGTTAACGTAAATGATAAAATTCTTCTTGAACATACTGCAAGGTATTAGACCTTGATTTCCACTTCCACACCAGAGGGCAACTCAAGCTTCATCAGTGCGTCGACGGTCTTGCCGGTAGCACTGTAGATGTCGATGAGACGCTTGTAATCTGACAGCTGGAACTGCTCACGGCTCTTCTTGTTAACGAAGGTAGAGCGGTTCACTGTGAAGATACGCTTGTGGGTTGGCAATGGAATAGGACCGCTAACGATAGCGTCCGTGGCCTTGACAGCCTTGACAATCTGCTCAGCTGATTTGTCGACCAACTGATGGTCGTAGCTCTTCAGCTTGATACGAATTTTCTGACTCATGTCTGTAATTTAATGATTATATATAATAATGTGTAAGATTGAGGAGGTATGCCGCCTAAGAGTCATTCGCTAGGCGGCACCTCGCTCAAAATTGTTATTTCTTGAGTTCCTCAAGTACCTGCTCAGCCAAAGACTGAGACAGAGGTGCATGGTGATCATACTCCATAGAGCTGGTAGCACGACCGGAAGTAATGGTACGGAGAGCGGTCACATAACCGAACATCTCAGACAGTGGCACCATGGCCTTGACGATGCGCGCACCGCTACGAGCCTCTTCCATACCCTGGACCATACCACGGCGCTTGTTCAAGTCACCGATGACATCACCCATGTTCTCTTCAGGTGTAACAACCTCTACCTTCATGATCGGCTCCATGAGCACAGGACCTGCCTTCTGGCAGACGTTCTTGAAGGCTGCGTGAGCAGCGAGCTCGAAGGAGATCTGGTCAGAGTCCACAGGGTGGAAGCTACCATCGGTAAGCACAACCTTCAGGTCGGTCATTGGGAAGCCGCCGAGCACACCATTCTTCATGGCATCCTTGAAGCCCTTCTGGACAGAGGGGATAAACTCCTTAGGAATGTTACCACCCTTGACCTCATTGATGAACTGCAGATCGTCTTCTTTGTAATCAGGATCCTTAGGACCTACAGTGACAATGATGTCAGCGAACTTACCGCGACCACCGCTCTGCTTCTTATAGACCTCACGCCAGTTCTCTACAGTCTTGGTAATTGCCTCCTTGTAGTTCACACGAGGCTTACCCTCATTACACTCAACCTTGAACTCACGCTTCAGACGGTCAATGATGATGTCGAGGTGGAGCTCACCCATACCAGAGATGATGGTCTGGCCACTCTGCTCGTCGGTATGCACGGTGAATGTCGGGTCTTCCTCAGCCAACTTAGCGAGACCGTTGTCCATCTTGGCCATATCAGCCTGGCTCTTCGGCTCAACTGCGATTTGGATCACAGGGTCGGGGAAGGTCATAGACTCAAGAACGATAGGATGATTCTCGTCGCAGAGGGTATCACCTGTACGGATATCCTTGAAACCTACACCTGCGCCGATATCACCAGCGTCGATAGAGTCCATAGGAATCTCTTGGTGAGAGTTCATCTGGAACAGACGGCTGATACGCTCCTTCTTGCCGGAACGTGGGTTATAGACATAAGAACCAGCCTCAACCTTACCGGAATAAACGCGGAAGTATACCAGACGACCCATGAACGGATCAGTAGCGATCTTGAAAGCCAAAGCTGCAGTAGGATCTGTCTCTGTCGGCTTACGATCCTCTTCCTCGCCAGTCTCGGGGTTGGTACCCACAATAGCCTGAGTATCCTCAGGAGAAGGCAGGAAAGCACAAGTATAGTCAAGCAGCGGCTGAACACCCTTGTTCTTATAAGAAGAGCCAAGGAGCATTGGGCAGCACTTCATCTCGATGGTACCCTTGCGGACAGCAGCGATGATCTCGTCCTCTGTAATAGTCGAAGGATCATCCATATACTTCTCCATGAGGTTATCATCGAAGTCAGCAGCACCCTCAAGCAGCTTCTCACGCCACTCATCGGCCTCATCCTTGAGATCAGCGGGGATCTCGTCTACCTCATACTCAGCGCCCATGGTCTCATCGTGCCACAGGATAGCCTTCATCTTGATCAGGTCCACGACACCCTTGAAGTTCTCCTCAGCACCGATAGGAATCTGGATCACGATAGGGTTAGCACCCAGGATGTCCTTCATCTGCTGCACAGTCTCGAAGAAGTCAGCGCCGGAGCGGTCCATCTTGTTGACATAGCCGATACGGGGAACATTGTATTTGTCAGCCTGACGCCACACTGTCTCGCTCTGAGGCTGCACACCGTCAGCAGCGGAATAAGTAGCGATGGCACCATCCAACACACGCAGTGAACGCTCAACCTCAGCGGTGAAGTCAACGTGTCCCGGAGTATCGATCAAGTTGATCTTGTAAGTTTTGCCATTCCAAGTCCACTGGCAAGTAGTTGCAGCGGAAGTAATGGTGATACCACGCTCCTGCTCCTGTGCCATCCAGTCCATTGTGGCAGCGCCGTCATGCACCTCACCGATCTTATGGGTCTTTCCGGTGTAGAAGAGGATGCGCTCCGAGGTAGTTGTCTTACCTGCATCGATATGCGCCATGATACCGATATTGCGCGTCAAATGTAAATCGCGATTAGCCATTTTTCTTTTTAACCTTAAAGTGTGTTGAAACTTAGAATCTGAAGTGTGCGAAAGCACGGTTAGCCTCAGCCATACGGTGCATGTCCTCCTTACGCTTGAATGCGCCACCCTGGTTGTTGAAGGCGTCCATGATCTCAGCAGCGAGCTTGTCAGCCATGCTCTTGCCGCCACGCTTACGTGCGAAAGCGATCATGTTCTTCATAGCCACGCTGACCTTACGGTCGGGACGGATTTCTGTAGGCACCTGGAAAGTAGCACCACCGATACGGCGGCTCTTTACCTCCACCTGCGGAGTGATGTTGTCGAGAGCTGTCTTCCAGATCTCCAAAGGAGCTTTCTCCTCTTTGGCCATCTTATCCTTGACAATATCAAGTGCTTTGTAGAAAATTTCGAAGGAAGTACTCTTCTTACCGTCATACATCAAGTGGTTGACGAACTTAGATACTTTCTGATCATTGAACACGGGATCGGGAAGGATCACGCGCTTCTTTGGTTTTGCTTTTCTCATTGTTTAATTAAAAATATTCATTCTGCATGGGGCTGTCATAATGATCTTCAACGCCCACACCTGGGCATTTACTCAACCTGTTTTAACTTCTCCAGCAAAACTGATTAAAAAAAAGTGGATTTTTACTTGAATAGGCTTTGAGCCCTGGCCGGAGAGAACACTCTCTCGGCCCCCGGCTCTTAGCGTTGATTCTTTACTTCTTTGCCTTTGGGCGCTTTGCTCCATACTTAGAGCGGCGCTGCGTGCGGTTAGCGACACCGGCGGTATCCAAAGTACCACGGACGATGTGATAACGCACACCAGGAAGGTCCTTTACACGACCACCACGTACCAGCACAATAGAGTGCTCCTGCAAGTTGTGGCCTTCTCCCGGAATATAGGAGTTGACTTCCTTCTGATTGGTCAAACGAACACGGGCAACCTTACGCATTGCCGAATTAGGCTTTTTAGGAGTCGTGGTATAGACACGGACACAAACGCCACGACGCTGAGGACATCCGTCCAAAGCCGGCGACTTGCTCTTGTCTGCCAGTACTCTTCTGCCTTTACGTACTAATTGTTGAATAGTAGGCATAATTTTACTTTTTAATTTTATATATTTATTTTATTCTAAATCAACGCATTACCGGATTAACGTATCTCGGGATATTACAACGCGAATACAATTAACCCGTTACGGGGTGCAAAGGTACAAAGAAAGCGTCAAACTACCTAATATATATAAAACAAAAAGTGACGGTAAAAGCAAATTTAAGATTATTTAAGCCTCCAAGACGAAGCAGAACCACTAAAAAACCTGCTTCGTCGACACAAAAAACTCTCCCTGAATCTTCAGGGAGAGATGAAAAGTCAACGACTCGTTTTATGCCTTGCCTGTACCAAAGGGAGCGATCGTGCGACCCTCGTCAGCAGGCTGAGGAGCCTGTGGCAATTTGATCTCACCAAACTCCTTCTCGTAGCGGACGAGATTTTCCTGAAGTGCGAAGAGCAAACGCTTTGCGTGCTCAGGAGCCATAATCACACGGCTGAAAATCTGAGGAGGAGCAATGGGTAACATGTGAGCGAAGTCAATGACAAACTCGCTACTGGAATGGTTAATCATAGCAAGGTTGGAGTACTCACCTTGAGCCACCTCGGGTTTCAGCTCAATCTTTACTTCTTGTGGCTGTTGCTTGTTTTCTTCTGCCATAATTCAATAAGCTATTTAAAAGGTTATTATATATGTTGTTTTGTCGTACTGAGGACGATTCGGATGCAAAGATAAGGAAAAGATTTGTTCTTGCCAAAGCTTTCTCCATTTTTTTGCACATCAGGAATTACACCTTATTATATATGTCGATTCCGATAAAGTTTACGATCGGCTTTCCTGGTGCTTTGTCCTTTCAGAGAGAAAGGATAAAACCGTCTACTCCTCTCCAAGCCACTGCGTCATCATCTTGAGATATTTGTCGGTCTGTTCGGTAAACACCATATGGCGTGCTCCATAGAACAGTTCCCAACGGGCGTTAGGGATATGATCATACATGGTCTTGGCAATATAAGGGGTACAAAGGTCGTCCGTACCACTCGCCACGAGTGCGCGACAAGTGATCTCGCGGAGTCGGGAAGTATAATCAAAGTCCTTGAGCGTTCCCGTAGGATTATATTCATTCGGTCCCCAAGCCACGAGATAGGCTTCTTCGCCGAAGCACTTTTTCCGACTCATGCATTCGGGGGTGTCCGGACCAATGACAAACTCATGACGCGCCACAAAATGGTCATTGGCTTTCAGATAGGCCGAGGAATGAAAGTCACCTGTGCGCTCAGCCTCAGCAATGGCCAGCTGGTCTTCCTCACTCATATAGGTGATAAGCCGATGTTGTTCTTTTCCCCACAACTGACTCTGCGGCAATGTGCTGGAGAGGATCAGAGAGCGCAGCCCTTCCGGTTTCTTCTCAATGGCATAGGCGATGGCCAACATGCCACCCCACGACTGTCCGAGGAGATGAAAGTCTGTCACATGGAGGTAATCGAGCAAACACGAGAGCTCTTCCATCCACGTGTCAAGTGTCCACAGTTCGGGATGTCCCTCAATATAGCTTTCCCCACAACCGAGCTGATCATACGAGATAATTTGGCGATGGGTGAGTTCCGCCAAAGGGTCAAGCACCTCGAAATAGTTATGTGTGGAGCCAGGACCGCCATGCAGCAACACCAGCGGTGCGCGATCGGTCTTCTCTCCTACGATACGATAAAATGTCTTGAAGCCCATGAAGGGCATGTAACCTGTCTCTATTTTCATTTTACCCATTTAATATTGTTGATCCAACATGTAACTTGGTCCATCCCTACTTCTTTTTTTCTCCTTGAACCAGAGCCTCAGAGAAATAATGATCCCGAAGCGGCTTGACAACCGTTTTACCCTTGAGTGTCAAAGGATGTTGCAACCTGATATCTTGTGACGACGCAGCCACTTTCAGCACGAAGCTGCCGGGGATGATATTCCATTGTCTCTGCTGCTTATGACTGTAGTAGCCAAGCTGTTCAGTATATACTTTCATCGTCACCGTCTTGGTCTCACCCGCTTTCAAAGACACTCTTACAAAGCCCTGCAACTGTATCGGGCGAACGGGCTGTTTGTCGTCTGCCGGAGAGAGATAGAGTTGGGCGATCTCGTCACCGTCACGCTGCCCCGTATTGGTCACACGAAAACGCAGCGTGAAGCTATCTTCACCGGTCTTCACCTCATCAGGCATTTCCAGATCGCTGTAAGCGAAACTGGTATAGCTCTGTCCGTAGCCAAAGGGCCACTCTATCCTACTGTCCTGCGCCGTGGAGCGGTTGTAGCAGATCGGCACATTGAGTTCCTCCTTGGGATAGCTGACCGAGAGCTTACCCGACGGCGATACTTTGCCGTAGAGGATGTCAGCCACAGCGTGTCCACCCTCCTCACCGGGATACCAAGCCTGCAAGATGGCGGCACAACGGTCAGCCAGCCGCGAGATGACCTGCGCACGGCCTCCAAAGAGCACAAGAATCACTGGCTTCCCCGTTGCCAGCAACTGCTCCACATACTGCTCTTGTTTTCCCGGCAGGCTCAGACCTTGACGGTCACGGTTCTCACCGCAGAGCATCACGTTCTCGCCCATAGCTGCAATGATGACGTCGGCAGAACGCGCCATGCGCAAGGCCTCGGCACTGTCGGCTTTCTCACCGGCATCTACCTTGCGATGCAGCATCTTATAGTCCCATGCCCGTTCGTCGCCGCCGTGGCTGAGCTTGGTTTCAATCTCCTCCGTCCAGTCACAGCCTCGCGAATACGACAGTTCGATATCAGCGGGACGCCGATCACGCATTCCTTCCCACAGACCTACCACATGGGGATGGTCAAGATCCTTGTCATTCATCTTCCAAAAATAGGTCATCGACGGGAAAGAGTAGTCACCGCACATCGCCCACATGCTGTTGGCGTTGGGACCGGTCACAAAGACCCGCTGCTTGCCGCTCAGCGGAAGCACACCACTGTTTTTCAGCAACACCACCGACTGCGCAGCAATATCGTATGCTGTCTGTCGCTCTTCGGGACTGTCGAGCACAATTTTCTCGTTACTGTATAAATAAGGTGTACGGGAGAGCAGTCCGGCCCGCATCTTATATCTCAGCACGTCTTTCACAGCACGCTCAAAAGCCTTCGGCTTGACGAGTCCCCTGTCGAGTCCTTCCTGCAGATGTTGATAGTTGGCTCCGTAAGGGAAGTCGACATCATTACCGGCATTGATGGCCGCTGCCGCTTTCTCTGTTGGGGTTTCGAGTCCGGGTATCTGATCGATAGCCGTATAGTCACTCACCACCATGCCGTCGAAGCCGAGATAGCCCCGCAGGATGTCGGTGAGTATCTCGTGATTGGCCACACAGTTTGTGCCATGCACAGCATGATAGCCGGGCATGAGAGCTTTGCTGCCCGCCAGGCGTATCATCGTCTCGTGAGGCAGGAGTATCTCTTCCATCAGTTCTTTCTCGTCGGCATCACCGCCACCGCCGTAACCAAGGTAGTGTTTCGAGCAGGCGCCGACGCCTTTGTTCAGTCCGCCGTGCTGCAACCCACGCACAAAGGCTGTACCCATCACAGCCGATAGATAGCCGTCCTCGCCATAGGACTCCTCCAAGCGGTTGAAGCTCGGCGTACGGCAAACGTCGACCATGGGCGAGAGCGAGAGCACACCACCCATCTTGCGCAAAGCAATACCAGTCTGCAGGGTTTTCTTTTCTGCCAGTATGGGATTGAACGAGCAGGCTTGTCCGATCTGTTGAGGATAGATGGTGGCGCCACTCGTATTGATTCCCGAGAGTACTTCCTCATGAAATAAGGCGGGGATGCCGCTGGGGGTGTTGTGGATGAGCCAGTCTTGTACGGTAGCAACGCGGTCGCGCAACACATTGGGATCCATCGGAGCCTGACTGGCATACTGCGAGAAATGGCCTATTCCATCAGGAATAAGTCTGTGGCACTTACTGGTGTCAAGATGCCCATCTGCATCGAAGAGGTCATCCATATAGGTACTTCGCAATTGTGCGATGCGCTCCTTCTGAGACATCTTCTCGTAAAGTGCATCCACCTGCTGGTCAACGGTCATTTGATGATGGCAACTTGTCATAGTAAATAGAGTCATTAAGATGAGAGTGGCTTTTCTCATAAACATAGTAAGTAATATGAAGGTCTACGTCACTTGGAGAAATCTCCTTTATGCTGTACGTGATTGCAAAGATAGATAAAATTATAGAATTATGAGCCAGTTAAAATGAGAAATTTAATAGTACCCCTTCTGGATGCTGATTAATAGAAATTATTAATGTTCAATCCTCTAAAATTTAGGCTTATGAGGAAGCGGAAGAACCCTTCTTTTTAATTATTAAGTAAACAATATATAATGACTTCAATAATTGATAATAAAACACATACCAAAAACGCCATTAAGAAAGATTTTGTAGAATAAGCTACAAACACAACAATAGCAGACATCATACTTAGCATAATAAACATGATTGACACATGTTTACCCTTAACCGGTAGGTACAATGGCCTCAAAAAACTTTTTAGACATTTCATAAAATATGATTTATTTTTTTGCAAATATAGGATGAATATTTGTAAATTGCAATCTTAATGCGATATAAATAACTTTTTTAATCTTTTCAAGTTAATTATTTACAGATATTATCACGTTTAGCTTTTAAGCTCTACTTTTTAAATACCCAATAACAAAATACAAAGGACAATTAAGGCGCACTGGCTATTTCCCGCGGCCCGGATATTCGCGATTTTTCTGGTTACATTCGTGTGAATAATAATCTCCATGAAGGTACTTCTTCTACATACTCATAGAGCGTCATTCCCTCGGTTGGTGTTTATTGTTCGATATTCTGACAATAAACCGGCCACGAGAAGACGATTCTCGCCACCAAACTGGTCTCTCGTCTGATTTCCGCGATTTTCAGCGTATTTTATAATTTCCTACAAATCAGCGATATACGATTTTTGCGATTTGTGTCTTCCTGTCAAAAAGGCGTTTTGACGAAAAATTCTCTAGAGAATTTTCGATCAAACAACCGAGATGACCTCATCAACTCACCGTTTTGTATGCGTCATTCAGCCGTTTTGACCCGATCAACTCACCGTTTTCTCACAGACAGAGCCGTTTTTTGAGGTTTTCACTGTGGTTTTCGCCGATTTTAGTTTCGGGTTTCGCTCTATTTCATCCAACAATCGTGACATGATTTTGTAAAGTTTTTAATAAGATAAAATTAGGGACCAATACATAAAATTTCAGTTATTTCCTCCTTTCCGGGGTCAGACCTAAGATCATTACTGTTGCTGAAACATAAAAAAACGACAGAAACTTGCAAATATGAAAACAAACGCTTATCTTTGCACCTAACCAAACAACAATAATACTAAAGACAAATCATGAGACTCTCTCTACTACTCGCTATCACTGCCTCCATGCTGACGGCCGCACCTGCCAAAGGTATGGCTCAGGAGCAAATCTATCCACATCATTTCAATCTCAACGAGGTGACGCTGCTCAACAGTCCCATGAAGCAGGCCATGGACTTAAACATCCGTGTGCTCCTCGACTATGATGCCGACCGATTGCTCACGCCATTCATCCGACAAGCCGGACTCACCACGGGGCGGTATACCAATTGGCTCGCACTTCATCCCAATTTTCAGAACTGGGGCGGCAACGGCTTTGACTTGTCAGGTCATGTGGGCGGTCACTATCTCTCCGCTCTCGCTATGGCTTACGCCGCTTGCAAAGACACTCCGACACGTGCCTTACTGAAAACACGACTCGACTACATGCTCAGCATCCTAAAGGACTGTCAGGATGTCTATCAGCACGACAAGACGGGTATGAAAGGATTTCTTGGCGGACAACCGATCAACGAGGTGTGGCGAGAACTCTATCAGGGCAACGCCAAGGCTTTCGATCCTGTACGCGGCTGGGTACCCTTCTACTGCGAGCATAAAGTGATGGCCGGACTGCGCGATGCCTTTCTCTACACAGGCAACAAGACTGCCAAGGAGATGTATCGCAAGATGGCCGACTGGGCCGTAGCACTCATCAGCCATCTCAGCGCCGAACAGATGCAGAGCATTCTCAACACGGAGCAGGGAGGCATGAACGAGGTGCTCGCTGATGCCTACACGATTTTCGGTAACAAAAAATACCTCGAAGCGGCAAAGGCTTTCTCACACCAGGAAATGGTAGACGGCATGCAGACGCTCAACACCACGTTCCTCGACAACCGGCACGCCAACACGCAGGTACCAAAATACATCGGCTTTGAGCGCATCGCCGAGGAGAACTCTGCAGACAAGCGCTATGCAATGGCCGCCCAAAACTTCTGGGCCGATGTCGCCAAGAACCGCACGACATGCATCGGAGGCAACAGCGTCGAAGAGCATTTCCTTTCAAAAGGCAACAGCAACCGATACATCGACTGGCCAGACGGCCCGGAAAGCTGTAATACCAACAACATGCTGAAGCTCTCCGAACTGCTCGCTGACCGCACCCACGATGCCCGCTACGCCGATTTCTACGAGTATGCCACACTCAACCATATCCTTTCCACACAAGACCCGAAGACAGGCGGATATGTCTATTTCACTACACTGCGCCCACAAGGCTACCGCATCTATTCGCAGGTGAACAAAGGCATGTGGTGCTGCGTCGGCACGGGTATGGAGAACCACAGCAAATACGGACAGTTTGTCTACACCCATGACGCAGACTCTGTGCTCTATGTCAATCTCTTCACGCCCAGCCATCTCGCTGACCGACGCTTCGACGTGACACAGACCACCTCTTATCCTTATAGCCAGCAGACCACGCTGACCATCAACCGCGAGGGTAATTTCTCGTTGGCCATCCGTCATCCCTGGTGGACCACAGCCGACTATCGCATCACCGTCAATGGTGAGCCGCAAGCGGTCAAGACAACTGTGGGACGGGCTTTCTACGTCAAGCTGCGCCGTCAGTGGAAAGCCGGAGACAAGGTACAAGTTGATTTACCCATGGCAATGCGCGTGGTGCCTTGCCCTAACCTTCCGGACTATGTTGCCTTTGAATATGGTCCTGTACTTCTCGCTGCCAAGACGACAGCCGAAAACCAGCTCGAAGCCGACACGACAGGCCTCAAAACAGAAATACTGCAAAACGAATATGCGGGAGAAGGACGCATGGATCATGCTCCCGGAGCAGTAGGCAAGAGTCTGCCTCTGACCTCAGCACCCATGCTCATCGGCGAAAGAAACCAAATATTCCAGCGTATCACCAAGAGCGCCCCTGCTAAGTTGCAGTTCACGCTCGATGTCAGCCGCCCAGATGCAAAAAATTACCATTGGACGAAACTGACTCTCCAGCCCTTTGCTACCATCCATCATACACGCTATTCTTGCTACTGGTACCAGCGAACTGCTAACGAATATGCCCACAGCGACATGGCCGAGACGGAGCGGCAAGCCGATGCGCTTGCCCGTAGAACGCTGGACTTTGTGTCTCCAGGCGAACAGCAAAACGAGGCTGGACACGAATACAACTATTCCACAGACGCTCACGCAGGATCTTTCCGTGACGAGACCTATCGCGATGCACAAAAAGGTGGCTACGTACAGTATTCGCTATTCAACACAAAAGCCGCTGCTGACAGTCTTGCTATCCTCTGCCGATTCACTACAGCTGATAAGGGACGTCAGGCCACACTGACTGTCAACGGTGTGCCTATCGCAAAAATCATTATTCCGGAGAAGGCTGAAGGAGATAGAAATGGCTTCTTTAATGTCGAATATCCTCTGCCCGTCAATCTTCTTCGCGACAAACTTGGAAAGGTCACTACCAAGTTCCTCGTCAGACTGTCTGCCGACGGCAATACGCCCAACCCTGGCTGGTACGGACTGCGACTGGTCAGAACTAACAAATAGATAACTGATTTCAAGGTAACAAATCGTGAATCAGCAGGCATTTTTTGATAATTCTCACTGGTGAACGATTGATTGCAAGATAAGTACACAAGAGAAAAGAATCTTTTTTGTAATTTTGTGGAAGACAATCCTAATAACAATTCTTCTATGAAGTTACAACAAAAGATTCTTTTTTTCATGTTCGCACTGGTCATGATGCTGAGCCCCCTCACCAGCCATGCAGCGAAACGCAGTGGTGATTTCACAGTGGGAAAAGGCACTTTCCTCCTCAACGGCAGGCCGTTTGTGGTTAAGGCAGCTGAGGTGCACTATCCGCGCATCCCCCGCCCCTACTGGGAACAACGCATCAAAATGTGCAAGGCTCTCGGCATGAACACACTCTGTCTCTATGTCTTCTGGAATATCCATGAACCGAAGGAGGGACAGTTCAATTTCACAGGCAACAACGATGTTGCAGCGTTCTGCCGTCTGGCACAGAAAAACGGTATGTACGTCATCGTGCGCCCCGGTCCCTATGTCTGCGCCGAATGGGAGATGGGAGGACTGCCTTGGTGGCTGCTAAAGAAGAAGGACATCCGTCTGCGTGAGCAAGATCCGTACTTCATGCAGCGCGTGAAGGTGTTTGAGGAAAAGGTGGCCGGGCAGCTCGCCCCGCTGACCATACAGCACGGCGGACCGATCATCATGGTGCAGGTAGAGAACGAGTATGGCAGCTACGGCGAAGACAAGCCATATATCCGCGCTATCCGCGACCTGCTGAAAGAAAACTGGTACACCAAGGACAAGCAAGGACGGGAGGTCGGCCCTGTGCTCTTCCAATGTGACTGGGCCAGCAACTTCACCAAGAACGGACTCGACGACCTGGTGTGGACGATGAACTTCGGTACCGGGGCAAACATCGACCAGCAGTTCCGTCGTCTCGGCGAACTGCGCCCCGACGCGCCGAAGATGTGCTCGGAGTTCTGGAGCGGATGGTTTGACAAGTGGGGCGCACGCCACGAGACACGTCCGGCCAAAGACATGGTCGAGGGCATTGACGAGATGCTCTCCAAGAACATCTCCTTCTCGCTCTATATGACCCATGGCGGCACGAGCTTCGGCCACTGGGCAGGAGCCAACTCACCGGGATTCGCTCCCGATGTGACCTCTTATGACTACGACGCACCCATCAACGAATATGGGCAGGCTACCCCAAAATACTATGAACTGCGCCGCACGATGGAGAAATACAATGGCGGCAAGACACTGCCCGCCGTGCCCAAGGCGGCAGCAACGCTCGTGAGTTTTCCGAAGGTGAGGCTCGATGCGCGCGTCCCACTACGGCAGTTCATCACACGCACGGTGAAGAGCCACGACACGAAGACCTTCGAGGAAATGGACATGGGATGGGGCTCGGCCTTCTACTCCACTACCCTGCCCGACATTAGTCAACCCAGCCGCCTCACCATCAGCGACGCCCACGACTATGCGCAGGTGTTCATCAACGGGGAGTTTGTTGGGAAGATCGACCGCGTGAAAAACGAGAAGAGCGTCATGTTGCCAGCCGTGAAGAAAGGCGCGAAGATCGACATCCTTGTCGAGGCCATGGGACGCATCAACTTCGGACGCGCCATCAAAGACTACAAGGGCATCACGGGCGATGTGACCATCACCACCACAGACGGACAGCACGACGTGACCTACAACCTCAAGGACTGGGCCATCGGCCTCATGCCAGATGATGTAGACACGATAGCCGCACAGGCTCATAAGCCGTATGTCGACTTGCGCAGCCACCTCGATGTGCGCAATGGCGTCAAGGAGCCAGGCGTCTTCCTCGGCTCGTTCAACCTCAGCAAGGTGGGCGACACCTTTATTAATATGGAGAACTTCGGCAAGGGTCAAGTCTATGTGAACGGCCATGCACTCGGCCGTTTTTGGCGCATCGGTCCTCAGCAGACGCTCTACTGCCCGGGATGCTGGCTGAAGAAAGGCAAGAATGACATCATGGTGCTCGACATCATTGGCACCGACAACCCCGTGCTCTGGGGACAAGACAAGCCGGAGCTCGATAAACTGCAACTGGAGAAAACCAACCTGCACAACAACATTGGCGACAAGCCTGACCTGAACAGTCGCACTCCAGCCTTCAGTGGTGCGCTCCAGTCGGGCAACGGCTGGCAGACGGTTCGCTTCGCCCAACTGCAGCAAGGCCGCTACCTCGCCATCCTCATCAACAGCAACCAAAGCGGCAAGGATCTCTCCGCCATCGCTGAGCTATACTTGCAGAATGCGCAAGGCAAGCGCATCAGCCGTGAGACATGGACTACAAAATACGCCGACTCCGAGGATGCTGACAACGGCAACCACACGGGCGACAAGGTCTTCGACCTGCAAGAGTCGACTTACTGGCAGACAGTGCCAGGCGCAGATTTTCCCCACCTTCTCGTTATTGACCTCGGCTCCACCCAGGCCGTCTCTGCTCTGGAATACCTGCCACGCGCCGAGCAAGGCGCTCCCGGCAGCATCAAGGACTGCAAAGTATACGTATATTAAATGTAGCCATCTGCTGCTTTTGACAAGCAATTAACCACAAGGCACAAAAAAGGCCGTGAACCCAAATCGGATTCACGGCCTTTATTTATTTATCTTGTGTGACTGATTAATTTTCTGGAGTCACCTTATCGGCGTAATCAAGCACATTCTTGCGGTTGGCTTCCATGCGCTCATACTCCTCCTTGGAGCCTACGATGATCTTGTCCCACTGACGCATGCCTGTACCGGCAGGAATCAAGTGACCACAGATAACGTTCTCCTTCATGCCTTCAAGGTTATCGACCTTACCACGAATAGCAGCCTCGTTGAGCACCTTGGTGGTCTCCTGGAAGGAGGCAGCACTCATAAAGCTCTTCGTGCCCAAAGCAGCGCGGGTAATACCCTGCAGCACCTGTGTAGACGTAGCTGGCACAGCATCACGCACAGTGACAGTCTTCAAGTCACGACGTTTCAGGCTGGAGTTCTCATCACGCAGCTTGCGAACAGTGACAATCTGACCCTTGTGGAGATTCTCTGAGTCACCCTCGTCGATAACAACCTTCTTGCCCCAGATACGATCGTTCTCATCGGCGAAGTCAAGCTTGTCGACAAGATCCTGCTCAAGGAACGTGGTGTCGCCCGGATCATCGATACGTACTTTACGCATCATCTGACGGACAATGATCTCGAAGTGCTTATCGTTGATCTTCACACCTTGCAGGCGATAAACGTTTTGCACCTCATTGACGATATACTCCTGTACTGCAGTAGGACCTTTGATGGCAAGGATGTCACTCGGTGTTATCTCACCATCAGAAAGAGCTGTACCAGCACGCACAGCATCGTGCTCCTGCACCAGGATCTGGCGAGACAATGGCACGAGATATTTGCGTTGATCACCGGTCTTAGAGGTAATGATGATCTCCTGGTTACCACGCTTCAACTTGCCCATGGTCACCTCACCATCAATCTCTGAGACGACAGCGGGATTCGTCGGGTTACGAGCCTCAAAGAGCTCTGTGACACGTGGCAGACCACCAGTGATACCACCCGCATTGAACACGGCACGTGGAATACGTACAAGTGTGGTACCTGTCTCAACGACCTGACCATCTTCGATATTGGCGATATGACCACCCACAGGGAAGTTATAAGTACCGAGCACCTGTCCATTCTCATCAACAACATGGACGGTAGGAATAACATTGTGGTCCTTAGACTCCGTGATGATACGCTCCGTCATACCAGAGGTCTCATCTGTCTCCGTCTTGAATGTAGTGCCTTCGATAACATTGTCAAACTGCAACTTACCGGCATATTCGCTGACGATGACAGCATTGAACGGATCCCATTTGCAGACCACGTCACCCTTCTTCACCATGTCTCCATCGCTAAAGAACAGAGAGCTACCATAAGGAACGGTCAGTGTGGCCATATTGATGTCAGTGTTCGGATCTACAAACTGTACCTCTGCGAGTCGGCTGACAACCATCTGACATTGCATAGGATTAGACTCGTCGCTCTTGTCGGTAAACGGCACAGTGCGCAATCCCTCAAACTTCAGCTTAGCATCATACTTGGAAGTGATGGAAGCGTTGGCGGCGGCGTTCTCTGCGATACCACCGGAGTGGAAAGTACGGAGAGTCAGCTGTGTACCCGGCTCACCGATAGCCTGTGCGGCAATCACGCCGACAGCCTCACCGAGCTGAACCATCTTCGAGGTTGCCAAGTTGCGGCCGTAGCATTTGCGGCAGACGCCCTTCTTGCTCTCGCAGGTGAGTACCGAGCGGATTTCCACCATCTCAATACCAGCGTCCTCAACAGCCTGAGCCTTAGCTTCGGTGATTTCCTCACCAGCCTTGACAATGATCTCACTTGTGTGCGGATTAATGACATCGTGTACGGAGACACGGCCCAAAATGCGCTCGGCAAGTGTGGAGACGACCTCGTCACCCTCCTTCAGTGCACGGCACTCCAGACCACGCAGTGTACCGCAGTCGTCTTCGGTGATAATCACATCGTGGGACACATCGACAAGACGACGTGTCAAGTATCCGGCATCGGCCGTCTTCATAGCCGTGTCGGCAAGACCCTTACGAGCACCGTGAGAAGCAATAAAGTACTCCTGCACAGACATACCCTCCTTCAGGTTGTTCAGAATAGGGTTCTCAATGATAGAGTTGCCTTCTGCACCAGCCTTCTGCGGCTTAGCCATCAGACCACGCATACCAGCGAGCTGAGCAATCTGGTCGGCAGAACCACGGGCGCCGGAGTCAAGCATCATAAACACAGCGTTGAAGCCCTGATCAGCCTCAGTCATGTGCTTCATCACGGCCTTCTTCAGATCGTTGTTTACATGTGTCCAGGCATTGATGACCTCATTATAAAGCTCATTATCTGTGATAAGACCCATATCGAAGTTGGCTTTCACCTCATCGACCTCATCCTGGCCACGTTTCACGATCTCAGCCTTCTCCTCAGGGACGATGATATCGTCGAGGTTAAAGGAAAGACCTGCCAAATATGACATGCGATAACCAAGGTTCTTCACACCATCAAGGAACGTGCAGGCACGGTCCATACCAACGTGTTTGATCACGTCAGCAATGAGCTTACGCAGTGTCTTCTTGGAGATAATACCATTGAAGAAGCCGATCTCCTTCGGTATAATCTCATTGACAATGATACGTCCAACAGTAGTCTCAACGATATGACGGATAGGATTACCCTTTTCGTCTATATCATCGACCATACACTTTACTTGTGCATGCTCGTCGACACGTTTCTCGTTGAGTGCGATGATTGCCTCTTCAGGACCATAAAAAGTCTGACCTTCTCCCTTAGCTCCCGGACGGATCTTAGTGATATAGTAAAGACCGAGCACCATATCCTGTGAAGGTACAGTGACAGGAGCGCCATTGGCCGGATTGAGAATGTTATGACTCTGGAGCATCAGAATCTGAGCCTCCAGAACGGCCTCGTTGCTCAATGGCAAGTGGACAGCCATCTGGTCACCATCGAAGTCGGCATTAAATGGTGTACATGCCAATGGGTGCAACTGAATAGCCTTACCCTCGATCATCTTGGGCTGGAATGCCATCACTGACAGACGGTGGAGCGTCGGTGCGCGGTTCAGAAGCACAGGGTGACCTTTCATCACATTCTCCAAAATATCCCAGATCACCGGTTCGCGGCGGTCAACGATCTTCTTAGCGCTCTTCACTGTCTTCACAATACCGCGCTCGATCAACTTGCGAATGATAAAGGGCTTGTAAAGTTCTGCGGCCATCAACTTCGGCAGACCACACTCACCCATCTTCAGCTCAGGACCGACAACGATCACAGAACGGGCAGAGTAGTCAACACGCTTACCAAGCAAATTCTGACGGAAGCGGCCTTGCTTACCTTTCAGCGAGTCAGAGAGAGACTTCAACGGACGGTTGCTCTCGCTCTTCACGGCACTGGCCTTGCGGCTGTTGTCGAAGAGAGAGTCGACAGCCTCTTGAAGCATACGTTTCTCATTACGGAGAATCACCTCTGGTGCCTTGATCTCGATGAGTCGTTTCAGACGGTTGTTACGAATGATCACACGACGATAAAGATCATTCAGATCAGAAGTAGCGAAACGGCCACCATCCAACGGAACCAACGGACGCAACTCTGGCGGAATAACCGGAATGATCTTCATGATCATCCACTCTGGCTTGTTCACTTCCTTGGAACTACGGAAAGCCTCTACAACTTGCAAGCGCTTCAATGCATCAGTCTTGCGCATCTGGCTAGAGTCGGTATTGGCACGGTCACGCAATTCATAGCTGAGCTTGTCGAGATCAAGTTCCTTGAGCAGGTCGAGGATAGCCTCTGCACCCATCTTGGCGATGAACTTCGTAGGATCAGCATCGTCGAGCATATCGTTGTTCTCAGGAATCTTGTTGTCGATGATGTCGAGATACTCTTCCTCTGACAACAGATCGAGCTTATGGGAACCATTGAGATCCTCCACGCCCTCAGCGTCCTTCTGTCCTTCGAGGATACCGGGCTGGATGACGATATACTTCTCGTAGTAGATCACCTGGTCGAGCTTCTTGGTAGGCAGTCCGAGCAAGTAACCGATCTTGTTTGGCAAAGAGCGGAAGTACCAGATATGAGCTACAGGAACGACGAGCTCGATATGTCCGGCACGCTCACGACGTACTTTCTTCTCCGTGACCTCAACACCGCAACGGTCGCAGACGATACCTTTGTAGCGGATGCGCTTGTACTTACCGCAGGCGCATTCATAGTCTTTCGTCGGACCGAAGATTCTCTCGCAGAACAAGCCGTCACGCTCAGGCTTGTAGGTGCGGTAGTTGATGGTCTCGGGCTTGGTCACCTCACCATAGGAGTTCTCCTTGATTGTCTCAGGAGAGGCCAGGCTAATGGTAATCTTGGTAAAATTATTCTTTACCTTTGTATCTTTTTTGAAAGCCATACTTCTAACTTTTCAATATTCCAAACTTAATCCAACTTAATGTTCAGTCCCAGACCGCGAAGCTCATGCAGCAACACGTTGAGCGATTCTGGGATACCCGGTGTAGGCATTGGGTCACCCTTGACAATAGCCTCATAGGCTTTGGAGCGGCCTGTGACGTCATCACTCTTGATAGTCAGCATCTCCTGCAGCACATGGCTGGCACCAAAGCCCTCAAGGGCCCAAACCTCCATCTCTCCGAAGCGCTGGCCTCCGAACTGTGCTTTACCACCAAGTGGCTGCTGGGTAATCAGAGAATACGGACCGATGGAGCGGGCATGCATCTTGTCTTCCACCATGTGGCCCAACTTCAAGAAGTAAGTGATACCCACTGTAGCCTTTTGGTCGAACGGCTCACCTGTCTCACCATCATAAACGGTTGTAGAACACAAATTGGGCAGACCAGCCTTCTCGGTCCATTCACGCAAATCATCAAGCTTAGCACCATCGAAGATCGGCGTGGCAAACTTCACGCCAAGTTTCTTACCAGCAGCACCAAGAATAGCCTCGAAGATCTGTCCTAAGTTCATACGAGAAGGCACACCCATCGGGTTCAGTACCAAGTCGACTGGACGACCATCTGCCAAGAACGGCATATCCTCCTGACGCACGATCTTAGAGACGATACCCTTGTTACCATGGCGACCTGCAAGTTTATCACCGACCTGAATCTTACGCTTCTTAGCAATATAGACCTTCGCCATCTTCAAGATGCCGGAAGGCAGCTCATCACCAATAGTGATGGCGAACTTGCGGCGGTTCTGCTCAGCAGCCAACTGCTTGTCCTTACGGATGAAGTTCATAATCAACTTCTGAATAAGTCCATTGATATGCTCATCATCAGTCCAGCCATTGCTTTGGATACCGTCATACTCGAGGTTTTTCAAGGCAGGTACGCTAAACTTACTACCTTTGGCGAGCACCTCTGCCTCAGTATAGTCCTTCACGCCCTGACAGGTCTTACCCTCTGTGAGGGTCATCAACTTGTCAACGAGCATATTCTTCAGCTCGTCGCTCTTTGCCTCGTACTCTTCGTCGATCTTCTGCAGCTTGATCTTGTCTTGTTTCTTCGACTCTCGTGTTTTCTCAGCACGTTGGAAGAGTTTTTTGTCGATCACGACACCACTCAAAGAAGGATTTGCCTTGAGTGAAGAGTCCTTCACATCCCCGGCTTTGTCACCAAAGATAGCACGGAGCAATTTCTCCTCTGGAGAAGGATCACTCTCTCCCTTTGGCGAAATCTTACCAATCATAATGTCTCCTGGCTCCACACGAGCACCGACACGGATGATACCATTATCATCGAGATCTTTGGTGGCTTCCTCACTGACATTAGGAATATCACTGGTAAATACCTCCATTCCTCGCTTGGTCTCACGTACATCCAAGGAATACTCATCGACATGAACAGAAGTCAGCACGTCATCACGTACCATACGCTCAGAGATCACGACGGCATCCTCGTAGTTGTAACCCTTCCAAGGCATATAGGCAACAAGCAGGTTGCGGCCTAATGCCAACTCACCATTCTCTGTTGCATAACCTTCCGTCAAGATATCACCCTTCTTCACACGTTGCCCCTTATTACAGATAGGACGCAGGTCGATGGTCATATTCTGGTTGGTACGACGGAACTTAGGAATACGATACTCTTTAAGAGCCGGTTCAAAGCTGACGAACTCCTCTTCTTCTGTACGGTCGTAAAGAATACGAATCGTTGTAGCATCAACATATTCGATGACACCCTCACCTTCTGCCGTGATCATTGTACGGCTATCCTCACAAACCTGCTTCTCCAAACCAGTTCCTACAATAGGTGCATCGTTGTGGAGCAAGGGGACAGCCTGACGCATCATGTTACATCCCATCAGCGCACGGTGACCGTCATCATGCTCCAAGAATGGAATCAAGCAGGCACTCACAGAAGCAATCTGCTGCGGCGAGACATCCATCAGACTTACTTCACCGGGCTCTACAACAGGGAAGTCTGCTGCCAAACGACAGTGGACGAAATCACGGACGAAAGAGCCATCTTCTTTCAGAGGCGCATTACCTTGAGCGATAAGCTTGCCGTCCTCTTCCTCAGCAGTGAGATACTGTACGTCATTATTATCCAGATCGACCTTTCCATCCTTGACCACACGATAAGGAGTCTCAATAAATCCAAGCTCATTGATCGTCGCATAGACACAAAGAGAGGAAATCAGACCGATATTAGGACCCTCAGGCGACTCGATAGGACACAGACGACCATAGTGTGTATAGTGTACGTCACGAACCTCGAATCCAGCACGCTCACGTGAAAGACCGCCAGGGCCCAAAGCAGAAAGGCGACGCTTGTGTGTAACCTCTGCCAACGGGTTGGTCTGATCCATAAATTGGCTCAACGGGTTTGTACCAAAGAACGAGTTGATAACACTGGAGATCGTCTTGGCATTGATCAAGTCTGTAGGCGTAAATACCTCATTGTCACGAACGTTCATACGCTCACGGATGGTACGACTCATACGAGCCAAGCCGATAGAGAACTGATTGGCCAACTGTTCTCCAACGGTGCGCACACGACGATTACTCAAGTGGTCAATATCATCAACAGTAGCGTTGGAATTGACAAGCTTGATCAAATATTTGATGATCTCGATAATATCCTCCTTGGTGAGCACACGCACATCAGGATCAATATCAAGATTAAGTTTCTTGTTAATACGGTAACGACCGACATCTCCCAAGTCATAACGCTTATCGGAGAAGAACAGATTCTGGAAGACCTCACGTGCACTGGCATCATCAGCAGGATCAGCATTACGCAACTGCTTGTAGATATAACGGACAGCTTCAATCTCAGAGTTACTCTGGTCTTTCTCAAGCGTTTTAAAGATAATGTCATACTTAGAAGCAGCCTCATTATCCTTATGAACAAGCACAGTAGAAACGCCACTGTCAATGATCGTCTGGAAATTATCTTCAGTGATCTCCGTCTCACGCTCGAGCACCATCTCATTACGCTCAGCCGTTACGACCTCACCAGTATCCTCATCAACGAAGTCCTCCGTCCAAGATCTAAGGACACGAGCAGCCAATTTACGGCCAAGGAGCTGATCCTTCGTTTTCTCAGAGACCTTCACCTCCTCTGCCAGATCAAAAATCTGGAGGATGTCTTTGTCACTTTCATAACCAATGGCACGTAACAAAGTCGTAACAGGCAACTTCTTCTTACGGTCGATGTAAGCATACATGACATTGTTAATGTCGGTTGCAAACTCAATCCAAGATCCTTTGAAAGGAATCACGCGTGCACTATAAAGTACGGTACCATTGGCGTGTACGCCCTGACCAAAAAACACACCCGGAGAACGATGCAGCTGAGCGACGACAACACGCTCGGCACCATTGATCACAAAAGTACCGTTATCAGTCATATAAGGAATCGTACCCAAGAAGACGTCCTGGATGAACGTACCAAAATCCTCATGATCAGGATCGGTACAATATAGTTTCATCTTAGCCTTCAAAGGCACACTATATGTCAGACCGCGCTCCAAGCACTCATCAATAGTGTAACGAGGCGGATCAATATAATAATCGAGGAACTCAAGCACGAAGTTATTACGAGTATCGGTGATAGGGAAATTCTCCGCAAACACCTTATACAAGCCATCGTTCTTGCGCTCCTCAGGAGGAGTGTCAAGTTGGAGGAAATCACGGAATGATTTCAGTTGCACGTCAAGAAAATCCGGAAAAGGATAGGGATTCTGGACGCTGGCAAAATTTACTCTGTTATCAATAACGTTTGACATAAGAAATCAATTGTAGTCTAATACCAGTCTTAGCCGAAGCTGAAAGAAGAGGGAAACAAAGAAGTGATCTCAAAAAGGATCAAAGGGAAAAAGATACAAAAAGGTTAGGACTCACCGACTGGGCAAATCCTAACCCCTAAGTATGTAGCTGTCGCCACCCTTACAAAAAAGGGATAGCGGCTAATAGAGACTAAATTACTTCAGCTCAACCTTAGCACCAGCTTCCTCGATAGCCTTCTTAAGGTTCTCAGCCTCGTCCTTAGACAGGCCTTCCTTCAGAGTAGCAGGTACAGACTCAACGAGAGTCTTAGCGTCCTTCAGACCGAGGCCACAAGCCTCCTTAACAGCCTTCACGACCTGGAGCTTAGTAGCACCAACATCGGTCAGCACAACATCGAAAGAGCTCTTCTCCTCAGCTGCAGGAGCTGCGCCAGCAGCAGGACCAGCAACTGCAACAGCTGCAGCAGCGGGCTCAATACCATACTCGTCCTTCAGGACTGTTGCCAATTCATTTACCTCTTTAACAGTAAGATTTACTAATTCTTCTGCAATAGCTTTAACGTCTGCCATTTTAGTATTTATTTAAATTTTATTCTTGAAAATGTAGTGACTTAATTGATTACTCAGGACGCTCGCCTAAAGTCTTCAGCACACCATGGATGGTGTTTGCGCCTGACTGAAGAGCAGAAACCACGTTCTTTGCGGGGCTCTGCAACAGGGCAACGATGTCTGCGATGACCTCGTTCTTGCTCTTGATGGAAGCCAGCTCATCGAGCTTGTCTGCACCAACATAGAAACCTTCCTCAGCATAAGCAGCCTTCAGAGAAGGAACGCCAGCCTTGGCAATTTCTTTTTCCTTGAGCAGTTTGGCAGGAACATTTGCAGTGTTAGTGAACAACACAGCCGTGTTTCCTTTCAGTGTACCATAAAGCTCAGAATAGTCAATGTCAGCAGCCTCAAAAGCCTTGTGGAGAAGTTTGTTCTTCACAACGACCATCTTGATCTCCTGCTTGAAACACTTGCGACGAAGAGAAGATGTTGCCTCTGCATTCATTCCGGTGACATCCACCAGATAGAAATGAGGATATTCCTTCAACTTCTCGCCAAGGTCAACAATGATAGTATCTTTTACTTCTTTCTTCATTTTTCCAAACTTTTAGAGTGATTCAACTGATTTAGGATCAATCTTGATACCCTTACTCATTGTACTTGAAATAAAGATACTCTTGAGGTATGTACCTTTAGCAGCAGCAGGCTTCAAACGAATCACAGTGTTGATAAACTCTTTGGCATTGCCATAAATCTGATCAGCAGTCATAGAGATCTTGCCGATAGAAGTATGAATAATACCAGCCTTGTCAACCTTGAAGTCGATCTTACCTTGCTTAACTTCCTTGACAGCCTTAGCAACATCCATTGTCACCGTACCAGACTTCGGGTTAGGCATCAAACCACGGGGACCGAGGAAACGGCCCAGAGGACCTACCTTACCCATGCAGGAAGGCATGGTGATGATGACATCGACATCTGTCCAGCCACCTTTGATCTTCTCAATATACTCATCGAGACCAGCGTAGTCAGCACCAGCTGCCTTAGCAGCCTCTTCCTGATCAGGTGTACACAGAGCAAGCACGCGAACTGTCTTACCAGTTCCGTTAGGCAGAGACACCACGCCGCGAACCATCTGGTTAGCCTTGCGAGGATCAACGCCCAAGCGAACATCCACATCTACAGAAGCATCAAACTTAGTCGTCGTGATTTCCTTGACGAGCTCTGCAGCCTCTTTCAATGTGTATGCCTTCCCTGCTTCAACCTTCTCAGCTACTGATTTCTGATTTTTTGTCAGTTTACTCATTTTACTTGCTTAATTGAAGTTTAATTATTTACCAGGGAAGTCACCTTTAACAGTGATGCCCATGCTGCGTGCAGTTCCTGCAATCAGTCTCATGGCACTCTCTACAGTAAAGCAGTTCAAGTCGGCCATCTTATCCTCGGCGATAGCTTTTACCTGATCCCAAGTCACACTAGCCACTTTCTTACGGTTAGGCTGGCCGGAACCAGACTTCACCTTGGCAGCTTCCTTGAGCTGGACAGCAGCAGGAGGAGTCTTGATGACGAAGCTGAACGACTTATCTGTGTAATAAGTGATGACGACAGGCAGAACCTTACCAGCCTTATCCTGGGTACGAGCATTGAACTCTTTGCAGAAGCCCATGATGTTAATACCCTTGGAACCCAAAGCCGGTCCTACTGGAGGGGAGGGGTTTGCAGCGCCACCTTTAATCTGTAACTTGATTAATCCAGCAACTTCTTTAGCCATTTCTAATTGAAATTAAAATAAATGTAACGTATAAGGCGCGCGTAGCCCGTAACAACTACTCAGCGACCTTCTCAACTTGCATAAAACCAAGCTCCAAGGGTGTCTTACGCCCAAAGATCTTTACCATCACCTTCAGCTTACGTTTTTCGGTATTGATTTCTTCAATCACGCCCTCAAAACCTGCGAAAGGACCATCGGTAACCTTCACTGTCTCATCCAGCAGATAAGGAACATCCACATCGTTGTCGATCTGTGTTTCCTCTGCCTGACCAATCATACGATTAATCTGAGACTCCGGTACAGGAGCCGGATGATCCAATCCACCGAGGATGCCTAAGCAGTTAGGCATATTCCTCAAATCAACTGGAACATCGCCAACCATATCAGCCTGTACAAACACATAACCGGGGAGAGCGATTTTCTCTTTCTCCACACGCTTACCATCTTTGATGCTTGCATGTTTCTCCATCGGAATGAGCACCTGATAGACATGATCAGCCAGTCGCTGATTATGACGCAACTCAGCTTCGATGTACTCTTTCAGCTTAGCCTCCTTGCCGCTGGATGCACGCAAAACATACCAATTCTTAGTATTTGCCATTGCCTTAATGATTAGCCAGGGTATACAATACCCATCAGGTTCTTGAACACCAAGTCCATAGCGAAGACGATCAGTGCAATGATAAGGGAAGCAGATAATACAATCACTGCACTGTGACTCAACTCCTTCTGTGTTGGCCAAGTGGTTTTATGTACAAGCTCGTCGTAACAAGCCTTGCAATAATTCACTATTTTATTAAACATATTATCTTCTTTTTAGCACGGGTTGAAAGACTCGAACTCTCGACACCTGGTTTTGGAGACCAGTGCTCTACCAACTGAGCTAAACCCGTAAGAAAGTCTCCGCATCCGCAGATGCGGAGACTTACGTATCTTGGAATTAGATAATCTCGATTATCCCTCCTCTGCTACGTCAGGCAGAATCTTAGTGATCTGGCCAGAACCTACCGTACGACCACCCTCGCGGATAGCGAAACGGAGACCCTCATTCAGAGCAACCTTGTAGATCAGGCGAACCTCGATCTCAACGTTGTCACCAGGCATCACCATGTCTACACCTTCAGGGAGAGTGATCTCACCGGTGCAGTCCATTGTGCGGAGGTAGAACTGAGGACGATAACGGTTGCCGAACGGAGTGTGACGGCCACCCTCTTCCTTCTTCAGCACATAGATAGAAGCCTTGAAGTGATCGTGCGGAGTGATAGCACCCGGATGCACAACAACCATACCACGCTTCACCTCGTCCTTATCGATACCACGGAGGAGCAGACCGACGTTATCACCAGCCTCACCCTCATCCAGGGTCTTACGGAACATCTCGACACCAGTGATGACAGACTTCTTGTCCTCACCAAGACCGAGCAGCTGAACCTCATCACCGACCTTGCACTTACCAGTCTCAATACGACCCGTAGCAACAGTACCACGACCAGTGATAGAGAAGACATCCTCAACAGGCATCAAGAAAGGCTTATCAACCTCACGGACAGGCTCCTGAATCCAAGTGTCAACAGTGTCCATCAACTCCATGATCTTGTCTTCCCACTTAGCAACACCATTCAGTGCACCCAGAGCAGAACCACAGATGATAGGAGTATCCTCTTCATAACCATAAGAAGTCAGAAGATCCTGGACATCCATCTTCACGAGGTCGATCATTTCCTCATCGACTTCAGGATCATCGCACTTGTTGAGGAATACTACCAAACGAGGCACGTTTACCTGACGAGCGAGCAGCACGTGCTCACGTGTCTGAGGCATAGGACCATCAGTAGCAGCAACCACGAGGATAGCACCGTCCATCTGAGCAGCACCAGTAACCATGTTCTTCACATAGTCGGCGTGTCCCGGGCAGTCAACGTGAGCGTAGTGACGCTTTGCAGTCTCATACTCGATGTGGGCAGTGTTGATGGTGATACCACGCTCTTTCTCCTCAGGAGCATTGTCAATCTGATCGAAAGACTTCACATCCTCACCTGTACCCAGACGCTCATGCAGCACCTTAGAGATAGCTGCGGTCAGAGTAGTCTTACCGTGGTCGACGTGACCAATTGTACCAATGTTAACATGCGGTTTGGTACGCACATAAACCTCTTTAGCCATAGCTTTACTTTTTTATTGTATAAATTAAATAATCAAATAGATGATTCTTCTTGACGACCATAGACGTGTCATACTGATATTTAGTTAGACTTCGTTTAGGCATCAAAGTGGAGCTGTAACTGAGAGTTGAACTCAGGACCTCTTCCTTACCAAGGAAGTGCTCTACCACTGAGCTATTACAGCAAAAAAGAGAGCGGAAAACGGGGCTCAAACCCGCGACCCCCAGCTTGGAAGGCTAGTGCTCTATCAACTGAGCTATTTCCGCATTGCGCTCCAAAAAGGAAGCGTTTCTTATGCTTAAGCATTGTGGGTGGTGATGGATTCGAACCACCGAAGGCAAGAGCCAGCAGATTTACAGTCTGCCCCATTTGGCCACTCTGGTAACCACCCGTCCAATGTTTAAAAGATCTCTGTCCTCATCAAGAGGAGCCTCTTGTCGGATTCGAACCAACGACCCCGAGATTACAAATCACGTGCTCTGGCCAACTGAGCTAAAGAGGCATATCCTGCAGCCGCCTTGCACGACTTTCAAAGGACTCGTTGTAAAACGGCTGCAAAGATACTACTTATTTTTCAATCTCCAAAACTTTTCGGGGAAAATTTTCAATGCTTGCGTATTTTTTCCTTGAATTTCTCCAGTTGCACCCGCAATGAGTCGACGCACTGGTCAACTCCCTCCTCAAATGTGTCACAGGTCTTTGCCACATACAATGGGCTTCCACCGGGCACGGTCACCGTGATACTGGTTTCCTTATTGAGAGCAGTAGCGGGCTTGACAACTTTTAATTGCACCTCTACTTTCTGAATGTCTTCGAATGATTTTTCCAACTTGGCGGTCTTCTTCTCGATGAACGCCTGCAGCTTCTCGGTAGCGTCGAAGTGAATCGACTGAATCTTTACTTCCATAGTTACCTCCGTTTTTTGTTAAAGGTTAAACTCATGCCCTCGGATGGGCATCTTTATACACTCGTTTGAGTTGCTCGAACGTGGTATGCGTATAGATCTCCGTTGTGGAGGCCGACGCATGTCCTAACAACCGTCTTACACTTTCTATACCCGCGCCATGGTTGAGCATGGCAGTAGCAAAAGTGTGCCGCAACACGTGCGGTGACAACTTTTTCATGGAGCTAACCAACCGTAGATGATTTTTCACCATCACTTCCACTTGGTTTTGGCTTAGTTTCTTTCCTTTTTGAGAAAGGAACAACGCATCCTCTCTGACAGGCAATGTCTCGTCTCTCATGGACTGGAAGTTCCGCAAAGTACGAGCCAACTCCTCACCGAAAGGAATGATACGTTGCTTGTTTCCTTTGCCGGTCACCTTAAGTTGCCGGTTGACAAAATCCACATCCGTATCACGCAGCCCCATCAACTCTGCACATCGTATGCCAGTCTCATAGAAAGTCATAATGATCGTACGCGCGCACGTACTATTATAATCCTTCCCCCAACTGTCACTGTCTAAAAGCCTGTCCATCTGATCTTCCTGAAGGAAGCTCGGCAAAGGCTTTCTCAACTTTGGTGCACGTATGCCGACCGTAGGGTCTTTTTCCACCAAGTGATGCGACAAGGCAAACTTATACAATGATCTTAAAGCAGAAAGACGACGGGCTACTGTCGTGGCAGTGTTGCCCCCGTCAACCATTTGCTCCATCCAATTACGGATAATGTCACCGTCTATCGTTTCCCAAGTCGGCTGACCATCCAACGCCTGAAAATATTCCTCGAACATTTTAAAGTCCTCGGAATAACTCGCTATCGTCAATGGAGAGCGGTTGAGCTCATACTTGAGATAGTCCAGGAATTGGTCTTTCATCTCCATCATTTAAGCTATCAAACGCTACTCTTGCGTTTTCAGCAACGAATGTACGAAGAAAAATTCAAACTACCAAACTTTTTAGAGTATTTTTTACTCTTGGAGTCGTTTTTTACTCCTCTTCCTGACGAAGCTTCTGTACGTAGATAGCGTGCTCCATCTTGAGACGTTTCTTGACAGACGGCTTATCGAACTGCTGACGTGCGCGAAGCTCCTTCACCACACCTGTCTTTTCAAACTTTCTCTTGAACTTCTTGAGAGCTCTTTCGATGTTCTCGCCATCCTTTACTGGTACAATAATCATTTTGTTTTGGTTTTATTATTTTAAATGTGAAACATACGCAATCGGGCGCCATTGTTGCATGGTACCACAATTTGCGGATGCAAAATTACAGCTATTTTTCCATATACGCAAATAATTAACTAATTTTCTGCAAGTTGTGTTGTTGGACAGAGGGGACAGACAAGACAAATGAGCTTTTCATGAAGACAGAAAAACAGAAAGGACATATTTATAAAGACAGTAGTTCTTTTTATTAAGACAGAAAGACATAAAAGACATATTCGTTCTTACATATTTGCACCTTATATATAATTGGTGTGCACTACCTGATCAAAGCAAATTCAGTTCTGTTCCTTCCCAGCGCTCCACTTTCTTCAATTCTCAAACGCTTGAAAAGGGAAAACCACCCTAAGCGCATCGTCTGATCATCACATGACCATGTGCATAGGGTGGACTCATTCTCTCCCTTTTAGGGAGAGTTAGAGAGAGTCTTTTTTCTATATCTCCTTTGTCTTTTCCTTCAACCACTCTTTCTCTTCCTCGTCGAGATGGGGAGCGAGTTGCTCATAGACATATTTGTGGTAGCTGTTGAGCCAGTCAATCTCTTCAGAAGTGAGTTCGCTAAGGATGATGGGCACTGTATCGATGGGGCACAGTGTAAGCGGCTCGAACTGAAGAAACGTGCCGAACTCCGTTGTCTTGTAAGGGCGGATGAGTAATGTGTTCTCTATACGCACGCCAAACTTGCCAGCAAGGTAAAGCCCAGGCTCGTCAGTAACGGTCATCCCACTGACAAGCGGTGCAGGCATATATTCCATACGGATCTGGTGGGGCCCCTCGTGCACGTTGAGGTAAGAGCCCACGCCGTGACCCGTGCCGTGAAGATAGTTCAGGCCCTCGCGCCACATCGCCTCGCGGGCAAGGATGTCGAGTTGCGTACCGCTGGCACCCGAGGGGAACTTGCAGAGCTCGAGCTGGATATGGCCTTTTAGCACAAGTGTGTAGATGTGGCGCTCCTCGTCGGTGAGGGGTCCGAGGGGGATAGTGCGCGTGATGTCAGTAGTGCCGTCCTGATATTGCGCCCCACTGTCAAGAAGCAAGAAGCCACGAGGTTCCAAGGGGATATCGGTCTCCGGCGTTGCTTCATAGTGGACGATGGCACCATGAGCAGCATATCCCGCGATGGTGTCGAAGCTGATGTCACGGAACAGCGGCTGCTCGGCACGCAGGGCAGTGAGCTTGCGGTCGATGCTCATCTCGGTCTGACCACCGGCTCCCACGGCAGGCTTCAGCCATCTGAGAAACTTCACCAAAGCGATGCCGTCACGCAGCATGGCGTGGTGGTAGCCGTCTATCTCTACCGCGTTCTTAATCGCTTTCATGGCAGGCACCGGCGAGACATGGCTGACCACAGGACGACAGCTGGCCACGCGATAGAGCGAATAGCAGGTCTCATTGGGATCGAGCAGGATGTTGTACTCGGGATATTGCTTCAAGCCCTTGGCCACATCGGCGTAAGGAGCCACACCGACGCCCTCTCCGGCGAGATGGTCACGCACCTCGTCAGTGATCTTCTCCTTATTTATATATAAGGTGGCATGTGTGGTGTCGATGAGCAGGTAGGCTACGAAGACGGGATTGCAGTGCACGTCGGTGCCACGAAGGTTGAGCGTCCACGCCACATCGTCGAGCGCCGAGACGAGCATGCCGTCGGCATGGAGTGCGCGCAAGGCCTTGCGGATACGTGCGAGTTTGTCGGCAGCACGCTCTCCGGCATATTCCAGCGGCTGTATCTCCACGCGGTGGTCGGGGATAGCCGGACGGTCACGCCATACGACGGACAGCGGGTCGAAGTTGTGGCGCACAGTGATGCCGCCTTCCTGACGCAGGTCAGCGATCATCGCCTCCACGCTGCTGCAACTGTTCACCATGCCGTCCATGCCGACAACGGCGCCATCGACATCGCGAAGCTCCTGGCCGAGCCATTGCGCAATGGTCGGCGTGCCCTTCACCTTCAGCTTCATCAGTTGGAACTCGGTGCCGCTCAGCTGGTCTGCTGCGGCCAGGAAATAGCGGCTGTCGGTCCACAGCGCGGCACTGTGCATGGTGACCACCGCCGTACCGGCCGAGCCGTTGAAGCCACTGATCCACTCACGTCCTTTCCACCGGTCAGGGACATACTCACTGTTGTGCGGATCCGTACTAGGGAAGATAAAGGCATCGAGATGTTCACGACGCATCACCTCGCGCAAGTCGCGCAACCGTTGTTTGATCACTTCTTTCATAGCATATAACGATTAATGGTTTTTGATTAGTCACCGAAATGACAAATAGACTTAACAAAGATAATACTTTTAAGAATAAACAACAAATAAAAGCGCAAAGAAATCGCTCTGTCAATGATTTTTTTCGTAACTTTGCATTGCTGCACAAAGAAAAGCCAACCGCATTCTTTCCTGTGGCATAGAACAAGGAAAGTATTCCTGAACTAAATAAATTTAGTGTTATGAACTATTTAACAAATGACAAACTGGTCATCGTCGGTGCAGGCGGTATGATCGGTTCCAACATGGTGCAGAGCGTTTTGATGCTCGGCCTTACTCCCAACGTATGTCTCTATGATATCTATGAGCCGGGTGTTCATGGTGTCTTCGACGAGATTCAGCAGTGCGCATTCCCAGGTGCCAACGTCACCTACTATGCTCCTGCCGTAGAGGATATGGGCAATCCTGAGAAGGTTGCCGAGGCTGCCAAGAAGGCTTTCACCGGTGCCAAATACATCATCTCCTCTGGTGGTGCTCCCCGTAAGGCTGGCATGACACGTGAGGATCTGCTGAAGGGCAACTGCAAGATTGCAGCTGACTTCGGTGACAATATCAAGAAGTACTGTCCGGACGTTGAGCACGTGGTTGTCATCTTCAACCCTGCTGACGTGACTGCTTTGACAACACTGATCCACTCTGGCTTGAAGCCCAACCAGCTGACCTCTCTGGCTGCCCTCGACTCTACTCGTCTGCAGCAGGCTCTGGCACTGGAGTTCGGTGTTCAGCAGGACAAGGTGACCGGCGCTCACACATACGGCGGCCACGGCGAGCAGATGGCTGTCTTCGCTTCTCAGGTGAAGGTCGACGGCAAGCCGCTGGCTGAGATGGGCCTGAGCGACGAGCGTTGGCAGGAGATCAAGCACATCACCGTACAGGGTGGTTCCAACATCATCAAGCTGCGTGGCCGTAGCTCTTTCCAGAGCCCTGCCTACAACGCTGTGAAGATGATCGAGGCTGCCATGGGCGGCGAGAAGTTCACACTGCCTGCTGGCTGCTATGCCGACATCCCTGAGCTGGGCTTCAAGGACGTGATGATGGCTCTGCCTACTACCATCGACAAGAGCGGTGTGCACTACACTGTTCCTACAGGTACTAAGGAAGAGATGGCTGACCTGCAGAAGAGCTACGAGCACCTCTGCAACATGCGTCAGGAGGTCATCGACCTCGGCATCATTCCGCCTATCAATGAGTGGAACAAGATGAACCCGAACCTGAAGTAAGGTATTATCACCTATAAAGGCCCGCCCCCGTTTCCCTTTCAAGAGGAGACGGAGGAGGGCCTTCTTTTTTGTTATGCTTTCCATCGAAACCGCTTTCCAAGAATACTACCGTCCGCTCTGTCTCTATGCCATGCACTATCTCAGTGGTGATGTCGACGCCGCCGAAGACGTGGTACAGGACTGTTTCGTGCGGCTATGGCAGCGCGAGGCTGACAACGACCGTGCGTTTCTCTATACCGCTGTGCGCAACGCGTGCATCGACCGACTGCGCCGCAACGACCCACTCTGCCACGAAGTAGAGCCGCAGGACTTGGAAGGTACCATCACCGACGAAGAGGCGCAGGACCGCTCTGTTCTCGAAGCCCGTCTATGGAAAGCGATTGACTCCCTACCCCACCGTCAGCGCGAGGCACTGCTGTTATGCAAGCGCGACGGACTGTCCTACCGAGAAACAGCCGAGAAGATGGGCATCAGCGAGAAGACCGTGGAGCATCTTCTCAGCAACGCCATGAAAGCGCTTCGGAGCCATCGCGCCGACATCTACCACATCGTACTCATCTTTTATTAATTTCCGATTTTGTTGAGTATACTGACAAAAAACAGCCCTTATTTTGCGTTTCTTTGCCAACGAAAGGCCTTTTGCCCGGAAAAAAGCGATTTTCGTGCATTTTTATAAGTATTTGATAAACAATCACTTACTAAAATAAGCGTTTTTGCGCTATTATCAGAAAGCCTTTCTGACCAAAAATTCTCTAGAGAATTTTTCATCAGAAAGGCAGTTTGATGCACTCAAACTGCCTTTCTGATAGCATCAAACTGCCTTTTTCATCATAAGAAACCACTGTTTTGTGAGTGAACGAGCGGAATTTTCATTTTTCCAGACCCGTTTTCTATGAAAAAGCCCCCGCCATTCGCTCTAGATTGAAAGGGCAGGCGAACATACTTTTGTCAATATGTTTTTATCAACAACATTCAGGTATTCCGTAAGCGTATCGGTATTCACGTATTGCCACAAAAAAACTGATCAAGAGAGGAGG
>URCI01000009.1 GCA_900546345.1 uncultured Prevotella sp. | reverse complement strand
GTAATTTCAAATTTAATCAAATGGTCTCAGTCCGGACTTTTTAAAGTGGACTCATGTTTGATTTTCATAATGAGATTTCTATTTAGTCCATTCTTAGATGATGGTGAAAAGAATATGTTTTTGACCCAGGATTACCATCCGGCATTCTGCTTGAGCAGGTTGTTGGAGCGCTGGATCTGAGTGAGCGGAATCTGGCAGAAGCCTCGTTTGCTCTTGATGTTCTCGGCTTTGATAGTCACTGTCTCTTCTCTGCCGCCGGAGACGACTTTCTCACCACTGTTAGCGATCGTGTTGGCAGCCACGTCGATACCCTGGCGCAGCAGATCCCAATAGCGGATGCCCTCACCGACAAACTCTAGCTTACGCTCTTTGAGGATATTGCTCTCTGTGGCAGGCAACTCGTGATAGCCATTGCTCAGCGACCCGTCATCCTGTGTGAAAGCACGCTTGCGCACCTCGTTGAAATAGGTCTGAGCCTTCGGCGAACCGAGTTCTGCAGCCATCAGCAACACGTCGGAATAGCGCATGAGCACGTAGTCCTGCGGTTGGGAGATCTGGAAGTCACCGGCCATGAGACCCTGATAGTAGTGTGTCATTGACCAGGAGCCGTCAGCACCCTTTGTCCACTTCGAGCGCGGCGTGTATTTCTTGATGGCAAAACCGGTGTACTCGCGCTGGTCAGAGGCCACCTTTTTCCAGGCATCGAGCTGCGTGATACCCTCCTGTGCCATGTTGATGATGGAAGCACTCTGTCGGCTGTCACCGGTGGAGAAATCGTTCCATGTGGCAGAAGTCACCGTGGCGCCGCCCCAGCCTTGACCGTAGGGCACACAGATCGTGCCTCCGGTGCGCATGCCAAACATCACGATGGAACGGTTACCACCACTGTTGCCATTGTAGTCACTGGTATAGTTGAACTTCATGCTCAGCACGGTCTCGCTGTTGCCGTCGCCGGCATAGGTCGAGTCGTTGGTCCAGTTACCACTGGCATCCTGCACCCATTTGTCACTGGCAGCGGGCCAGAGATTCTTGAAATGGGGCACGAGGCTGTATTCCTTGCTTTGAATGACATCCTCAAGACCGGCCAAAGCCTTGGCAGCCGTCAGTCCGCCGGGCATCTCCTTGCGTTCGTTGTTGTTGTAAACGCCGTCGTAGAAGAGATAGACACGGGCGAGCATGGCCTCGGCAGCATATTTCGTGATGCGGCCATCGTTGGTTGCCGACTGACTCTTGGGATAAGCGTTGGCCGGAATGTTCTCGGCAGCATAGGTCAGATCATTGACAATCAGTGCATAGACGCTGTCGGGATCGGCCTGAGGAACATTCTCGTCAGTAGGTGTGGTCAACAAGGGAATGTTTTCAAACAGACGCACCATGTCGAAATAGCATATGCCACGGATGGCACGTGTCTCGCCAAGGATACGACCTTTAGCAGCCTCGGAGCTCCACTGTGTGTCGGAAGCTTTCAACAACAGCTCATTGCAGTTGTAGATGGCTTTGTAGTAATCCTCCCACAGATCGTTGCAGAGATTGACCTGCGAAACATCCTGACCGATGTCAAAGCGGTCCACGACTTGAGAGTTACGAGCGTCGTTGGCACCGGTACCGCCAAAGCACTCATCGCTCATATATTCCGAGATCATTTGGAAAGTGAACGTAGGACCGAGAGACACCGTACCCTGCCAACCGTCGTAGCATCCGATGAGTGCACGCTCGGCGTCACTTGTGTTCTTATAATAGTTGCCCGTCGACGTCTCTGTCTTTGACGAGACATCGAGGAAATCATTGCCGCAGGAGGTCACGCCCAACGAGAGCAGTGCCAGGGCGGCGACGGAGAATATCTTGGTTTTCATTGTTTTCTGAGATTAAAGGTATTAGAACTTGAGATTGATACCTACCAGGCAGGTGCGTGGCCGTGGATAGTAGCCCAGGTCTACGCCGCTGACCCATCCGTCCATACCGTAGCCCACCTCGGGATCCATGCCGTTGTAGTGAGTGAAGGTAAAGGCGTTCTGCACCTGGAAATAGAGGCGCGCCTGCGAGATGTAAGGCGTATGGATGAGCTTGGCGAAGTCATAACCCAGTGTGATATTGCTGATGCGGAGGAACTTGCCGTCGTGGATGAAGAGATCAGAGAACTGGTAGTTGATGTTGGTGTTGGTCACACGTGGAATCTTGTTGCTCGTGCCCTCACCGGTCCAGCGGTCGAGGATCTCTGTGGTGTAGTTGGCAGTGGTGGACCCCACGTTGCGATAGCTCTGCACGATCTTGTTTCCGGTCTCGCCATTGGCAGTGACAGAGAAGTCAAAGCCTTTGTAGTCGAAGCCCAGCGAGAAGCCGAAGGTGAAGTCAGGCATACCGTTGCCCAGGTTGACCTTATCAGCATCATTGATCTTGCCATCGTGATTGACATCGTAGTATTTCACGTCGCCCGGTTTGGGATCAGCCTGCAGCACACCATTGCCGTTGGCGATCCAGTCTGTGATTTCCTGTTCGTTCTGGAAGATACCGGCTGCCTTGTAGCCCCAGAAATAGCCGATGGGCTCGCCGTTGCTGGCACGATAGAACTCGGAAGAGTTATCATACAGTTGGTTGGTCTGTCCGTGGATAATACCGTCCTCGTTGGGGATGTTGCCAACCTTGTTGTGGTTATAGGCACCATTGACATTGACGAAGTAGTTGAAATCGCGGCCGATGCGGTCATTCCAACCGAGTCCTACCTCCACACCGATGTTTTTCACGTCACCACCATTAATATATGGAGCGCCTGTACCGGCTGTAGCAAGAATAGGCGGCTGCACGAGCCAGTCCTTTGTCGTCTTGTAATACCAGTCGAAGTTGACGTTGAGCTTACCGAGCACACGGGCATCAAAACCGAAGTCGGTCTGTTCGGATGTCTCCCAAGTGATGTCTTCATTGGCCAATCGGGTGACGCGGGCTCCCCACTGATCAGCGGCAGAGCCCTTCGTCGTACCGAAGTTATAATATATATTACTAAATGAAACAGGTGCTGTGTACATGTAGTTGCCAATGTTCTGGTTACCGACCTGACCCCAGCTTCCACGGAGCTTGAAGTAGTCGACATACTTGCTGATCGGCTTCCACCATTTTTCATTGCTCATCACCCAACCGGCACTCACCGAAGGGAACCAGCCGAAGCGATGGCCGCGGGCAAAGCGGCTGGAGCCATCACAGCGCAGGGTAGCTGTGGCCATATAGGTCTCTTTGTAGTTCCATGACAGACGGCCGAAGTAACTCAGCATACGCTCTTCGTCCCAAGGTGAACCGCTGGCACTGAGTCCTTCCTCTGAAGACTTGGCCGTGCCGTTGCTCACCCAAGCATAAGGCCAGGTGTCGAAGCCCTCACGCAGCGAGCCGTTGGCAGCATAGAGGCTGCTGCCCTCGGTGCGATAGGCCTCAGTACCGAGCATGGCATCGAAGTTGTGCTGACCGAGATTCCAGTTGTAGGTCAGCGTGTTGGTCCATGTGATAGCGGTGCCGTCACTCTTGCTTTGGCTGGCAGTGGTACGGGTGTCGTTATAGCTGTAGACAGAGAAGTGATAAAGTGGGTTGAAACCACGATAGTCATTGGAGTCGTACTTCACACCAAGGGTCGTGCGGAACCTCAGATTCTTGATGAACTGGAACTCTGCATAGACGTTGCCCGCGAAGGTGGCGTTCTTGCTCTGGTTGCTGTTGCTCACCATCATCACGCCGTAAGGGTTGCCATCGGCATTGTACCAAGGGCTGTCGGTCGTGTCGTTATAGGGACTGCCATACCGTCCATTGTCACTGTAGACAGGAGCCAAAGGCGATGTACCAAAGGCAGAGCGCAGCGAGTTGTTGTATTGGTTGCCGACGTTCAGTCCACGTTTCTTATAATAGATAAAGGAGACCTGCTCACCGATCTTCAGGAATTTGTCGATGACATTATATTCTGAGTTGACACGGAAGTTATAGCGGCTGTAGTACGACACATCCTTGCCGCCGACAATACCTTCCTGGTTCATATATCCCAAGCTCGTGGCATAGTGTCCTTTACTGTTGCCGCCTGTGATGCCGAGGGTGTAGCTCTCTGTTCCGGCATTGCTCTTGAACATCTGGTCGACCCAGTCGGTGTCGTAGATCTTTCCAGTCGCAGGATCTGTGATACCCCAGGTGGTCACATTGCCGTCTGCGTCTTTCTGTGTGTAATACTTCGACCAGTCATAAGCCTGTCCACCGGAATTGATGTTTTGCTCGTCCATGATGGCCATGTACTGCTGGGCATTGAGCATGTCGACCTTGTGGATGGCGTTTTGCCAACCGCGATAGCCGTCGAAGCTGACCGTGGTACGGCCGTCCTTGCCACTCTTGGTGGTGACGAGCACAACGCCGTTGGCCGACTGAGAACCATAGATGGCTGCCGAGGCAGCATCCTTCAGAACGTCAATGCTCTCGATATCAGCAGGGTTGAGCGTAGCGATATCGCCGCGCACACCATCTATAATATAAAGAGGAGAGGAAGAACCCGTGGTGCCGATACCACGAATGTTGACTTTCAGTCCCTCACCCGGCTGTCCTGACTCCGAGACGATGGTCATACCCGGTGTCTGTCCTTGCAGAGCCTGCAGTGGGTTGGTGGTGTTGAGCTTGGCCACATCATCACCCTTGACCTGAAGGGTAGCACCGGTGACGAGCTTTTTCTTCTGCACACCATAACCGATGACAACCACATCGTTGAGCGAGTTGGCCTCTTCTTGCAGTTTGATGACGAGGTCATTGCCTGTCACCTTCACTTTCTGCTGCACGAAGCCGATGTAAGAGACCACGAGCGTCTGCCCGTCCTTGGCCTCCAACGAGAATTTTCCGTCGAGATCCGTCACGGTTCCGGTCTGTGAGCCGAGGACTTTGACAGTCGCTCCCATGAGCGCCTCGCCGTCAGTGGCTGACGTGACCGTGCCTTTCACAATCTTGGCGTAGAGTGCTGCACCTTGCAATACGCCGATTGCCGGGAACAGCAAACATGCTATTAGGGCAATTTTGCATAAGATAGATTTACGCATGGTTGAGTTGAATTTAGATGTATAATAATTGATGTAGGTATGGCAACCTATGAAATGTCGTTATTAGGATCGGCAGTGCAAAGATAGGCTTTTTCTGACATACCGACCGGCAATCATGTTACAGGATGAGTACACAAATGTTACATATTTCGTTTCATTCGTCCTCGGAAGGTACTGATATGATGCAATATCGCAGGAAATGAGCGGTAGAGACACATATTTTCCATCATCCATTTCCATGATTGAAGAGAAAAACGTAACTTTGCCCTGCGAGAGAATAGAACGGTCTGAGAGAGCAGGCCACACAGAAACACTTATTTTTACAATCATGGATTACAGGATGATCGTGCTCGATCTCGACGGCACGCTGACAAATAGTAAGAAAGAAATGACTGTCCGCACGCGCGATGCATTGTTGCGCGCCGAGCAGAGGGGCGTGAGAGTGGTGCTGGCTTCCGGCCGACCCACCTATGGCATCACGGCATTAGCTGAGGAACTGGACTTGAAGACCTACCGGGGATTTATCCTCGCATTCAATGGCGGACGCATCACCGACTGCGCCACGGGCAAGGTGATCTTTGATATTCCCTTGAACCCCGATGTCGTGCCCCCACTCTATGACGCTGTCAAAAAGCATGGCATGGAAATGCTCACCTATCAAGACGAGAAGATCGCAGCTACGAAGAAAGCCAATAAATATGTCCTGCACGAGGCCTTCATCAACAAGATGCCCGTGGAGGAATACGCCGACTTCATCCATCAGATTCGCTACCCGATCAACAAATGTCTCGTCGTCGGTGATCCCGCACCACTCCACCAACTCGAACTGCAGCTTGCCGAGACCTTTAAAGGTGAGATGGATGTGTATCGCTCGGCAGGCTTCTTCCTGGAATGTGTGCCGCCCGGCATCGACAAGGCTCACTCGCTGGAACATCTCTTCGAACTGACAGGCATTCGCCGTGAAGAGGTCATCGCCTGCGGTGATGGCTACAACGACCAGAGCATGATACGCTTCGCAGGACTCGGCGTGGCCATGGCCAATGCGCCCAAAGACATCCAGGACACGGCCGACTACATCACCTACAGCAACGAAGAGGATGGCGTGGCGCACGTCGTCGAGAAGTTTATATTGAAGTAATTTGTCGCCCCTTCCCTCAGAGAAGTGTGCTGCGATCGAGGATTTTCGCTAAGAAAAGTGTGCGGATCCACCTTCCTTACATCATCTTTCTTCTGATCCACTGCTCAAAGACAGGGTCGGTGATGGTGATGCCGCTCTGTGGCGAGGAATCGATGAGGTCGGCATTGATAAGAGCCGTTTTTAGCCGCGGAATATTGGAATAGCTGCCAAGATGGTATTGCCGACGGGTGTCTTCTAAGGTGAAGTCTTTGTTGACCCCGGAGGCAATGGCACGCAAAAAGTTCATCTGATATTCTGTCAATGGTTCCACGGCTTGGATAAACAGTACATCGTTGATAGCCAAGAGATCATTGAAGCCGCTGTCTACCTGTTCGTCAGTGATGACGCAGCCCTCTTTGGTCTGAGAGAAGATAATCCAGGCTAACTGCTGTACATAAGCCGAATAGCAGTCCACCAATGTGGCGATGCGGGCAGCTTGTTCCTTGCTGATCGTGCGGTGACCGTCGGCAAAATGCTGGCAGATATAATCTGCCCATTCGTCAACATTGATTTTCTTCAGAGCGATGAGGTCACCAAACTGATAGAAAGGCATGCTCTTGTTGAGGAAGATGCTGCCCATGAGATGGTGCTTGCTGCCGAAGAGACAGTACGACACCCGTTGCTGATGTTGCCACACTCCGCGCATTTTTGCTTGTATCTGTGCAGAGTCGGGCAACTCACCGACCTGCTGGAATTCATCGATGCATACCAGCAATCGCTTACCCTTTTTCTCCGCTATCTTCTCAGGCAGGCTGAGAATCTCTTCCGGTGTATGCGTTTTGGGCGTGATGCCCAACGATACACTGTATTCAGAGTAGGGATCAGGAGAGATGGAGATCTTCGGTGACAGCCGATAGATGAAGTCCTTGGCCTCTTCCAGCCATAGCTGCCGCTGACTGGCTGTCTGCTGTAGGATGGCGGAGGCGAGCTTGTTGTAAATCTCATACTCGCTCTTACAGCCGAAGATGTCGACATAGACCACCATTACTTGTTCTCTGTCCACCTGCTGCAAGGTGTGCTTCACCAGTGAGGTCTTGCCCAACCGTCGGGGCGACATCAGAATGACGTTGATGCCGCCTTGAAAGTCAGCCAACAGTCTGCGTGTCTCTTCCTCGCGACCCGTGAAGTTATATCCGCTGACGGGTACACCATAAACAAAGCTTTTCCTTTCCATCATTTCTTATCCTTAGAAGTTGTCGGTGCAAAGATAGGAAGAAAAAACGAGTCACACAAGTTTGTGTGACACAAACTTGTGTGACTCTGGGTCTCTTATATCTTTCGCAAAGGCGCTAAGGGAATGCCAAATGTTTTGGAAGCGCAAATGAAGTTCCCTGATTTCTTGTTCCGCAATGTGCCCCCTGTTGTAAAAACTGACATTTTTCCGCCCTCATTACGGCAAAATTCTGAGCAAACGCCCTTGTCGCTCTGAATTTCGCGGTTCTCATTCGTATTCTCATAAAACATTAGGAATCAAAGCATTACGACACAACGGCATTTTTTTGGCGAACAAAAACAATTATTATCAGGATCTTTTGTAAAGAAAGTACTTGTCAGGAAACCGATTTCTACTTCTCTTCTCAGTGAGATGCCCGCAACAAAACAGTGAGGTGACCCAAAGAAACAACTGGTTTCTTCAGGTCACCTCACTGTTTTTCTCATCAAAGAATGATTTTTGGTGAGAAAAAGAACGTTTCGCCCATCTTTCTATAGAAATGGTCGCCCTAGATTGCAAGTGCGCGAAGGTGTCTCTTTGTAAGTATTTCTTGACACATCCCCGCCAAGCGACCATAAAGCTTCCGTCACTTCACTCTCAACACCGGAGCAATGGTATTGCATGGCTTTTCGGGCAGATCGACCTCCAGTCCTGTTTCCGTCTGATGAAAAGCTACCTTGCCATAGCCTAAAAGATGGACAGACTTCACCTTGCTGTCATAATGTGGAGAATGTAAAGCCAGGCTCTTGATGGTCACTTTGTGATCAGCAGGCCATGCCAATGCCGTGGCATAGAGCGTATTGCCTTTCTGGGTGAAGCGGATCTCTGCTGAACCGGCACGTGTATAAGCACCCTCGTTAAATCCTTGCGCATTGAGCTTAATATCAGAATCAGCGATGGGGCCCTCACCAAAGATCTTCCAAGGATGCGTGCCGATGATGCTTTCTTTGTTCACTCGCATCCATGCTCCAAACTCGTCGAGGATAGCTTTCTCTTTCTCGTCGAAGGTGCCGTCGCTGCGAAGTGGCACGGAGAGAAGCAGATTGCCGTTCTTACTGACTACGTCGACGAGCAACTTCACGACCTGGGCAGCCGACTTGTATTGGTTCTTTTCGTATATTTCCGTATTGTAGTGCCAGCCGCCAATACATGAGCAGGTCTGCCAAGGCAAGTCGATGATGTGATTGGGAGCGCCCCGCTCCACGTCCCATGTGATGCCCTTGCGTTGTTGGTCATTGAGGATCTTGCCGAACATCACAGCCGTCAGCTTGCCATGATGGGTAGCCATATTGTGGTTGTAGAAGTCAGCAGCGATTTTCAGACCACAATCACTGACAGGCCAGAAAGGCAGCACCGTGACATCGAAGTAGAGCAGGTCAGGATTGTATCGGTTGATGACGTCAAGCGCTCGATTGTAGAAGTTTGTGACAAACTTCTGTGACGGCACGGCTGCACCATTGCTCCAGTCCCATTGCCGGTGTATCATGCCGTCGGCCCATGACCCTTTACTCAGCGGATGGTCTTGCTGGTAGAGGTCTTGTGGGTCCAGTCCTTCCCACCACTTACCTTTTCCGTCGGCTTTTGTCATGCAACCATCATAAGACACGCCCATCTTGCTGCCTGAGCGGTCATAGCGGCGCGATGGCTCATACCAAGTCCACGCATGATCAGCATGAAGGGAAACGCCAAACTTTAGCCCGTACTTCCTTGCCGCTTTTGCCCAGCCTTCAAGGATATCCTTGTGCGGTCCAATGTTCTTGGAGTTCCACGGCTGGTATTTCGAGTCCCAAAGGTCGAAGTTGTCGTGATGGTTGACAAGAGCAAAGAAATACTGTGCTCCCAAACTCTTGTAGTAAGCAACGAGAGAATCAGGATTCCAGTGCTCAGCCTTGAAGAGCGGCAGGATGTCTTTGAATCCCACTTCTGACTGATGACCATAGTGCTCGCGGTGGTATTTCCATGCCGCCGACCCTTCCTGGTACATCGACCGGGCCATCCAGTCACCCGAGCCCTCCACACACTGAGGTCCCCAGTGCGCCCATATGCCAAATTTTGCATGTCGGAACCACTCTGGAACTTGATACTGGCTTTCCAACGAACTCCATGTAGGCGCAAACTTGCCCGTCATCATTTTCTCTTGCGCCTCCGAAACAGGCACAGCAAACTGCTGTGCCTGTAACGTAAGTGAACTAAGAAGCAACAGCCCTGCTAATAAGATTGACTTCTTCATTGTAGTAAATTTAGTTTTTGGAATCTGATTATTGGTCATCGGTAAATGCTCTTTGACGGATGTTGCATCCGTAGCATTTTCGAGTGCAAAGATAACAAAAATGCTACGAATGTCTTGTGTAAAACGCTGCATTTTGACATGAAACACATTTCGCAATGGTGAAAAAGTTCTTTTATTCGCAAATTCTATACCTTCTTCACGATGTGTGCCGTGCCGTTCTGCAACTATTTGCTGATGTACTTCTTCCCGTTCTTGATAACCACTCCAGCCTTCTTCCCGTTCACTTGTCGTCCGCTCAGGTCGTAAGTTCTGCTTTCGGCTTCGTTGTTGATGCGAAGATTGCTGATGCCGGTCGGCGTGTCGGAGGTCAGTACAATATTACCAATCATCGTTTCAAGCCAGTAGCCGCCGTCGCCATTCTCGTTGATGACAGGACTGAAACGGAAGAGATAGTTGCCGTCTGAAGGCACCGTGAAGCCAAGAGAGACGTGAGCCGCACCCGTGAACACTGTTGATGAAGAGCCTTCCAAATTGGGTTTGCAGGGCACGATCGTGCTTCTGACTTCATGGTTGTTCTCGTCCAGAACCTCTACCTTTAAATAAGGTGTCCCTTTCCAAGCGGCTGCGTCAAGGCTCAGACAGTATTTTGCCGAAGCCTTCAGCGCGACCTGGTAGTCCGGCATCGTACCATAGATACCATAGCCGGTAGTGGAAGAAGGCGTGCGTACATACAGTCCATAGGTAAACGTGCTACCTTCGGGGAACTGGAAGATACGAGGACCGGAGCCCGCCGGTCCCGGAGTGACCATCACGTCTCCATTGGCCATCACCCATCCCTTCGGCACCATATTGGCACCTTCCTGCGCAAAGTTGTCACGAAGGACAACATAGGGATAAGCGGGATCACTGGGCGTGTCAGGCTCATCGGGCTCTTCTTCGAAGGCTCCATCGTCTTTGACCTGCTCAGAGACAGGCTCGTAAACTACCTGGTCAAGGCAGAGATTCGTGCCACTGACGTTGTCGATCGTGAGTGTGTTGGCACCCTTGACGAGTTGGAAACCAAGGCTCACCGTGCGCCACTCGTTATTGGCGGTGACATCGCAGCCCACCTTCTTCTCAGTGCCGTTGACGGTCACCTTCAGGTTACCTTTCTTACTGGTGTTCATGTAGCGTAGACTTACGCGATACGTGCCGTCGACGTTGGCATTGAACACATGGCGTAAACTGCCGTTTTTGTTGGTGCCCATGACGATATAACCATTGCCCACATTGCCGCGCTCGTCGGGATGGACATCGTAGGGACTCAGACAGCATTCCTGAATCGAGCGATAGTCCATGTCCTCAGCCTCGATAGTGACCGGACCGCTGTAAGCTTCAGGCTGTCTGGGACTCTCCAACGGTGTGTCAGGAAGATAATCCGTACTGCGTCCTGTAGCGTTGCCTTGGCAACTCAACTTGATGTTGACCGAGCCACAGTGCGAGACAAGCAGTGTGTAAGTGCCTGTTGCGGCATCCCAGCTGTCAGAGAGCGTGGCCTGCGGAGCGTTGGCGGCTACCGTAGCAGACAGCTGCTCCGTACCGACGGTATAGGTATAGTCCGGTTTCGCTGTCGCGCCCTTGACGACAATCTTGTCGGTTACCGGTGCGATGGTGTCGGTGCGATAGTTGTTGAGATAAAGATTGATGTGGTCAGCATACTCTCTGACGGCAGCAGCAGTAAACGTCCCCCAGGTGAGTTGCAGTTCCTTGCAAGTGTTATACTGTAAAGGTATGGAGGCCGATGCTGTACGCTTGCTGTTGAAATAGGAGTAGGGCATGTAAGTGATCAGCTGGTTGCGGTAGCGGTTGACATAGAGGTCGCCCGTGCTCACTTCCGGATATTGCGCATTAAAGTCCTTGAGCTTGGCGCGTTGGCTGGACCATTTGGCAGATTTCTTCACTTGCACAGGAATGGCCTTGGCCGCGTTGTCATGGAGTTCGGGCACGATAGGAATGGCACCATATCGGCCTGTCTTCTTGTACCAAGTAAGGTTGTTCATCCAGCATCCGTCGTCTTTGTTCAGCGGGTCGTCTTGCTTATACAGTCCGTCGTAGAGGTCTTTCCACCCGACATATTTGTCTTCGTCGCTGCCGGTGGTGACATCATTGACCACTACAATCTTGGTCTTGTCAATCACTTCTTGCCGTGTGGGAATATAGAGCGAGCCGTCGAGGATCTTTCTGAACATGTCCACCCACACATTTTGGAAGCCGGGGAAGCAACCCCAGTTACGATGCGAGTAACCCTTGACCGACGTATTGCTGAGGTTTTTGAAGTCTTCGGTCCAGATGAGCTCCGGTCCATCCCATACGGCCCCGCCATTGACGCAGCTCTGCTCCATAACAGTGGAGAGTCCTGCCGCCACGGGATACTTCTTGCCGTTGTCCTTGCCCAGCATCACGTCGAGAGCTCCGTTCCATCCACAGTTGTCGTAGCGTACGCCATAGTTGTTGGCCAGTCCTGCGATATAGGGTCCCCACGTGACGCTTTCGGTGTCATAGAAGCAAGAGGTGGTCGTGTATTTATAGAGCCAGAGGATAGCTTCGGGATACTTCTCGCAAGCAGCGAGCAGATCGGCATTGCGTTTGAGCATACCGATCGGTGTGAGTGCATGTGACCAGATGTTGCCACAGAAGCTGATAGTAAGGAAACCACCGTATTTGTGCGACATCTCCACGAGCTTTGCAAAGAGGGCGATGCGGGTAGTCTGCGGACTCGAACTCTTGTCACCTGGTTCGTCAAAGCCCCAAAACTGCTCTGCATAGTTCCAGCCAAGGAAGTTGGGATAGGTCTTGAAGAAATACTCAAATGTGGCGAGGTCGTCGTCCTGGATATGTGTGTGCCCGCCACTGGCCGGCTGACAAGTAAACCACATGCCATTTTGCTGACACACAGTAGCCCACGATTTGAAGGTGGCCACACCGTCCTGAGGCATCTTGTAGACATTTTTATCCGTATCGTATTGGCAAGAAAGGGACAGGTTCAGACAAACAAAAGGACGTATATCCTTGGGTATCATGTCGATGATGGCTTGTGGATTTGCTTTGTTCCAAACATCGATGTGTACGAGCCACATCGGATGACGTGAGTCTATCGGTCGCCGCTGCTGTGCTCCTGCGGCGAGCGTGAGGCCTAGAAAAAGCAGGAGGAATAAGTTGCGTAGGATTGCTTTCATAGAAGGGATTATTTGATGAATAACTAGTAGATGCTTAAGGGGGCTTATTATCAAGAATCAGAGAATGGAAGATATAGATCCTCTCACTCTCTCATTCTCAAATTGTCTAATCCTTGACAGACAAGGCCCATGAGTACGGTTTCTCTAATTCTTGATATAGCATTCTCTACTTGCCCGGCCACGTAGCCGTTGCGCCCTGCAGGCCCTCGGCAACACCGGCGTAGGTGGCCACACGGTTGAAAGCTGCGGTCCAAAGTCCCACGTGATTGCCGTCGGCATTGTAGGCAGCAAAGGAGATGCCTTGTCGCTGAGCCTCCGGCACAAGTGCGAGATACTGCTTGATGACATAGTTGTAGTAGTCGGCCATGGCCTTGAGATCGTCCTCGGTGAGTTGCTTCACGGACATGGTCTTGCCGTTGTCGTCGACGGCCACCATGTCGAGACCGGAGAGCCGGACCTTCAAGCCCGTGGCAACAAGTGCCTTGAGCATGTTGTCAATGCCTTGTTTGGCCGCTGACAACTGTGCGGCATTGTACTTGAGATGTACCTCGGCGTTGACACCCTCAAGGCCGGCTCCCTTATCGTTCCACTCCTTGACCATCGTCTGCAGGTTGGCCAACTTCGTGGCATCGGTCTCCAGTCCTCTGTCGCTATAGAAGAGCTTAGCGTCTTTTTGGTATTCTCTTACCATCTTGGCCAAGTCGACCACATAGTCGTCGCCGAGGAAATCGTTGAGAAAATAATGGGCCCCGTCAGCCTTTGAAGTCAGCAAGCGTCCTTCTTGTCCCTCTCCTGCCAAGGCATCGGCGGCAACGATCCAGGTTTTCACATCCTTGCCGTAATTGCCAACCACCGTCTTGACATACTGGTCATAGGCTTTCAGCGCATCGGCGCGCTTCTCGGCCATCGGCCGCGGCTCGTAGTGGCCCTGTGCAAGATAGGTTCCGCTGAGCGTGATATTGTCGATATAATAGTCAGGATTGGAGCAGACGTCACCCAGTCCGAGCTTGAAAGAGGTGGCCGCCTTCTGCTCATCGGAGAGCTTGTCAAGCACGTCGGCAAAGCTGAAACTGTAAGTTCCCCACTCGCCTTTGACAATGCCCTGGTCGACGGCCTTCTTCGTTGAGCCTTCCACCGTAGCGCCGCCCACGGTGATCTTCACCACGGAAGCCGGCACCCAACCGGTGCTCTTTAACATATAGTCGCAGTGTCCCTCCTTCAGGTCACCGATCGTCATGCCCTCGGGCAGCGTGATGTCGACAAAGGGATGATTGAATCCGGCTGTATAGTGGAGCACATGGCCGTGCTTGCCCTGTGGGTCATCGACGACCTGGCCCGGCGTACCGCCCGACCCGGCAAGGGTCGTACCGAGAGCCATGCCTTCGAAGTTGACGAGGTTGAACGCGCCCTCTTTCTGCCCTCCTGGGACATAGGTGTCGGCCGTCACTTTCTCCATGTAGGCTTTCTGCATGGTGAGCGGAGAGCAAAGTGGTCCTCCGACCAGAGAGAGATTAGCAGCCTGAGCCTCACTGACCGCGTCAACCGCATGTGCGGAGTCACAAATACCGGTTTCACTGACCGTGGCAGCATGGGTAAAGGCATCCGTTGGTGTCACTTCGTTGAAGTTGGTAAGCAACAGGCTGTAAGCTGTGTTGTGAGTGCCCAGCATAGACATGGGCACCTCGGCACCGATATGCATGGTACCAGCATAAGCTTTCAGCACGTCGAAACTGCCCACATAATTGGCCAAGGCCACGTCGGCAGGCATGTCAGTCTGATAGTCCGACTTATATTCATCCGCACATCCTGCCAGCAGGAAGAGTCCTGCGGCAAGAGCGGCCTGAATCTTGTATTTCGTCATATTCATAGAATCTTGTAGTTAGAGAATTGTTGATACGAGTCTTTGTTCCTTCGCCTTCTCGTTATTTATTTTTCGGTGTAAAATACTCCGGAGCAATGCCACGGTCACGCACTACGAGTGTGTCTGTCGTAGTGACCGTCTTGCCCAAAGTAGCAGAGCTGACCGTGTACTTGAGATAAAGCGCATTGCGGTCTTTGCCGCCCATGCTGTTTTTCTCGCCTTTCTCGACAAAGGAGCCGGAGCCCTCAGCAGAGAAGCCCTTGGTGAGCGCACTGATCTTGCATTCATTGCCGTTGAAGAGCAGTTGCAGTTTGCAAGTTGTCGCCTTGCCGCTGGCGTCTTTGAGCGAGACATTCATTGCTGCTGCATTGAGGCCGAGCGTTGTAAGGTTCATCAGTTCGTCTTTCTCGACATACTGGGCATGGCGCACCTCAGCAGTCTGTGTGCCGTCGGCATTGGTGATGACATCCACGCCACGACGCAGGTAAGTGGCCTGCCAGGGATTAACAAACTTCACGGCACAGAGCACATAGTTCTTTGACTCCAGCACACTGTCAGCACCTTCCACATGAGTGATGCGCACAGGCAAGACATAGTGACGTGTCGTGGCCAGCGGATCAGCGAAGAAGGCATCGGTGAGCTTCACCTTCACACCGCCTTGAATCTTACCCGACGGGATCACCATCTGGTTGCTCTCCAACTGATAATAGTCACTGGGCAACAACGTCATCGGCGTGCCGTCGTCAAAGCTTTTGTTGTCGAGCAGTGTGGGATCCACGGCAAAGCTCACTTTGATGTCGCGTTTATTGCCGTAGCCTCCCCCCATGGCGGCATTAAGGCTGAACTCATGGTTGTTGTCGTTGGTGAGATCCACTTCCAAGTCCTCGCCCAACTCGATGGTGCGCACATAGCCTTGGTTGGCAAAGTACACGCTGGTCGAGCCATAGTCAGGGAACTCCTGGTCACCGCTATGGCAAGATGTAAGGCCCAGCAACATAGGAAGGGCGAGCAGTGGAATGTATTTGAGAATGAAATGCTTGTTCATTGTTTTCTTCATTTTATGTTCTTTGCTATTTTTCTAACTCCCTTTGAGAGCGGAAGATACTTTCTTTGAGAGCGGAAGATGCTTTCTCGTCTTCCCCACAATTGAGAGGAGATAGAGAAGCTTTTCCTTTACTTCCACCCCTTGTTCTGTTTCAGATTGCTATACTTCAGCGTCTCTGACTGAGGGATCGGACCATAGTACATATAGTCCTCATAATCGCGGTTCTCCACAGCGGTAAGCGGCGTGTAAGACTCTGTGCCCCAGTCGATACCTTGTGCCGTGACGTTGAGTTTGGCTTTCCAGCGGCGCAGATCCCAGAAGCGGAAGCTCTCGAAGCAGAGTTCCAGACGACGCTCGTTGTGGATCAGCTCACGCATCTTGTCCTTTGACAGAGCGCACTCGTCGAGATAGCTGTCGTCGGTGAGCCCGGCACGATGGCGGATGGCCTTGATGATGTCATAGGCAGAATAGCTGTGACTGCCCCTGCCCTGTGGTCCCCACGCCTCGTTGGCTGCCTCGGCATAGTTGAGGTAAATCTCGGTATAACGTATGCGCGGCGTATAGCGGCTCACTCCCGACTTGGAGGTAGGGTCGCAGTTGACATTCATGTTCAAGCGCTTCTTCATGTAGTAGCCGGTGCGTGTAGAAGTCTCCTTGACGTTCACGCCGTCGTCGGTTCCGAGTTTACTGCCCGTGTAGATAATGGTGTTCTTCGGGCCTTCCTTGGCACCATTATATATAATGTATTTCGCCAGTCGTGGATCACGTCCGGCATACGGGTTCTTGCTGTCGTAGCCGCTGCGCGGATCATTGATGGGATAGCCGTTGGCCATTGGGAAAGCATCGACAAGGTTCTGGGTGGGATTGATATATCCTTTGCCGAAGAGCGAGGGAGGATAATTGTATTCCTCATCGCTGGAGTTGTTGTTAGCTATATTCTCACGCCAAATAATCTCGTCGGGGTTGCTGCCTTCCTTGAGTGCCGCAATCTCATTGGTGTTGGTGTAGTAGGTCTCACCCGTAGGGCTCAGTCCTTCGGGCCCCATGGCGTAGTCGACCACCGAGGCGGCGGCATCAGCAGCCTGTTCCCACGTGACTTTGTTGCTTGCATTCTGATAGGCCGGGCTGGCAGCGAGCAACAACAGACGCGAACGGAACGAGGCGATGATGAGACCGTCGACCAGCTGACGGGCTACGTTGCCCATGGCACGGTTGTAAAGAGCCGGGTCGGTGGTCACCGTGCGATATTTCTCGGGAATCTGAGACTCGGATGAGATGTCGCCATACTCTTCGGGCAGCAATTTCTCAGCACGGCTCAAGTCGGCCATGATGGAGTCGACACAAGTCTGGAACGACGGCCGCTCCTCATTGAAGTTGCTGCTGGCACCGATAGAGGCATTGTGGATAGGCACACCGAGCAACTGTCCGTCTTCAGAGAAGCCTGCATGGGCACGCAACAGGAAATAGTGGTGGATGGCACGCAGGCCATAAGCCTCACCCTTCATGCGTATCTTCAACAGGCTGTCCACGGCAGCCGATGTCTTGACAAAGCGCACGCCGTCTACCTTGTCAAGGAAGGTGTTGAGGTACTGGATGGCACTGTAGTCGGCCGTCCAGCGATTGAAAGGATTGAAAGAGGCTGTCCATGAGCCGGTGGCCACTTTCATGTAAGAGTCGCTCATGCCGTTGGTGACAGCGTCGTCGGTAGCCACGTCGCTGTTGTCGTAGTAGCCAGGCAGCGTGCGGTAGGCTGTGATCAGGAAGCCTTTGGCAAAATCCGGCTCCTTGTTCACCATATCGATGTCCTTGAAGTTCTCGATGGCGGGCGTGAAAACATCATCGCACGCCGTGAGCAGCAACGCTGCCGAGGCAAGGACGGGAATGAAATATTTAAGTCTCATAATGCTTATTCTTAAGAGGGTTGATTAAAACGAAAGCTTCACACCGAGATTGTAGAACCTGTTGTAAGGGGCGCTGCCCACAGCTGTATCACGCCATTCCTTATCAGTGGAGATGGTGAAGAGTCCTTCGGCCAGTGCATAGATGCTCATGCCGCTGACGACCTTACCGGTGAACCAGTTGTCGGGCAGATCATAGGTGAGCTGCACACGTCCGAGGTCGAAGCGGTCGGTGCTCTTGCGCCAGAAGGTGGAGTTGCGCAGGTTGTTGCTGTTGTCCTTCGTGGTCAGACGGGGATAGGTCGCAGTGGCTGCTGTCTCCGGTGTCCAGCGTCCGCGGGCCACAACAGAATACTTGCTCGTACCTTTGAGCCAGTAGTAGCTGCTGTTCTTAAAGCCGATGCCACCCATGTTTCCGGTACCGTCGACATAGAAGGTGAAGCGATCGTATTTCAGCGTAAGGTTCAGTCCATAGATGAAAGGTGTGGCACCCCATCCTGCTTTACCCAAGTCTGTCTGGTCCTTGTCGTCGATGACACCGTCGTTGTTGAGATCCTTATATTTCAGGTCACCGGGCTTCACCTCGCCAAAGGTCTGCTTGGCGTGGTTCGCAATGTCGGCCTCGTCGTTGAAGAATCCTTCACAGACATAGCCCCACTGTGCGTCGAGCGTATGGCCCTGACGATAGAGATATTTCTCGCTCCACACCTCGTCGCGTTTCTTAGCCTTGGTGGAGAACACCATGCCGCTCACGCCGAGGATGGCTTCCAGCTTGCCAAAGTGCTTGTCGGCCTTCACAGTGAAGTCAAAGCCGGTGCGCTGATCCTGGTTGTAGTTGAGGTAAGGCAGGAACGAGCCATTGCCATTGAACCATGCAGGGTAAATGGTGGAGGCGCCCTGAGTCAGCAGACCGTCGGTGAGCTGATGGAAGTAGTTGACATCAACGGTCAGCAGGCTGTTCCACAGCGAGGCGTCGAGGCCGATACGCCACTCCTTGCGTTTGACGAAGCCGAGGTCGGTGTTGGCACCACGCTTCGAGGTGTTGCAATAACCACCCTGTGAGCCGTCCTCCCAGGTGTACCAGCCACCCTTGTTGTCGTAGTAGCCTTTGTACATATAGTAGTCGCTGATGTCGAGGTCTTGGTTGAGCACGCTGTAGGAAGCGTCGATCTTTGCGTCATCGACAAAAGGCAACGAACGCTTGAACCACTTCTCCTGACCGAAGCGCCAACCGAGCGTGGCACTCGGTGAGAAGGCGTTGCGGTGTCCGGGAGCCAGTTTGGCAGAATGGACAAGCGCACCGTCGAACTCGGCGTAGTAGAGATGGTTGTAGTTGTAAGTGGCACGCAATCCGGCGTTGACATTGGTAGTACGGTGATACGACGATCCGCTGTGGTTGCTGTCATTGCTGTTCTGACGCTGATAGCCCCATCCCATGAGCGTAGCACCAACGTTGTGGAGTTTTCCAAACGTACGGTTGTAGTCAAACTGCCCACGGAATGCCATGGTTTGGTAATAGGTGCTGGAACCGACGAACTCGCTGGCCGAACGGCTGTCCTTGCCATACTGCTTGAGGTCGACAATCAGGTCCTTGCCATTCATATTTGCCCATACAGGCTCATAGACAGCATATTCCTCTTTGTAGCCTTCAGAGTAATAGTCATAGTAATCGACACTGAAGGTCGACTTGAAGCTCAGTCCGGGCGTAATCATTCCCAAGTCAGCATTTAGTCCGACATCAAAGAGGAAGTTACGCTTCTTGTCTTTGACATATCCGGCGGCGATCATGTCGCCAAAGAGCGTGGTCTGGTTGACGGAGTTACCGCCTAAGAGATACTTGCCGTCAATGAGATGGTTGCTCGTAGAGACGAGGTTGCTGATGTTCTCATTGTTCATGTCCATCATGTCCAGCGGCAGCAGCCCTGAATACCAGTTGGGGCGCAGGTTGGCAGCAGCACCCCAAAAGTCTCCGCGGCTGTTGTAGGCGTTATTGATATGCACGCCGACATTTGCGAAAGCCTTGAGCCAGTTGGTAATGTTCATGTCGATGTTGGCACGCACCCGGAAGTTGAGGTTATCGTCTTTGTGATGTCCTGCATACTTAATGAGACCATTGTTGTAGGTCATGCCGAAGTTGGCATAGTAGGTGGCGCGCTGGTTGCCGCCCGTGATCTCAGCAGTGGCGTCGGTGCGGAAGGTGGCCTTGCGCAGATAGTCGGAACTGTAGAGATTCATGTCGGGATAGCGGTAAGGATTGTTACCTGTTGCGGTATTGTAGATGTCAGCATCGGAATAGAGATGGGCTATGCCATCGTTGTCACAAGCCTCATTGTAGAGGCTCATATACTCAGCCGCGCCGAGATAGTGGGGATAGCGCTTGGGCACATACAGCCCGGCATTGGCCCGAGCCTCGATGGTGAGCCGCTGAGCCTTTCCGCGCTTCGTGGTGATGAGCACAACGCCTTTGCTGCCGCGTGATCCATAGAGGGCTACGGCGGAAGCCGCTTTCAGCACGGTGACCGTTTCCACTTCGGTGGCGTCGACCTCAGAAGCGTCGCGCGGCACACCATCGACGAGCACTAAGGGCGACTGTCCCCAGATGCTGCCATTATAACCACCTACCATGGTGCTGATGCCGTCGAGGCTGTAGGCATGGTAGTCTTTCTTGAGCAGTTCAGCCACATTGACTTCGTTGACACCGCCAAGAAGGTCGCTCTTGTTGACCTTGCCAAAAGCCACATGGACTTGCCCGGCGGCGGTGCTGTCAGCGACCGTCTTAGCCTGAGCACGACTCAGGGCGGGAGCCATGGCAAGGACGAATGCGATATATAGAATCTTGTTGTTCATGGAATTATTCATCATAGTTGTTCTTAATGTTAGCCAGACACAAGTTTATTCCCATCCTGGGTTTTGCTTGAATTCGGGATACATCTGCACGTCGCTTTTGAGGAAGGGCAGCCAATAGTGCTTCTCGGTGAAGTGGCGTGTAGTGAGTACTTCCTCACGCAGGTTGACGACATGGTTGTTCTCCGGATTCTTGTAACGTTCTTCGTCGGTCTGGTCTTTGGCACGGTCGAAGTACACGGCTTTCTTCAGCGTATAGGGCTCTTTGTCGACGAGCAGCCAGCGGCGCAGGTCGGTCCAGCGGTGGCCTTCGAAAGCAAGCTCCACGGCACGCTCGCGCCGCAACTCGCTCATAAAGCCGTCGAGTGTGGTGAGGTATTCATCGGCCACGTCGCCCACGCCGGCACGTTCACGGATTTTGTTCACGGCAGTCACGGCATTCATCGTGTAGTCCTTGGCCGTGGCGGTAGCTGAACCATAGCCTTCGGCAACGGCTTCGGCATACATCAGATAGACATCGGCCAGGCGAATGAGGCTCAGCACCATGTTATTGTTCTCGCGGTAGCCATCCCAGTCATTACAGTACTGGCTGGTGAACTTCATATTCAGGTAGCCGGTGAAGCAGTCTTTAGAAGGGGTGGCTGTGCGGTAGGTGCCGCCAGTGTAGAGAGAGGCGTACTGTCTGTCAGCCTTCTTGCCTACCTTGCTGCCGTCTTTCACACACTTCTCGCCGTCGAAGATGATGTCCTTGTAGAAGCGTGGGTCACGGTTCTTGAAGGGGTGCTCCGGGTCGTACCCACTGTCAGGGTCTTTCTTTGTGGGGTCTTTGATGGGTTTGCCGTTAGCCATGCCGAAGAGGTCGACATAGTTGGCCGTAGGATAGACCTTAATACCCGAGCCACTGAGCGTTGACGGACGGAAGTCGTTGACCATGTTCCAGCGCCAGTTGCCGTTGGGGTTCTCAAAGAAGATCGCCTCTTTCAGTCCCGGCAGCTTATAGCTTTGGTTGTAGGTATAGAACAGTTCGGTATAGTCCTTGAAGTCGGCCAGCTGATAGCGTCCGGTCTCATCGCAGATCTTGAGCACCTGTCCAAAAGCTTCAGCAGCCCGCTGGCAGTACTCCTTATTATAATTAGCGTCGCCGGTGCTGACCTTATTCATCAATGGCGATCCTGCCCAAAGCAGATCCTTGCCTAAGAACGAGAGAGCCATGATCTTGTTGATGCGCAGATTGTTCTTTCCTGCAGTGGCTTTTCCAACCGTTGTCTTGTCCCAGTCCACAGGCAACAGATCGGCAGCCTTCTGGAAGTCAGCAGCAGCCTTTTCGGCAGTCTCCTGATAAGTCATCCGAGGATAGCGCATCACAGCATCAGCCGGAATGACCTGGTCGATATAGGGCAGACCGCCCCAATACTGCATGAGCATGAAGTGGAAGAAGCCACGGAAGAAGTAGAGCTGACCGGCAATCAGGTTTTTCTCTTCCTGGGTAGCGTTGGTCAGCAATCCGAGGTTGGCCAGACCCACATTGGCCTTGCGGATGCCGTACCATGACAGTCCCCAGAGATGACCTTTCTGGAAACGGTCAGTACCCGTAGTGCCTGGAGCACCGGTATGGAAGAACGAGTAATAGCATTCGTTCCATCCCCAATAGTTGCCCTGGTCCACGGCATAGGCAAAGACGCGGGTCTCTGAGGGCTGCCAGTATTCATCCTCACCAAAGTTCCAGCAACTGTGATAGTCACACTGTGTGAGCATGGGGATGCAGTTGTAGAGCTCTTCGGTGAAGCCCTGAAAGTTAGTATAATTCTGATAAGGATCTTCCTCTGAAATATCGCTCAGGGGCGATTTGTCGAGGTAGTCCTTGCACGAGGTGGTCATGGACAGCAGCGCCATGGCAAACATCGCAGTATATAGTATCTTTTTCATGATTCAGTGTTTAGAACAGGTTTCATACACCTTATTATATATATAGGGCTTAGAAGGTGATGTCCATACCCAGATTGAAACGTCTCACAGTAGGATAGGCTCCATCCCACCCGCTGAAGTTGCTCTCACGGTCGTCAGGCATCTTGGTCCACAGCAGCAGGTTGTCGCCATTGAGATAGAAGCGCAGGGCACGGATGTTGAGCCGTCTTACCCACGCACCTCGGAAGGTGTAGGCGATCTCTGCATTCTTCAGTCTCAGGAAGGCACCGTCGTAGTAGTAGCGGGTACCGGACGCACTGCCGTCCACCGTCGTGGTCCATCGTGGCAAGGTCAGCTTGCCATTGCCCGTGACGGCATCCCAGTAAGAACCCTCCTTGAAGGCGGCATGCGTCTCACGTTGAAAGGTGGGGAACTGAATGTTGCGGGTGACATTGGTCACGCCATAGAACTGGAGGCTGATGCTCAGACCTTTCCATTCCGCTCCAATCGTGGTGCTGAAGGTGTTTTGGGGAAATTGCGTGTATTTGTACGGTGCCACATCGTCGGAGGTGATCTTTCCGTCGCCGTTGAAGTCTACAATCTGATAATCTCCCACGAGTTTGTTGCCGTTGTTGGTCTCGCGCTCGGCACTGCCATAGAGCTCATCCCAGTTGGTGATGAATCCTTTGTCGATATAGCTTCTTACCTGTCCAATGGAATAGCCAGCCTGTTTCAAGTAGGGAGCACGGAGCATTGGATCGTCCTTGAACTTGACCTTGTTGACAGCGTGCGTCATGTTGAAGTTACCCCATGTACGGAAATCGCTGTTCCAAACCTTGTTGAAGCGCAGAGCAAGTTCCCAGCCATGACTGTGCACACGACCGAGGTTAGCCGTCGGGGCTGTCATACCGAAGTAGGAGGGAATAGCGCGAGAGCCGCCACTGATAAGAATATCCTTACGACGGTCAGCAAAGACATCAAAGCTACCGGCCACCAAGCCCTTGAGAAAGGCAAAATCGAATCCGAGGTTGCGCTTTTCAACCGTCTCCCAACGCACATTGGGGTTACCGAGCTGACTCTGGCGATAAATGGTGTAAGGCGAGTCGCTCAACGGTGAGCCTATCTTGGTGGTACCGCCATAAGAGTAGGTGTCCTTATAGAGCCAGCGTCCGCCGACATTGTCGTCACCGATGACACCCCACGAAGCGCGAATCTTGAACATGTCGATATATTTTTGCAAAGGCTTCATAAAAGGCTCGTCGCTGAGCATCCAGCCACCGGAGAGTGAGGGGAAGAAAGCGAAGCGGTGGTCATTGTTGAACTTCTCACTACCATTGTATGCACCATTGAACTCAAAGAAATAGCGCATGGCGTAGTTGTATGTAGTACGGAACACCCAGTCCTCACGATAGTGGTGGAACTCAGAGCCTGTGGCGCGATCCTCACGTGAGAACAGTCCCATCACCGTGACGTTGTGCAAGCCGAAAGCGCGGGCATAGTTCAGCTGCAATTGATAGTAGAGCTTACGATATGTGGCACCCGTGTTGACATTACCGCCATTGACCGACCAGCTAACGGTCTCGGTGTAGTCGGGATCCTGCTGCCAGGTAACATCACCGGTGTCGGGATTGATCCATTTTGCCTGTGCATCGTGGTAGAGGTCGTTGATACCGCGACCCACCTCAATCATGGTGTTATCGAACGACAGGCGCCCGTTGAAACTCAGTCCGCGTGTGATGAAGTCGAGCTTCTGGTCGAGGATAAAGTCAGTGGTAATCTGTGTGTTGGTATTCTTTTCGTCGCCACTGGTGGCCAGCAATCTGACAGAGTTGAGAGCATCGGCATTGCGGGGAGCATAGAAGCCATAGGTGCCGTCACTGTATACGGGGCGCATGGCATCGGGTGCGGTGTGATAGACCGACGACCAGTAGCTATTGGAGTCGCTGCCCTGACCCCATGGGAAGTGGCGGACGCCATTACTGCCGAAAAGGTTGACGGAGAACTTGGTGGTATGGGTCAATGAGAAGTCGAGGTTGGCACGCATGTTGATGCGGTTGTAGCCAAAGCCGGAGTGGTAACCACGGTTGTTGTTGAACTTCTTAAAGAGGTCACCCTCATGTGTGAAGTCCACAGCAGTGAAATATTTCACGTTTTTCGTACCTCCACTGACATCCACGCTGGCATTGTACGACATGGCATAGTCGCGGAACAGCTCTTTCTGCCAGTCTACATTGGGGTATCTGTCCCACTCATCGGTGTTTGCCGGATAGCGGTATTTATTGATGATTGCCATCGGAGTGTAGCTGCCCCAAGCATTAGGCGAGATGGCGAGCTCATGCTCCACTACATTGTTCAATAGGAGGAAGGTGTCGTAGCTGTCGTATTTCTCCGGCAGTTTTGATACCACTTTCACCGTAGCGTTGGCTTTGGCGTGTACGCGTGCCGTACCTTCCTGACCACGTTTGGTGGTGATGAGGATGACGCCGTTTGCTCCTTTAACACCATAGACGGCAGTAGCCGAAGCATCTTTCAGTACGGAGATGGTCTGCACGGAGCTAAGGTCTACCGTATTCATCGGGCGCTCCACACCATCGACGAGGACGAGCGGGTCGCTGTTGTTCCACGATGTCTGCGAGCGGATAATGATCTTCGGGTCTTCCTGACCGGGCATACCTGTGGAGGAAGAGGTGATCACACCGGGAAGGTTGCCCGTCAGTGCCTGACCCAGGGAGGGCACTCCACTGTAGCGGTCGAGCGTCTTGGCGTCGGTCTGCGTGATGGCACCCACGACCGAGGCCTTCTTCTGTTGGCCGTAACCCACGACAACGACGTCGTTGAGCTGACGGGCATTTTCCTGCATGACCACTTGCATGGGCTTGCCTGAGACGCGCGCTTCCTTGTTGAGCATTCCGATGTACGAGAATACGAGCGTGCCGCCCTTGGATGGTACCTCCAGCTTGAAATGACCGTCGAGATCGGTTGCCGTGGCGACACCCTTGTGGCCTTTCAGCATCACAGTGGCGCCAATGACGGGCTCACCATTCTCGTCGACCACAGAGCCAACGACCGTGGAGCCGTTTTGTGCCATGACCGTGAGTCCTGGGCTGACCATCATCGTGCCTACCAGCATCGCCTTCAACGCAAATAGATTTAGATACTTCATTTGGTCTACGATTAGATTGTTTTTAATAAATTTAGCTTTTCGGCACAAAATTAGTCAAACCAAAGTTCTTCTTCGGTAAAATAAGTATCAACAACACACGAAATTTGTTGCACAAGAAATGTAATTTTCATTTATATGAAACGTATCATTTTTGTGTTACATAAGATAAAAAAAGCACTTGAGGATGGTAAAAAGCGACAGCTGATTCTAAAGAGTGATGAAAATGAGCGCACATAGCAACGCCCCAAAGCCGATTTGACAAACCGTGCTTTGGGGCGCCATTAGCTGTCTCCTACAAAAATAGAAGTGAGCTCAAGCTACAAAAAGGATGAGCACCTACGATTCTTCCTTGTGCTCGTCTCTGAATTCCTTGGGCGATACGCCATAGTAGCGCTTGAAGACTTGCGAGAAGTGGTTTTGATCGTTGAAGCCAACGCGGTAGGCAATCTGTGAGATATTGATGGTGCCTAAGTTGAGCAAGTGCACGGCCTCCTTCATACGCATGTCGCGCATGAACTTGCCTGTAGCCACACCGGCCATCTCCTTCATCTTGCGATGGAGCTGTGCACGACTCAGACCCACTTCGTCTGCCAAGGTCTCTACATTATAGTCGGGGTCGGAGAGATGGTCATGCACACATTTGACGATGCGCTCCATGAGCATCTCGTCGTTGCCCTTGACTTCTTCCTGTCCAATCATCTTCTGAATCTGTGGATCGGTAGCCGTCTGCCCTTTCACACGTCGCATGGTGTTGATGAGATTGTCAATCGTGAGTCTGAGCTCTTCCATCTCGAAGGGTTTGGACAAATAGGCATCGGCCCCGTGACGCAAGCCATTGACACGGTCTGCAACCGCAGTCTTGGACGAGAGCAACACAACGGGCAAGGCGCAGATATGAGGATTTTCCTTGATACGTTCCAATAAGGTGATGCCGTCCATCTCAGGCATAGCGACATCGCTGACCACAATATCATAGCGTGAGGACATCGTGAGCAATTCCTTCAAAGCCTCGCGTCCATTGGCACGGGTCGTCACCCGGTATTCATCACCCAACTCATATTGTATATAATGTGTAAGCTCCACATCGTCATCAACGACCAGCACACCAACATTGTGTTTGGGCCGTGCCGGTTTTTCTTCACCGTTGACTGGTTTTTTGGCAGTTTTTTCGACGATCTCTTCAGGACGCAGATGGTCCTTACCTAAAGGCAGTGTCATTGTGAAACAGGCACCATGAGCCACATCGGAACGGTTGCGGGCTTCGATCGTACCATGATGCAAGGTGACCACCGAACGACATACGTCCAGTCCGATACCTGTCCCCTGAATATGGAGGTTGGTGCTGTTCGTGCCTTGAGAGAATCGGTCGAATAGGTGCTCAGCCGTGTGCTTGTCTCCCACGCCAATGCCGGTATCCTCCACTTCTATGATAGCCTTGCCATCCGCCGAGGATAGCACGACCGTAATCGTTCCGCCATCGTCGGTGTACTTAAACGCATTGCTGAGAAGATTGCCGATGACTTTATCGATGTTCATGCGGTCCACCCAAGCTACTACGTCGCTGTCATGAACAAAAGTGAAGGTAATGCCGCGCTGCTGGGCTTCATACTCATAAAGCTTACAGGTACCGCCGATCAGTCTAACCAGGCTGGTCTCCTGACAATGGATCTGCATGGCATGCTTGTCGAGTTTGCGCTTGTCAAGGATCTGGTTGACTAGCTGACTGACACGCTTGGTATTGCGATCAATCACCTGCAGCAGGTGACGCTTCGATGGGTCGGACTCAATAGACAACAAACTATGCAAGGGGTTGACGACCAGTGTCAGTGGCGAGCGCACGTCGTGCATGGCATTGATCAGGAACCGCATCTTCTCCTCATCGAGCTGGTGTTGCTTGCGGTGCCAATAGAGATGCCAGAGATAATAAGCAAGTGCACACGATAGCAAGAAGTAGACCATCCACGCCCAGACACTGGCATACCACGGGGCATGCACCACCAAGGTGATCTGACAGACGCCGGGCAATGGTCTTCCACCATACACGGCTCGCACCTCGATTGGGTAGGTGCCTGTCCCAAGACTATTGAACCGTATGGTGTTATCACCGGCCGCGTTGGCATGCCACGGGCCTTCCTTAATGCGATACTCAAAGATGACTCCGGCCGCATCACAGTAGTCTAAGAGTGAAAAGGTCAGCGTCAGCGTGTGATCTGCGGGATACATGTCGATCGTCCCATCCTGCGGCAATTGCCAAAGATCATCGATCACAGCACCTGTAAGGCGTACTCTTCCTTGTCGGATCTGTATTTTCTTCACTGTCTGGGGATAGAACACGGTCACGCCACCATCAAAGCCAAAGCCAATCATCCCATCGGCAGAGCGAAAAGACAAGTTGCCAACATATTCTCCTGTAATCTGGCCATAACCTGTCCCATAGGAGATGAAGCGACGGGCACGGTGATCATACTGCCACAGCCCAACCGGCGTACTCACCCACAAATCGCTCCACATGTCACTCTGCAAGCCACAGATCTTTTGATCTTCCAACATCTCACTGCCAGGAAACAAGCTGAGACGATGCGAGGGACGGTCATAGAGGTAGAGACCAGACTCGGTGCCAATCACAATGTCGTCATCCGACGTGACACAGACAGCACTCACCACATGACCGGGCAGGAGCGTCCCCCAGCCAAACGGATGGAAGCTGCCCGTGCGGAGATCCAGACAACTTACACCGCTCGTCGTCGCTATCCACAGACACTGGCTGCGGTCGACCGCCATGGCACTGACCCAGTCATTGCAAAGATGGCCTAAGGGACTCTTGTTGGTGGAACGATATAGGCGTGACATCTTGGTGCGAGTATCGTAACTCATCACACCCTTCCCCATTACTGAGAAGAAGAGGGTACCCAAGCCGTCATCACACATCACTCCTTTATTTTCATTGCACGCCAAGACCAAAGACAGGCTACCCGTCAAGGGATTCAACTCATAAAGGCCATTGGCGCGGGCCACCCAATAGTGACCGTCGCGGGCATGATAAACCACATTTGCGTCGGGAACATCGCCAATGTACTGCGTAACAATACCATAACGATTGAAATGAAACAGTCCATTGCCCCATGCCGTGCACCACATGCCTCCGTCATCGGCAGATGTCACAGAAGAAAGGGCAACATCATAGGCAGGATGCTGACCGAGAAAGGTCCAGGTATGGAAAGGCAGGGGGCGATCATTGAGCAGAAGCATGCCAATGCGGAAACAGCGTACCCAGAGATTGCCATTCCTATCAAAGTTCAATGCATGAACAGGAGCATTGCTCAGATCGAAGCGATCACTGACAAAGTTCACCTGCTCTGGAGGCGCATCACGACGCACACGATACAAGCCACGCTCTGTACCTACATAAAGAAAACCCGAAGGTGACTCACGGGCACAAGACAATCCGGCTGACAGCATCTGTTGAGTAAAGCGGTAACCAGCATCTACAAACCGGCCACGATGTGGATCATAAGTCAATAGTGCATTCTTCATCACTAACAAGACACGCCCTTGCCGATCTATAAGGAACTGAAAAACATCGCCTTGCGAAAGAATCCAGCGATTCACGCCGACCGCACGGCCCTTTCGCATCATAATTCGATAGAACGCATTGTCACGTCCCGTCAGCCATAGGTTGCCTTGACGGTCGACACAGAGCCGGCCCGTGATATGATCACGAAGCAATCGGTTGATCGTTGTTGCCTCAACGATCCTATCGCTGCCCTTGGGGATCATAAACAGCCCATAGCCCGAGGTGGTGATGTAGATATCGCCATTCTTTGTTTCTATCAGATCAGACACTCGCGGAGAGATGTTCTTCGGAAAGGAGACATGGACAAAGCGATTCGTTGACATGTCATAACGCGAAAGATCCTTGTTCGTTCCAACCCACAATCTGACCTGACTGTCACTCAGCAAAGCGCAGATCTCATTGCTGCCTACACTGTATGGATCGCTATGTTGGTGCCGGAACAGTGAGAAGGTGTAACCGTCAAATCGGTTCAGTCCATAGTCGGTACCAATCCATATAAAGCCATCACGGTCCTGGCACACGGCTTTGACGGCACTGCTGGCCAGTTGGCGGCCGGTATAGAGAATGCCGCCAGGCATCAGATCAGAATCCTCAAAAGATTCCGGACTGGCATAAGCGCACGTTGATACATTCCCCGGCAGGCAGACCGTGAAGAACATAATGAAGCAGAAGAGCAGAATACGTCTCATGATGATCGTGGTTTTTAGTCACGTATGGGGTTTGTCACACCGCAAAGATACAAGAAACAAACGAAAAACGTATCATCCAAAGCTTTAAAAACAGTATCGTGCAACGTTTAACGCCTCATGATGCAACATTTACCCTGTCTGCCGAGCACAGGATATATATTCACTCTCCCCAAGCAGAGCTGAGACAAATAACAAGACAAGTGGATCTGACAAGCCTTATCGTAAGAATGATATAACAAGAATGAGTAGTATATAATAAGGTGTAGATCAAATGGGACATCTGACACAAACTAACTCAGAATGGATAAGCGATATGACAACCACCGGTCAGTTGAGCTGCGAAAACAAGTCAGCACATCCAACAACACGGATCATCTCCGACAACAACGATAATACAAAATTTGCTAAAAACAAAAGTTTTTGCTATCTATGGTTTGCAAAATTAAAATTAATCATTATCTTTGCATCGTATAACCAATACAGACATATAGATATCTATGGAATCCTTCTTTCGCACCCACACCTATCTGGTAGAGCATACTACCGCGCCGGTCCGACGCGTCCTCATGGACGAGATCAACTGGCACGATCGGCTCATCGGCATCAAGGGCACACGGGGCGTCGGAAAGACCACATTTCTGCTACAATATGCCAAAGAACACTTTGGAAGCACAGACCGCAGATGTCTCTATGTCAATATGAATAACTTTTATTTCCAAGGACGCGGCATTGCTGACTTTGCCGGAGAGTTTGTCAGCCAAGGCGGACAGGTGCTACTCATCGACCAAGTGTTTAAGCAGCCCAATTGGAGTCGTGAGTTGCGGGAATGCTACGACAAATACCCCAAACTAAAGATCATCTTTACAGGATCCAGTGTCATGCGGCTCAAGGAAGAGAATCCTGAGCTCAACGGCATAGTGAAAAGCTATAATCTCCGTGGTTTTTCCTTCCGCGAATACCTCAATCTAAAGGCTCACACTTCCTTTGCTCCGCTTACGTTGGACCAGATCGTCAATAATCACGAGGCGATTGCCAAGAATATCGTCAATAGAGTGGATCCCACACCTTACTTTGAGGAGTATCTCCATCATGGTTTCTATCCCTTCTTCCTTGAGAATCGCAACTTCATGGAGAACCTGCTGAAGACCATGAACATGATGACAGAAGTCGACATCCTGCTCATCAAGCAGATAGAGCTCAAGTATCTGACCAAGATCAAAAAACTTTTTTATCTTCTGGCCCTCAATGGTCCGCAAGCCCCCAACATCAGCAAGCTTGCTGACGAAATAGATACGAGTCGCGCCACGGTGATGAACTATATCAAATATCTCGCTGACGCACGATTGATCAATCTCGTCTATTATCCCGGCCAACAGTTTCCCAAGAAGCCCTCAAAGGTGATGATGCACAATCCCAACCTGATGTATGCGATCTACCCCATTACCAGCAGTACACAGGAAGTCATGGAGACCTTCTTCGTCAACACGTTGTGGAAGGACCATCTCGTCAATCAGGGCGACAAAGACCACTGTTATCTTGTCGACAACAAGATGCGTTTCCGCGTCACCGACGCCTTGGCAGCAGACAAAAGCCGCAATGTCAGTGGCACGCTCTACGCCAGATATCATCAGAACATAGGTCATGGCGACCAAATACCCTTGTGGATATTAGGTATGCTCTACTGACTCCTTTATAAATATAACGCAAAAACATTATCAACTTTTTATCATCTATTTTTCACAAAATGGCAAAAGAAAAAAAATTCATGACTTGTGATGGTAACACCGCAGCCGCTCATGTAAGCTACATGTTTACCGAGGTGGCCGCCATCTACCCCATCACTCCGTCGTCTCCTATGGCTGAGCACGTCGATGAGTGGGCAGCCAAGGGTCGTAAGAATTTGTTTGGTCAGACTGTTTCCGTACAGGAGATGGAGTCTGAAGGTGGCGCTGCTGGTGCAGTCCACGGATCATTGCAAGCCGGTGCACTGACTTCTACCTATACGGCATCTCAGGGCTTGCTGCTGATGATTCCGAACATGTACAAGATTGCCGGTGAGTTGTTGCCTTGTGTGTTCAACGTCTCTGCCCGTACGCTGGCCAGCCACTCTCTCTGTATCTTCGGTGATCACCAAGATGTCATGGCTTGCCGTCAGACCGGCTTCGCCATGTTCTGCTCCGGTTCCGTCCAGGAGGTCATGGACCTCTCTGCCGTACCTTATCTCTCTACACTCGAGAGCTCTGTACCTTTCATCAACTTCTTCGATGGCTTCCGTACCTCTCATGAGTACCACAAGATTGAAGCCATGGACATGGAAGACATCCGTCCTCTCGTCAATCCAGAGTGGATCAAGCGTTTCCGCGACCGTGCCATGAGCCCTGAGCGCCCTGACACACGTGGTACCGCCGAGAACCCTGAGACCTTCTTCACACACCGCGAGGCTTGCAACGCCTATTATGACAAGGTGCCTGAGATCGTTGAGAAGCACCTCGCTGAGATTTCCAAGATCACCGGCCGTGAGTATCACCTCTTCAACTACTATGGTGCTAAGGATGCAGAAAACATCATCATCCTGATGGGTTCCGCTACAGAGGCAGCACGCGAGGCTATCGATTATCTTACCAAGCAGGGCAAGAAGGTCGGTATGGTGGCTGTCCACCTCTATCGTCCGTTCTCTGTTGAAGCTATCCGCAAAGCCATTCCTGACACAGTGAAGCGTATTGCAGTGCTCGACCGCACCAAGGAGCCGGGCGCAGAGGGCGAGCCGCTGTATCTCGACGTCAAGAGCGCACTCTACGACGATCCTCGCAAACCGCTCATCGTTGGCGGTCGCTACGGTCTCGGTTCTTCCGACACCACACCTGCCAAGATCATTTCTGTCTTCAACAACCTTGAGCTCCCCGAGCCGAAGAACCACTTCACAGTGGGTATCGTCGATGATGTCACCTTCACTTCTCTGCCTGAGGTCGAGGAGATTCCTATGGGCGGTGACTCTCTCTTCGAGGCTAAGTTCTATGGTTTGGGCTCTGATGGTACTGTCGGTGCCAATAAGAACTCTGTGCAGATCATTGGTAACAACACCAACAAGTACTGCCAGGCTTACTTCTCTTACGACTCTAAGAAGTCGGGTGGCTTCACCTGCTCTCACCTGCGTTTCGGCGACGAGCCTATCCACAGCGCTTATCAGGTCAACACACCTAACTTCGTAGCTTGCCACGTCCAGGCTTACCTCCACATGTACGATGTGACACGTGGTCTGCGCGACAACGGTACCTTCCTGCTCAACACCATCTTCGACGGTGAGGAGCTCGTCAACTTCATCCCGAACAAGGTGAAGCGCTACTTCGCTAAGCATCATATCAAGGTATACTACATCAATGCAACCAAGATTGGACAGGAGATTGGCTTGGGCAACCGTACCAACACTATCCTGCAGTCTGCTTTCTTCCGCATCACAAAGGTGATTCCTATCGACCTCGCTGTCGAGCAGATGAAGGCCTTCATCGTGAAGTCTTACGGCAAGAAGGGTCAGGATGTCGTTGACAAGAACTACGCTGCTGTTGATCGCGGCGGTGAATACAAGGAGCTGACTGTTGATCCCGCATGGGCAAACCTTGCTGATGACGCAGAGGTCGAGGACGACGCTCCCGCATTCGTTAAGGAGATTGTCCGTCCGATGAACGCTCAGGCTGGTGACCTGCTCAAGGTTTCTGACTTCGTTAAGCATGACACCGTTGACGGTCGTTGGGAAGTTGGCACTGCCGCTTACGACAAGCGCGGCGTGGAGGCCTTCGTTCCTACTTGGAATCCCGACAACTGTATCCAGTGCAACAAGTGTGCTTACTGCTGTCCTCACGGCTGTATCCGTCCGTTCGTCATGGATGAGAAGGAAGCTGCCGGCTTCGATGGCAAGACCATCGACATCCTCGCTCCGAAGCAGCTCAAGGGTATGAAGTTCCGCATCGAGACATCAGTACTCGACTGCCTTGGCTGTGGCAACTGCGCCGATGTCTGCCCGGGTAAGAAGAACAAGGAGACCGGTGAGGTCGAGAAGGCTTTGAAGATGATGCCGTTCGATCCAGACGCTGAGGAAATGAAGAAGGAAGCTGCTAACTGGCAGTACCTCGTAAAGAATGTGAAGTCTAAGCAGGATCTCGTAGACATCCAGCAGAGTCCTAAGAACTCTCAGTTTGCTCAGACTCTCTTCGAGTTCTCTGGTGCTTGCGCAGGCTGCGGTGAGACTCCTTATGTGAAGCTCATCTCTCAGCTCTATGGTGATCGCGAGATGATTGCCAACGCTACAGGTTGCTCTTCCATCTACTCCGCTTCTGTTCCTTCCACTCCTTACTGCAAGAACGAGAAGGGTCAGGGTCCAGCCTTCAACAACTCTCTGTTTGAGGACTTCTGCGAGTTTGGTCTGGGTATGAACCTCGCCAACAAGAAGATGAAGGAGCGCATCACCGGACTGCTCAACGAGGCTATGGCCGGCGATCACACTCCCGACGACTTCAAGGCTGCCGCTCAGAAGTGGATTGAGGAGAAGGACAATGCCGAGGGCTCAAAGGCTGCTGCCGCTGAGCTCAAGCCGCTCATCGAGAAGGGTGCCGAGGCAGGCTGCCCGTTCTGCAAGGAGCTGCTGCCGCTGGAGCACTACCTCGTGAAGCGCTCACAGTGGATCATCGGTGGTGACGGCGCTTCTTACGATATCGGCTACGGCGGTCTCGACCACGTGCTGGCTCAGGGCCAGGATGTCAACATCCTCGTGCTCGATACTGAGGTGTACTCCAACACCGGTGGACAGTCTTCCAAGGCTACTCCTTTAGGCGCTATCGCTCAGTTCGCTGCCAGCGGCAAGCGCGTGAGCAAGAAGGATCTGGGTCTGATGGAGACTACCTACGGCTACATCTATGTGGCTCAGATCGCTATGGGTGCCGACAACGCTCAGACACTGAAGGCAATCCGCGAGGCTGAGTCTTACCCAGGCCCGTCTCTCGTCATCGCCTACGCTCCGTGTATCAACCACGGTATCAAGGGCTCTAAGGCTGACAAGCGTAACATGGGCCGCTCACAGCATGAGGAGGCTCTGGCCGTTGAGTGTGGTTACTGGCATCTGTGGCGCTACGATCCGCGCCTTGCCGAGCAGGGCAAGAACCCGTTCCAGCTCGACTCTAAGGAGCCTAACTGGGATAAGTTCAAGGACTACCTCATGGGTGAGGTCCGCTTCTCTTCTCTGAAGAAGGCATTCCCTGACAAGGCTGATGAGCTCTTCGACGAGACCGAGAAGAGCGCTAAGCGCCGCTACATGTCTTACGTTCGCAAGACAAAGGAAGACTGGAGCGAGATCATCTAATCCACAAGGGGGGGGGGGGGGCCCCCCCTCTCTAACTCCCCCCAAGGGGGGAGAAAAGCGATACCCCAAAGCTACCATAGTGGTGGCTTTGGGGTATTTTTGTTTGTAGTTATTCTATAGTTTTTATAATCTCTATAGTTTCTATAGCTTCTATAGTTTCTATAGTCTCTATAGTCTTCTATCCTTGCTATATCATCTTCAAAAAGGCTTCGTGCACACGTGGGTCATCGGTGAGCTCCGGATGGAAAGCGGTGACGAGCTGGTTGTCCTGGCGTGCAGCGACGATATGTCCGCCGACACTTGCCAAAGCCTTTGCCTTAGAACCCACCGACTCGATAAACGGGGCGCGGATAAACGTCATCGGCACTTTCCCGATACCTTTCAGTTCTGCTTCAGTAGCAAAGCTGCCGAGCTGTCGGCCATAAGCATTGCGGCAGGTGGTGATATCCATGGTAGAAAGTGCGCCGGACATCGGTTCGACCTCGTCACCGGCATGTTGCCGTACACGCTCTGACAGAAGGATCAGGCCAGCGCAAGTACCAAAGACCGGCAGTCCGGCGACGATGTCGTTGCGGACCGCGTCGTGAAGTCCTAACTCCACGAGCAGCTTTGCCATGACCGTACTCTCTCCGCCTGGTATGATCAGCCCGTCCTTGTGCTGCTGCCAGTCGGCTTTTTCTCTGATCTCAAAGACATCTGCACCCAACCGGTGCAACATCTTCTCATGTTCTATAAAGGCCCCTTGCAGGGCCAGCACAGCGATACGTTTCGTCATAGATGGCTGTCCTCCCTGACATTACTTGCCTCGCTCGGCCATCAGCAACTGTATCTCATCAGCATTGATGCCCACCATGGCCTCGCCAAGATCCTCACTGATCTCAGCAAGCACCTTAGGATCGCGATAGTTGGTGACTGCTTTCACAATAGCAGCAGCGCGCTTGCGTGGATTGCCGCTCTTGAAGATGCCACTGCCAACAAACACACCTTCTGCGCCCAGCTCCATCATCAGTGCGGCATCGGCAGGTGTCGCCACGCCACCGGCAGCGAAGTTCACCACAGGCAACTTACCGTGGTCATGAACATATTTCACCAGATCATACGGAGCCTGTAATTCCTTGGCTGCTTCGAAGAGCTCGTCCGGGCGCTTGGCGACAAGCTCACGGATCTGGCTCTGCATCAGTCTCATGTGGTGCACAGCCTGCACGACATCACCGGTACCCGGTTCACCTTTGGTGCGGATCATCGTGGCACCTTCAGCAATGCGGCGCAATGCCTCACTGAGGTTACGTGCACCACAGACAAAAGGCACACGGAACTGGGTCTTATCGATATGGTAGACATCATCAGCAGGGGAAAGCACCTCGCTCTCGTCGATGTAGTCGATGTCGATCGCCTGCAAGATCTGTGCCTCGGCAATATGTCCGATACGGCACTTGGCCATCACGGGGATGCTCACAGCAGCCTGGATACCCTTGATCATCTTCGGGTCGCTCATACGAGCCACGCCACCGGCCGCACGAATATCAGCCGGAATACGTTCCAAGGCCATGACGGCGCAGGCACCGGCCTCTTCTGCGATCTTAGCCTGTTCAGGCGTTGTCACATCCATGATCACACCGCCCTTGAGCATCTGTGCCAAGTTGCGGTTCAAAGTTTGTCTGTCGTTTTCCATTGTTTCTTTACTTAGATTATTTTGCTTTATCCTGATGATCAGAATCACTTGTAGCCCTTCGCTTGGCCCTCATCCGGTATTGACTGGGCGTCATTCCCGTCTGCTTCTTGAAGAACTTAGTGAAATGCTGTTGCGAAGTGAAGCCATGGTCGTAGGCCAATTGCTGCAAGGGCTGTGTGGAAGAGAGCAGCGATGCCTGTAAGACACGTGTCATCTCCCTGTCAACGATCTGCTTGGGACTGAGCCCTACAGCGCGGTGCGTGACCTGCGCCAGATAGCGGGCACTGACATTGAGATGATCTGCATAGTAATTGACATCGTGGTATTCGTCGCCCCGGTCAGCAATGGCGTCGAGAAACAGCCGGTAAAGCACTCCGCAACGGCCCGTGGCATTGGAGCCAGACGTCGACTGAGCGTTGACATAGTTCTGTGCTCGATCCAAAGCCTCATCGAGAGGATGGCCCTGACTGACGAAACAGGCCAATGCCGAAGAAAAGCCGTTGGCATAGCCGTGCTGTGGATTGTCGTCGATCGCGTAGATATGAACCGACGCCGGCAAGGGACCTACCGGCTGATCCTTGCCGATGATGACAACGGAACAAAGTGGCAAGAGCCGTCTCAGGATCATTTCGTGAACATCATCCGGGATCAGCTGCTGTCCCTGCGTAGTGCGCACGACCGCATCATAGATCACGCAGTCAGGCCGATACTTCTGCAACAGATCCACAATGACATTGAGCGTGGCAAGCGTGCGAATCAAGCCCACCTTCACCACAGTGGGTTGCACATCGTTGATAATGGCCTCCACCTGTCCTCTGACCGTCTCGGGGGGCAGGTCGTAATAGTCTTGGATGCCCAACGTGTTCTGTACGGTGATGGAAGTAATAGCGGTGAGGGCATAACCACCTAACTGACTGATCGTCTTGATATCGGCCTGTATGCCTGCACCGCCACAGCTGTCCGAACCTGTGATGGAGAGTATTGCTTTCATCTATACTATGCTTTGCTGCTATCAATCTTATTTGCATGCAAAGTAACACAAAAATCTTGGAAAAGCAAAACAATGTTCGGATATTGACAAAGAAAACTAACAAATGGGAAAAACTCACACAACTTATGTACAGTGTGACAGAAGGCAAATTTGTATCATATTCTTTGTAAAACAGTTCATAGCCATTTGATGAAACGTTTTCTAAACTAAATTGATACGTTTTATCCATGCTTTTTGTTTTATTTTTACTAACTTTGCCCATACAAGCGGCAAGCCTCCTTCATGGCAGGCAGCCTGCGGGATCGATTCCCAATCATTGCTACAACGAAGCCATTCACGAAACAATCAAAGTAAAAACAACAGTCATGTATCGCCTGTCTCATCGTCATCCTGTGTGGAATACCAACCGTGGAGGTTATCTTCTGCTCCTTTCCGCCTTTCTGTTTCTACTGCTCATCTCTTTGCCCTCCAAGGCCAAGAGCCATAAGAGCGAAGGGCAGCGACTTGTATACCATCAACCGGCCCACAACTGGTGGGAGGCGTTGCCCGTAGGCAATGGCTTCATCGGCGGTATGATCTATGGGGGAACAGACCATGAGTGCATCGACTTGAACGAGACTTCTTTCTGGTCGGGCTCGCCACATCACAACGATGCGCCACGCGCCAAGGACTCACTCTCATGGGTCAGACAGCTGATCCGCCATGGACAGGAAGACAAGGCTGAGCACGTCATCAACCACAATTTCTTCACGGGCAGGAACGGCATGCGTTTTCTGCCACTCGGCACGCTGCATATCGACATGCCGGAAGCGAAAGCTGCGAAAGCTTATCACCGTTGGCTGTCACTCGACAGTGCGGTATGCACCACGACATTCACGGTGAAAGGGGTCAGGGTGCGACGCACGGTGTTCACCTCATTCGATGGTCGTTTCATGGCCGTCCACATGGAAGCCTCGCGGCGGGGCGTACTCTCCTTCACCGTAGGACTGTCCTCACCCTTGAAAAACACCATAGGGACTGACGAGGGCAGACTTGAGATGAGCGTCGAGGGCGTCGGCCAGGAGGGCGTGAAAGCCGGGCTGCATGCCGTCTGCCAAGTGGCAGTGAAAACCGACGGCAGCGTGAGCAACGATGGGAAAACCCTCAGCGTGACCGGGGCGCGATCCGCCACGATCTATCTCACCGCCGCCACCAACTTTGTCAACTATCACGACATCAGTGGCAACGCCCGGGAAAGAGCCCATACACTCATGTCCCAAGCGCTCAAAGGCGACTATTCTCTGCAATTGCGTCGCCACCTGGCCATCTATATGCCCCGCTTTGACAATGTGTCGCTCTCATTGGGCGGGACAAGGCAACAGACCTTTCTGTCCACAGACAGCCTGCTCCGACACGCAGCCCGACAGCACGACACCCGACTCGTGGAACTGATGTTTCAGTATGGCCGCTATCTGCTCCTATCCTCTTCACAGCCCGGCGGCCAGGCTGCCAACCTGCAAGGCATCTGGAACAAAGCACTCTATGCACCCTGGGACAGTAAGTACACGATCAACATCAACACCGAGATGAACTACTGGCCAGCCGAGGTGACCGGACTGCCCAGCACGCTGCCCCCACTCTTCTCCCTCATTCACGACCTGAGCGAGACGGGCACTCGCACAGCACAGACCATGTATGGCTGCCGCGGCTTCGTGGCCCATCACAACACCGACCTTTGGCGTGTCTCCGGCCCTATTGACGGTGCCTACTGGGGCATGTTTCCTTGCGGTGGCGCATGGCTGACCACACATCTGTGGCAACACTATCTCTTCACGGGCGACCTGTCTTTCCTGCGTCAGTGGTATCCTGTCATCCGTTCTGCCGCCCGTTTCCTGATGGACTATGGTCAGGTTGTTCCCGACGACTCTCTCCGTCTGTTTCTGTCCTCCAGCCCGCTCAATTCATCACTCAACACCCAACATTCATCATTCATCATTTATCCCTCCGTGAGTCCCGAGCATGGACCGATGGGAAAACATACGTCTGTGACAGCCGGCAGCACGATGGACAATCAGATCGTCTTTGATGTGCTGTCCTCGGCCATCCACGCGTCTGAACTTCTCGACACCGACGCCACATTCCGTCAGGAAGCCAAAGAGAAACGCAAACTGTTACCGCCCATGCAGATCGGACGGTATGGACAATTGCAGGAATGGCTCATCGACGGTGACAATCCCAAGGATGATCACCGCCACATCTCTCATCTCTATGGTCTCTACCCCAGCAACCAGATCTCGCCATTCAGCCATCCCGAACTCTTCAGTGCCGCACACACGACGCTCATGCAGCGTGGCGACATGGCCACAGGATGGAGCCTGGCATGGAAGATCAACTTTTGGGCGCGAATGCTCGACGGCAACCATGCCCTGCACATCATCGACAACATGCTGCATGTCCTGCCTTGTGACTCGCTGCAACGTCAGTTTCCCAACGGCCGCATCTATCCCAACCTCTTCGATGCGCACCCTCCTTTCCAGATCGACGGCAACTTTGGCTTCACCGCCGGCATTGCCGAGATGCTCTTGCAAAGCCACGACGGTGCCGTGCACCTCCTGCCCGCTCTGCCCACCGAATGGCGCAAAGGTCACGTCAAGGGGCTGCACGCCCGTGGCGGTTTCGTCGTTGACGAGCAGTGGAGCCAGGGCCGGCTGACACAGGCCACCGTCACCTCCACGATTGGTGGTGTGCTGCGACTCAGATCCTATGTCCCACTCAAGGGCAAAGGGTTGCGGACAGCCAAAGGCGCATGCGGCAATGACTTGTTGGCAACAGCCGCTATCCAACAGCCACTCATCCACACCCAACGACTGAACGACGTGAAGATACCGAAAGTATATGAGTATGACCTCGACACGCAACGTGGCAAGAAATATGTCGTCTATGCCGAAACCGCAAAAAACACATCACATATCAGATAAATAAATAACATCCATATGAAAAAGATACTCCTATTTTTATTGGCGCTCTTCCCCCTTTGGGTGAGTGCCACCGACTTTGAGATCGCCACGCCCGGCCATCGCCCTGCCACCATCGTGGTGGACACGGCCGACTGGAAGGGTGTAAGACTGGCGGCACACGACTTGAGCAACGATGTCCGTCGCGTCTGCGGCCAGGCAGCGCCATTGACTTTCTGGTCAGCAGGCCTCATGCCCGCCCAAGGCAGCATCGTCGCGGGCACCTTAGGCAAGAGCCGGCTCATCGACAAAATGGTGAAAGCCCACAAAATCGACGTCAGGAAGCTCCGTGGACAATGGGAGAGCTATCTCATCGATGTCGTGGACGGCAACCTGGTCATTATTGGTTCCGACAAACGCGGTACCATTTTCGGCATCTATGAGCTCAGCCGTGAGATGGGCGTCTCGCCCTGGTACTGGTGGGCCGACGTGCCGGTGAAGCACCAAGACCATATGATATATAGCGCCGGCCGGCAAAACCAGCCCTCGCCAAGAGTAAAGTACCGTGGCATCTTTCTCAACGATGAGGCACCGTGCCTGACGACATGGGTGAAGAACACCTATGGTACCAACTATGGCGGGCACCAGTTCTATGACCGCGTCTTTGAACTCTTGCTGCGGCTGAAAGCCAACTTCATGTGGCCTGCCATGTGGGGATGGGCCTTCTACGCCGATGATCCGCTCAACAGCAAAACGGCCGACGACCGAGGCATCATCATTGGAACCTCACACCACGAACCGATGTGCCGCTCACAAAAGGAATGGCACAACCACTCCGACAATCCCAACGTCGAACCACAAGACCGCGCCTCCAGGATCGCGGCAGGCGGAAAGTGGGACTACACCACCAACCAAGCAGCTCTTGACTCGTTCTGGGCCGGTGGCGTCCGCCGCAACAAAGCCACGGAAGACATCGTCACCATTGGCATGCGGGGCGACGGCGACATGGCCATGAGCGAGAGCACCAACATACAGCTCATGAAGAAGATCATCCGCAACCAGCGCCGCATCATCGAGAAAGAGCGCGGCAAAAAGGCCAGCGAGGTGCCGCAGGTGTGGGCACTCTATAAAGAGGTGATGGACTACTACGACGCCGGACTGCGCGTGCCCGATGATGTGACGCTGTTGCTGTGCGACGACAACTGGGGCGACGTGCGCCGTGTGCCGAAGGCCAAAGAGCGCAACCGCAAAGGCGGTTGGGGACTCTATTATCATGTCGACTACGTCGGTGCCCCGAGAAACTCGAAATGGATCAATGTCACGCCGACGCAGAACATGTGGGAACAGCTCTCTCTGGCTGCCGAGAACGGCATCGACCGCCTGTGGATCCTCAATGTGGGAGATCTGAAACCCATGGAATATCCCATACAGCTGTTCATCGACATGGCCTGGAACCCCACCGCCTTCACTGCCGACAACCTCCTGGATCACACCCGGCAATTCTGTGCCGCAGCCTTCGGGCAAGACCAGGCCCAAGAGGCGGCAAGGATCCTCAACCTGCAAGGCAAATATGCCGGGCGCTGCACGGCTGAGATGCTCGATGCATCGACCTACAGTCTCAGTGACGGAGAGTGGGAAAAGGTCGTCAACGACTATGCTGCGCTGGAGCGGGATGCCCTGCGCCAATACGCAACACTGCCCGAGAACTGCCGTGATGCCTACCAAGAGCTGATCCTCTTCCCCGTGCAGGCGATGGCCAATCTCTATGACATGTACTATGCCCAAGCCATGAATCATCAGCTCTATCACCAAGGCAACCCCGAGGCCAACACGTGGGCGGAACGGTGCCGACAGGACTTCCGCCGTGACTCGCTGCTCTGTGCGGCCTATAATCACGACATCGCTGGCGGGAAATGGAACGGCATGATGATCCAAAAACACATTGGCTACACGACATGGAACGACAACTTCCCCCACGACATGCTGCCGAAGCTCTATGCCGTGGAGCCGCGCAGCAACGGATGGATCATCGATGCTGCACACGGCAAAGTGGTGCTCGAGGCCGAGCGCTACTATCGCAAACTCGATGCAGAAAAGGCCCGATGGATCCATATCCCATTCATGGGTCCTTCTCTCGGTGCCATGACGCTGCGACCCACGACCGCACCGGTCAAGGGCGCGCAACTGGAATATCGCTTCCGAGGGCTGTCAGCCACTGACAGCGTGACGGTCTGCATCACCACAAAGTCCACGCTCGACTTCCTCAATCAGGGGGGACTGAGATACCAAGTCAGCCTCGACGGTTGCGGCAAGACAGTGAACTTCAATGCCAACCTCAATGAGAAACCGGAAAATATCTACAGCGTCTACTACCCCACCGTGGCCCGGCGCATCGTGACAATGACGCTCCGGCTGCCTTTATCAGAAAAGTCCGACGGCATCCACCAATTGGTCTTTGCCCCACTCGACCCGGGTGTCGTGCTGGAAAAGATCACCATTGTGACAGGAAAAAGAAATAAGACCATCATATCAACCAAAACAAAGAACAAATGAACATAAAAGCAATCTATGCTCTGCTGCTCTGTGCCGGCATAACCATGCCGGTGATGGCAGCACAGACCACCAGGAAGGCGGTGAGCCGACAGACCAGACCGTTGCCATCTCAGACGGCGGCCTTCACCAATCCAGTCATCTGGTCTGATGTCCCCGACATGGATGTCATCCGCGTGGGCAAAGACTATTACATGGTCTCGACGACCATGCATCTCATGCCGGGTGGGCCGATCATGCATTCCCGTGATCTTGTCAACTGGCAGACAGTGGGCTACCTCTTTGACAAGCTCACCGACTCACCCAAATACAATATGGAGCAGGGCACCGTCTACGGCCGTGGTCAGTGGGCGACCTCGCTGAAGTATCACAAAGGCCAGTTCTATGCGCTCTTCTCCCCCAACGATCATCCCGGTGGCGAGACCTATATCCTGACCGCCAGGAAGGCCGAAGGTCCTTGGACGCTGGTCAGCCGTCTGCCTCACTTCCATGATGCGACACTGTTCTTCGACGAGGATGACCGGGTCTATGTCTTCTACGGCACCGGCGAGATGGTGGAGTTGAGCCATGACCTGAAGCGTGTCGTGGAGGGATCTCACCGTCAGCTCTTCCAGCGCGACAGTGAGGAGAAGGGACTGCTCGAAGGATCGCGCGTCATCAAGCACAACGGGAAATACTATTTGCAGATGATCTCCTGGACACAGGGCCATCCCCGCCGCGAGGTCGTCTACCGTGCCGACAACATCCAAGGGCCATACACCAAGCGTGTGATGCTCGAGACGGAGTTCGCAGGATACGGCGGTGTCGGTCAGGGCACCATCGTCGACACGCCCGATGGCCAGTGGTATGCACTGATCTTCCAGGATCGTGGCGGTGTGGGACGTGTGCCGACGCTCTCTCCGGTCAGTTGGAGGGATGGCTGGCCCAAGGTCGATATCGTGCCCGCCTCGATGCAAATACCGCTCAAAGGCGGCAAGAAGTCGCAGATCGTCAACAGCGATGCGTTCAGCTCTGCCAAGCTGAGTCTTGACTGGCAATGGAACCACAACCCCGTGAACAAGGCCTGGTCACTCACCGAGCGGCGCGGTTGGCTGACACTGCACACCGCATCGGTGGCTCCCAACATCTTCCTGGCACGCAACACACTGACAACACGCATGATGGGACCACAAAACGAGGCCATCGTACGCATGGATGTCAGCAAGATGCGCGACGGCGATGTGGCTGGCTTCTGCGCCTTCCAAAACGATGCTGCCCTGCTCTCGGTCGTGAAAGAAGGCAATCGAAAATATATCGTAGCCACAACCGACTCCGTTGAGATGGAAGCCAAAGACCACAAAATACTGGCTGATCATCGTCACGAAGTATACCGCCAGCCCCTCAAACACGACATCGTCTACTTGAAGGTAACGGCCGATTTCCGACTCCACAAAGACGTTGCCGCTCTGGCCTACAGCCTCGACGGCAAGCACTGGACCGAAGTGCTGCGCAATTTCAAGCTTGTCTTTGACTACCGCCGCTTTTTCATGGGCACGCGTTTCGGCCTGTACAACTACGCCACGAAGCAGTTGGGCGGGTCGGTCGCCGTTGACTGGTTTCATTTCAAGGTCAAGTAGACGATGAAAAGAAGCATCACGCAATGAAACGAAAAAAAAAGGATGAGCCAACCGGCCCATCCTTTTTTTGCTCCTATCCATCACTCCATATGTTTCTTTCTTTACAAAACACCTGCTCTGCCAACTTTCATTCTAGCGAAACGGCAGGGGGCCTTCATTGCGAAATACGCTTGTGAAATGAAGAAAAAACCAATATCACCGCATCAAACAATCGAGATGACACTGACAAACAACCGAGATGACCGCATCAAACAATTGAGATGACAGCAATAAACAACCGAGATGATGATCAAAAAACACTGAAATGGCGCTTAAAAAGCGGTATTTGAGCAGCTATCACCATTGAAAACATGCCGCCGAAATATTGTCGTTTATTGCTTATTCTTATATCGTATTGATTATCAAGTAATTACAATATCCATTAATTTTTCGAGTTTTTCGTACCCAACTTTACTTTGTTTCAGAAAATCGCAGCCATGATGGCGCAAAAATGTCAGTTAGATTGACAAATGAGATAGACACCTGTAACCCAAGTGGCTGTGATACGCTCCATCCCGCACGAAAAGAAATCAGCAGGCAAGCACTTATTGGTTAATTTTATTTAATTTATAGATTAAATCCATGAAACCTATAGATATAATACGTAATTTTGTAATGTCTATATAACAAAACAAACCATTCATGGCTAATGCCTAAATAACCCAACTTCAAAAAAGAAATGAAAAAAGAACAAATCGACTATAGCACTCCGCAGCCATTGACGATGCAGGAAGCTATCACAGAAGCCAAGCGCTGCCTGCATTGCAAAGTGCCCATGTGCCGCAAGGGCTGTCCCATCGGCAACGACATCCCCTCTTTTATCCATCAACTGTCCAAGGGCAATCTAGGAGACGCTATGGCGATCATCAACGAAACCTCGAATCTCCCTGCCATCTGCGGACGTGTCTGTCCGCATGAGAAGCAATGCCAGGGCCACTGCGTACTCAACAAAAAGGGCAACCCGGTGAAGATCGGAAGTCTGGAGGCCTTTATTGCCGACTTCGACACCACGATGCGCCTGCAGCGCGAGAAACTGCCACAGAAGACACGCGGCAACATCGCTGTCATCGGTTCGGGACCTGCCGGACTGACCGTTGCCGGCAACTTGGCACGCAAGGGCTTCAGCGTGACGATCTATGAAGGATTGGAAGAGCCGGGCGGCGTGCTGATGTTTGGCATTCCCGAATATCGTCTGCCCAAGACCGTGGTCAGAGCCGAGATCGAAAAGATTGCAGAGCTCGGTGTCAACTTCATCACCAACACCATGGTGGGCGAGAATGGCATCACCGTCGATTATCTCTTCGCCCATGGCTTCGATGCGATTTTCATGGGCACAGGCACGGCAGTGCCACAGAACATGGACGACGTGCCGGGCGCCAAACTCCACGGTGTGAGCCAGTCGACCTATCTGCTCCATCAGTTCAATGCTTACCAGGAAGGCGCCATCGCCCGCAACATGGTGCCGCTACGGGCCGGTGAGCGCGTCGGCGTCATCGGCGGCGGCAACGTCGCCATGGACGCAGCCCGCACCGCCATTCGCTTAGGTGCCGACGTGACCGTGATCTACCGCCGCACACAGGAGGAGATGCCCGCCATCAAGAGTGAGTATGACGAAGCCATCAATGAGGGCGTGAAGTTCTGGTGGAAGTCGAGTGTCACAGAATTCATTGCCGGTGAGCCCGGACGACTGGGCAGTGTGACCATACACACCGAGGACGGCGACCGCGAAGAACACTTTGACCGCATCTTCCTGGCTATCGGCTCACGACCCGCCAACCGCATCGTGTCCACTACCGACGGCATCGAAGTCGACGAGAAAGGCTATGTCAAGATCCTGGACCGACCCTTTGGCATGACCACCCGACGCGGCGTCTTCGCAGGCGGCGATGTCGTGCACCGGCCACAGACCGTTGTGCTCGCCATGAAAGCGGCACAGGAGGTGGCACAGGGCATTGAACAGTATGTCGACGCCCTCAAACTCATGCAGGACATCGAAAAGCGGGAAGAAGCAGAGTAGAAAAGTCTCTCACACCCACCCCTTCTCTCAACGAGGGGGTGGCACACGCCAGATAAGCCTCTGCCCGTCAGGCGCCGGCTCATCAAGAGGCGGTCAATGCACGAAACGAGTGTGAATGGGGCAAGCACGGCATAAGCGTGCTGCAAGCACAACGATCAAATCCAGTATATACAACGAAAAAGAGCTTCTCAAAAAATGAGAAGCTCTTTTTCTGTGTCGGGGCGACAGGATTCGAACCTGCGACCACCTGGTCCCAAACCAGGAGCGCTACCGGACTGCGCTACACCCCGCTTGCTCTTTCTCTTTCACCTTGCCTTGCCTTCGCATCAGCAAAAAAGTGATTTCTGAATTGCGGGTGCAAAGGTACGATAAATATTCGATACTTCCAAAAGAAAAATAGTTTTTTTCTACTCTTGAAAAAATATTTTAATAAGAACGTGCAAACCTCATATTATTTAGCTATTTTTGCAAAGATTATCAGCTTATTGATAACCAAGGCGCTTCCACGCCGATTGATTGAGCATAGGGGTCTGAATCAAAAGAGACATAAAAAAACGAAAATATGAAAAAACTTTTTGCTGTGGCATTGTCAGCATTGAGTCTGGCGACTGCTGCCCATGCCGAAACAAAGTTGCCGCAATGGATCAACGACATCAAGCTCTCGGGCTATGTGATGACACAATATCAATATAGCGACCAAGACAACGCAAAGTCCAACTCATTCAACCTGCGACTGGGTCGAATCGCGTTGGAGGGACGCATCCAGCACGACTGGTACTGGAAGGTGCAGTTGCAGTTCAACGGCAACACCTCGACCTTGGGCAACTCACCCCGTGTGGTAGACGCGTTCACGGAATGGCAGAAATATAGTTTTTTCAAAGTGAAAGTAGGACAGTTCAAGCGTGCATTTACCTTTGAAAATCCTATGCACCCCATTGATCAAGGCTTCTTCAGCTACTCTCAGGCCATCAACAAGCTCTGCTATTTCTCCGACCGCAGTGGTGTCAAAGCCAGCAACGGGCGTGACATCGGCGTGCAGGTGCAGGGCGACTTCCTGCCCAACGCTCAGAAGCGCAACTTGCTGCATTATCAGGTAGGCGTGTACAATGGCCAAGGCATCAACACCAAGGATGTCGACCAGCAGAAAGATCTCATCGGCGGCATTTGGGTGATGCCCGTCGAAGGCATGCGCATCGGTGTCTTTGGTAGCGAAGGTTCCTATGCCCGCAAAGGCAACTGGACCGACGAGAGCGGCGAGCACAAGAGCGAAGTACGCAAATTGCCGCAGCACCGCTACGCCATCTCCGGAGAATACAAAGTCAGTGACTGGACTTTCCGCACAGAATATGTTCACTCCACCGGCAAGGCTTTCAAAGTCTCAGAAAGCAACAGCAACAGCACGAGCGACTGCACCGTCAACGAGGCTATCGGCAACAAGGCCGATGCTTACTACGCACTCGTCATCGCTCCTGTGGTGAGCAAGAAGCTGTATGCCAAGGCCCGCTATGATCTCTATCGCAAGGCTGCGGAATGGGGATCGAGCCGCACACAATATGAAGCAGGTTTTAACTATCTTTTCAATAAGAATGTACAACTCAACGCGGAGTACATGCGCATCAATGACCGAACGCTGGCAAAATCCAACTACAACATGATTGACGTGCAGCTCGACTTCCGTTTTTAAACTCAAATTTGCATGACTTCAATACAAGAAAAAGAATCCACAACTTCAACAGTATCGACTCATCATCACCATCATCACCACCATCACCATGTCGATGAGTCGGAGGTGACAAAAAGGCGGGCGCTCCGCAGCATCAAAATAAAAAACGAGACGGAGAAAATCCTGTTCTTCGTTCTCACCATTGCTGCCATCGCGATCGTAGCATTTGTCTACTGGATCTATACAACAGAATAATTGACCCCAAAAAAGAGTAGAAAACAAAGTCCGTCCACTGAGTTGAATGCTGAGTGGACGGATTTTTTTGTTTTTTTTCTGCCCAACATGCAAGTTTTTCCCTAACTTTGCATTTGATCATTAGAAACATATCAGTCAATAATAAAACAAAGAAATGAAAAAAACTTCAATCTTTACGCTGTTGCTGTGCTTGTTCGCAGCACTGACCATGACATCATGCATGAATGATGACGACGACAACAACTCGGGACTGACTCCGGCCGAGCAACACAGTGCCTACCAGGCTGTTGCCGGCAGCCACGATGGCCAGTTGGTCTATCTCGACTCCATCTTCTCTGCAACTTCCGCCAAGTATGACTCTGTGCCGAGCCGGGCCAACTTCGCCAACGACTCCACGCTGTATATCGACAACTTCCATGTCAACTCGCTGGCGCACTTTGTTGCGGATGCCACAGCAAAGGCTTGTCTGGATGCAGCGCCTGCTCTGCAGCTGAAATGCAATACTTATTTCTATCAGCTCTCCCCCGTACAGTTCCTCATCTTCCCGCAGACCTTGTCTTTCACCACCGTCGTTGACGGCACACCACACAAGATCACACTGGCCTTCTACTCTGGCTATCCCTACTCACTTGGGGCCAAGGGCAGCAAAAACATCCTCTGTCAGATAGGCTGTGGCGGCATTTATCTCGATGCCGATGGCAAAACCAATCCCACCAACCTGCTCACAAGCACGCGTGTGGCCATGTTCTACTTCCACAACTAAGCAGGATTTGTAGGAATCACAAACGTTGGGCCGTAGATCTGTAGCCAATCAACACAACAACATAAACAAACAAAGCCCCGGGCACATCAAAAGGATGCGTCCGGGGCTTGATCGTTTCTTGATAAGAAATGTCTCGGTTCTCCTACGATGAAGCGTGAAGAGGCGCTTACTCCTCAAGCCACATATCGGACTGCGCGTCGCTCGGCATACGCCAATCGCCACGCGGGCTGAGACTCACCGAACCGACCTTGGGGCCGTCGGGCAGGCAGGAGCGCTTGAACTGCTGGGCAAAGAAGCGGCGGCAGAACGTGCGGAGCCAGTGACGGATCGTGTCGTCGGAATAGATGGCAACGCCTTCCTGCGGATGCGTACCATCGAAGACGTGGCAGGCCAACATGTAGATCTTGCGCGGACTGAAGCCACAGCGCAGGAAGTAATACAGGAAGAAGTCGTGCAATTCATAGGGGCCTACGAGGTCCTCCGTCTTTTGCTTGATATTGCCATGCTCGTCGGCCGGTATCAGCTCGGGCGAGATGGGTGTAGCGATAATGTCGAAGAGCGTGGAAGCACTCTTGTCATCGACTGTCTTCGCCACGAATTCCACGAGATATTTGATGAGTGTCTTCGGTATGGAAGCGTTGACGCCATACATGCTCATATGGTCACCGTTGTAGGTGGCCCATCCCAGTGCCAGCTCAGAGAGGTCGCCGGTGCCGATGACCAGACCGCCGAGCTGATTGGAAAGATCCATGAGGATCTGCGTGCGCTCGCGTGCTTGTCCGTTTTCATAAGTGACGTCGTGTACGGCAATATCGTGCCCGATGTCCTCGAAGTGTTGGGTGACGCTCTTGGCAATGCTGATTTCCCGGATGGTGACACCGAGCGATGTCATCAAACTGATGGCGTTGTGATAAGTACGGTCGGTCGTTCCGAAGCCCGGCATGGTGACGCCGACAATGCCCTTACGGTCCATGCCGAGCTTGTCAAACGTCTTGACGCAGACCAGCAATGCCAGAGTGGAGTCCAGTCCACCGCTGACGCCGACGATCACCGTCTTGGCGTGGGTGTGGACAATGCGGCGTGCGAGTCCCATCACTTGTATGGAGAAGATCTCATTGCAGGATCGCTCCATGTCGCCACTTTGCGGAATGAAAGGATGGGGGTTGATGGTGCGCTCCAAGACAAAGTCGTGATGATCAACAGCGTCTGCGTCCACCACGCGGATATCCTCTTGGATCATCCGGCGCTGGGCATTGACAAAGGTGGTATTCATGCGACGTTCCGACCGCAGATACTCCACATCGATCTGTGCCGTCTTGATCTGTGGCTGCAAAGCGAAGCGTTCTCCCTCGGCCAGCAGTTTGCCGTTTTCATAGATCAGAGCATTGCCGCCATAGACTACGTCTTGTGTGCTCTCGCCGAAACCTGCACTGCTGTAGACATATCCGCTCATGGTACGCGCACTCTGGTTGCTGAGCAGACTCATCAAGTAGTCGTGTTTGCCAATGAGCTCGTCGCTGGCACTGAGATTGAAGATGATGTCGGCCCCGGCCAGCGCGAGATGGTTGCTGGGCGGCGTTGGTGCCCACACATCCTCACAGATCTCCACACCAAAGGTGGCACCGTCCATCGTGCGGAAGAGCTGTGGCGTGGAGGTGATGGAAACGGAGTGACCCGCAAAGTGGAACGTGCACGGACGGAGATCCTGTGCGGAGGCAAACCAACGTTTCTCGTAGAACTCACTGTAATTGGGCAAGTAGGTCTTCGGCACGATACCCAGCACATGGCCTTTCTGAATGACGATGGCACAGTTGAGCAACAGGTCTCCCACGGCCACGGGCGCCCCGACGATGGCAATGATGTCGAGTTGGGTGGTGAATTCCAGCAGGCGCATGACAGCCACCTCGGCAGCATCAAGCAAGAGATGCTGCCGGAAGAGATCCTGACAAGTGTAGCCGGTAATGCACAACTCCGGGAAGACGATGATCTCCACGCCCTGCCCCTCGGCTTGGGCAATGAGCGACTCGATGTGCTTGACGTTGGCACTGCAGTTGGCAACACTGACCTCTGGCACAGCCGAAGCCACCTTGATATAACCGTATTTCATCTTTGTCTGGTTTAAGAATTGATGGTGACCATCGTCGCTCCGTAGCCATATTCCTGGAACGAAGCGTCCTGGTAGGTACATTTTTTGTAGCGGTAGGTGAGATCATTGATGATGGCACGTCGCAGCACACCCTCGCCCTTGCCATGGATAAACACGATCTTCTGTCCTTTATGGGCGAGATGGCTGTTCATCGTGTCGCGGAAGATCTTGAGCTGATAGTCGAGAATCTCACCGGGCTTCATTCCCTGTGTGCTGTCAAGGATCTCTTCTGCATGGAGATCGACGACGAGGGCGTCATCAAGCCCCCGGTGGCGGATGTAAGGAGAGTTGCGTTTGTTGCCCTTGGTTTGGTCGTCGGTATATCTGCTAACGAGTTGCTCGCGCTGACGGGCGGTAGGTGCCTGCCTGTCGCTGTCCTGCGGTTTGCCGGCGTACATCTCTTCCTTGAGTTTCTTGGCGTCCAATACCAGTGGCCGGGCGACTTTGTCGTTCTCTACGAGCGTGTAGAGCAGACAAGGCGCTTCAAAAAAGTCGGTCACTGTCATTGTGTGCACCTTGTAGAACTTCACAGGATCGATACGCAGTTGCACGTCGACCGTAGGCTTGAGAATAAAGGACTTATCTCGTTTATAGGCAATGAGCTGCACGGCTACACGATCGAGGTGATTGACATCCTCTCGCCCGAGCTCACCGAGCATCAGCACGGTGTTGGGTTCTACCTCACCCTCAGAGAGCACCGTCCAACTGTTGCCTTCGGCCTGGAGATAGGTGTACTTGAGGTAATAGTTGCAGTCATTGACGAGGTTCACGGTGAAGCGTGGATTGTTGATGAGTTCCTTGACATCATCCGGAACAAAGGCGAGATAGGCCGAAAGTTGGTTGCCGCCCTTGCGCTCCACAGCCTGTGGACGGTAGGTCACCTCTTTCGTGTCGTCAACGGTGTCTTCTATGGTCATGTCCACTTCCTCGTCCTGGCCATCCTGCATCATAGCTTTCACTGACCGGCTGCCGCGGTTTAACGGAGTCTCCTGTGCACGGTGCTCCTCTGCCTCAGCACGTTTGTTGATGACATTGGCAGTGGTGTAGTCGTCCTGCCGAACGACGACGACCTCATTGACGGGCATCGGGATCTGGAAACCATCCTCGTCCTCGACCAATACGATATTCTTGCCTTGGAAACCGGCCACCTTTCCGCCGCCGACCTCACTGAGAAAACTAACTTTGTCTCCTATCTTCATACACTTAAACTTTTAACAAACTGGAATCACCATAGCTCAGGAAGCGGAAGTCATGACTGAGCGCATAGTCATAGACCTTGCGCCAATCGCCATGGAGAAAGGCACTGACCAACAACAAGAGTGTGCTCTGAGGCTGATGGAAATTGGTAATGAGCATCTTCACAATTTTATAGGTATATCCCGGTGCGATGATGATCTGCGTGCTGGAGTGCAGCGCTTCGAGGCCGTCACGGTCGAGATAGTCAAGAAGCGCTTGAATGGCTGCCTCTACACTGACGCTCTTTCCGTCAAGGATGACGAGACCTTGCTCGTCGTGCGGCAGATCATAGGGCTCCCATTGGTTGACATGGAGCTCCTCCTCACTGATCGACGGATTGGACAAGGCCTTCACACCCATATAGTAAAGGCTCTCCAGGGTGCGAACGCTGGTCGTTCCCACGGCGATCGCCCGGCAGTGATGCGCAAGAAGATGCTCAAAGGTATGGCGGTGCACTACGATATACTCTGTGTGCATATTGTGTCCCTCGATCTCAACCGACTTGACTGGCTTGAATGTGCCTGCACCGACATGCAGCGTCACCTCATCACGCACAATGCCATGGGCGTCGAGATCCTTGAGGACGCGGTCGGTGAAATGAAGTCCTGCCGTCGGAGCAGCCACACTGCCCTTGATCTTGGAGTATACGGTCTGATAGGTGGTCTTGTCGCTTTCCTGTGTCTCGCGATTGAGATACGGCGGAATGGGCAACTCGCCGACTGCCTCAAGGATATCAGCAAAGTTGATCTGACTGTTGTCCCACTCAAAGTCCACCCAATAGTTGGTGCCGCCACTCTTCTCGGCCGTCTTGCTGCGGTCCATAGTGGCGTTGAGGGTGAGCTTATGGCCTTTGATCTCAAAGTCACGGCGCAACGTGCCCTCTTTCCATTTCTTCAGGTTTCCCACCATGCAAAGCCAACTGCATTTCTGCGTGGTCTGGAACATCTGCTCATAATCGGCGGGCTCTGCCGGCTCCATCAGGAAGACCTCGATGAGCGCCCCCGTCTCTTTGCGGAAATGCATACGGGCCTGGATGACACGTGTATTGTTGAAAACCATCAATGCACCTGAGGGCAGATGCGCTGGAAGATGGTAGAAAATATCTTCTCCGACCGTTCCGCGGTCGTAGATCAACAACTTGCTGTGGTCGCGTTCCTTCAATGGGAACTTGGCAATGCGGCTGTCTGGCAAGTCGTAATTATAATCACTGATGTGTATATGTTTTGTATCCATTGTCTGATTGTATGATTTTGTAGGAAGTCTAATTCTGTCACTTAATAAGTACCCGACATCGATAACAGCACGCCGATGATTACCACACTGATCGTGAGCACCAGCACGAGCATGACATTATGGATGTCGACACTGCTGTAACCCGTTGTGGTATATTGCGAGGAGATGTAGTTGATGGGCGGACTCACCTTATTATATAGTTTATAGAAAATGAGATAGGCCACACTGCCCATGACGGCACCCCACAGCCAACCGACCAACACATCCAGTGGGAAGTGCTGTGCAAGGTACACACGGGTGCAGCCATTGAGAAGCGACCAGCAGAAAAGCGTGATACTCAATAATCGACTGCGCACCAGCCACATCATGAACACGGCTATGGCCATGGTGTTGGCAGCATGACTCGAAAAGAAACTAAAGCCCGATGCACGATAGTTGTCGACGACATCGACACTGTATTTCAGCAAAGGATCATCACAGGGACGCAACCGCCCCACCAACGGCTTGATGAGCAGGTCGTTGATGCCTCCGGAAAGGAAGACACCCAGCAACACACAACCCACCACGAGACCGATCTGTACCATCGTCTCGTTATTCTTCATCACAAGAAAGAACAAAGTGACCAGCAATGGAATCCATGTCACTCCATTGGTGAGCAAGAGCATCAAGTGATCCCAAAACATGGAATTACTGCCATTGAGCATCACCAGCAAATGCTGATCGAAAGCTATCAGTCCATCCAACGCCATGATTGCCGACAATGATTAAATGATCTCTACTTGCGAGGCTGGTATCCAGCCCTCACGTCCGTCACCGACCTCAATGCCGTACCAGGCTTTCATACTCTTGTCGGTGATCTCTACCTTTGTGCCTTCGTGAAGCACGAAAGCATCCGTGCCGTTGGCAACGGGGGTCTTCTTGATGGTCACAGAAGGCGTCATGATGATGGCGCAACAATGCTGCTCTAAGTTTCGTTTCTGTTGCCAGGCAAAGAAAGTAGTGAACACAAACAGCAACAGTGCAGCACCACTGCCGTAGAAGCCTACCTTGCGAACCATCAAACGGGGGCCAAAGAGATAAGCGAGCATGAGCAGCAGAGCCAGCACGATGGCAACGATGCCCGTACGCGCCCAGTTGTCGACACTCGTGAAATTGACGAGGCGCTTGTACCAGGTCACAAAAAACATCTCATTGTCAGGCACGATCTTGTCGATTGTCTTGGCGCGAGCGAACTGCAGATTGAAGCGGATGTCGCTATTGCCCGGTGAGAGTTGGGCGGCACGCTCATAGGCTAAGATCGCCTGAGCAATGTTGTCACTGCGATAATAAGCGTTGCCCAAGTTGTAATACAGTTCTGCCGAGACTCCTCCCCGGAGCAATTCCTGATAGTCGATGATGGCCTGCTGGTATTTGCCTTGTTTGTAGGCTGTATCAGCGTTGTCCTTGGTGATGGCCGAGGACAGTGTGGTCGTCAACAAACCCACTACGATCAGGAGCAGGCGGCAGACACTGTTTGCTATGATTGAGATATGATTCTTCATCGTGATCACTTTCAAAATGTTTTCTTTCAATAACTACATTCTTCTGATTATCACTTACGCCTTGCGCCTCGGTTGGCGTTTCATGGCTTCTTCGATCTCTTCGATGGCGGTCATCGCACTGTTGAAGGTCTTCTCCATATTGCCTGAGACATCACCAGGGGCGTAGCGCTCATACTCGCAAGTATCAAGTGCTGAGATGAACTTGCCTACGGTGTCCTCATCGACCTGGTGTTCTTGCAGTCTCTCTGTGATGTTGTCGCGGTTGAGCTGTTCCACGGCGATGTTGAGTTTATAGCTCACATAACCCCACAGCGCACGAAGCACCTCATCGTAGAAAGCTGCGCCCTTGCCTTGGAACATGAGCTTGCTGGCTTTCTTCAGACGCTTGCGGGCGATCTTGTTGGCTTTCTTACCACGCATCTTCACCTCATCGGCATGATCCAGTGCACGTTTGCGGAAGATGACGAGCAGTACGATGAAGGCTATCAGAGGCAATAGCAGAGAGATCCACCACAACGTAGAGCCAAAGAAGTAATTGCCCATCTGCCGCTGCTCACACTTGCCGAGCATGATGTCGTGAATGTCGTTGACCTTCTGTGCATCGTAGTCTGACGAACTGCTGCTGCCATCGCCTTTGTCAACCGTCAGTTTGAAGGGCTGTGTCTTAATGGTCCTGTAGGCATTCAGATCCGTATCGTAGTAGATAAACGACACGGCCGGGATGGTATAAGTCCCCTGGTTACGCGGTACAAAGAGGAAGTCATAGATCATGTTGCCACCCACGCCTGTGGATGTCAGCTTGGTCTTGTCAGTTACCTTCGGGTCATACTTGTCGAAGTCTTTCGGGAAATTGACCTCTGGCTGCTTGATGAGCTTGAGGTTGCCATTACCTCCTACGACAATCCTGAGCGTGACGGGGTCACCAGCCTTCACCTCTTTCTTGGACAGCTGAGCAGAGATATTGAACTTGCCCACGCCGCCGGAGAAACCAGCGGGCTTGGCTGGTAACGGGTCAACCTGCACGGTAAGTCCCGGTGCAACAATATTACGATGCACCTCAACATAGCCGGATCCTCCATTGAGAAATGCCTCAAAGGGGTCAACGGAGCGGTTTTGCTGCACCACAATGCCCTTGAAGGTGATGCTCGGAATCTGTAGTTTACCTGTCATCTGCGGGTACATGACATACTGGCTCCATGTCACAGCACGATAAGGCCTGCCGTTGACACGTTCAAGATGGAAACTCTTTTGCTGGGGCAACGGTACTTCCTGGGAATGAAAACCGGTCAGATCCGGCATCTTGCCCTCGAGCTGTGTGAGATCCACCAATGAGTAGACCTTGTAAGTAAGCAAGATTGGTTCCTGCTCGTGCACGCGCCGTTTGTTGGCTGTCACCTTGATAAACAAGTCGTTGGCAGTGATCCTGCTGCCTGCGGAAGCCATTTTCGGCTCCTGATTGTTGTCTTCATTGTGCATGTTTGGGGCACCGCCTGTGTTGCGTGCCCTGCCGCTGACGACCACTTTAGCGGCACGTGAGGCCACCATTCTACCATTGACACGAGCACGTGCGGGAGGAATGGTAAACGATCCGTCCTTAGCTGCATAGAGTGTATACGTAAACGTGATGGATGACGAGCTGCTGGTATGGCCGTTCACCACACGGTAACTCGACTGCTGCGAGGTGTAAGGACCGGCAATAAGCTCCAGTCCGCCGGGAATATTTCCCGCACGGAACTCATCCACATCCTGGGTGTTGATGGTATAGGACAGTCGGAAGTTCTCTCCTGCTTCGACACGGGAGGGAACCGAGACTGAGATCTGAGCCTGAGATGCCAATGCTACGGCAGTCAGCACCAAGGTGAATATAACTATGTGAATAATTCGTCGCGTCATCATTTCAAGTAACTTACCAGATTTCTATAACACATTTTCTACCAGTTTTGCTGCAATCTTCTTCGTTGCGGCTGCTGTTCATGACGCTTCAACCTTTCCTGCGTCGCTTTTTCCTGTTGGATGGCGTAGTTGAGCAACTGCTGAGCATTGTCCTTGCTCATCTGCTCCTTTGGCTGTTGCTGCTGTTGCTTGTTCTGATTCTGTTGATTCTTATTATTGTTTTGCTGCTTTTGCTGTTGCTTCTGTTGCTGCTTTTTGTTTTTATTGTTCTGCTTGTTTTTTCCTCCGTTTTGCTTTTGTTTCTTGAGGAGTCGCTGGCAAAGGGCGAGGTTATAGCGGGTCTCGTTGTCGCCGGGATTGTTGCGCAGACTCTCTTTGTAGGCTTCGATGGCCTCTCCATACATTTGATGTTTCTGGCAGATCACACCGATATTGTGATAAGCCATCGACTTGCGTTTTGGTGCCTGCTCACTGCGCCCTGCATTCTGCAATTGTACGATGGCGGCAGAATCCTTCTGTTGCATCATCAACGCACAACCGAGATTGTACATTGCCTGCGTGTTGCGCTGGTTTCTGCTAAGGGCTTTACGGTATTCCGTCTCAGCCTTGGCATAGTTTTGCTGCCGGTAGAGCCGATTGCCATTACGGATGAACTGCCGGTCGGCCTGCGCATGCACCTGCGAGATTCCTGCCAATATGAGCACAATAAAAAGTATATATCTACGTATAACCATTGTTGTTATTTCTTTCCTTTATTCTTGAAGATCGTCACCTTTCTAAGCAATGGATTCCTGGTCTCCATGAGACAGACATCCAAAACAAGAAGGATCAGGGCGATAATAGCGAAAGCTTGGAACTGCTCGTTGTAGTCGCTGTACACCACGGCATCGGTCGTTCCCTGTTGCAATTTCACGAGATCGTTGTTTAACTCGTTTTGTGCATCAGAGGTGTTATTGACATGGATGTACATCCCGCTTCCGGCTTGTGCGATTTTCCGGCACATTTGCTCGTTGAGCGCACTCATCACAGTCTGTCCCGACGCGTCTTTCATATAGCCATTGCCCGTTGGTATCGGTGCGCCGTGTGGGTCACCAACTCCAAGGATAAACACGTTGATGCCTTTCTTCCGGGCTTCGGCAGCAGCCTCCTCGGCCCCGCCCTCGTGATCCTCGCCGTCGGTGATGACGATGATTGCCCGTCCGATGTTCTCGGCTTGCGTGAAGCTGTGCATCGCCAACTGTATGGCGTGACCAATGTCTGTACCTTGTGTGGCGATGAGCGAGGGATTGATGTCCGAGAGAAACATCTTTGCCGAAACATAGTCAGCCGTGATTGGCAGTTGCACGAAGGCGTCGCCAGCGAAGACGACCAGTCCTACCTTGTCATTGCTGAAGTGGTCTATCATGTTCTCGACAAGCATCTTGCTCTTTTCCAAACGGCTCGGTACGACATCTTCAGCGAGCATTGAGTTGGAGATATCCATGCAAATGATGGCCTCGATACCCTGCCGCTTGTCATGGGAGACGTGCGTGCCCATTTGAGGACGGGCTAATACCAGGATGAGCATAGCCAAAGCGCCCATCATCAACCAGAATTTCACCGTCCTTCTCACCTTCGACACATCCGGCATCAACTGTTTGAGCAGTGCAGGATCACCGAGTTGGCGAAGTCGTTTCTTCTGTTTGAAATGGCTGGCCACCCTTAGCAGAAACAGCAAGGGCAACAGCCACAGTAGCCATAAATATGTTGGATCTTCAAATCTCATTGTCTTTTCGTTTATCTTGATTCCTCTTCAGCCGAAGCCTTGAGTTGTACTCCATTCAATCGCTTACACCTTATTATATATATAGGACGTGATCGTCTCTAATATAACTGCTTGATCATCTCTCACGTAAGTGTCTGATCACATCTAATATAGGTGCTTGTCATCTCATCACTTCTTGTCCCACGCCAGCCGTATTCTATGGAGCGCCTAAGCGTCTAAGGGAGGCGTCGCAAAACCGTGTTGCGCAACAGTATCTCCAGCAATAGGAAGAAGATCGCAGCAACGGCGAATGGCTGATAGGCCTCGTAATAACGCGAATACTTCTTCACGTTCATCTTGGTCTTCTCCAACTGATCGATGTCGTGATAGATCTGTTTGAGCTGACGGTTGTTCGTGGCGCGATAGAAGTTACCGTCCGTGATGGCGGAGATATCACTTAGTGTCTTGGTATCGATCTCTACCGGCATGTTGACATACTGCACGGTTCCGGCGACCTGTACCGGATAGGGAGCGACCTTGTTGGTACCCACGCCGATGGTATAGACTCTTATTCCCATCGACTTAGCAATCTGTGCAGCGGTCAACGGGGAGATGTCGCCCATGTTGTTACTGCCGTCCGTCAGGAGGATCACCACCTTACTTTTTGCCTTTGAGTCTTTCAGTCTTGACACGGCATTGGCCAGTCCCATGCCCAAGGCGGTACCGTCCTGGATAAGTCCGCGTGCCGCGATGTCCGTACGCACGCTTTGCAGCAGGTTGAGCAGCGACGTATGGTCTGTGGTCATCGGGCATTGTGTGAAAGCCTCACCGGCGAAGATGGTCAGACCGATATTGTCGTTGGGTCGGCCGGAAATGAATTCTGCCGCCACATCCTTAGCCGCCTCGATGCGGTTAGGTTTCAAGTCTTCGGCCAACATCGAGGTAGAGACATCCATAGCCAACATGATGTCGATGCCCTCCACCTGCTTGTGTCCCCAAGAGTTATGGGTTTGGGGACGGGCAAGAATGAAGACGATGAGCGTGAACACCACACAGCGTAGCAGCATCGGCGCATTGACGAGTCGCACCCGCCAGCTCTTCGGCGCATTCAGATAAGCGTAGGTGTCGCCCATTCGCAGCGTCGGCTCATCCCGTTTGCGGTAAAGGAAATACCACAAGATGTAGGGGATGAGCAGCAACAGCAGCAAGAAATATTGTTTATCTGCAAATTCCATGATCGTCTATCTTTTATTTTACCTCATCCCAGCAACAGCCACACGTGATAACAGACATAGACCAGACATGCTGCGGCGATGATGCCCAGTGCCCACAACAGCGACTTGATGGTGATGCGGTTTTGTCGCGTTCGTTTGTCGCCCTCGGTGAGTTGTGGTACAATCCGTTCCTCCGTGGGCTGATTTTCCTGTTTGGTCTCATCGATGAAGTTGATGGCATTGACCAGGTTGAGATCGTTTTCGTTGATGAGCGTAGAGTATTTGGCAAACTTCACGAGGTCGGCAGTGGTGAACAGTTCACGGAGCTCGTCGATCATCTTTCTGTCGCCCGACTCATTGAGGCGTTCGATGATCTCGCTGGAAGTCATCTCCAATGCGTTGAAGCCAAAGCGTTCCTGGATATATTTCCTCAGCGTGTCAGTCAGCTGAGTGTAATAGGTCTTCTGATCCTCACTGGTAGTGAGGTGCTCCTCCTTGATTTTGCTAATCGCATTAAGGGCGCGCTGATGGGCAGGCACATGCTTGACGATGCGGATGCGAGTGATCACCGGCTTATTACTACGAAGGCGGATGAACAGATAAGCCATCACTGCCACGATCAGCAACACCAGCAGTGACAACCAGAAATAAGGACTCCACTCAGCCCAAGAAAAGGGATTGTCCTGCACGTCCTTGGGTGGGAAGAACTGGTTGGGGTGGAGCGTATCAACATTCATGGTGATCACCTTCAAAGCTGATATACCACCCTGATAGGTCTTTCCATTGACTTTGACAGGCAGCGCAGGGATGGAATAGAGATGCTCGTCAAATGACGTGATCGTATAGACCTTGCTCACCTTGAGTTCCTTACTGCTGCTCGACAATGTATCAGCATCGGCCACCTTCACGACTTCCACGCCGGGGACGACCAACTGCCGTTCTTTCAATGCCGGCCACTGGACAGTAGCACCCGCAGGCATCGTGACAGTGAGCTGCAAATGGGCTTGTTCACCGATGAGGATCCCCACCGAGTCCACATTCTGCTCTACGGTGACCTGCGATGCTGCGTTGAGTGACAGCAACAGCATCATGCACGTCAAAACATATTGCCATATTTTTTTGGTCATAACCTAAATCTACTTCTCTTCTAATCTTATCTCAAATACCGCACATTCGTCGTTGATCACCATGTTGTCTAAGCTCTGCGCTTGAACAACAGCATCAGGGCCTTGGTAAAATCCTCATTGGTCGCAATGGCCGTCCAGTCGATGCGGCTCTTGGCAAACACCTTGTTGAGTCGGTCCTCACGCTCGATCCAGTAGCGCGTATGGGCCTGGCGGAGTTTCTTGCTCGATGTGTCAATATACATCTCGTGTCCGGTTTCAGCATCCATCACCTTGAGCAGCCCCACGTCGGGCAATTGTTTGGCGCGAGGATCATAGACCTGTATGGCGACGACATCATGCTTGCGGTTGGCGATCTCCATCTCTTTGGTGAAGTCTTTTCTGTCATAGAAGTCACTGATGACAAAAGAGGTGCAGTGACGCTTCATTACGCGTGTGAGATAGGCAGTAGCCATGCCAATGTCCGTGCGCGTACTTTTCGGATGGAAATCGAGCATCTCTCGGATGATATACAAGATATGCTTGCGGCCATTCTTCGGCGGAATATATTTCTCAATACGGTCGGAAAAGAAGATCACGCCGATCTTGTCGTTGTTCTCGATGGCCGAGAAGGCGATCGTCGCCGCAATCTCAGTGGCCAGTTGCCGTTTCATCTGCTGTGTCGTACCGAAGTCGAGCGATCCTGACACATCGACGAGCAGCATCACGGTGAGTTCACGCTCTTCCTCAAACACCTTGACATAAGGCCGATGGAAGCGTGCGGTCACATTCCAGTCGATGTCTCTGACATCATCCCCGAACTGATATTCACGCACCTCAGAAAAGGCCATGCCCTTACCTTTAAAGGCAGAGTGGTACTGGCCCGCAAAGATGTTCTGGCTCAATCCCCGGGCTTTGATCTCAATCTTCCTGACTTGATGTAGTATCTCGTTAGTGTCCACGATGACTCCTTCTTTTTATGTCGAAACTGGTGTTGACGGCGATGCCAATCAAGGCACCTCGATCTTATTGACAATCTTGCTGACGATCTCCTCACTGGAGACGTTGGCAGCCTCAGCCTCATAGCTGAGTCCGATGCGGTGGCGCAGCACGTCGTGAGCCACAGCACGCACATCTTCCGGCACCACATAGCCGCGGTGCTTGATGAAGGCGTAGGCACGGGCAGCCTTGGCAAGGTTGATGCTGGCACGCGGACTGCCGCCGAAGGTGATCAGATCCTTAAGTTCCGGCATACCGTAGCGGTCGGGATAACGTGTGGCAAAGACGATGTCAGCGATGTACTGCTCGATCTTCTCGTCGATATACACCATGTTCACCACCTCACGAGCCTGGAGGATTTCCTGTGCGGTGGTGACGGGGCGCACAACCGGCATCTTGCCCATCAGATTCTCGCGTATTATGTCTTTCTCTTCTTCGAGCGTTGGATAGTCGATGATAACCTTGAGCATGAAGCGGTCCACCTGTGCCTCAGGCAGCTGATAGGTTCCTTCCTGCTCGATAGGGTTTTGAGTGGCCATGACGAGGAAAGGATTGGGCAGAGCGAAAGTCTTTTCTCCGATGGTCACCTGGTGCTCCTGCATGGCCTCGAGCAAAGCGCTCTGCACTTTTGCGGGTGCGCGGTTGATCTCATCAGCCAATACGAAGTTGGCAAAGACCGGTCCTTTCTTGACCTGGAAATTCTCGTCTTTCTGAGAATAGATCATGGTGCCCACCACGTCAGCGGGCAGCAAGTCGGGGGTAAACTGTATACGGCTGAAGTCTGCATCCACGAGTTGGGAAAGGGTCTTGATGGCGAGTGTCTTCGCCAAGCCCGGAACACCTTCCAAAAGGATGTGGCCGTCGCTGAGCAACGAGATGAGCAAGGCATCAATCAGATGTTTCTGACCGACAATGACCTGATTCATTCCTGTCACGAGATTGGTGACGAACGCGCTGTTCTGCTCAATTTTGACGTTCAATTCTCTAATATCTACGGATTCTGCCATGTTATAAAGCTTTTATGCTGTTCATTTTTATGGCAAAAGTACAATTTTCTATCAAGAGCAGAGAATCGAGGGTAATAAATAATATTAAATTGGAAATATAGGCTATGTTATTTAAGAAACTTTTTCATAGCTCAAGATTTTATGGGAACAAAACGCAGTCCCGGAACACGAAAAACGAGGTGTGTGATATATAAAAGGTGGGGGCGATGTGCTTGGCGCATCGCTCCCACCTTCTCTATGCATGATTCACAGCGACTACTTAGCCATATCAAAACCCAGTCTCACGCCATCGTAGTTCTTGCTGATCTCTCCGATGGAGCTCAGGGTGGCGTTGCCGCTCATGGCGGACAGCGTTTGGATAAGTGTCAAGAGTTTTTTCGACTCAAACAAGATAGCCACCCCCTGGCTGTTGCGGGTGGCGTAGCCATTGAGCGAAAGCAGCATCCCCGAAAGCTTCAAGGCATTGGTCGACTCATTGTAGGTATAACTGCCGCTGAAACTCCTACCGTCGACAGTCGCAGAGAAGGTGTTGTCCTTGTTGAAGGTGATCTCGGTGTTCTTGGAAGTGAAGCCCACCTTGCTGTAGTCGTCCTTGAGCTTGGACTTGATCTGTGAGGCCACGACTTCGCCGCCGGCCTTTGCCAATGCGCTGCTGGACGTAAACGCGCAGCCCGGCCCACTGTATTTCCAAGTGCCATAGAGCTGTTCTTTGGTCAGCTTGTTGGTGCCGATGACACTGCTGATCACGTCGCCGATGGTGTTGGCATTGCTGAGCACACCGATGACACCATTGAGGACATCGCTGCCCGTGGTTGACGAAGCGCTGCCAGTGCCAAGCGTACCGCAACTGGTAGCCATCAGACAAGCTGTGCCTGCCAGGAATAAATTCATTTTTTTCATCTCTCTGATCAAATGTTTGTTGATGTGTTATATATCGATACCTATTTTCTTCAAAGCATTATGAGCCATCCGCTCATAGACCACGCCCAAGTCGGCAAAGCGCAGCACGGCGTTGAGGGCCGCATGCCGCACGCTGAGCGAGGGAGCCTGCAAGGCGGTTGTGGCCTGGTCGAGGAATTCGTTGATACCTCGCTCGTTGGGTTCTTGCCCGTTCATAAACAGCCGGCCGATGATGTCGTAGCCGCAGATCTGATAGATGGCTTCGTCGCGTGCGATCCACTGATAGGCGATCACCGGTGCATAGCTGACATGCTGATAGAGGTTCAGAGCCTGCATCTCCGCCATCTCCTGCGTATGGGTCTGCTCCATCCAAATTTCCGCGACCTCCACCGGCATCTTATCTGCCGGCATGACGAGCGTTGCAAGGATTTTGCATTCCCGGATCTCTTCCTTCCAAAGTGCGATGGCGAGATCATAGTCCTTGCCAAGTTCTTTGGCCATCTGCTTGAGCTGGATGACCGGGACGCCCCAATTGAGGCGGTAGTCGAGTCCTTTATCACGCATCGACTGCGAGGCTGGACCATTCATCACCAGTCGGAAGCTGCGCTTGAGCTCCTTGATTTTCTCTTGTACTTCTTCTGTTGTCATGCTGAGTCTGTTATTGGCGTTAAAGCGTAGCGTATTCTTTGGAGTAACGGAGCATCTGTTCTTCATAGCTCTCGGAATAGTCGAGACTGATGTCCGTGATCTCGCCGTCGGCATCCGTCACGGCAGTCATCTTAGGATTGAGGAAGCCTTTATACGGTGCGATATGGAGTTGATGGTAGCGCTCCAGCACTTCCTTGTGCAGGTCAGCGTCGACCTTGATGCCATATTCCTCGACGAGTTGCCGGGCAGCCTCATAGTCTCCCTCACTCTTGACACGCTGGATCTCGGCCAGCAGCCGGGCGAAGAGCTGACGCAACCGCTCATAGTCATTGATGCGCACATAGGTCTTTCCGTCGCGCCGGACCATCTCCACGACTCCATCGCCGTGGGCATAGCACCAGCGGGCAATGAGAGCCCGGTTACGCATGTGTGCTTCTTCGATGACATGACCCGGCTTGATGCGCACCAACTGTGTCATCAGACCGTTCATCATATAGTGATAGTATTGGCTCTTATAAGCCTCCTTGTTGGGTGTGAGCCCCAGTTCCACAAGCTTGTCGTCGGCCAGATAATAGAGTCCGAAAAGGTCGGCACGTGCCTCCTCAATCGTACTGCCATAGGCTTTCAACGCATCGGGCGAGGTGCCGGGCAGGAGTTGTCCGCTGCCGTGACCGAGACACTCGTGGAGATCGGTGTGGAGATCATCGCACAGATCACCGTACTGCCGGATCAGCTGTCGTGTGGGCTCATCGATGACAAACTCCTCGTTCATCCCCGACCCTTGCGCAGCTTGATTATAAGCCTCCGTGAGGTTGCCGATGGTCACGCTCTTCGACCCATACCGGGCACGTATCCAGTCGGCGTTGGGCAGGTTGATGCCGATGGCCGAGGACGGATATTCGTCACCGCCGAGCATGGCGGCACAGATCACCTTGGCCGAGACGCCCTTGACCTGAGCCTTGCGGAAGCGGGGGTCCACGGGTGAATGGTCTTCAAACCACTGTGCGTTGTCGGCGATCTTTCTGGTTCTTTGTGTGGCCACCTCATCTTTATATTCCACGATTCCCTCCCATGATCCTTTCAACCCGAGGGGATCGCCATACACTTCGATAAATCCATTGATGAAGTCAACATCTCCTTCATTCTCGCGAAGCCACTCGATCGAGTATTCATCGAAGCGTTTCAGGTCGCCCGTGCGATAGTAGTCCATCAGCAAGCCGATGACGCGGCGTTGCTGATCATTCTCCGCGACCTCGCTTGCTTTTCCGAGCCAATAGAGGATCTTGCGGATGGTCTGGCCATAGAGGCCCTCTGCGGTGTAGCGCTCTTCCTGGAGTTTTCCGTCTTTTTTGACGAGTTTGGAGTTGAGTCCGAACGAGGGCAGTTCATCGCCTTGGGCGTGTTCCCGCTGCTCTCGATAATACTGTTCTGCCTCCTGCTGCGTCACGCCTTCATAGTAATTGCACGCTGAGGTCAGCACGAGGTCTTCGCCGTCGGCCTGATTGACGCGTTTGGGCAACACGTCAGGGTCGAAGATCACGGGGCAGAGCGTGTCGAGCATCTCCTGCTTCGAGCGGTAGCCATTGGGCAGCGCATCGAAGTCTGTCTCCGCCACGGCACGGCGCAGCCACGTCTCCGAGAAGTCGGGTTGGAACTTCTCGCAGCCGTAGTGATGATAGATGCCATTGGAGAACCACACACGCTTGAGATAGACGGTCATCGCCAGAAAGTCCTTGCTTTGCCGGTCACCGGTGTAATGAACATAGATCCGCTCCAGCAACTTGCGTATGGACAAGTTGTATTTTCCAAACTGATCGGTGGTGATATCACGCCCGGTCAATGTAGCTTTTGCAAGGAAATAGATGTATTTCTTTTGTTGAAGGGAGAGCCGCTCGAAACCATTCAAGCGGTATCTCAACATTTGCAGGTCAGCAAAGCGCTCACCCGCAAAGGCAAATGTGTTTGTTTCCATCACTATGGTGTCTCCATCACTGTGGCAATAGGTGAATCATTCAGTGCATGAATGATCCCCTATGACAGTCATTACAAAATATTATCAAAGCTTTTGCTTCCCCCTTCCTTTTCAGTCTTACTCGGTCTTGACTTTGTTTTTCGAACCGGGTTTGCGTCCGCGTTTCTTAGGACGGTCAAGCAGTGAGGGATGCGAGGCGAGATGCTTGATCTTGTACTCACGGGGTGTGATGCCGTTGACCTTGAAGAACGAGGCATAGAACGACTGGCGGTTGGAGAAACCGACCATGTCAGAGATATCCTCCATGTTCAGGTCCTGATAACGGCGGTCCACAAGCAGTGACATTGCCTCTTGGATGCGGTACTGGTTGACGTAGGAGGTGTAGTTCATATGGAATCTCACATTCACTACGGCAGAGATATAGCGTGTGTTGGTTCCCAGGTCTTCAGCAAGCTGCTTGGCAGAATAATTCTTGTCTTTGTACTTTTTCTGGATGATGATGATGTTGTTGATCTTTTCTTCAAGCTCATCCATCAATTTAGGACTGACAAGGGATCGATAGGCAGCTTCCTTTTCTTTTTTTTCTGTGATGTTGTACTTTGTCATAATATTGTTGATGTAGTTGGTAAATGCTTTCTTTATTTGCAAAATTAATAAATTCATTTTAATATGCAAACTTTCTGGCTTCTTTTTTCAAGTCCGGACTTTGTTTTTTGTTATTTTTAAAAATAGGGTGTCAAGTTTGTGTATAACTTCATAGCCACTTTAAGGGGCTAATTTATAGTCTTTTACGCATTATAATATATTACCAATAAGTAAATATATATTAACTTTATTTCTTTGTTTATCTTGCTGAAAATCAGTACCTTTATAGTGTAATTAAGATATGAGTCCACTTTAAAAAGTCCGGACTGAGACCATTTGATTAAATTTGAAATTAC
>URCI01000008.1 GCA_900546345.1 uncultured Prevotella sp. | reverse complement strand
AAACCGGTCTCGGACACATATAAAATTTTAAATTGCCACTTTTTAAAGTGGACTCAAAAGATGAAGATATGAAAAAGTTAGTTTTGACTCTTGTCGCCCTCTTGGTCATGGCGGTTCAGGCATCGGCCATGAGTTATGAGCAGGCACGTCAGCAGGCTTTGTTCCTGACCGACAAGATGGCTTACGAACTCAACCTGACGGATGCGCAGTATGAGGCTGCCTACGAGATCAACCTGGATTACCTGATGAGCATCAATACGTATGATGATCTTTATGGTATCTATTGGCGCCAACGCAATCTCGACTTGAGCTATGTGCTGCTTGACTGGCAGTATCGTACCTATGTCGACGCAGCCTATTTCTATCGCCCGCTTTACTGGAATGGTGGGTATTGGCACTTCAGCATCTACGCACGCTATCCGCATCGTGATTATTTCTTTTTCGGCCGGCCGAATATCTACGTCACCTACTATGGCGGTCACAGCTGGCGAATGAATGGAGGACGCAGCTGGTACTACGGACGTCGCTTCGACGGACCACGTCACGGAGATGGCGGACGCTACATGGGTATGCGCGACGGATTCGACCGTGGTGACTTTGGCAGAGGCACTCGCTTCGACGGCCATAGGGACTTTGGCGGCCGTAACGATGGCAACCGCAGCTTTGGCAATGGCACACGTTTCGGTGGAAACAATGGTAACCGTAGCTTTGGTGGTGGCAACCGTACTTATAGCGTATCGAGTGCTCCTTCTGGCTACGACCCACAGCGTGACCGTACTCGCTCGTTTGGAGCCCGTGAGAGCAGCACACGTACTACCGTGACGCAGCCGAGTCGTTCGTTTGGCGGAAACACTTCGATGGGAGAGCCCAGCCGCACCTTCTCTGCTCCGAGTCGTTCGTTCGGTACACGCAGCAGCGAGTCCAGCCGTTCATTTGGCAGCAGTTCTCCAAGCCGTTCGTTTGGCGGCAGCGTACCGAGTCGCTCTTTTGGTAGTGGCAACAGTGCTCCGGCACGCTCTTTCGGTGGCAGCAGTTCACCAGCGCGCTCCTTCGGTGGCGGCAACAGTGCTCCTACCCGTTCCTTTGGTGGCGGTGGCGGATCCTTTGGTGGTGGCCGCTCCACAGGTGGTGGCCATTTCGGAAACGGTAGATAAAGGGTTAATAGTTAGGATAAGGAAATAAGTGTCGTATTTTGGATAACATTTTGCCCGTTCTCTCGTCCTGAGAGAGCGGGCTTTTGTTTTCGTGACACCAGCTTAAAGTTCGAGTTTACGCACTTCGGCATTGGTCATCTTCTGTATCTCATTCATTGGCTTGCCATAATAGATACTCTGAATGGCCTTGTTGACGATGCCATGGCCCACTGCCAGCACGGTTTGGTCGGGATAGTTGGCTTTCAGCCAGGCAATCAACTTCTTGGCGCGGTCTTTCAGACTATCCAGGCTCTCGACATCGTCAGGCCACTGCTTCACAGCTTGCAGGTCGGGAATGAATTTACCGGTGAAGCTGCCCCAGTCACGTTCGCGCAGCAGTGGTGTGGTGACAACCTTTTTACCATGCGGTTCAGCGATGATCTCGCAGGTCTGAATGGCCCGGTGCAGATCGCTGGAGATGAAAGTGTCGATGTGGACATCCTTCATGCGGTCGCGTACGCTGCGGGCTTGTTCTTTGCCAGTCTCGTTGAGCTCGCCTGGCGTCTGTCCTTGTAGAATCTGTGCTTTGTTGGCCACGGTCTCGCCGTGACGTACTAATAATAAAGTGGTCATATCCTGATGAATCTGTGGTTTTAGCAGAACATTCATTCCAGAACATTCTCTATTTCCAATTTTTTCTTTATCTTTGCAACGGTGAAATTAATATATAATAGAAACTTATGAAGAGATTTCCAAAGTCTATCCTTCGCGCTTGCTGCGCCATTGTTGCTGGTGGCGTATTGGTGGAGTATCGTGATCAAGCCGTGATGTGGATAACGATAGGTATCGGCGTGGTGTTCTTTGTCTCGGCAGTGATCAGTTTCATAGACTACATGGCCTCCCGTCGGAGTGGCGACGAAACGATGGAGTTGTTCGATGCGCAAGGTCGGAAGATGAATCAGCATCGTACGCGTCGCTTCCCTATTGTCTCTGTGGGGTGTGGCATTCTTGGCTGTGTGATGGCACTGAGTCCTCATACTTTTGTCGGCGGCCTGATGTTCTTGCTGGCAGCCTTGCTCATCGCCGGTGGCATCTATCAGTTGTTTAGCCTCTCACTGGCAACGCGCTTTGCCCGAGTGGGTTTTGTGTGGTGGGTGTTGCCTGTCATCATCTTGCTGATAGGTGTGCTGGCACTGATCAAGCCCAGTGCCATTGCTTCTACTCCGTTGCTGATGATCGGTTGGTGCATGATGGTGTATGGAGTGGTCGATCTCATCAATGCGCTGAAGATCCATCGATGCAAGAAGCAGTTCGACAAAGCCGAGGAAATCTCTTCTGTGCGTGGGAGCGGTGAGAAAGACGCTACGGCAGGCAAGGAAGAAGGCGCTGACCCTCATGAGAATGGATGAAAGGGAAGGTAACCCGTCATTCAGCAAAAAATATAAGGTATGCTTTGCACCATTATAGAATGGATAGTGTCCATGAGTGGACGCTATCCATTTTATTGATGTGTCATTTCTTGGGTACCAGACCTTCGATATACTTGCAAAGGATGCCGATGCCTTTGACGTTCTCGCCACCCTGGGGGATGATGAGGTCGGCATAGCGCTTGGTAGGCTCGATGAACTGCTCGTGCATGGGCTTGAGGACTTTGAGGTAACGGTCAACCACCATCGACACCGTGCGTCCACGATCGATAGTGTCGCGCTGGATGTTGCGGATGAGGCGCTCATCGGAGTCGCAGTCTACGAACACTTTGAGGTCCATCATCTCACGCAGTGACTTGTTGAGCAGTGTCATGATACCCTCGATGATGATGACCGGCTTGGGCTCAACGTGGATGGTCTCAGGCAGACGGTTGCTGAGAATGTAGCTGTAGGTGGGTTGTTCAATGGCATGGCCATGGCGCAACTCGTTGACCTGCTTGATGAGCAATTTCCAGTCGAAGGCATCGGGATGGTCAAAGTTGATGGCAGCCCGCTCTTCTTGTGTCATGCCCGTGGTGTCGTTGTAATAAGAGTCAAGAGGTACCACGGTGACATAGTGAGGCGGCAGCATCTCCACTATTTTCTTTACCACAGTGGTCTTGCCGGATCCTGTGCCTCCGGCAATGCCGATGATGGTAACTTTTTTATTCTTGTTTTCCATATTTTCTTGTTTTTTGTTTTTCCAGGATATAAGGGGTTGGTAAGTCGTCCTATTCTCTATGGCCTTCCTCACAGGGTAATAACCCGATCTCTCGGAACATCTGTGTATAGTATTCTGCCTTTTTCTCTACTTTCATCGGGTAAGCACGTGATGAGCTGGGCTCGCGATAGAGGTTGAGGGTGCGTCCTTCAAAGGTGAAGTCGAGGTGGTCGCCCATCTTCATCTTGCGCGCGTCGATGTGGTAATGATTGGTAAAGAGGGTAGTGGCCAGCTGTCCGGCAGCGATGATAGCCTTGCACTCGGGCAGAGCGCGCAACATGCCGTCGAGATCTGCTTGCTCGACCACTTCCAGGTCTTTGTCAGAGGCTGTCCCTTTGGTGCGGCGGATACGCAGACAGGTGTCGAAGATGGCTACGCCACGCTCTAGCAAAAACGCCTTGAGCTCCGCAAGACGGTAGGTCTTATGCTCGGCATCCACGAACCGCATCTTGTCGCCAAAGAAGCACAGTCCGAAGATGCGCCACATGTCATTGGTGTAGTTGGGGTAGTACCATTCCATGCACCACCGCTTCGGTGCCGGCGGAAAGGTGCCCAGCATCAACAGCTTGGCGTTGGACGGCAGGAAAGGCTCAAATGGATGAAGCTCTATCATTGTTGAATGATGATTGTTGAATGTTGATTGTTGAGCGATGAGCGCAGAGGTACGGTGCGCAGCACCGTCATACTGAACGGAGCGGATGCTCGGTTCTATACTTTACTTTTTGTTTTTGAAGCATATTATTCCCCTCCCTTTGATGGGGGTAGGCCTTTCATGGAAGGGGGTAGGGCGGGGGAGGAGGCTGCAGGATAAGAGGCTGCTGGGTAAGAAGCCTCAGGGTAAGAGGCCGCTTGTTATTTCGCTTCCTTCACCAAGTACACGCAGACGGGCAGGTGATCGGAGAAACCGTCCAGCCACACACCACCGGCAGTGGTGCGCTTCGGCTCACCCTTGTACTTACCCTCAGTCTGGAAGAGATAGGGCATGCGCTGAATCTCGCACTTGAAGTATTTTAGCGTCTTGTAGTCGTGTGTTCCCTTCTTGTCAAGCAGGGCGGGACTGAGGATAATCTGATCGAAGAGGTTCCAGGCTCCTTGATAGCGCAGTGTGCCGGTACCCTGCTTGGCGAGGATGTTGTACCAAGGATTGTACATGTCGTCGCTTCCCACCTGGCTGATGTCTTCTTTTCCGGCGAGCACTTCGTGCATGCTCTTGTTGGTTGGGTCATCGTTCATATCGCCCATGACGAAGACCTTGGCATTCTTGTCTAAACGGAGTAGAGAGTCCTTGACAGCCTTGGCCTGGGCAGCTCCTACCTCACGATAGTAGGAACCATTGAAACGGCTCGGCAGGTGGCAGACGATGAAGCTCACCGGTTCGCCGGCCAGTGTGCCGCTGACCGTGAGGAAGCCACGTGTGGTGAAGCCCGAGTCTTGCTTTTCTGTAGGGATATAAGGAACCAGTTTCACCGTCTTCACCTGAAACATCTTGGGATTGTAGAGTAGGGCACAGTCGATGCCACGCTTGTCGGGACCCTCAACGTGGCAATACTGATAGCCGCGCTGTTTCAGTTCTGGCTGTGCGCAGAGGTCAGTGAGCACTTTGTCGTTCTCTACCTCAGCCAGGCCGATAACCGAGCAGCCCACACCGGGCAGCATCGTAGTGCCCATGTCGCTCAGGGCGCGCGCCATGTTGTGGAGTTTGTGGCTATACTTCAAGCCATTCCAACGGTAAGAACCGCTGGGGAGGAAGTCGTAGTCGCGCTTGCCCTCATCGTGGCAAGTGTCGAACAAGTTCTCCTGGTTGTAGAAGCCAACTGCATAAACGGCATATTTCTTTTGAGCTGATGTTGCCAGGCACAACAGCAGCAAACAGGCGAATGTGAAAAGGTGTCTCTTCATTGTTTTAAAACCAAGTGTTGAATATTACTTTGCAAATTTCGCAATTTATTTTGAGATAATAGGCCATTTCGTTGAATTTTAACAAGGAAAAGTGCGGTCTCTCCGTTTATTTTGGTAAATTTGCACATTATCAATATTATTATAACAACTGACAATTATGCAAAGAAAGCTTATCTTAGCCGTGATGGCCATGAGCTATGCACCGCTGACGTTCGCGCAAAGCGACTCAACCAACGTTGGCGAGGCTGCGTTCACCTTCACGGAGGCACAGTTGGGCGAAGATGAGAACATGGGACAAAATGTCTCTATTGTTTCATCGGGGTCTAATGTGTATGCCTCGGAGGTGGGATTCCTGTTCTCGCCCATGAGGTTTCGCTACCGTGCACTTAATCAGAAGTATAACGAAATGTACATCAACGGTACACCTGTCAATGATATGGAGACCGGACAGTTTCGCTATTCTTTGGTGGGAGGTCTGAACCAACAGACACGTAGTATGGAGGCTTCATTGCCTTTCGAGGGCAACAACTTCTCCTATACAGGACTTGGTGGCTCAAACAATTATAACTTCCGGCCTGCCGCCATGGCTGCCGGACAGCGCATCACGCTCTCGGCTGCCAATCGCAACTACACCTTGCGTGGCATGTACACCTATAATAGTGGTCTGACGGACAAAGGATGGGCCTACTCTGCCAATATCACCTATCGATGGGCAAATCCCGGATATGTCAAGGGTACATCCTACAATGCCCTGTCGTATTTCTTCGGCGTGCAGAAACTGCTTGACGGCGGTCACAGCCTCGCCTTCTCCACATGGGGCAACCCTACGGAGCGCGGCACTCAGGGCGCATCGACCGATGAGATGTACTGGCTCGCCAACGACAACCAGTACAATCCCTATTGGGGTTGGCAAGACGGCAAGAAGCGCAACAGCCGTATGGTGCGCGACTTCGCTCCCTCGGCTATCTTCACTTGGGACTGGAACATCAACGACAACAACAAGCTGACGACATCGCTCTTCGGCAAGTATAGCATCTACTCCAGCACGAAGCTGAACTACAACAACTCGGAGAACCCGCAGCCCGACTACTACAAGCGTCTGCCGAGCAACTTCTATGATGTGTGGAATAGCGGCAATGTTCAGAACACAGAGTTCGCGTTGGCTGATTGGGAGAATGCCCGCGAATATTTGGCTGGCAGTGAGCGCAACCGACAGATCAACTTCGACGAGCTCATCTATGCTAACCGCCAGGCTGCAGCCAACGGACAGGATGCGCTCTACTATATCCAGAAGCGTCACAACAATCAGTTGAACCTCACGCTGTCCACTTCGCTGACCACCAATCTGACGAAGAATAGCACATGGAGCAATGGCTTCTTCCTGGCTCACAACGTGAACTATCACTATCAGACCATGGACGACCTGCTCGGTGCCAACTCATACCACAACGTCAACAACTATGCCCTCGGCACCTATGCCGAAGGTTCTGACGCCTTGCAGTACGACCTCAACCATCCCAATGCCTTGGTCGGCGAGGGCGACAAGTTCGGTTATGACTATACCATCCTCACCAACCGCGTGCAGGGCTGGACGAGCTATGCCGAGACCTTCGGCATCGTGCACTATACAGTGTCAGGCCGCTTGGGCTATCAGAGCATGCAGCGCAACGGCAAGATGCGCAATGGCCTCTTCGTCAACAACTCCTACGGCAAGAGTGGTACGGCCAACTTCCTGGAGGGCGGCATCAAGGCCAGTGGCAACTTCGATCTCGGTGGCGGCAACACGCTCACCCTCGGCATGGGCTACGACAGCAAGGCTCCACAGGCTTCTGTGGCGTTCGTCGCTCCAGAGATGAACAACGACTTTGTCACGGGACTTCACAACGAGCATATCTTCTCCTCGGAGATTGGCTATCAGTTCCTCAACAGTTGGCTGCATGCCAACATCAGTGGTTACTACAACCACATCACACACGCTACGGAGTGGACTTGCTTCTACTTTGATGATATCAACAGCTTCTCCTATAACTCACTGACCGGACTGAAGAAGGACTACTACGGCGTGGAGGCCGGACTGGACTTCAAACTCACCTCTGCCTTCAACCTCAAGCTCCTCGGCACAATCAGTGATGCCAAGAACGTGAGCAACGCCAAGGTTGTCTACCTCAATTCCACACAGGGTACCTACAACCAGGATGTAGCTTTGGTGAAGGATATGCGCGAGAACGGTACACCACTTACCGCTACGAGCATCAAGTTGAGCTATCATCAGGGCGGTTGGTTCATTGACTTGGCCGGTAACTGGTATGACCGCATCTATCTGAGCTACTCGCCGTACTACCGCTATCAAGGCAGTTTGAACAAGATAGGCAGTGTCGATGAGGCTGGCAATCCTATCGTCTCGCCCCAAGACAAGGGTCATGGCGGTTGGATGATGGACGGCTCCATTGGCCGTAGCATCTATCTGAAGCATGGCAGCCTGAGCATCAACCTCATGGTGACTAACATCCTCAACAATACCCATCTGGTGACCGGCGGCTATGAGCAGAGCCGCTCTGATTATACCTCTACGGGTAACACGCGACTCTATCGCTTCTCGAAGAACCCGAAGAAGTACTATGCTTACGGTACCAACGGCATGTTGAACATCGCATATAAGTTCTAAGATTAATCATAGAAAGACATGAAAAGCAAGATATTATATCTGTTGGCCATTCTCGTCTGCGGCTTTGCGCTGACGCTGACTTCCTGCCAGGGTGACTTCGACGAGCCAGTGAAGACCGCTGACGAGGCGGGTATCGGCAACAGCAGCATCGACACAACCAACGTGGTGTCCATTGCCAAACTGAAAGAGAAATACAAAAGTTATATCAATACGAGCTATAGTTATAAGAAGGTGGAGGAGCCCATGGAGATCAAAGGCTATGTCACTGGCAACGATGTGCAGGGCAACCTCTACAACGAACTCGTCATTGACGACGGCACAGGTGCTATCACCATCGGCGTCGCGCAGGGCGGTCTCTACGGACTCTTCCCCGTGGGTGCCGAGGTGATCATAGAACTCAATGGACTCAGTGTGGGCAACTATGGCTTGCATCCGCAGATTGGTACTCCTTATACAAGTGCAAAAGGACAGAACTCTATCGGACGTATGAGCCGTGCCGTATGGAACCAGCATTTCCGCCTGACGGGCAAGAGACAGACGATTGCACCTATCGATTTTAAAAGTAGTTGGAAGCCTGCATCTGACGGACTGACCTACAGTGGTAAGCTCGTCACCATGAAGAACGTGAGCTTCAAGGGCGCTGACGGCAAGAAGACTTTTGCCAACGCCAGTGCCGGACCCGGCTCGGTGAGCGTCTACTTCAATGAATATCCTACCACGACGATGGTCTACACCAGCAACTTCGCCGACTTCGCCAGCAACCCGCTGCCAACGGATACGGTTAACGTCACGGGTATTCTTAAGCGCTACAACAATTCGTGGGAAATCATCATTCGCAGCCTCGATGATATCGAGGAGGCTAAGTAATCACACCTTATTATATATATAACATACAACGACAATGAAAAAGTTATTATCATATCTCTTTGCGCTGGCCGCCGTCGCCTTTGCGTTCACCTCTTGCGAGGACGTGCCCATGCCGTACGACTACCCCACAAATAATGGTGGTGGCTCTGGTGAAACAACTGAAGTAGAACCTACGGGTACAGGCACTGCCGCTGACCCGTATAACGTGGCTGGAGTGCTCAAAGCTATCAAGGATTTAGGCGAAGGCGAGTATACACCTGTGGTCTATGTCAAGGGTAAGATTAAGAGTATCAAGAGTGTGGAGACTGCGCAGTATGGCAATGCCAATTACTACATTACCGACAATGGCTCCAACGAGGTATATATCTTCCAGAGTTATTACCTTGGCAATGTGAAGTTCACTTCTGAAGACCAAATCAAAGAAGGCGACGAGGTTATCGTTTGTGGCCGCTTCTACAACTATAACGGTAATACGCCTGAGACGGAAGGTAAAGGTAAGTCGTATATCTACTCGCTCAACGGAAAGACAGTAGAGGGAGGCGGTGATACGCCAAGTAGCGGTGAGGTTAAAGGTGATGGAACTCAAGCTAATCCCTTCAACGCTGCTGGAGCCAATAAGGCCGCTTCAAGCATGACAGAAGATGAAAAGAAAGAGAATGTCTATGTCAGTGGCATTGTCAGCAAGGTCAGTATCGATACTAACTTTGGTAATGCTAACTACTATATCTCCGAAGATGGCTCTACTACAAGTGAGCAGTTCTATGTATTCCGTGGCTATTATACCAATGGCGACAAGTTTACTGCTACTGACCAGCTCAAGGTGGGCCAGAAGGTCACTGTCATGGGTACTTTGGTGAACTACAAAGGCAATACTCCAGAAATGGCACAGGGCAGTAAAATCATCTCCATTGATGGCAACGGCTCTTCTACAGAAACTCCCAGTACTAGCAAGGGTGTAACCATTAATGGAACCACTGTTACGCTTTCCAATAGTGCTGCAACGGCTGGGACGACAACAGCTACACTTGACTTGTCTACGTTGAAGTATGATAACGCACAGGAAGTCTCGGAACTGACGCTTAGCGATGGAGCCACAGTGACATTAGATGCCAATGGTGAGACAAATGGACCGAAATATTATACCGCAACTAAAGGTGTTCGTGTCTATAAGAACAACAAGATTACTGTGAATGGCAAGAGCACGATAGCCAAAGTCGTCTTTGAGTGCGACAGCTATAGTGGAACAGATTACGTTGGCAATGAAACGGCAACAGTGACATTCAGTGGTACGACAGCAGTGTACATCAATGTCTTCACAGGTACGTCTGGTGGTGGTACTCAACTTCGCATCAAGAAAATTACAGTTTACTATGCTAAGTAATTAGGCCTCAATTCAATCATAAGCCCTGCTTCGCTCTTGCGGTTTGCAGGGCTTTTTCTTTGCCCGTTTTCATGCCTATGTAATTCCTTGTTAAAAACATCTTGAAAGCGTACGTCCATGAAAAATAATCAGCTAAAAATTTGCATTCGCAGGATAAATTTTGTATCTTTGTAATCACAGTTGGAGATGGCATGGCAATATTGCAATTATATCAAGAACTTTTTCATTAGATAGATAATATTTAATTTTTGGTGATAACAAATTGTATTTGACATGACATGAAACACGCAACGGTCATTCTTCGGAATCTTTCTATCGGCTATCGCAGTGGGCATGACGTGCGTACGGTGATGGCCGACATCAGTGCTCGGCTCTTTGCCGGTGAGGTCACCTGTCTGTTGGGTGTCAACGGTGTGGGCAAGTCCACGCTGCTGCGTACTCTCTCCGGCTTCCAACCACCGATAGCAGGCAGCGTGGAGATTAGCGGTAAGGACATCAAAGACTATGGTAGCCATGAACTGGCACAGACCATCGGTGTCGTTCTTACCGACAAGCCCGACGTGAGCAACATGACAGTCGAGGAAATTGTAGGGATGGGGCGATCGCCCTATACCGGCTTTTGGGGACGGCTCAGCGATAGCGACCGTCACATTGTGGGCGAAGCCATGAACATGGTGGGCGTCTCGTCGTTGGCCCCGCGCATGATACAGACGTTGAGCGACGGCGAGCGACAGAAGGTGATGATCGCCAAAGCCCTTGCCCAACAGACACCGGTCATCTTCCTCGACGAGCCTACGGCCTTTCTTGACTTCCCCAGCAAGGTGGAGGTGATGCAACTTTTGCACCGCATCTCACGCGAGGCCGGCAAGACGATCTTCCTCTCTACTCACGACGTTGACCTTGCCTTGCAGACTGCCGATGAGCTTTGGCTGCTCGACCGGGACAATGGATTGCGTCTGGGCACACCGGAAGACCTGTCGCTCAATGGACAGATGGCAGCTTTCTTTGCACATAAGGGTATTGTATTCGATGCGGCCAATGGCTTGTTCCGTATCGACAACGCCACGCAGTGTGACATCCATTTGGATGGCAAGCATGGCGTGAGTTATCTGATGGTGCGCAAAGCCTTGGCACGCAATGGCATTAATGGCAGTCGGCATGTGGAATCTAAAGATAGCATTGAAGTGATGGACGATGGCTATCTGTTCACACACGAAGGAAAAGAGAACAAAGTAACGACGATAGGCGAATTGTTGGAAAGAGTAGCTTCGGTAGCAGACTGATAGGATAGTAGCCGAAAGCAGTTGCCCCTCCTTCGGGGAGGGGCTAGGGGAGAGATTGAAAGATTCCTACACCTTGTTTTTATTGAAGCGGCCCATGATGAAGCGGCCACCGAGGCTGAGGACGAGCACGATGAGCGTGAGCACGACGGCAGCGGCATAGGCACGGTCCTGAACAGATTGCTGAGGAGCCGTGAGCTGATAGAAGACGCAGAGTGGCAGCGTAGCGGCCTGTTGTGATAGTGACGTGGGGATGTGATCGGAAAATCCTGCGGTGAACATCACACCGGCGCAGTCGCCGATGGCTCGTCCAATGCTCAGCAAGGTGGCGGTGGCAATGGCCGGTGCTATCTGTCGGAGCACAATGCCAATGGTTTCTATGCGTGTGGAGCCAAGACTATACGACGATTCGAGCAGGCCGTGTGGAATGTTCTTGGCTACCTCGTCCATGCTGCGGATGAGCATGGGCACGATCATGATCGTCACTACGACAATGCCGCCCAAGAGCGACGCTCGTAAGCCTACGGCCACCATCAGCGTGAAAGCGAAAGCACCATAGACAATGCTCGGGATGCCGAAGAGCGCATCGAAGGCCAGACGGGCAATGGCTGCGAAGCGCGAGCCACGCTTCAGATAGACATTCAGATAGAAGACCACAGGCAACGCTACGAGCAAGCCCAACACCGTGGAACCGCCAACGATGTAAAGGCTACCGACAATAGCATTGAGGAATCCACCTTTGCTTCCAATAAAGAATCCTCCACCAGGCAGTTGGCTCACCATTTCCCATGAAAGTACGGGCAAGCCTCGTTGCAGGATGGCTCCTATGACGCTCACTACGCAATAGACCACGATGACGACACTCAGGTACATCAATGCCTTGGCTATCTTCTCTTCGTAAAAAGGTATTTTATTCATAACAGCCTCACCCCCTAACCCCTCCCCGAGGGGGAGGGGAGTAATATGCTTCAAGGGCTCTCCTTCTTGTTGGTTAATGATTATATTTTATCTATGTTTGAAGCATAGATTCTATTCACTATATCCTTGCTTTCTTCTAACTTCTATCTTCTAACTCCTAAATCTTTGAAGCATAATTCTCGCTCCGATATTCATCAGTACTACCAGGATGAAAAGAAGGAAGGCGGCAAGCATGAGTGCACTCTCGTACATGGGCACAGAGAGCATCTCGCCATAGTTGTTGGCGATGAGGGCTGGGATGGGATAGCAAGCATCGAGCAGGGAATTAGGGACGATGACGAGGTTGCCGCAGACCATCAGCACGGCAATCGTTTCACCCATGGTACGGCTGACGGCAAGGACGATGGCAGCCATCATGCCGGGAGCGGATTGCCGTAAGACCACGTGCTTCACCGTCTGCCATCGTGTGGCTCCCAGTGCCATGGATGCTTCGCGCAACTCTTTGCTCACGTTGGCGAAGAGCTCCATGAAAAGCGAGATGAGTAGTGGAAGAATCATCACTGCGAGGACGATGCCACCGGCCAACACCGTGTAGCCGCTGCTCTGCCTGCCTGCAAGGGGAGCAACGGTATGTGAGATCCATGGTACGATGAGCAAGGAGCCCCACACACCATAGATGACAGATGGTAGTCCGGCCAGGATGTCGAGCAACGGATAGGCATAGGCGCGAAGGCGTGGCCGTGCGTACTCGGTCAGGAAGATGGCCATCAACAGAGAGACAGGCAGAGCAAGGACAAGGGCCACCGCGGTACACCAAAAAGTGCCCGCAATGAACGGCAGGAAGCCAAACTCTCCTTTCATGGGCTTCCAATGGCTCTCGGTCAGCAGCGACCACAGCGAGTAGTGGCTCAGGATGGGAGCCGACTTGAAGCACAGCTCCACCGCCATGACCACCACCAGAAGGATGGCTGCCAAAGAGAGGGCGGCCATCACGCCGCCCGCCATCTTATCTTTGAAAAGTCGATAGGTCATTCTACTCACTTAATTCTTTCTTGTGCTTTTTCTTAGTTTCTTTGATGCAGTCCGCACTCTCGGTGATTGGGGTCTTCCCACCACCATCGTCCCGAGCGGATATCCTCGCCGGGCTTTACGGCGCGTGTGCATGGCTCACAGCCAATGCTTGGGTAGCCCTTGTCGTGCAGCTTGTTGTAAGGCACGCTATGCTCATGGATATAGTTCCACACCTGCTGTTCGGTCCATTCGATGAGCGGGTTCACCTTGATGAGTCCGTGCATGTCGTCCCATTCCACGAGGTTCATGTTCTTGCGGGTCACGCTCTGCTGTCTGCGCAGTCCGCACACCCACACGTCAAGGCCTTGCATGGCACGGTGCAAGGGCTCCAGCTTACGGATCTGACAACAGCGATGACGGCTTTCGACAGAGTTGTAGAACAGGTTGATACCCTCTTCCCTAACCATACGTTGCACCTCATGGTAATCGGGGAAGAACACCTCTATCTTGATGCCGTACTTCATGTCTGTGCGGTCGATGAGCTGATAAGTCTCGGGAAAGAGACGGCCGGTATCGAGAGTAAAGATGCGTGTTGCCGGTGCCTCTTTGACTATGATGTCGGTGAGCACCTGATCCTCAATACTCAGACTGGAGGACAGAGCGATGCGTCCCTTATACTGTTCCAGAAAATAGCGCAGCACCTCTTCTGCACTTTTCCCCTCCAGCTCTGTGTTCAGTCGTGTGATTAGTTCTTCATTCATCGTTGTGTAATTCATCATTCAACATTCATCACTCAACATTCTTAATCATTCCCGCTCCCACTGTTTCGTTGGTGTCGGGATCGATGATGATGATACTGCCGGTGACTTTGTTCTCAGCATAGGTGTCGAAGACAAGCGGCTGTGCTGTGTGGATGGTAATCTCAGCAATGTCGTTCATAGCGAGTTCGCTGACGTTTTGTTCCTTCTCCAGTGTGTTGATGTTACGTCGGAAGTTGATGCTTCGTATCATACCCTGTGTTTCGAAGGTAGCCTGTCGGATGATGTATTTCTTGCGTATCTGAGCCGGTGCTTGATTGAGCCAGCACACGTCCAGCGTCACGTCCTGCTCCACGTGCGGCTGCTTCTCGTCGGCACGGACGAGCGTGTCGCCCCGGCTGATGTCTATCTCGTCGTTCAGACGGATGGTGACGCTCTCTGGAGCGTAAGCCTCGTCGAGGCTCTCACCGGCAAAGTCGATACTCTTCACCGTGCTCTCCAATCCAGAGGGTAGCACACGGACACGGTCGCCCGGACGGATGATGCCGCCGCTGACGCGTCCCGCGTAGCCACGATAGTCGGGGAACTTGTCGCTGATAGGACGGATGACATACTGCACCGGGTAGCGGAAGAAGTCGCTCACCGTCTTGTGACCTACGGGTACTGTTTCGAGATAGTCGAGCAAAGCCTTTCCCGAATACCATGGCGTGCGCTCGCTCTTGTTCACCACGTTGTCGCCGTCCTTGGCACTGATGGGGATGAACACCACGTTCTTGATGTTCAGGGTTTCAGACATCTTGCGGTAGTCAGCTACAATCTTGTCATAAACTTCTTGGGAGAAGTCAACGAGATCCATCTTGTTGATAGCCACTACAATGTGTGGAATGCCGAGCAACGAAGAAATATAGCTGTGGCGCACAGTCTGCTCGAGTACACCATGGCGTGCGTCTACGAGGATAATGCTCAGATCAGCAGTACTGGCTCCGGTGACCATGTTGCGCGTGTACTGAATGTGTCCCGGGGTGTCAGCAATGATGAACTTGCGTTTCGGTGTGGCGAAATAACGGTAAGCCACGTCGATGGTGATGCCTTGCTCGCGCTCTGCACGCAGTCCGTCAGTGAGCAGGGCGAGGTTCACCTCCTCGTTTCCCCGGCTTTTTGATGCTGCCTCCACTGCTTCGAGTTGGTCTTCAAAGATCGACTTGCTGTCATAGAGCAGTCGTCCGATGAGCGTACTCTTGCCGTCGTCTACGCTGCCGGCCGTGGAGAAGCGCAGCAGCTCCATATCTAAATATCCTCGTTTGGTCATTTGTCTATATTTTCAGGGTTGATGGATGAAATGATGTTGATGAGTAGAGAATGGCCCTTCGTCGTCTTATTTTCAATCAGGCAACGGGCTTCTCTTTAGAAGTATCCTGCTTTCTTGCGGTCTTCCATAGCTGTTTCCGAGCGCTTGTCGTCAGCTCGTCCACCACGCTCAGTGACGCGGGTTGAGGCAATCTCGTCGATGATGTCGGCCACAGTAGTTGCCTTTGACTCAGTGAGTCCCGTACAGGTGATGTCGCCGATGGTGCGGCAACGCACGAGCTTCTTCACGACTTGCTCTGTGGGCTTGCGCTTGATGACGGGCAGAGCAGCCAACCATTGTCCGTCTCTCTGGAATACCTCACGCTCATGAGTGAAGTAGAGACTCGGCATGGGAATGTTCTCTTGGTAGATATATTGCCATACATCCATCTCGGTCCAGTTAGAGATAGGGAAGACGCGGAAGTGCTCTCCCATGTTTTTGCGGCCGTTGAAGATATTCCACAGTTCGGGGCGCTGATTCTTTGGATTCCACTGTCCGAACTCATCTCTATGGCTAAAGAAGCGTTCCTTGGCGCGCGCTTTCTCTTCGTCGCGTCGAGCGCCTCCGATGGCAGCGTCGAACTTATATTTGTCGATGGTGTCGAGCAGCGTTGTAATCTGTAGCTTGTTGCGGCTGGCGTAGTATCCTGTCTCTTCTTTCACTCGTCCCGTGTCGATACTCTCCTGCACCGATCCGACGATGAGTTCCAGTCCGAGTTTCTTTACCAGCGCGTCGCGGTAGTCGAGTGTCTCCTGGAAGTTGTGTCCCGTGTCGATATGCAGCAGTGGAAAGGGAATCTTGGCAGGATAGAAAGCCTTGTAGGCAAGATAGGTGCAGACAATACTGTCCTTGCCGCCCGAGAAGAGGATGACAGGTCGCTCGAACTGTGCTGCCACTTCACGCAGCACATAAATGCTCTCCGATTCGAGTTCCTTGAGGTGTTGAATGGTTTTGTTGTCCATATATAATAATGTGTTGTTATCTCGTTTACTGCTTGCAAAGTTACGTCAAATCCTTGGTTGTAGAAATACCACACTATGACCATTTGGTATCCCATCAATATGGTAGAAGGGATACCTCAAAGAGGGTATTACGTAGTGATATGGATGAATAAAATAGTAAGTGCGAATAAAAAAAGAGTGGTCAGCTCATGTCGAGCAGGCCACTCTCTATTAAAACTTTGATACGGTTGCGAATGCGTATGGAACGTCGCACGTCAAGGCCGTCGGATCCAACAGCGATGGTGATGTTGTCTTGTCGGACGATGGCGGGCGAGATGAAATCGCAATAGGGCTTGTCGTCACAGACGCAGGCGAGGATGCCGCGTTGGTGAGCCATGCGGTAGATGTCGTGGTTGCGCCGGGTGTCGTCGGTGCAGATGAAGCCTATCTTCACCTCGTTGAGGTCGTCGGGCTCGAAAGCTTTTTCCTTGAGTGTGAAGCCGAAGCTTCGTACACTGTCCGGTATATGAGGAGCTATGAAAGTGACATTTGTGGTTATGCGGGCCAGGCGCTGTGCCTTGCGCACACCCTCGTCGCTGCCTCCGATGATAATAACGGGGGCCTCGGCGAGGGCAAGAGCAATGGGAAGAAAATTCATGCTATTTCTTTCTGATGAGTACCTTCCAATAGTTGTCGACCTTCTCGGTGGAGAGCACGGTGTGGCCCTCGTTCTTCACGCTTCCCGGTACGTTTTGAATGGGCTGGCCGTCATCGAGGAGAATTTCGAGCATCTGACCGCTCTTCATGGGAGTGAGCGCGATCTTCGTCTTGACGAAGTTCATTGGGCAGGCTACACCACGGAAGTCTTTTTTCACATCGGGTGTAGGTTCATCAGACGTAGAAGGCTTGGCTGTTGGCGCCGTTGTAGCAGGTGCTGCTTTCGGTGTAGCGGGCTTCTGCGTATCGGATGGCTGAGAAACAGCTGACTGTGGCTGTGTTGTTGCCGAAACTGTTTTGAACTGCAGGTTATCGTCCATACCCTTGTAGAGTTCGTTGAGCAAGTCGGCAAGCTCATAGATAAGTGGCTGCTGATCAGCGAGCGGCTCGTGGCCGCGGGCCCGGTCGGTGAGCACGCTGAACTTCTGGGGAACGATGCCGGTGGAGATGAACTCTTTGAGGAAGCCGTTGTACACGTCGTCATCGGTGCGCGGGTCAACGCCACGCGTGACGAGGAGCATACGGTTTTCGGAGAACACGATGTCGTGGAGCTCTTTCTCCAAGTCTTTGGCCGTGCCAGCGGCGATAGCCTTGCGCTTCTCCGCAATCGTGTCTTGATCGAGTTCAATGATGTCGAAGAGTCCTGCCGAGCATTCTGCCTGGCCATATTTGATGAGGCTAAACTTCTCGTCATCCTCCCAGTCGTGATAAGCCTCGGGCTCCTCGGCGTAGGGTTTGACAGGCTTGTATTTCTCAAGCAGCTGCTTCACCACTTCGGCACCATGCTTCACGACATAGTCGTAGTAGTCGGCATAGTTGTCTTTCTCGGCGATGACATCTCTGAGGTAGTCCTCGACGAAGCCGGGGAGGTGTCGGGCAGGGATGTAGCCCACGCTGAGGTCAATCTCGTTGCGTCCCTTGAGTGGCAGCCACACCGTGTAGGCTGGGAACGGATCGTCGCCGACGCGACCGATGCGTCCACTAAAGCCAAGGTCAGCCCAGGTGGCATTGGCACAAATATTCGTACAGCCATTCATCTTCAGCTCAAAGTCAGGGATGGCATCAAGGTCGAGGTCACTGGCAAGCAGTCGCTTAGTGATGGCGTTGATGGCTCCCTTCGGAAGGCAGATGCCCAAGCGACAAGTGTCGGCTCCGGTACACGACGTGAAGTTGGTAACGACCACGGGGTAGTCGACTTGATAGTCGCCCAAGCGCTTGAAGAAATGGTAGATGTTGGGCAGATAATCTTCGGGTATGTTGCGTACCTGAATCTGTTCACGCTTGGTGAATCGTATGACATCATTGCCGTAGTTGTCCAGATAGTCAGCCACCTCAGCGAAGAACTCCGGTCGGTTGTTGCCATGGTCAACGGGCAGATAGGCAAACCACAGGTTCTCACGCTTTCCCTCTTCAGTGGTTTGTGCGTGGGCATAGCGCCGTTTCCAGCGAAGATACTCCTCGCTGTCGTCTTTCTCTGGCGCAAAGTCGGGGCGATGATGTTCGAGAGGCAGTGTCGGCACGAAGAAGTCGAGAGCTCCGTCTTTCTTCAGTTCGTTGAACTCTTCGAGATAGAGTCTTTTTGCCTCCTCTTCACCATATTTATAGAACACGTAGCGCATACGGGCTTTGTGACGGTTGCGCCGGTTGCCGTATTTGTTGAACCAGTTTTTCAGAGCCTTGGCTGCGCGATAGAGATCCACCTCTGGCAGGAAGTCAAAGACCTGCCAACCCGTGTGTGGATTCGGAGCTGTACTGCCGGCGATGAGCACGCGGTAGCCCCGTTGTCCGTCAACGATTCTTGCCTGCAATCCGAAGTCTGCCACAAAAGAGTAGTGTGCATCTTGCTCGTTGTAGTCCATGGCCACCTTATATTTTCGTGGCATGGTGAAGGAGTCTCGCTCAGCGATAAGTCGAGAGGTGAGCTCCTCAACAACAGGGTAGACATCAAAAGCCTCCTCGGCCACCAGTCCGCTTCGGTCGTTGACCATCATATTGCGCACCGTATTGCCACCGCCACCAGCTGTGGAGAGTCCCACTTTCTCCAGTTTGCGCAATGCCGGAACAGCGTCGCGCAGGTCTACGTTGTGGATTTGTATTTCTTGCCGTGTGGTGATATGCAGGTGCGAGGTAGACACCTGCCGACCTACATAGGCCACCTCAGCCAGTTGCTTGGGTGTGATGAGTCCGCCCGCACAACGCACACGAAGCATGTAGTGTTCGTTTTTGCGTTGCTCGTAGATGCCCATTGGCACGCGGTTGCTCTTCAGTTCACCGGCTTTGATGTCACCGGCCTGATATTTCTTGATGAGCGACTCGGTGTAGTCCAGGTCGCTATTGAGTGTAGAAGGTATGCGGTACATGATAGAAGACCCTCTCTGCTCTCCCTAAAAGGGAGAAGAAGAGCATCAGGGTAAAGAGTGAATTAAATGGTTATTATCTATTTATTTATTGATTATTAGCGATCCTATTCGCGGTACATTCAACATTCAACATTCAACGTTCAACATTCATCATTCAACATTCAAAATGTGTCTCTTTGTCGATGACTTCACCTTGCAGAATCTTGAAGGAGTTGAGATGAATGCCGTCGTGGAGCGAAAGAATGGCATAGCGGATGGTGGGATCATTGGCCAACCGAATGTCCTCTTGTGAAGGACGTGATGGGCTGGCGGGATGAGAATGCCAGTTAGCGAGAATCTTCAGATGCTTGGAACGAGCGTATTTCAAGGCAGCGAACTGATCCTTAGGCGCAAAGGAGAAGTGCTCCGAACTGTGATCGATATTCTCCATCCAATAGTTCTCGGTCACCACGCCGTCGTTGCCGAGCAGATAGCCGCAGGTCTCGATGGGAGCGTCTTTCTGCGCTTGTGCAATCATTTGTTTGATGACATCATCGTTGATTTTCATGGTGCTGTATATTATAAATAGGTGTGGGAGACAGTGGTGTGAATGCTTAGTGCAGGTCGCAAGCCGTCTGCTCGTAGTCGATGAGATGGTCGATGGTAGGATGCTCACGACAGATCTCACAGTTGGGCCGGCGCTTCACCTTGATCGTACGGAAGTTCATCGTCTTGGCGTCGAAGGTAAGTAGGCGGTTGGTGAGCAGTTCGCCCACGCCCAGGATATATTTCAGCGCTTCGGCAGCCTGTATGGTTCCCAGCATGCCGGCGATGGCACCGAGCACTCCTGCCTGTGAGCAGGTGGGTACGGCTCCGGCTGGTGGTGGTTCCTTAAAGAAACAACGGTAGCAAGCCGAGCCCGGCACATGCGTAAACGTCTGACCACGGAAGCGCAGTATGCCACCATGGCTGAATGCCTTGCCGAGCATCACACAGGCATCGTTGATGAGGAACTTCACGGGGAAATTGTCGGTGCCATCAATGACGAAGTCCCATGGCTCAATAATTTTTTTTGCATTAGATGAGTCCATGAACTCGTGATAAGTGGTCACCTCCACATCTGGGTTGATGGCGAGCATCTTCTCCTTGGCGCTTTCCACTTTTGGCTGTCCTACATCTTTAGTGAAGTGGATAATCTGTCGCTGCAGATTGCTCAGATCCACCACGTCGGCATCCACGATACCAATGTGTCCCACGCCCGCCGCGGCAAGATACATGGCGGCCGGTGCACCTAAACCACCGGCACCGACGATGAGCACACGGGCGTTGAGAATCTTTTCCTGGCCTTCCAGTCCCACATCCTGCAAGAGAATATGGCGGCTGTAGCGCTCTATCTGGTCTTCTGTCAAGTCTATCATAAGCTGCCTCCTCCCATGAAATAGAGGAAGTCCACATGGTCGCCTTCCTGGATTTGTGTCTTGTCGTAGTCTTCTTTCTCCACAAACTCTTCGTTGACCTGCACGGTCACCATCTCAGGCTGGAAAACCTTGTTTTGCTTGATGAGTTCGCTGAGTGTCAGCGGCAGTGTCACGTCTTGTTTCTCATCGTTTACGATAATCTGTGCCATAATGCTTATTCTGTTTTGGTTTTATTTCTCGTTTGCGGTCTTTCGGCCTTGTTGATTTCCGCTTGCAAAGTTCGCAACTTTCTGGTATTTATGTAATACCTTTCACTCGGTATATTCACATCCCACAATTGTGGTATGTGTCTACTCCACACATGGTATTGTCGGTTTGTTTTTATTTACATACCTTTGCAGTTCATAAGACACCGTTGTACGGTGCCATTACGAACCATTTAAAAATCATACAGCATGATGTACAAGCATTTTATTTCACCTCTTATTATATGGCTTGCTGTTCCTGCATCTCTGACGGCCCAGACCGACAGTCTGGCGCGTTTGCGCACCTATAGCCTCAACCCTGTTGTCGTCACGGGCAGCGGTCACCACCAGCGGCTGCGCTCAGCCATTACCCCTGTGGAGGTGATAGGGCAAGGTAGCATCGTGCAGAATACACCACGCATTTTCACCGATGTAGTGGTCAGACAACTGCCACAACTTTCCGCCTCTCCCAACTCCACAGGGGCGTATTTGCGTCTCAATGGACTGAGCAACCGCTACGCACTCGTATTGCTGAATGGCAAGAGACTCATTGGTGATATCTCTGGCAATGTCAATCTCAACCGCATTGATATGACCAATGTGCGGCGCATCGAGGTGCTCGACGGTGCAGCCTCTTCGCTTTATGGCAGCGATGCCATCGCGGGTGTCGTCAACATCATCACGCAGCAGGAGGCTGTCAAACCCTTATCGTTCTTTACGGACACACGTGTGTCGGCCCACGGTCAGTTCCGCCAGGCTGCCAACGTGCAATTGGGCTTCCACGGGTTCAGCAGTCTCACCTCGTTTACCCATGACCAGAGCCGTTTCTATCGCAACAATCCACTGACTTATCTGAGTGGTACCAATGGTGACACCCAACAGTCATTGGCCCCGCTGACATCGGGTTGGCGCACGAATCTTGTCACCCAACGCTTTGCCTATGACACCCATCGTGCGCTGAGTTTCTTTGCTGAGGGCAGTTACAACTGGCACAAGACAGTACGTCCTGAGACACGCACCGATGTCACAGGTGGCTTCGACTATGAGTTGCGTTCTGAGGCATGGCGGTGGGATGCCGGAGCCACCTATCGTCTTTCAACCAAGAACAGTTTGCTATTGCGGTTCAATGGCGACCATTACAGCTATGGTAATGAATATGACGTGGCTACTAAGAAATACGCAGTCGGGGACTATGTTCGTAAGAAGACACAACGTCTCTACGAGGGCGAGCTGAAAGGGGTATTCTCCTTCCTTCAAGGTTCCACGACCATCGCGGGTGTGGACTGGCAAAATAGTTTTCTCGATGCTATAACGGGCAGCGTAGACCGCCATGTCTATACGTGGGCCGGTTATGTACAGCACGAACTGGAGATTGTCTCTCGGCTGAAAGCCCTTGTGGGACTGCGTTATACCTATCACGAGACCTTTGGTAACAACCTCACACCCAAAGTGGCCCTGCTCTATAGTCCCGGACGATTTCAGTTCCGTACCTCTTACAGTCGTGGATACCGCGCGCCTGGTCTCGATGAGCTCTATTACCATTACTACACCTATGTGCGCAACTTCCCTACTCTGACCATCGGCAACAGTGATCTGAAGGCTGAGACTAGCGACTATGTCTCACTCAGTGCCGAATATCATGGTGATCGGTGGGATATCGGCGTGACGGGCTTCGCTAACTGGATACACGACATGATTGTGAAGGAGATCATTGATGTGGATGCTGACGCACTCGCCGCCATTCGCCGCGATTTCCCCGAGATTACCGATGCACAGGCTACAAAAATTAGCCATTACAACCGCTATGTCAATAGCGACCGCGGACGTGTATATGGGCTTCGTCCTCATGTGACTTACTCTCCCATAGCTGGCCTGAGCCTGACGGTAAACTATAGCTACATACTTGGTCAGCAAGAGTCTGACGGCGTTTGGCAGAACCTGGAACGCAGCATCCGCAATACCCTTACCCTTGCAGCCGACTATACCCATCGATGGGGAATCTATACGCTCGGCGTGCATGCTGACGGGCGCCTGCAGAGCAAAACCCACTATCCGTCTCCCTATGAGGACGCACCCGGTTATGGTCTATGGAATCTCTCGACCACTCATACCTTTTTGCTCCGAGGAGTTACACTCGAGCCTCGTTTGGGAGTGGACAACATCTTCAACACGCGTGACCGGCGCATTGACAGCACCGTGCGCCGTTATGCCAACTTCTCGTCAGGCACCACGATTGTGGCAGGGTTAAGAATTAGGTATTGATATTTCCAAAGGATTTATCTTCTCTATGTCTCCTATAGATAATAGAAACTATAGATGCTATAGAAGCAACAGATCCTATAGCAGATATAGATCTTAAAGCAACTATAGAAACTATTACTTTCTATCTTTTCTTTCTCTTGAGCAGTACACTGACGACAACAGGAGCACCGACCAGGGCTGTGACGGAGTTGACGGGAAGCACACCTTCGTAGCCTGGCATGCGGGCGACCAAATTACAGAACAGTGCCAGCAGTGCGCCAACGAGAATGCAGGCTGGCACCAGTACCCGGTGGCTGCCTGTTTGAAGCAGTCCACGGCAGAGATGTGGCACGGCGAGACCTATGAACATGATGGGACCGCAATAGGCCGTGACGATGGCAACGATAGTACCGCTGCAAAGGATCACTATGGCACGTGCCTTGCGAATGTTCAATCCTAGATTGCGGGCATAGCTGTCACCCAGTAATAACAGGTCCATCGGCTTGACTAAAAACAAGGTGGTGGGCAGCAAAACCGCCATGAGTACGACAAATAGTGTCACTTCATTGCCTGAGACACGCGAGAAACTGCCCAGCCCCCACACCACATATTCGCGCACATCATCGTCATTGGCAAAAAACTTCAATACGCCAATAGCGGCATTTTCCACGTATCCCAGCATGACTCCAATGATCAGAAGGGTCACGGAGCCTTCTACATGCCGGGCGAGCAGCGCCATGAGCAGCAATGTGGCCATAGCTCCGATGATAGCGGCAGTGGACAGAGCCACGTTGCCCAGCAGTCCCATGCTACTCAACGCCTCGTTGCCCAATTCACTAGCCAGGAGCACGACAAGCGCCACACCCAATGATGCTCCAGAGGTGATGCCCAATACCGATGGTCCTGCCAAAGGATTGTGGAACACGGTCTGCATCTGCAAGCCGGCAACGGCAAGTCCAGCTCCGGCAACTACAGCTGTGAGCGCTTGTGGCAGTCGGGAGAAGAGAATGATGTCACGGTGAATAGAGGTCGTCCCACAATAAGGTTGAAAAAGAATGCCAGCTACTTCATGTAGTGGTATGGCCACAGTTCCCCATAGCAGGTTGACGGCAAACAATAAGAGAATGCCGACAGCCAGCAGGCCAAAAACGATATGGGGACTTCTATGTGTCATTGATGCTGAATATCCGGGTTTGATGCCCACCTTCTTAAATATATTAATGCAAGGGTCGCCCCGATATTGCATAGACTACTGCATTTGTTTATCATCTGACAGAGCAAATGTTTTTCACAATGAAGAATATCTCTGCCTGATTAGTGTGTCAGTGTCTTATAGAAATGAGGTTTGTACTTTGGTAAAAGCTCTGGATGTAGGGCCTTGATGAAGTCGGCCAGTAGCCAGTCGGGTCGCAAAGGCGCGATTTCGTGGTAGCCGCTTGTGGCGATGTTGCAATAGATGACATGACGCTTCTGAAAGGCGAGAAATTTGTCATTGCGTGCATCCTCGGCTTTCAGTGCTTGATAGGAGAACTTTCCGGGGAAACTGTTCATTACACGCCAATAGTCGGCTTTTGCTGCCATAGCATACATCGTCTCGAAGTCCGAAGGGTAGCCACCTGTGTGTTGGTCGTCCTTGGGGAGGTAAGTAGCGCCGGCATCTCTCAGCAACTGAGCGAGATAGCTTTTTCCTCCCAAGACAAACCATTGTCCACTTTTCTGTTCGCCGCTGAAAATGGTGGGACGATTTTGTGTTTTGGATGCAAGTTGCTTGTATGTCTCATATTGTTGCTCCACACGCTTGAAAAAGGCATTGGCTTGCTGTTCCTTTCCGGTGAGCATACCTACGAGTTTCATCCATTCGGCCTGCCCCAAAGCGGTTGGTTCTTTAAACGCCGTGTATGGAATGATAGGAACTCCCACTTGCTGCAAAGCCTCATAGCCGCCCCGCTTGAAAGGAGAAGCAAGGATGACATCAGGACGAACGTCCATGGCCACCTCCGTATCGAAATTGCCTTCGTAGCCTATTCGGGCAATCTTACCTTTCGAGATGAGCCTTTTCACTTCTTTGTCTTGGAGATGACGTACACTGGATATGGCTTTGACCTGATCGAGTGCATGGAGTTGAATGAAAGCTGCCAACTGTTCCGTTCCGGTGGGGATGCAGCGCTGTATGGGTACTTCCACCCGTTGGACATAGTTCTTTGGGATGTCCGATGGTCTCACTCCTCTGGGGACAAGGGCCAGATGATAGGTGTGTTGTGCCTGATGACCGGCCACGTGGATGTCGACAAGCCTCACGCCATCGGGAAGATAGTGTACGCTGAAGTTCTTGGCATAGCGTAGCTCTATGCGGGCACTGTCGGAGAGAATCTCAGCGACGTTGGCTTTCGGTCCCTGCCCGTTGCCCTTTCCTGGCCGACAACCCACACACAAAAGAAGGCACAGCGCTATTGCCATGCCCCTTCTCAACTCTCTTACCAATAAATATGTCTTTTTCACGAAATAGCTGATTCTCGTTTGCTGCATAATCGTAATAATGAAAGGAGAGCTTAGCTGAAAGCTCCGTTGAGATACTTACGTGTCAGTTCCTCCTTTGGATGACGAAACACCTGCTCGGCATCACCTTCTTCCACGACCTCACCCATGTACATGAAGATGACATGGTCTGCGATGCGGAGAGCCTGGCTCAGCGTGTGTGTGACCATCACGATGGAGTTGGTGTATTTCAACTCAGTGAACAACTCTTCCACTTTATGGCTGCTGATGGGATCCAAAGCGCTGGTGCTCTCATCGGCAAGCAGATAAGTGGGCTCTACGGCCAAACTGCGTGCCAGACACAGACGTTGCTGCTGACCTCCACTAAGGCGTGAGGCTGGTGACTTCAACCGGTCTTTCACTTCGTTCCAAAGTCCTACGGCCCGCAAATAATGGCGCACGATCTGGTTTTGTTGGTGACGGTTGTGAATGCCATGGATGCGGCAGCCATAAGCCACATTGTCATAGATGCTCATGGGCAACGGGCAGGGGCGCTGCGGAACAAGCCCAATATTGCGACGCAACTCGCTGAGACGGCTGCTGCTGGCTTTGAGAATGTTGGTACCGTTGAAGTTCACTTCACCTGTCATACGTAATCCTTCCACACCATCGTTGAGACGGTTGAACGTACGGAGCAGTGTGCTCTTGCCACATCCCGACGGGCCAATGATGCATGTGATCTTGTTGCGTGGGATCTCTACGTTGACATCCTTGAGAATATGCACTCCGTTGATGTAGACATTGAGATGCTTGGTCTGTAAACGGGCCCCGGCAGCATGGGTGAACTTATTGGTTACGGCGAAGGAAGAATTTCTCTCGCTGTTCAGACTGCTGGAGACGAACGGGAAAAGACCGTTGCCAAAGAGGTGGAGTGTACTTGCTATTGCGTTCATAACCGTTTCTGTTTTACTGTTGCAAAGTTACGGAGAAAAGGTGTGTTGCGAAATACCATGCAGATAGTATTTTTCTACCACAATGATGGTAGAGACAAATACCCCAATCGGGTGATTGTCGTTTGCGCTGAATGTCACTACCTTTGCAACTACCAATCAGTATGATGAAAACAATGACTCATAGTAAACGACTCGGCTTTCAGCCTCACACCTTGTTATATAGTACGCCCGCGTGCCTATTTACCCTTCTGACGCTCGTCGTGACACTCTCCGGTTGTGGTGGACGCAGGACAGGCCAGATGCCCACTACTGATGATCTGCATGGCAACATCACGGTTTCGGGCGCCTATGCACTCTATCCGCTCATGTTGCGATGGGCCGATGCGTTCAGCCAGTTGCATCCGGGAGTAGTCATTGATGTCTCGGCAGGAGGTTCGGGAAAAGGTATCACCGATGTGCTGGCCAATCAAGTGGACCTTGGCATGGTTTCGCGCGAGATGAAAGCGGCAGAGCTGCAGCGTGGTGCTCTGCCCGTTGCCGTGGCTCGCGATGCCGTGGTACCTGTCATCAACGTTGGCAATCCGCTTTTTCGGCAACTCTTGCGCAAGGGGCTCTCTCAGACAGTGGCCCGCGATATTTGGGTCACCGGCCAGGTGAAGACGTGGGGGCAGGTAGCTGCCACTGCAAATGCCACTCCCATCAATGTCTACACGCGCAGTGACGCATGCGGTGCAGCAGAGACCTTCGCCGCCTGGCTTCGCTCCCATCAGGAGGATTTGTTGGGCCCCGGCGTGTATGGCGACCCGGGGATCGCACGACAAGTGGCCAATGACGTCGACGGCATTGGCATGAGCAATATCAGCTATGCTTATGATGAGCGCACGGGACGGCCTAATCCCGGACTGGCCGTCATCCCCATTGATGTCAACAACAATGGCACGATCGATTCTGAAGAACGATTCTATGACACTAAGGACAAGCTGATATCTGCCATTCGTGATGGACGTTATCCCAGTCCTCCGGCTCGCGAGCTGTTTGTTGTGACGAAAGGCAAGCCACAGAGCGCTCTTGTCAAAGCATTTCTCAGTTTCATTCTTGCCGACGGCCAGCGTGAAAACGAGTCGGCGGGCTACATTTCTATACACTCAACACGGAAATCTCCCCAAAAATATTGATTGCACAATATAGGATATAGGTGTGCAAGAATGGAGGGGTTTCGTTTAAATTATTTTAATTTCCTTATTCTTTTATCAGTAATATTATTTTTTATAACTATTTTTGTTACAAACATACATCATAAAGTTATTTACTGAAATAGGAATGACCGATTTTAAACACATTTTCGAAAGCCGTTACACATGGATTGAGGGCTTCATGCGCAATGTTCGCCGCTATAGTTGGCGTACGGCCATGATCGATCCGGTGAGAAAGCAGACATGGACTTATCAGCAACTCAACGCTGATGTCAATAAACTCGTTAACCGACTCAACACCGACGGACTGAAGAAGGGTGATTTGATGATGCTGATGATGCTCAATTGCCCTGAGTTTGTCTTTGTCTACATTGCTGCCCATAAGGGACACTTTGTCAACAGTCCGGTGAGCTACCGACTGTCGACTGGCGAGCTGGCCGATTTGCTGAAAACTAACCGGCCGAAGGTGTTCTTCTTCGACCTGGCCAGCAAGCCTGTTGTGCTGCAAGCCGTGAAGATGAGCGGATGGACACCCCAGCAGCTGGTGGTTACTGATGGCAACAGCGATGGAGTGGTGAAGTCATATGTCGACTATGTTGATGGCAGTTCGGACGATGAGCCTGTCTTCACCTGTGAATACAATATCTATGACGAGACAACCCGGTTGTTTACTTCCGGAACGACAGGTCATGCCAAAGCCGTGCCTTTGACAAGTATCAACGAGGTGCTGTCGAGCCACGATGTGATGATCCACTTCCCGATGAATTACAAAGACGTCTCGATGAACACAACGCCGTGGTTCCATCGCGGCGGACTTCACTGCGCCGGCCCCTGTCCAACTTTCTATGCCGGAGCATCGTTGGTGATCATGCGCAAGTTTGATGCGGCCATGACACTGAAGTATGTCGACAAATACAAGATTACGTTTGTCATTGGCGTGCCAACCGTGCTGGAGCGCTTGGCTGATGAGCAAGAGAAGGAAGGGTACGACATCAGCACACTCCGCGGCATTGTCACGATGGGCAGTCCGCTTGAGCGCTCGGCTTGTATCCGCTATCAGAAGGTGCTCACGCCCAACATTTTCAATGGTTATGGCACGACGGAGACGTTCTGGAACACGTTCTTGCGCCCGTTTGACTTGCCCGAGAATGCCGGTACCGCAGGTGCCTCGTGTGTTGACGATGACGTGCGTGTGGTGAAGGTCTACGAAAACCGCCGCGCCGAGCCCGATGACCTGGCCAAGACCGATGGCAGCGAGATCGGCGAGGTCATTATTTCCTCACCTGCCAAGTCGCCGTTTGTTTACAACAACAATCCTGAGGAGACGGAGCAGAAATACTATAAGGGTTTCCTCTATACCAATGACCTGGCGACCTGGGACGATCATCAGTTTGTCACCATCGTGGGCCGCAAGGACGACATGATCATTTCTTCGGGCGAGAACATCTATCCCGTGGAGATTGAGGAGGTGCTCAACCAAAACCCAAAGGTCAAGGAGTGCATTGTCACCTCTGTGCCCGACAAGATGCGTGGTCAGTTGGTCACTGCCTATGTGGTGAAAGCCGATGAGAGTCTGACTGCTGAGGAGCTTGATGAGTTCTGCAAGGCTAGTCCCGACATTGCCAACTTCAAGCGCCCGCGCTATTACCGCTTTGTGGCGAGCGTGCCGCTTAATGCCACCGGCAAGAAGCTTCATGCCAAGGTCAAGGTTATTGCTGCTGATGACCTTCGCAACGGATTGCTGGAGCGAGTCTAAGGAGCGAGTGTCTGGGAGTCGGGTATTGAAAAATGTTTTTTGTTTGAAAAACTGACATTTTTCCGTCCTCATGACGGCGTTTTTCTGGGTAAGGACGTTCAATACTGCGATTTTTACGATTTTGGACGCTATTTTGTAATTCTCTGATATATAGGGAGATGTGCGCATGTGACGTCTCCAGTCTAAAGTAAACGGTACTTTTGCAATGGAATTCTTATGTGGAATTCCTGCAAAAGTACCGTTTTTTTGTGGTCATCTCAGTGCTTTCTTCCGTTCATCTCAGTGGTTTGTGTCGATGAAACCACTTGTTTCATCAGATCATCTCACTGTTTTGATCGAATCATAGTCTCATTCTGTGCTTGGAGGATCATTTTGGGGTCTTATGTCTATTTTTGGTTTCTCTAGATTGAGATTGAGTAGGGACCTTCTTTTGTCACTTATTTTTTTTCTACTAGAAAAGTGATAGTGTCGCAAATTCGTACTTAAGATGTTACTTTTTCTGATTTCTTGTCATCACTTTACGGATGTTTTCTTATATTTGCAAAGATATTTATCATCTATTCATGCTTAATGCCTATTGATATGAGAAAACGAATTTATTATCTATTTTTCTTGTGTTGTTGCCTGTCGTTCACCTCCTGTCAGAAAGGTTACGTGGGCGATGACGATTCCACAGTGGGGAGTCAGAATGATAAGATCAAACTGGAACTCAACGTCGCCAAGCTTGGAGATGCAGACTTTGAGAAAACTTATCAGGTATCGCGAAGTACCGACGTGACCACTTTTTGCACTCGGCTGAGCGTGGCTGTCTATCAGAATGGGAACCGGGTGAAGCAAATCAATCAGACATCTTCTGACGAAAACTTTGGGAAGATAGAGCTCTCGTTGCCGGCGGGAAAGTACAATTTGGTGGCATTGGCCTATAGTGGATCGAAGAGTGCCACCATGACCGATCCTAAAAAGGTGACGTTTAGCGGTGGCATGAGCGATACCTTCTGGTATTGCAAAGAACTTGACTTGGAAGAAAACACTTCCGAGGACATCTATATGAAGCGTGTGGTGGCTGTGTTCCGGCTGTCAACTACTGATGCCGTTCCGGAGAATATGAAAACGGTGAAGTTTGGCTTTACGGGTGGCAGCTCTACGCTTGACGCCATCACGGGGCAAGGCTGTGTCAACTCACGTCAGAGCAAGGAGTTCTCCATCACTTCTGATATGGTTGGCAAGAAGGCCGACTTTGATGTTTACACGTTTCCCAAACCAGATAGTGAGACGTTGAAGGTGACTGTTACGGCTACTGACGTCAACGGCAATATGGTGATGCAGAAAGTCTTTGAGGATGTAAAGATCAAGAGCAATATGATCACGACCTATACCGGTGAGCTTTTTGCCGGAGCGGGTACGGGCGCCAATGCCAATTACTCAACGCACTTTCTGACAGATGACGAATGGGAAAAGTATGATGTGACGTTCTGAAAAAGAAAAATCCCCTGTCTGAGATCTCTATCTCAAGCAGGGGATTTTTTTGTCCATTATCGATGAGTGACAGGTCAGCCTAAGTATTGTGTCAGGATTTTGGCGTATGGACTGTTTCTCATTTTCTCGATAGCCTTTTCTTTGATCTGGCGCACACGCTCACGGGTGAGTCCCAGACGCTGACCGGTTTCTTCCAGGCCCTCCTCTTGGCATCCTATGCCAAAACTGTGGGTAATCACCTCACGCTCACGTGGCTTTAATACTTTCTTGAAGATGCTCTCCAAGTCGATGCGCATGGATTCACGATTTGTGAGTTTGGAAATTGTCTGGTCAGAAGATGGCAGAATGTCGGCCAGACTGTTGCTGTCATCCTCATTGAAGGGTGCGTCGATGCTCATATGGCGTGTGTCGGCCGTGAGTGCGTCTTTGATCTTGTTGCTGTCGATGTTTGTGATGGCTGAGAGCTCCTCGGTCGATGGTTTGCGATGATTGGCTTGCTCAAACTTCTCAATCTCTTGATTGATCTTGGAAATGGCGCCAACCTGATTGAGCGGCAATCTGACCATGCGGCTTTGCTCGGCAATAGCCTGCAAGATGCTTTGCCGTATCCACCACACCGCATAGGATATGAACTTGAAGCCTCGGGTGGGATCGAACTTTTCAGCCGCCTTGACCAATCCGATGTTTCCCTCATCGATCAGGTCGGAGAGAGCGAGCCCTTTGTGCTGGTATTGCTTGGCAACGGAGACGACAAAGCGCAAGTTGGCACGTACCAGCTTGTCTTTGGCGCGTTCGCCTTCGCGCCCGCCTTTTTGTATCTTCATGGCCAGCTCTTCCTCCTCATCAAGATTAGCCATCGGTATGCGGCCTATCTCCAAAAGATATTTGTCCAGTGACTCATTCTGACGGTTGGTAATGCTGCGTTCAATCTTTAACTGTCTCATGACTTTTATGATCCTTTCTCTTCTAATTTTCTCGGTTGCAAAGATGCAAAAACCATACCAATTGAACGATTGCGTCTGACTCTGCGTTTTTGTTGGGTAAAGTGATATTAGTCAATGAGATGTCTGACAGCAACCTACACATTCGACTTCGGAAAAAGATCAGCCACGGTAATAACATGGGGTTTGACGGTACCAGCAAGTCAAATGCTCTGTAAGGACGGAAAGCTCATCGGATGCTTCTCTCCTTCGTCTGGTGAGAAGACTTACGGCAAGGTGACTTTCTGATAAGCCAGTCGTTCGTCGCCATTGAGCAGATGGATGATGCCGCAATAGCTGAAGCCTGCCTTGGCAAGACAGTGCTGCATGATCTGGTTGTCGCGATGGGTATCGATGCGGATGTTGTCGGTCACTGTGAAGCAATAGTCCAGGATGTCTCTCATGACATGATGCTGTGAGGGGAGACTGGCAACGCGGTGAATGACATGATAAGGCCTGCGGTCATCGATCCATTGGCCGTTCTCGATCTCTCGGTAGGTGATGTCGGGACCCGGAATCAAGGCGAAGGTGGCGATGCTCCTGTTTCCTTCTATAAGCAGATGGCAATGGCCGTCGACGATGTCTTGTCTGATCTGTAGTGGTGAGGGGTGATGGTCATCCCACTGGTGGAGGTTGCCGTTCTCACGCATGATGCGTCTCCCACTGTCAATCAACTCCAGCACAGTCGCCAGATCTGCAAGGGTAGCCTTTGCTACTTTTCTCTTAGGTGTGTTCATGATCTTTTGTTTTATCTGATGCAAAGGTATCGCAAATCAATGACACCGCCAAAACTAACTGGAGGCATAGACTCAGTCTATTATATAATAAGGTGTAAGGTGGTACTTTGTTAATGTTGTTTAAACAAGCTGTAAACCACTAAACGATTGAAAATATATTTCATCATAGAGTTATCAATTATTAGAATTAAATACTCGAATATGATCAAGAGAAACGCTAAGATTGTAATGAGTGCATTGTCATTGCTCATGTGTAGCAGTATGGCTGTTGAGGCTAAGGAATGGACCTTAAGCGACTGTGTCAACTACGCACTGACCAACAACATCTCTCTACGTAAAAACGTCGTGACCTATCAGAGTGCGAAGGAAACCCTGGCGCAAAGCAAGGCTGCGCTGCTGCCCTCACTGTCGGCATCAACCTCGCAGAACGTCACCTTCAACCCTTGGCCGGAACGGGGCAGCTACACCATTGCCGGCGACAAGGTGCAGTCCAATGTCGACAAAGCCTATTACAATGGCTCATACGGTATCAATGCTTCTTGGACAGTGTGGAACGGGAATAAGAATCATAACCAGGTGAAGCTCGACAAACTCTCCGTGGATGAGGCTCAGCTCGACTCGGCTACAACGGCCAACAGCATACAGGAGCAGATCGCTCAGCTATTCGTCCAGATCCTCTATTCCAAGGATGCAGTGGCCGTGAACAAGGCAACACTGGAGACCTCTAAGAAAAACGAGGCGCGCGGAAAAGAGTTTCTCAAGGTTGGCAGCATGAGCAAGGCTGATGTCGCTCAGCTCACAGCCCAACGAGCACAAGACGAGTATGCTGTCGTGCAGGCTGAGAGCAACCTGAGAGAATACAAGCGTCAGCTCAAGCAACTCTTGCAGATCACCAGTGAAGAGGAGTTTGATGTGGTGGTGCCGACAACTACCGACGCGATGGCTTTGGCTGCTGTTCCAAGCGTTTCAAGTGTTTATGAAAGTGCGCTGTCCCATCGTCCTGAGATTCAGCGTGCTGCGACAGCGATCAAGGCAAGCGATTTACAGCTGAAGATCGCCAAAGCCGGCAAACTGCCTACCATCAGCCTCAGCGCTGGTCTGAACTCCAACACCACGTCGATGAGCAACAATGCCTGGGGTGCACAGCTGAAAAATAATTTTGCCTATGGCGGTGGTGTAACGCTCAGCGTGCCACTCTTTGATAACCGACAGACCAAGACGGCTGTCAACAAGGCCATCCTGGAACGGCAGTCCAATGAACTGGACTTGCGTGACAAGCAAACTACACTCTATTCCACAATAGAGAACTATTGGGTGCAGGCTGTCAACAACCAAGCTCAATATAAGAGCGCCAAGGTCAGCACCGAGAGTGCCCAGACCAGCTACGATCTGCTGCAAGAGCAATTTAAGCAGAACTTGAAGAATGTCATTGAACTCATGAATGGCAAGGATGCGCTGCTCAAAGCCCAGCAGGCTGAATTGCAGGCTAAGTATCTGGCTATCCTCAACCAGGATATGCTGAAATTCTATCAGAACGGAACCTTGAAATAATGGACAGACAGCTCAAAAGCTGTAACGATTACCAACACACATCGCACACAAATCAGAAATAGATAATAGAGAACAGATGAAATAGTTAAGAATCAGCAAGGTCTGGATATTGGTCGCCATTGTTGTCGTGCTGGCAGTAGTGGCGTTTCTCTTGTCCGGCAACAAGAAAAAAGAGGAGGTGCAGTTCAACACGGCCCAGGTCGCTCCCGCAAATATTGTGAATACGGTGACGGCCACTGGCACCATCGAGCCGGTGACCTCCGTTACGGTCGGTACACAGGTGTCGGGTATTGTCAGCAAACTCTATGTCGACTACAACAGTGTTGTGAAGAAAGGACAGGTGATCGCTGAACTCGACAAGTCCAACCTGATCAGTGAGTTGAACTCTGCCAAGGCCAGTCTGCAACAATCTCTTGCCTCGCTCAATAGCGCCGAGAGCAGTCTGAACTATCAGACTGCCAATTTCCGCCGCAACAAGACACTGTATCAAAAGGGGCTTATCTCCGGCAACGACTATGAGAGCGCTCGTCTGAGCTATCAGACAGCATTGGCCAACGTATCCTCGGCCAAGGATCAGGTCGCCGCTGCGCGGGAGCAAGTGAAGAAGGCACAGACCAACTTAGGCTACGCCACTATCACCTCGCCGATCGATGGAGTGGTGCTCTCCAAGAGCGTAGAGGAAGGACAGACGGTGGCTGCCAGCTTCAGCACGCCAACTCTTTTCACCATTGCCAAGGATTTGACCAACATGCAAGTGGTTGCTGATGTCGATGAGGCCGACATTGGCGATGTGAAAGTGGGCGAGCGTGTGACGTTCACCGTCGATGCCTATCCCGACAACACCTTCTCCGGCACGGTCACGCAGGTGCGTCAGGAGGCTACCACAACCAATAATGTGGTGACCTACTCTGTGGTTATCAGTGCGCCGAATGCTGATTTGAAGTTGAAGCCGGGACTGACAGCCACCGTGACAATCTATACACAGGAAAACAAAGGTGTGCTCAGTGTGCCTAGCAAAGCACTGCGCTTCACGCCTGAGAAGGAGACTGTTGGTGGAATGAAGATCAAGGATATTGCCAATGCTAAAAACAAAGTGTGGACGATCGAAGGCAATACCATTGTCGCTCATCGTGTCAACATCGGCATGACCGACGGTTCGCATACACAAATCCTCAGTGGCATCAGCCGTGGTGCAAAGGTCATCACGGGCATCAGCACGGCTTCAGACGATGATGACAGTAGTGATGATACGGCGTCTTCGGGTGAGTCCAGTCCGTTTGCTCCTAAAGGACCGGGAAGCAATAAGAAGAAATGATGAGTGTAAAAAGTTGAATGATGAATGGATTCAATGTTGAATGTTCAATGTTGAATGATGAATTGTTCAATGAAACAGAAATGCCACCATGAACAACAATATGAATATTAATGATAACAGCAAAGACGAGGAGCGCAAGGTCGTCATAGAATTGCGCGATGTCAAACGTGACTTCCTGGTCGGCGATGAGACGGTGCATGCTTTGCGCGGCGTTTCATTCAAGATCTATGAGGGCGAGTTTGTCACCATCATGGGCAAGTCTGGCTCGGGCAAGTCCACACTCCTCAATCAGCTGGGTTGTCTGGACACACCGACGAGCGGAGACTATTTTCTTGACGGCGTCTCTGTACGTACGATGTCGAAAAGCCAGCGCGCTGTACTGCGTAACCGCAAGATTGGATTCATCTTCCAAAATTATAATCTGCTGCCGAAGCCGACATCGGTGGAAAATGTAGAGTTGCCGCTGATGTACAATCCGAGTGTGTCGGCCGAGGAGCGTTTTAAGCGCTCGGTCGAGGCTTTGAAGGCCGTAGGATTGGGCGACAGGCTCTATCACAAATCCAATCAGATGTCGGGTGGACAGATGCAGCGTGTAGCCATCGCCCGCGCATTGGTCAATAACCCGGCAGTGATTCTGGCTGATGAGGCTACCGGTAATCTCGATACGCGCACGTCGTTTGAGATCCTTGTACTCTTTCAAAGGCTCTATGCCGAAGGCCGCACGATCATCTTCGTGACCCACAACCCTGACATTGCCCACTATTCTTGCCGCAACATCCAGTTGCGTGACGGGCACGTCATCAGCGATGAGTATAATCCACATATACAAAGTGCTGCGGAGGGACTTGCGGCCCTCCCGGCCAATACCGACGAATAGTAAACATGAACTATACCAATCTTTTCAAGATAGCCCTGCGTGCCATCATGGCCAACAAGATGAGATCGTTCCTGACGGCACTGGGCATCATCATAGGCGTGGCATCGGTGATCACGATGCTCGCCATTGGTCAAGGCTCGAAACGCAGTATTCAGGCCAACATTGCCGAGATGGGTTCCAACATGATCATGATTCATCCCGGAGCGGATATGCGTGGAGGTGTCAGACAGGATCCCTCGGCAATGCAGACGCTGAAACTTACCGACTATGAGTCGCTCAGGGATGAGTGCAACTATATCAAGGGCATCAGTCCTGTGGTCAGCAGCTCGGGACAGTTTATCTACGGCAATAACAACACGCAGTCAACGCTCTATGGTGTCAACCGCGAATATCTCGATATCAGACAGTTGAGTGTCAGCGATGGTGATATGTTCACGGATCAGGACATCAAGGCCGGCACGAAGGTGTGTATTCTTGGGCAGACAGTAGTGGACTATCTTTTTCCTGACGGCAGTGATCCAGTCGGTCGGGTGGTACGTTTCAATACGATACCCTTTCGTGTCATAGGCGTACTGAAGAAAAAAGGATATAACTCCATGGGTATGGATCAGGACGACTTGGTACTGGCTCCGTACACTACCGTGATGAAGCGCATTTTGGCACAAACCTATCTGAGCGAGATCCAGGCATCAGCGATCACCGAGGATGTTACGGACAAAGCCACGGCAGAGATGACCTCTATTCTACGCCGTAACCACAAGCTCAAGGATGCCACGGATACCTCGGAGGGCGATGATGACGACTTCAACATTCGCTCGCAGGAAGAGCTCTCGTCGATGATGAATTCGACCACCGACATGATGACCATTCTCTTGGGTTGCGTGGCCGGCATCTCGCTGATTGTGGGTGGCATCGGCATCATGAATATCATGTATGTCAGTGTCACGGAACGTACCCGCGAGATCGGTTTGCGCATGAGCGTGGGTGCGCGTGGAGTAGACATCCTCAATCAGTTCTTGATAGAAGCGATCCTGCTCAGTGTCACGGGTGGCGTGATCGGTGTCCTGCTCGGCATCGGGGCCAGCTATGCCGTCAAAATGTTTGCACACTGGCCTATCTACATTGAGTTGTGGAGCATCATCATGAGCTTTGCCGTGTGTACCTTCACGGGGGTCTTCTTCGGATGGTACCCCGCCAAGAAGGCAGCACGACTGGATCCTATTGAGGCAATTCGATATGAATAGACCTTGAAAAATAAAAAAAAGCGGCCGTCATGTTGTTTCATGACGGCCGCTTTTTTGCATAGATTGCTTCTTGACTTCCATCTTTCATCTTTTGGAGTTGCCGTTGGAATAATCGTGCAACAAACAGTAGAAATTCAGACGCAGCCCAACTCATTATTTAATGTATCTCTTTGCGTTTTGCGTTTTTTTTTGTAAGTTTGCAAAAAAAGAAAGAGATGAAAGAGATAAGTTGGGGATTCATAGGCTGTGGCGAGGTGACAGAGAAAAAGTCTGGGCCTGCCTTCAACGTTGTGGAGGGATCGCATGTCGAAGCGGTGATGAGCCGCAACGAAGACAAGGCCCGTTCCTATGCCGAGCGCCATCATATCCGCAAGTGGTACACCGATGCCCAGCAGCTCATTGACGATCCTGATGTCAATGCTATCTACATAGCCACGCCTCCTTCTAGCCATGCCACTTTTGCCATTATGGCCATGCGTGCCCATAAACCTTGCTATGTCGAGAAGCCGTTGGCATCGAGCTATGAAGACTGTCTGCGCATCAACCGCATCAGCGAGATGACGGGTGTACCGTGCTTCGTGGCCTATTACCGCCGTTATCTTCCCTATTTTCAAAAGGTAGGTGAAATCATCAATGACGGTACCTTGGGCAAGATTCTCAATGTGCAGATACAGTTTTCTGTACCGCCGCGTGATCTGGACTACCGGGCGGGCAACAATCTGCCATGGCGTCTTCAACCCGACATCTCGGGTGGGGGCTACTTTTATGACCTGGCGCCTCATCAACTGGATATATTGCAGCATATCTTCGGCGTGATTACCCGGGCGCATGGTTATCCCACCAACCGTGCACACCTCTACAAGGCTGAGGACACGATCAGTGCTGCCTTCATCTTTGCGTCGGGTGTGCCGGGCAGTGCTTCCTGGTGTTTTGTGGGGCATGAGAGTGCGAAGGAAGACCGCATCACAGTGGTCGGTGACAAAGGATCGCTCTATTTTTCGGTTTACAACTACGATCCTATCCACGTGGTGACCAGTGAGGGCAATGTCAGCTATGTCGTTCCTAATCCGTCCTACGTACAATTGCCGATCATACGAGAAGTGATCCGTCATCTACAGGGTGAGAGTGAATGCGAGTGCACGAGTGTGAGCGCAACCCCCGTCAATTGGGTGATGGACCGCATTCTGGGTAAGTTTTAATAATCATATTCATGCGTCGATACTTCACGTTTCTGTTTTTTTGCTTGGTCGCCCTGCTGTCGTGGGGCGACGAATGCAGCGATTCCACACAGCACAAGATCAGCCGTGTGCGCAGGATTGTGCGTAATTTTTCCAGCATCGACACCACGTACATAGAGCCGCAACACTACAACTGGTCGGCAATGATTCAGAACACCAACACGTTTGAGAGCTACCACTTGCGCAACAAAAATGGACATGAGTATTATTTCTCACCCGATCCTTCGTATAAGTTGGGCCCTTATTTCGGTTGGCGGTGGGTTTTCCTGGGCTATACCATCGACTTGGTGCATTTGGGTGCTTCGGACAAGAAGCAGGACTTTAACCTGAGTTTATACAGCAATCAGATTGGCGTGGATCTCTTCTACCGCAAATCAGGCAATGACTATCACATTGCAGGTGTCGATCTTGGAAAGAAGTATGATACGTCGGCAATGAAGAATGTGGACTTCAAAGACTTGAGTTCTTCCATCAAGGGCTTTAACCTCTACTATATATTTAACCACAGAAAATTCTCATATCCAGCTGCTTACGCACAGAGTACAAGGCAGAAACGCTCATGCGGTAGCGCCATTGCAGGTATCGGATATACCAAGCATAGCCTCGACATCAATTGGACGGCTCTGCAGGAACTGGCATCTACAAGACTGTCGAAAGAAGCCATGTCGGTGTTGGACTCCTCAATGACTTTCAGTAACATCGACTATTCAGCCTACAACATTTCCGGGGGATACGCTTATAACTGGGTTTTCGCACGCAATTTCTTGTTCGACATCTCGGTGCAGGCCTGTCTGGCATATAAGCGGGCAACCAATGAGGTGAAGTCAGCAAATCTCAAGAATTTCCTGGACTTTGACTTCCGCAACTTGAATGTCGATGGTGTCGTGAGAAGTGCTGTCGTGTGGAACAACAACCGGTGGTATGCCGGATGCAGCTCTGTATGGCAGTTCATCACTTATTACCGCAAGGAGTTCTACACCAATAATATTTTCGGGAGCCTCTATTTCTATGTAGGTTTCAACTTTGGAAAGCGATAAACACGATATTTCAATCAGGATAATAGCTCATCAGATGAAGAAGAAAATCAAATATCTATTGTTCCTTTGCCTGCTCTTCATGGGAGTGGCAAAGGCTAACGCTGCCAAGATCGACTATTGGCGCAGCGATTCTATTAAAGTCATGAAGCTGTTCAGAAAGGCGCACCGCGAGGTACGTGATTCCAACTACATGCTGTTCTTTGGTCGTCAGTTCATCGGACTGCCTTATGTGGCCAAGACGCTTGACCAGCATAAGGAAGAGCAGCTTGTAGTGAACCTACGGCAGTTTGACTGTACCACATTGGTGGAAACAGTCTTGGCACTCTCGGAATGTATGAAGCGGAAAACACCGGATTTCACCCATTTCTGCAAAGAGTTGGCACTCATCCGCTATCGCGATGGCATCGTGTCTTATCCAACGCGTCAGCACTATTTCACCTATTGGGTTAATCAGAATGTGAGAAAACGACTGGTCACCGACTTGCAGGGACCGGTGCCTCCGTTCACGGCAAAGCAGTTGGTCAGCGTGAATTACATGACTACACACCCGTCGGCATATCCAATGTTGAAGGCACATCCCAATTGGGTCGGCGAGATCAGGAAGATGGAGGACAGTATTTCTGGACACACCTATCGTTATATTCCCAAGGCCGCATTGGACAATAGCGCACTGCTGAGGTCTACCATTCACAATGGCGACATCATTGTCATCCTCACCTCAAAGCGTGGTCTCGACACCAGTCATATCGGTATTGCTGTTTGGCATGCCGACGGCCTTCATCTGCTCAACGCTTCCGCCATCCGTCATCGTGTGGTTGAGGAGCCAAAACTCTTCCGCACTTACATGATGGAGCATCCGACGTTTACGGGAATAAGAGTCGTGAGAGCTATGTAGTGAAAACAGCTCCTTTATAATATAAGGTGTATTTGGCGCAGGAAGATCGCATCCCACAAAACCAAAAAAGCACGGAGACAAAAGAGAGTTACCTTTCTCTCTCCTGTCTCCGTGCTTTAGTATTGTGTAGCTGTGTGGAGTGTCTTACAGTCTAAGTCCTTTGAGGATGTCAGCCATCTTCTGCTTGGTTTCGATGTTGGTCGGTACGAGCGGCAGACGGAGCACGTTCTCGATCATGCCCATGTCATTGAGCAGGGCCTTCACACCGGCAGGATTGCCATCGACGAAAAGCAGTGAGTAAAGCTCGGTGAATTTATGGTGGATCTTACGGGCTGGCTCATACTCTCCGTTGAATTCCAGCCGGATCATACGTGAGAATTCCTTGGGCAAGGCATTGCCGATGACAGAGATAACGCCTGCTGCCCCACTGGCAATCATAGAGAATGTCAAGGCGTCATCTCCGCTGATGACATCGAAATTGTCGGGCTTATTCTTAATGATCTCATCAACTTGTTCCAGACTTCCGCTAGCTTCTTTCACAGCAACGATATTGGGACAGTCTTTGGCAAGACGCACGGTTGTGGCAGCTTTCATGTTGACACCCGTACGACCGGGAACATTATAGAGGACGAGTGGCAGTGGGCTTTCGGCGGCGATGGCCTTGAAGTGCTGATAGAGGCCCTCCTGCGATGGTTTGTTGTAGTAAGGGCAGATGCTCAGGATGCCACTGATGCCGCTCCAATCGGTTTGCTTCATCTCTTCTATGACAGCGGCTGTGTTGTTGCCACCACAATATTTCAAGATAGGCACGCGTCCTTTGTTGACCCGTTTCACCACTTCTGTGATCTTGTTTTTCTCTTCTTTAGTCAAGCAAGGGGCTTCCGCCGTTGTTGCAAGAATGCACAGAAAGTCTGCACCATTGTCGAGTTGATAAGCCACCAGCTTTTCGAGTGCAGGATAATCCACTTCTCCTTGAGTAGTGAAAGGAGTGATGAGGGCAATGCCCAGACCTTTGAAAATATTGTTTGCCATAACAAATTGTTGTTGTTTGTTGCTTAATGACGATTTTGCTACAATCTTTTTGCAAAGTTACGCTTTTTTCTTCATAATGCAAAAGATTATTGTTATTCCTTTATAGTTTGTTTGCTATTTAGCTGTCATTGGGATTTATTCTTAGCATGAATCCTCGCTTTTCTAAAAAAAATCAATTAACGGGTGATGCTACCTTGTTTTTTTGTTGTAACTTTGCCTTGTTTTTATAGCATTAGAAATCATATAGTTATCATATTGTCCCATGTGGTTGTTTTTAGCTTTTTTGTCCGCGGCGCTGTTAGGCTTCTACGATTCGTTTAAGAAAGAATCGCTCAATGGCAATGCAGTCATTCCGGTGTTGTTTCTCAACACTGTTTTCTCCTCTTTGATTTTCTTGCCTTTTATCGTTCTCTCTGCCACGACGTCTTGCCTCGACGGGAGCATCTTTCATGTAGCTTCCGGCGGATGGGAGATGCACAAATATATCGTTTTGAAGAGCGTCATTGTGCTTTCGAGTTGGATCTTTGGCTATTTTGGTATGAAGCATCTGCCTTTGACAATTGTCGGGCCGATCAATGCCACGCGTCCGGTGATGGTGCTGGTGGGAGCCATGCTTGTTTATGGTGAGCAACTCAATGCCTGGCAGTGGGCTGGTGTGTTGCTGGCTGTGATCTCCTTCCTGATGTTGAGCCGATCGGGGCGAAAGGAAGGCATCGACTTCAAGCACAATCTTTGGATATGGTCGATTGTGCTAGCCGCTGTCTTGGGAGCTGTCAGCGGACTCTATGACAAATATCTGATGGCAGCGCCGGAGGCCGGTGGCATCGGCATCGACCGCATGGCCGTGCAATCTTGGTATAACATCTATCAGATGGGAATGATGCTCGTCATGCTTCTTGTCCTTTGGTGGCCTACCCACAAGCGTACGACGCCTTTTCGTTGGCACTGGTCGATCATTGGTATCAGCATTTTCCTTTGTGCCGCAGACTTTGTTTATTTCTATGCGTTGAGTCTCCCTGGTGCCATGATTTCTATTGTGTCGATGATTCGCCGGGGTAGTGTGCTGGTCAGCTTCCTGTTTGGTGCCCTCGTCTTCCATGAACATAACTTGAAGGCTAAGGCCGTGGATCTTGCGTTGGTACTGCTCGGCATGGTTTGTCTGTATATCGGTAGCAGATAAGAAAAAGACAATGTGGGCTTGCTCCAATGTCGGAGCAAGTCATTAATAATCTATATCCCAAAGAAACAAGCCGTGAGCAGGCATGGACTCTCCCGCATCTGAGCGTGTGCCGGTGGTGACGACCTCTCTAAACTGCTCTATCGTCATGCGATGACGGCCTACCTCAAACAGGGTGCCAACGACGGCCCGTACCATGTTGCGGAGAAAACGGTTGGCGGCGATCTCGAAGTACCATGTTGTAGGAGACGTGTTGACCCATTGGGCAGTGCTGACTTGGCAAAGTGTGGTCTTGTTGTCTGCCCCTGCTTTACAAAATGCTTTGAAATCCTCCTGAGTGGTGAGCCACTGAGCCGCCTCGTTCATCTTTTCGAAATCGAGCTTCCAGTGCGTCTCCACGGAGTAATGGCGAAGAAAGGGATCGCGCTGCGTATGGATGAAATATCGGTAAGTACGCCGTTTAGCAGAGAAACGTGCATGCATATCGTCTGCTACATGTTCGGCGCGTTCGCAACTGATGTCACGGGGAAGAATGCGGTTGAGACGATAACAGAGTTGCGCTGTGTCGATGTCCCGGTCGGTATCAAAATGACAAACCATCGTACGTGCATGGACACCCGCATCGGTGCGGCCTGCACCTGTCACGTTTATCGGTTGACTGAGTAATGTGCTTAGACATTGCTGCACTTTCTCTTGCACAGACATGCCGTTGGGCTGTATCTGCCAACCGTGATAGGCTGTGCCATCAAAACTTAGCCAAAGAAATATTCTCATAAATTACTTTTTCTTTCTTTCTAACGCTCTTGCTAGTAGGGAAGCGCTTTATTTTCCCGTATCTAAAGTAGTTACGGTTTCCACCCTGATAAATGCCCGGTCGTCAAAAGACTTGTTACCTTTCATTAAACCCTTTGTTGCTTTGAACGAGTGGATGTTGAACGGATCGGCAGCTAACTGCTTTTGCAGAGCTGTTTCACTATCGGCAAGTGTGGACTTGAGAAAAGGATAGCCATCACTCGCCAATACGATATCGTGACGATTATTGGCATTGAGGGTGATCACCTTTATTCCCGGCTTGAATATATCAAAACCATCGATGACAGCATAGCTCTTATTTTCTCTCTGCATGCTCATGATGAGTCGGGGAAGAATGGCATCTCGTGCGTAGTCGTGGACGATGGCGCTCCCTTCTACCATATCAGGATGCACGGCCAAAAGGGTAGGGAAGAGACGGCTGCGCTCTTCGGCAATGTCCGCCTCGCAAGGCTTGCCATTGGTAAACAGTTGTCCGTCGACCATGCATTGGCAATCTCCTATCATCCAAATTTCATTTCGATGAAGGCTGTAGACGACGGCACTCGCACAAAGGCGTTTCTCGGGTGCACTCTCTGGCAGAAAATCGTGCTTGAAGTAGACTTCCTTGATAACCTGTGTGACGCCTTCACAACATTCGTTGAGCGTCATTGACGCAGGAGCCTGACGAAGAAAGTCACTGATGAGCAACATAGCATAGCGCCCATTGCGCATGGTCGGATGATAATGAATCTTGGTCTTGCTTGTGCTGCCATCGATGACGGCAATGAAGTTGCCGGTGGCAACGATACCGTCTTCACAGTCTTCTGCACTATGTTTACCTATAAGAGTTTGCTCAACGACGACGGCCTTTGTATTTGCCATTGGGTGTGAAATTAGGGTTGAAAGACTTTCGCTTCTCGTTGCTTTTCTTGTCTCTGGTTTGCTTATTTTGGTGGTGCTGGTCATTGCGTTGCTTCTTGTTGCGGTCATAGAGTTGTGTCGGCGTACTGCCGATCGCCTTTCCATCGTAGTGGACATGACCGCGATATGGAGCGCCATTGTAGAGTTTCTTGATGAGATCTGGACGGCCGATGCGGCGCAGTTCTCGTTCGATACTTTGCCGTTCCTCTGGTTTGTACCAGAAGAAGAACTGTCTTTGTGCAAGTTTCTCCCGTGGTGTCTTGGCAGAAAACACAGGCTCCAGCGTATAAGGATCATAACCTGTGTACCAGGTCTCTGTGCTCACGGTCATTGGCGTTGGAGTGAAGTCCTGTACCTGCTCAAGATGGAAGTCCAAATCCTTGGTGATGACAGCAAGCTCCGCCATATCCTCTTCCTGACATCCCGGATGACTGCTAATAAAATAAGGTATGATCTGCTCTTTCAGTCCTTCTTCTTTGTTGATGCGGTCAAAGATGCGTTTGAATTCATAGAACTGTTGGAAGGATGGCTTGCGCATGAGTTTCAGTACGCGGTCTGAGGTATGCTCGGGAGCGACCTTCAATCGTCCACTCACGTGGCGAGTGATCAGTTCCCGCGTATATTGCCGTGCGGCAGCATTGGCTTTCTCATCTTTACTCTTATACAGCAGTAGGTCGTAGCGCACACCACTTCCAATGAAACTTTTCTTCACGCCAGGGAGTGCATCGACAGCATGATAGATATCGAGAAGCCGCGAGAGATCAGTGTCGAGGTTGGGACAGATCTGGGGATTGATACACGATGGACGTTTGCAATGCTCACATGCCTTCTTGTTGCGTCCTCCCATGCCATACATATTGGCAGACGGACCTCCAAGATCCGAGATATAGCCTTTGAAGTCATCCATGGCAATCACCTGACGGGCTTCACGTAGGATGCTTGCCTTGGAACGGCAAGTAATAAATTTGCCTTGATGGGCAGAGATCGTACAAAAAGCGCATCCGCCAAAGCAACCGCGGTGGAGATTGATCGAGAACTTGATCATCTCATAGGCGGGTATGGTTTTCCCCTTATATTTAGGATGGGGAAGACGGGTGTAAGGCAAGTCGTATGCCTCATCGATCTCCTCTGTCGTGGGTGGGGGATAGGGCGGATTGACAACAGCATATTTGCCGTCCACTGCTTGCAACAGGCGCTGGGCGTGCATCTTGTTGGACTCTTCTTCGATATGTCTGAAGTTTTCTGCTTCGGCCTTTTTATCGCGGAGACATTCTTCGTGGGAATGGAGCACAATGTCATCATCGCTGATGCCGCCGGGAATATGATCTTCCTTACAGAGATAGACTGTTTGCGGAATATCGTGGATCTCATTGATGGGGCGACCTTCCTCCAGCTCGCGGCACAGCTGGATCGTGTTCTTCTCTCCCATGCCATAAAGGATCATGTCAGCGCCACTGTCGCAAAGGATACACTTCATGAGTTTATCCTGCCAGTAGTCATAGTGCGTGAGACGTCGCATCGAGGCTTCTATGCCTCCAAGGACGACAGGTACATCTGGGAAGAGTTGTTTCAGAATCTTGGTGTAAACGATGGATGGATAGTCGGGACGCATGTCATGGCGTGAGTCGGGACTGTAGGCATCGTCATGCCGCATGCGTCGGTTGGCCGTATAGCGGTTGACCATGGAGTCCATGGCACCTGCCGATACAGCAAAGAAAAGTCTCGGCCGTCCTAACTTCTTGAAGTCGCGATAGTCGCCATGCCAGTCGGGCTGTGGAACGATGGCTATCTTGTAGCCTTTGGCTTCCAGAAGTCTGCCGATAACGGCGGCGCCGAACGATGGATGATCAACGTAGGCATCGCCAGAAAAGAGAATCACATCTAACTCATCCCACCCACGCAGTTCGCATTCTTTGCGAGTGGTGGGCAGGAAGTCGGTCAACTGATATTTCTGCGTCATATCGAAGAGTGTGTGTCTGAGCGTCGTTTAGTCTGAGACGTTTTGTGGGTCGTTGTCGTCTACAGCTGGTTGGGCTGCCTTCCACTGTTTATAGGCATCCACAAGCTGCTGCAGTCCGAAAGCCTTCATGTTGTTGTTGTAGATGACATCCAGGCAAAGATCGAGCAGGTCGTTGTCCTTTACAGTCTCAGACTCCAACATAGAGCGGACGTTCAGCTTCAATTTATCCAGCACAGCTTCATCGATGATACCGTTGCTGTCTACTAAGTTGTCCAAGAGAGAATATTTCTCGATGGTCTGAAGATGCTTTTCGCTGACCTCGATACTACGGGTCCCGGAATGGTTTGCTTGTATTTTCATGATGTATTTCTTTGAAATTAACTTTTTTCGGTAATGGATATCTATTTATTTCAGCAAGAAGTTCAGTATGCCGTCCATCAGGCGGCGTTGCATATTCTTGTCGATGATACATTCAAAGGGGAAGGCCATCGTGAATGTCCGATAGTCATTGCCTTGATACGCCACGGCGGCAGAGTAGCCATTATCATATTGCATGGCACAGACGGCTCCGCCAGTTGGTTGCAGGATGTCGGCATGTGTGGCAGCATAATGATCGGCGTTGGGGATACGATAGAAGTCGAAATTCTGTTGTAGCCCATTGACACCTTGGATCGTGTCAGTGCTTACGGTGCCGGCATAACTTGCCTTGAGCGTATGGTTGAGCCACTCTGTATCTCCCGTACCTGTCATGTCTGAGCCTAAGTAGGCTCCGCTGGCAAACAGTCTGCCACCATTTCTTATATAAGCAGAGATCTGCTTCTGCATGTTTTCGGTAAAGGTCTTTTCGTAGACCAGGGCTTCGGGTGTGTATTTCTCCAGTCCTAAGACCATATCAACGACATCAAAGTTTCTGAGATCGACCCGATGTGTCTCCACTGCTCGTGATGAACAGCTCATGACATTATATTTTCCTAAACTCCCAATTGCCTCTACATGTGACGTAGCTGCGTTTAGCTGATTGCCGGCAATCACCTTTCCTGCCAGACTCTCATCCGTGTATCCGAGTCCGTTGACACCCTCGCGACCAATTTGGCTTTTGTTGAAGTTTTGCTGATGGCCCAACCATCCAATCGTAGAACCATAACTTACACCAACATCCTCTTTGAGATCAAAGCCTTGTTGGTTGCCGTTGTCAATGACTGCCGGAGCAGAAAGCCGATGGAAACCATTGACGACAAGAATGTCTTTTGCTGTGCCTTGCTGTATGTAAAGAGCAATCTCCTCCGACGGGAAACTCTCGCCACCACGGTTAATGGCTGTGATCTTGAATCGATAGAGCCTTCCGGGCATTATATCCACGTTAATGGCTGTCGACTTTACTTTTTGTCCATTGTCATATCCACCTTTTCCCTTAGCTGTGTAAAGAATGAAATAGTCGGGATGAGCCGATGGCTCCTGAGGGTCATCTTGGGTTATCCATGAGATCCGGGCCTGGTGCTGGTTACGGATCGTGACGGCAGGGTCCTTGGGTGGAAGAGGCTGTATGATCGTCGGCTTGCCGTGCATATTGTTGACATAACGGGTGAGCGTCTTATAAACGGACCTGGCCATTGTGAATTTGAAGTGAGGATCTTGTGCCAACTTCATATCCGGAAAGTTCTGGTGAGAGAGTGTCTCAAGAATTGCAGACGGAACTTCCGGTACTCTTGTCTCTGAATAATTGCGGTCCCAAAGGTATCTTTTTGCCCAATTTCCGTATTTCTTGGTCAAGTCACGTGTCAGGTTGTCGAGCAGATCCTTTGCCAGCATTTTTGATGCTTGCCTTGTGACCCCAGAGGCTAACTGCCCATCATTATAATTAGTGGTACATATTGCCAGAGACCCTACCAGGTCTTTTCCGTTTGGAGCAAAGCCGGCGTCACTGTGAACAGCCAGAGACAGTTCAAAGGGTACATGTTCTCCCTCTGTTGTCGGTACATAGACCGATCCTCCGGCAAGCCAGTTGAGCATACGTGAGCGGCTGTTGATGTCATCGGCATAGTCATCTGTGCCACCGCGACTGCTATACACATCGTAGGGGGCGCCGGCCCACTGACAGAAATATCTGGATCCTTCCAGCACTCTTGGCAGTCCACTTGTTCGTCCTCCGCGTGAGATATTGCCTATGCCGCCGCCAAACCTCACCGCGTCGGCTGTTACATACCCTTTGTGTTTACTTTGATTGGTGAGCATCACACAGTTGTCGATGCTTTTCCCTTCCCCAAAGTCGAAGGTGCCAAGATATACCCAAGTGCCACCTCCCATTTGTTGGTTGACATGCACCTCCGTTGCCTGTCCTTTGTGGAAAACGACATAATGCGCGTCATCCACACTCTTCTCAACGGTCTGATAGCTGACGTAGACAGCATACCGGCCCGCTTTTTGGAAACGTGGCTGCCACAGCGCATAGGTGCCATTCCCTTTTTTAGATGTGGAAGTCATTCTGGCAGATCCGACTTTGAAGGGATTTTGTCCATCAACATAGTTGCCCAGCCGGTAGGCGAAGCCAGCCTGAGGACAACTCCTCCATTGCCGGCCGTTGTCAGATTCTGTATACCCCGAAGCATTGACTCCATCGTTGTCCACAATGTACTCCGCAGTCTGGAGATCTCTCTCGCGTGGAGTATAGACCACAGCCCCCGCATTCTCTAGCATGGGAATGAGATAAGGCAGTACAATGGTCTCTGTGAACAGATCCTCACACGTGCCGAAAAGGGGTGGTCTTTGCCATTGCCACTGTTCTCTCTTGCCATCGTAATAGCGTCCGTGAGAAGCCCATACAACTAAATGACGGTTGTAGAGGCCGTGAGTAATACGAAATGGTCGCGACACATTGCTGACCCATGGCTGGCCGTCATAGTCGATCTTGCCCCATAACGAGTTATCGGACAGACTGGTGTAGTCTGTTGCATAGTTCTCGAGCGGCAATCCGGAGATGACAATACTGAGGTCGTAATTGCGGTAGGCCTTGGGTAGAACGCGATGGACTTTCTTGTAGATCTTTCCTATTTGTTTGTCGTTGAGTTCCTGTTGGGCGAAGGTGGGATCTGCTACGACTGTGATCTTTTGTTGCTTATTATCGATACGTAGTTCCTGAAGCTTAGGCTGTCGGGAGAAATTGGCGTTCTTAGCCTGATACGTAGCAAAGTACGTATTGAGGTCTCGCTTCGTTTTCTCTTGATAGCCCATGCTTTGGGCAGAGACTTGCGTCCAAGTGAAGAGTGATAGTGCTAAAACAAAGATTGAGTTATAATGCATTCTACAAGATGACAAATAAAAAGGCGGGGCATGAAAGTCAGTTGTTTTCCTCTGGCAATCCTGTCGTGAATTTCTCAGGGCATTTCGCTTCCACATGCAGGAAATAGCGTTTTACCCTCAACATCTCTGCATCGATGTCGCCATTTGGGACGAAGCGATCAGCACATCTGATGAGCTTTTTCCCATAGTCCAGTGAGTAGAGCAGGATGGGTATCTGAGCTTTTTGTGCAATGAAATAAAATCCTTTCTTCCAATCGTCATTCCGTGAGCGGGTTCCTTCCGGTGTGATGCACAATCGGAATGTCGGGCTTTTTATAGCAGCATCGGCCAGTGCATCTGTCATATGAGAATGTTTGGCACGGAAAACTGCAATGCCGCCGAGAGAGCGGAACAAGGCCCCGAGTGGCCATCGAAACCATTCCTTCTTCATCAGGAAGTTAATGCGCACGCCACGCGAGAACATATAGAGCAGGCCCATGATAAAATCCCAATTGCTGGTATGGGGAGCCAGGCAGATAATGCATTTCTCAGGAAGCGGCAACTGGTCTTCGATGGTCCATTTCATGCGCTTGACAAGAAGCCAGTTACAAATCTGTTGAATCATAATTGCTTTTCTGATGCTTACGTTCAGTATTTAGCCGAGATTGCTGATCTGGTCGATGATGTCAGAGATCTGATGATTGAAGTCGTCGATGAGGTTGTTGTAGTATTGTCTTGCTTTCAGACCTGGTTCGGGATGCGAGATGCGTTTGACGAAATCATCGCGCAGGACGATGATGGAAGAAAGAAGCTGCTGCGCATCTGTGGTGTTTTTTTCTGAACCATACAAGGAGGCTGCGACTGCTTCTGCGAAGAGGTCGCTGCAGATGCAATTGATGGTATGCTTTAAATCCTTTTTCTTAGCCATAACAGTAATGATTAAGTGGGTGATATTTTATTTTTCTCCAAAGATAAGAAAAAAAGATGGAACTTGGCACGTCGGACTAAAAAAATGTTTCAGAAATTGGTTTTCTTTCGTTTTTCTTCTCATTTCTCAGTGAAAAAATGTACTTTTGCAGACAGTATACTGTTTTATTAATTAATTAATCGAACTTTCTAAAATGAAAAAGAGTCTTTTGCAGAAGGCACGTGCCCAGTATCAGCCAAAGTTGCCGAAGGGCCTCAAAGGTGCAGTCAGTGTAAGAGAAGGAGCTCCTACCCAAAGCGTAGGTGACCAGGAAGAAATCAAGAAGCTTTTCCCGAATACTTATGGGATGCCCCTCATCGAGTTCGTTCCCGGTGAAGAGTCTGCCAATCGCAAGATGAACGTCGGCGTGATCCTTTCCGGCGGTCAGGCTCCTGGCGGTCACAATGTCATCTGTGGCATCTTCGACGCAGTGAAGAAGATGAATCCTGAGAACAAGGTCTACGGCTTCCTGATGGGTCCTGGTGGCCTTGTCGATCATAAGTATATGGAGTTGACTCCTGAGTTCGTGGATGATTATCGCAATACGGGTGGCTTCGATATGATCGGTTCCGGCCGTACAAAGCTGGAGAAAGTCGATCAGTTCGAGAAAGGTCTTGAGATCCTGCGCAAGCTCGACATCCAGGCTGTCGTGATCATTGGTGGTGACGACTCCAATACCAATGCATGTGTACTGGCTGAGTACTATGCAGCCAAGAAATATGGCATTCAGGTCATCGGCTGCCCGAAGACGATCGACGGCGACTTGAAGAATGATCAGATCGAGACCAGCTTTGGCTTCGATACCGCTACGAAGGTCTACTCTGAGCTTATTGGCAACATCGAGCGTGACGCTAACTCTGCCCGCAAATACTGGCACTTCATCAAGTTGATGGGTCGTTCTGCTTCTCACATTGCACTGGAGTGCGCACTGCAGACTCAGCCAAACATCTGCATCGTTTCTGAGGAGGTTGAGAAGAAAGATATGACGCTCAACCAGATCGTGGAGCAGATTGCTACGGCTGTTGCTAAGCGTGCCGAGGACGGCAACAACTTTGGTGTGGTGCTGATTCCTGAGGGACTCATCGAGTTCATCCCTGCCATTGGTCGTCTGATCGATGAACTCAATGACCTGCTTGCTGCTCATGGTGCAGACTACAAGGATCTGGACAAGGACGCTCAGCGCAAGTACATCCTCGCTCACCTGAGCAAGGAGAATGCTGAGACCTTCGCTACACTGCCTGAGGCTGTGGCACGCCAGCTCTCCCTCGACCGTGACCCGCACGGAAACGTTCAGGTTTCACTGATCGAGACTGAGAAGCTGCTCTCTGACATGGTGGCTGCTAAGCTCGACGAGTGGAAGAAAGAGGGTAAGTACTGCGGCAAGTTTGCTGCCCAGCACCACTTCTTCGGCTATGAGGGCCGTTGCGCAGCTCCTTCCAACTTCGATGCCGACTACTGCTATGCTCTCGGTGTAAGCGCAGCCCACCTGATTGCCAATGGCAAGACGGGTTACATGGCCATCGTCAAGAACCTTTCTGCTCCTACTGATGAGTGGAAGGCTGGTGGCGTGCCTATCACGATGATGATGAACATGGAGCGTCGTAATGGTGAGATGAAGCCTGTGATCCGCAAGGCGCTTGTTGAGTTGGATGGTGCTCCCTTTAAGAAGTTTGCTGAGAAACGTGACGAGTGGGCTCGTCAGACCTGTTATGTCTATCCCGGTCCTATCCAGTACTGGGGTCCGTCAGAGGTCTGCGACCGTGAGACACGCACGCTGGCTCTGGAGAACGAGGCAAAGGCCAACCGCTAATCCGATACAGAGAACCGTTTGCCGGTTCCGAGATGAATAGGGATGCTCACGGTCACCGTGAGACGATCCTCTTTTGATGAGGCATCCTCCTTTTGTTGCAACAATACTGGAGGATGCCTCCTCTTATTTATAATAGACTGATCTAAGAGATGACAAACACACGCACTACCCATAGACGGAGAACGACTTCCACTCGCAGTGGGCGCACATCGTCGCGCTCGCGGTCGTCGCGTCGTGGCTCGTGGGGCATTCGTCTTCCTTTTCTCCACGTGCGCCTGAGCCGTGCAGCGATCGTTGGTGGACTGGCAGGCATTGTTGTCTACGTCTGGGCTTTCTATTATTTCTTTGTTGGTCCGACCGGTTTTCGTTGGCGTGCACTCTATGGCGACGACAAGTACCCGGAGGGCTATGAAGTGCATGGCATTGACATCTCACATTATCAGGGAACGATCAACTGGGACCGCCTACGCTCCAATGCGATGGTCGACGGTTGTCCGATCCGTTTTATCATTATCAAATCCACGGAAGGATCATCACGCATTGACCCAAATTTCGATGAAAACTTCTATCAAGCCCGTGAGTATGGTTTCATTCGTGGGGTCTATCACTTTTGGAGCAACAACTCTTCAGCCCGTGATCAGGCCAATTACTTCTTGAGCAAGGTGCATTTGTTGGACGGAGACCTTCCTCCTGTGCTCGACGTCGAACATAAGCCCAAGAATGAAAGTGTAGAGGATTTCCAAACCGACATCCTTACTTGGCTTCACATCGTGGAGAATAAATATGGGGTGAAACCGATTATCTACACCTACTATAAGTTCAAGGATGCCTATCTGAGCGCTCCTGTCTTTGATGACTATCCCTACTGGATCGCTCACTACTATGTCGACAAGGTGGAATACCAGGGCAAGTGGAAATTCTGGCAACATACCGATGTCGGTAAGTTGCCGGGGATTAATGGTCATGTCGATCTGAACATCTACAATGGATCGTATTACGATCTCATGCGCCTGACGATAGGCAATCAGGAAAACGTTGTCGTGGCAGAATAGACCATCAGTCTATGTCTGCCATTATTTTTTGTGCGATGTCGTCAATCTTGTAGTGTTCGATGATATTCCGGTCGGCTTGGAACTTCTCCAAGAGAAATGACGAGGCGCTTTTACCCTTTTCCAACTTGTTCATGCCGACATATTTTCTCAGCAACTGTTGTGCCTGCATACGGTTTCCCTGGAACCAGTAGCAGTACGCAGCGTTGAGCGTGTCGTCAGGCAAAGCCTTGTCGCTTGTGCAAAGCTTCTGGTAGACTTTCTGTGCCTCATCGAGCCGGTCGTTCCATAAGAGTCCCCAAGCCAAAGCGCGGAGCACATCTGTGTTTTCCGGATGTTCGTAATCCAACTTATAGAGGAGTGCGACAGCGTCTGTTGCCTTGCCACTGTCGATGAGTGCAATGGCAAGTCCTAAGGCATAAGACAGTTTTTGTGGGTCGTTTTGGGTCAGCGTCTGGTAGACCGTTGTAGCTTCCTCAAAGCGTCCCGATTTAAACAGAGCCAGCGCATATTGCCGCATCAGTGATTCGTTATGAGGCTCCATCTCGCACAACTCCTTGAGATTGTCCGCAGCAGAGGCGTAATCGTTATTGTGCATATACAAAGCCGCCGCCGCCAGTTTCAGGCTTTTCCTGAACTCGTCATTCTTGTCACCGCCTTCCTTGTCATGGGATGCTCCGTAACAATCCACTACCGCCTGAAGCGATTCCCATAGCTTCTTCTTCAGCAGGAAACTGATCAGTGCAGGAACGTGTTGGCGCATCTCAGGACCGATCAGGTCCAAAGTGAGGAACAACTTTGGATGGGCGTAGCCAAAAGCATTGAAGAAAGGATGACGCTGGTCGCAGAGCTTAAAGAAGCGATAGAGATCCTGGAGATACATCCGACGGATATAGGCTGCATGATGCCATGGCTCCTCGCTCTCATCGGGCATTGCTAAACTGACCTCGCCGCTCTGCAATACATTCCTCACCTCTTGTGGCAACTGCATGTAGACCGATGACAGTGCAATGGAAAAGCTGTATTTGTCAGAGTCGCAGAAAGGGCCTTCTTTGAATAGCTTGACCAGAAATCCGGAATTGCGCAGTTCTTCGGGAAGAATGCCCAGGTCGGGATGAGTGGGAGAGTAGGGGATCAGCCAGTTGTAGAGTTGGTGGAAGAAGGCAAAGCGCTTCATCTGAGAGAAACCGCCAAAATAAATGTCGATGCCTTGTTTGCGCATGTCATTCATCTTGTTGATGCTTTTTTCAAGACTCTCCATACGCTTGTCCGCCTCGTCGGGGTGCAGAATCTCTTCCAAAGAGCTCTCTTCCGATGGCGTTGTGCCCATGTTCATCATTTTCCAGTCCTGGCTTTTGATGATGTTGGGCATGATGTTTTTGCGCAGTTCGTCATTGTCTCTCTCGGCATAATGGCAATAGACCACCTGTATCTGCAAGTCGAGTAATGCACTTTTCACGCTGTCGTCTGACAGCACTTCCTTCACAGCGTGGCGGACAGAATCATAGAAATGATATTTCCCGAAAGACAGGGCAAACACCCATCCTACCAAGGCACGCTGCTTGACTCGTTCTTCATGGCTTTTCTGGAAAATGTGGATGAGGGTGAGCATCTTTTCAGCATCCGGCACCAAGAGACAGGCGAGGGTCATTGCCGATACCAACAGCTGTGTGTCTGCGGAATCGATCGCTGGCGAGAGCAAGAGTTCTTCTATGCTCACTGCGTATTCATGACGCCATTGGGGAGAGGCGACAATGAGATTGAAGAACGATTTCAGATTATTGGCATGACGCCGATGGATGTCTGCCGTGCTGTCTTTTGTCTCATTGAGTGCAGAGAGCGAGACCATCGCCATGTCGGTGACATAGCTTTCCAACCGTTGGCGCATCTCGTCAACGGAGGGTATCTCCCCATGAGGATTCAGATATTTGAGATAGGGATACTCATCTTTCAGCGTCTCCAGCAAGAGGTCGCGGATCACACCTTCTAACTGGGCAGAGAGTTGCTGATAGAACTGCTGACGTTGTGGGTCTTCGTAGCCTTGCAGATAAAAGTCCGATAGACGATGATAGTTGGCGGTGATGTCGTCGAGTCGCTCACGTACTCGGGAGGCATTTTGCTGCCCGGTCATCTTGTTGAGCTGGCGCAAGGTCTCACCAATGTTATTGCTGTTTTCCAGACTCCGTTCCAAAATGATGAGTAGGTTCCTGCTTTTAATAGCAGCATCCTCTTGTGCATTTCCATCCATAATCCTATAATATTAAGGTGTGAACCTTGCTCCGCGTGCGATGTCTCTTGGGCGAGGCTTTGCGGCATGGTCATATCGCATAGAGGGCAGTGCACGGACTGTGCGCATGTCCACGCCCATATATTTGCAGATGATCTTCCCATAATGCTTCACTCCGTTTTTGTTGATGGAGTCGACCACATTATTATAGACCTGCAGGAACTGATCGATTTGCTTCTTTCGGCTTTTATCGTCCATAGCTTTCTTACGGAATGCGATCACCCCCATCCGCAGGTTCTTGTCGCGGCTGTCCATCAACACGGGATTTTGAAACAGTCGGGCCTGTGTGGCCTGGGGCTCAGGCAGCAGGGCTGCGTCGATCTCGTTGTTGAGAATCATCCTCAGTCTGACGTTGACGTCATTGATCTCTATGCGGTAGACAGTCTCCTTAGGCCGTGCGCTGTCAATGGCCAAGTCGGCCAACAGCTGGGTGGCCGAGTAGGGGGCGATGGCCAGCATCTTGTCAGAGAGCTGCTTCAACTCAGACACACGGGCGATGCGGTTGCTGATCAGTTGCCATGAGGCGTTGGTGGCCGTCACAAAACTGAGCTTCACACCCAGCCGGCGCAGGCGTTCCGCCTTCACCAGATCCGTGACAATGCCTTCCGCGCGCTTGCTTCGGAGGAGAGTGTCTCCATCGGTCTCACTACCGAAGCGTCTGAGTCTCACGTCTACACCTGCTTTTTGAAACAGGCTGTCTTCGGCTGCGATGAACAGCGGCAGGCAGTCCATCGTGGGAAGAGTCGCGATCTTCAGAGCCGCAGAGTCTTGTCGGGCGGCTGCGATCTGCTGCTCGTGACTGAGTCGTTGCTGCTCTTTATATGACTTTCCACATGCGCCCAGCAAGACGACGGAAAGTAAGGAGAACAGAAGGTATCGATATTTTCTCATGACTATGCAAAGGTACGAAATATTTTGTAAACACAAAAAAAAATACTACTTTTGCATTCATATTCAAAAGTGCGTATGGCCAAAGATAAAACAATGTATGTCTGCAGCAATTGTGGCTACGAGTCGGTCAAGTGGCTCGGCAAGTGTCCGCAGTGTGGAGAATGGCAGTCATTCAAGGAGATAAAGGTGGCGGGCGAGACCGGTTCGTCGGCTGCCCGCAATGCTGCGTTGAGCATCAAGCAGTCGAGACAGTCTGCGTTCAGTCGTCAGAGTTCCGCTCCTATCCGTTTACGTGACATTCCCTTGCAGGATGAGCCGCGCATCGACATGCACGACGCTGAGCTCAACCGCGTGCTTGGTGGCGGACTCGTGCCGGGCAGTATTACTTTGCTCGGTGGCGAGCCAGGCATTGGCAAGTCAACGCTGACCCTGCAGACCCTGCTCCGAATGCCCGAGAAGCGGATCCTGTATGTCAGTGGTGAGGAAAGTGCTCATCAGATCAAGATGAGGGCTGAGCGTCTGTCGCCCACGTTTCCCGAGTCTTTGCTTGTGCTCTGCGAAACCTCGTTGGAAAAAATCTTTGAACACATCCAGAATGTAGCTCCCGACATCGTGGTGATCGACTCGGTGCAGACCATTGCCACGGAGAGTGTAGACTCTTCGCCGGGCAGCATCTCGCAGGTAAGAGAGTGCGCGGCTGCCCTGCTTCGCTTTGCCAAGTCGAGTGGGGTGCCTGTCATCCTGATCGGCCATATCAACAAGGAAGGAACCTTGGCCGGTCCGAAGATCCTGGAGCATATTGTGGACACCGTGATCCAGTTCGAAGGCGACCAACACTATCTCTATCGGATGCTGCGCAGCACGAAAAACCGTTTCGGAAGTACTTCCGAGATGGGCATCTACGAGATGCGACAAGACGGACTGCGGCAGGTGTCCAACCCTTCCGAGTTGCTGATTGCCGAAGAGCACGATGGCCTCTCTGGCGTGGCGATCAGCTCGGCCATCGAGGGGGTGCGTCCTTTCCTGGTAGAGACCCAGGCGCTGGTGTCCTCGGCAGCCTATGGCACGCCACAGCGCTCGGCTACGGGATTTGATCAGCGCCGTCTCAACATGCTGTTGGCGGTTCTGGAAAAGCGTGTTGGCTTCAAGTTGATGCAGAAAGACGTGTTTCTCAATATTGCCGGGGGACTGAGGGTGACCGACATGGCCATGGACCTGAGCGTGATCGCTGCCGTGCTTTCCAGCAATGTCGACACGCCGATCGAACAAGGATGGTGCATGTGTGGTGAGGTCGGGCTGAGTGGCGAGGTGCGTCCTGTGGCAAGATTGGAGCAGCGCATAGCCGAAGCAGAGAAGTTAGGCTTCCAGCACATCATTGTTCCGGCCTATAACATGAAGAACATCGACGTAAAGAAATATAAAATCGAACTCCATCCCGTACGTAAAGTAGAGGGAGCGCTAAGAACGCTGTTCGGATAATCAATCAATAAACAAGACGAATGAAAGATTCTGTGATTATTGTCAGTGGTGGCATGGACTCCATCACGATGCTTTATGAATTCAAGGACCGCATAGCCCTGGGTATCTCCTTTGACTATGGCAGCAACCATAATGCCCGCGAGATCCCGTTTGCAGAGATGCATTGCAAACGGCTTGGCATTCCGCATATCACGATACCTTTGAGTTTCATGCCCAAGTATTTCAAGTCGAGTCTGCTGGAGGGAGCCGATGCGATCCCTGAGGGCAACTATGACGAAGAGAACATGAAGTCGACCGTAGTGCCGTTTCGTAATGGCATCATGCTGAGTATCGCTGTAGGCATTGCCGAAAGTCACCAGCTCAAATATGTGATGATGGCCAACCACAGCGGTGACCATACGATCTATCCCGACTGCCGTCCTGAGTTTGTCGAGGCGTTTTCTCATGCGGCTAAGGCCGGTACCTTTGTCAAGGTTGAGATCTTGGCCCCCTACACCAATATCAGCAAGGCCGACATTGCACGCCACGGCAAGGCGCTGGGCATTGACTACAGCGAGACGTGGAGCTGCTACAAAGGCGGTGAAAAGCACTGCGGCAAGTGCGGTACTTGCCGTGAACGCAAGGAAGCACTGAAGGAAGCCGGTATTGTCGACACGACCGAATACGAGGACTAAACGCTTTGTCACAGAGTGACTTTGTCAGATATAATGATCATTTTCCGCTCTTGTGGCTGCGATTTTTGCGAGCAAGTCCTCCTTCACTCTGATTTTTGCGATTTTGAATCGGTTTCTGTAAAGGATTGATAATCAGTGTACTGAAGAAATCATACTTTTGCAACCAATAAAAAAAGGTGCTTTGACGAAAAATTCTCTAGAGAATTTCTTGTCAAAGCACCTTTTTCTTAGGGTCATCTCAGTGATCTGACCCTCTCATCTCAGTGGTTTGATCGTGTCATCTCAGTGGTTTGACCTTTAGAAACCACTGTTTTCTTCGTTTCATCTCTCAAATCTGTGTTCGCCATCTGGCTTCTGACAGGTTTTCCTCCTTGTTTTTTCTGTAGATCACCGATTCGCAGAGATGCTGTTTTGTAAGCATATTTGGATCATAGCTGATCAAACGACAGCGGCAACAGATCGTGAATACTGCCGATGCGGTAGTATTTCTTCGCTCCGCAAAGCAGGATCTCCACGGGCTTGTGATACCTTTGTTCGATCTGCAGGATCACTTGTCTGCACGAACCGCACGGTGTCACCGGCTCTTCCGTCTGGCTTTCTCCGTTTCTTGCAGCGATGGCAAGGATGCGGATCGGCTGGTCGGGATATTGCGACTGGGCTGAGAAGATGCACGAGCGCTCGGCACAGAGTCCCGACGGAAAGGCTGCGTTTTCCTGGTTGGCCCCAATGATGGTGATGCCATTTTCCAAGATGGCTGCTGCACCGACATGGAAGTGGCTGTAGGGCGCAAACGAGTGATGCGAGGCCGCCAAGGCGCGGGCTGCCAACTGCTGCTCTTCGGCGGTCAGCTCAGATTGGGTGCACGCATCGATGTGGATATTGATGTTGAGTTGTTGCATAGTTGCTTGTGATATGAAGTTCTTCTTTGTGTTGGATTCTGTTCGTTTTATTCTCTTGCCATCTCTGCCCCGGATTATTTGCCGTTTTCTTTTCTGTATTCATAGGCACCGATGTCGGGGAGTTCGTCCCGGCTTGTTCCGTCGTGGTCGATGGGCAAAGCCGTGGCTGTGTTTGCCTTGTCAATGGCAGGGGATACCTGGCTGAGATGAAAATTATAGGATTGCTGGTCACCGTCGATCTTCACGAAATTTTTCTCACCATATTTTGTCGTGTCTTTGACATCTTCATAGATGATGTCTTTGAAATACACGCTGTCGGCTGTTGTGGGCTTCGGTGTGCGCAGGAGACAATTCTCAAAAGAGAAGTTGAAAGGCTGCTGCTCATCTTGTGGTCGCTCTCCGCTGATCATGTCGTCGGCGTAGCCTGTGATCAGTGAGTTGCTGACAATGAGTTGGGAGAGTGGATGGTTGGCAGCGAAGTGTAGGGCATATCCTCGGTTGGCGTCAAAGGGATAGAACTGTGCCAGTGTGCTGTTGTTGATCTCCACGCTGCCTCCGTCGATCGCCACACAATCGCCCAGCGTGTTGGTGATTTGTGCGTTTCTGAGGATGATATGGCTGTTGCGTGTTTTCAGGCCTGTTCCCTGACAGTTGTGAATCGTCGTTTGCGAGGCGGTCAGCTTCACCTGCGCTACATCAGAGGAGTCCGCGACAACACCGTCGAAAGCACTGTGTACGTCGGTGTATGCCAGTTGGTTGTTGTAGGAAGAGGTGTGGAAATGCAAGCCCTTCCATTGACCGGGCACACGGTCATAGGGCAGATAGTCAAACATTCGGTCGAGGCGGTCACCCCGCATCACGACCGGCTGGTCTGCATTGCCTTGAGACAGGAGGGTGCCATAGATGTCGAGACCTGCATCACCATGGAAATAGAGCGTCTGCCCGGCTGCGATTTTCAGCGTGGCGCTGCTGTCCACTCTGATGCCGCCATAGATGACGAGCGGTCGTCCTTGTGTGTTGATCGTCGTATCATGGTGAATGGTCAGATGGCGCACCATCTCAGCATTCCAACTGTAAGCGTTGAGATGGATCTGCTGTTCGGCTCCGTCACCTAAGGCAAAGGTGATATCGTCCTCAGTCAGTGTTGGGGCGTCGGAGGCGGTGCGTGGCGCTGTCAGTTCCACAAACACCCTGAGGCTGTCGCCCTTGCGCAACTCGATGTCGCTGCTTTGATAGCTGTTGTCCGCCCCTAAATAGGTGCCGTCAACGTTGACGCGGAAGCCTGACTGGGCAGCACGGTTGACACGTACTTCCTCAAAACGGATGTTCTCGCCAGACCGGTTGTAGACCCACACCGACTTTGTGGCTGTTGGCACATTGGCGAAGATGGTATCGAATCGGAGCGTATCGGAAGAGAAGGCAACACGATGGACCGACGATGTCACAAAATCATCGTCATTGGTGCATGCCGCCAGCACAATGATCAGCAGCATCCCAAGCCATAAGCCCGTCAGCCTTCTGTTTTTTTCTTTTGTCATACCTTTCATAACGTACTCCTTATTATATTATTGTGACCGGCCTTCTGTCTTTTCCTTTATCGTGACAGATGCCTCAATGTGGCATGCTGATTGCCCCGCTCATGCACAAAAGTCATACACCCCTTGAAAAACATGCTTTATTTTCCGTTTGAATGTTTTGTAGTATGGGAAAAAACTTGTAACTTTACACCTTGAAAAATCATCCAAACGGCTTAGAACGCAAATAAAGGCCGTTAAACGGAATTTAAACAACAAAAAGATAACATGGACGAGAATCGGACAATTGACCAGGACCGCATCATGAAGATCAATATAGAAGAGGAGATGAAATCCTCTTATATTGATTATTCTATGTCGGTGATCGTGGCCCGTGCCCTTCCAGATGTCAGAGACGGATTTAAGCCGGTGCACCGGCGCATCCTCTATGGTATGCTGGGATTGGGTAACACTAGTGATAAACCTTACAAGAAATGTGCGCGTGTCGTTGGTGAGGTGCTGGGTAAGTACCATCCTCACGGCGACAGCTCTGTCTACGGTGCCCTCGTGCGTATGGGCCAGGACTGGAACATGCGCTATCCACTTGTTGACGGACAAGGTAACTTCGGTAGTGTCGACGGCGACTCTCCGGCTGCCATGCGTTATACCGAGTGCCGCCTCTCCAAAATGGGCGAGCACATCATGGACGATATCGACAAGAATACCGTCGATATGGTCAACAACTTCGATGACACACTGCAAGAGCCCTCTGTGATGCCTACCAAGGTGCCCAATCTGCTGGTCAACGGCGGTAACGGTATTGCCGTGGGTATGGCGACCAATATCCCTACTCACAACCTGAGCGAGGTCATCAACGGCTGCTGCGCTTATATCGACAATCCCGACATCGACACGGAAGGGTTGATGAAGTATATCCCGGCTCCAGACTTCCCCACAGGCGCCTACATCTATGGATTGAAGGGCGTCAAGGAGGCTTATGAGACAGGCAAGGGACGCATCATCATGCGGGCCAAGGCCGAGATCGAGAGCGATGACAGCCACGATCGCATCGTCGTCACTGAGATCCCTTATGGTGTCAACAAGCAGCAGCTCATCGAGTACATCGCTGACCTGGTCAAGGAAGGCAAGCTTGAGGGCATCTCCAATGTCAATGATGAGACCGGCCGCCAGGGCATGCGCATCGTTGTTGACGTGAAGAAAGACGCCAACGCCAAGGTCATCCTCAACAAACTCTTCAAGATGACGGCGCTGCAGAGCTCTTTCGCCGTGAACTGCATTGCGTTGGTGCCGAGCAAGCACGATCATCTGCAGCTGCGTCCGAAGTTGCTCTCTCTGAAAGAGTGCATCCGCTATTTCGTGGAGCACCGGCATGAGGTGACCATCCGCCGTACTCAGTTCGACTTGAACAAGGCCAAGGAACGTGCTCATATCCTTGAAGGACTGATCATCGCCTGCGACAATATCGACGAGGTTGTGCATATCATCCGGGGCAGCAAGACGCCGGCTGAGGCTCAGACCAACCTTGAGAAACGTTTCAACCTCGACAATCTCCAGAGCAAGGCTATTGTCGATATGCGTCTCTCACAGCTCACCGGACTGAGAATGGACCAATTGCATGCTGAGTATGAGGAACTGGAGAAGCAGATCACCTATTTACAGTCGATTCTCGATGATCCCGAACTTTGCAAGAAAGTGATGAAAGACGATCTCAACGAGGTCAAGGAGAAATATGGTGATGACCGCCGTACGCAGATCATCCCTGATGAGCATGAGTTCAATGCTGAGGACTTCTATCCCAATGATCCTGTCGTCATCACCGTCAGCCATCTCGGATATATCAAGCGCACGCCGCTGAGTGACTTCCGTGAGCAGGCACGTGGTGGTGTCGGTTCTAAGGGTGCGCACACGCGTGAGAAGGACTTCACGGAGTATATCTATCCCGCCACCATGCACCAGACGATGCTGTTCTTCACCAAGAAGGGCCGCTGCTACTGGCTCCACTGCTATGACATTCCGGAGGGCGACAAGACTTCTAAGGGACGTGCCATCCAGAACCTGCTCAACATCGATCCCGATGATGCCGTGAACGTGTCCTTGCGTCTGCGTGGACGTGGTCTTGAGGATGAGGACTTTGTCAACAGCCACTATGTCGTCTTTGCGACAAAGAATGGTATCGTGAAGAAGACGTCACTCAAGGAATACTCCCGTCCGCGTGCCAATGGTGTGCAGGCTATCAACATCCTCGATGGGGATGAGGTGGTCGACGTGCGCCTGACCAACGGTCATAACGAATTGATCATGGCCGACCGCAATGGCAAGGCTGTGCGCTTCGACGAAAACGACGTGCGCTGCATGGGCCGTGTGTCTACCGGTGTGCGTGGTATGCGTCTGGACGAGGGCGATGACGCTGTGGTCGGTATGGTGGTCGTCAACGACGCCGAGACCGAGACAGTGATGGTCGTCAGCGAGAATGGCTATGGCAAACGGTCGATGGTGGAAGACTACCGCAAGACCAACCGTGGCGGCAAGGGCGTTAAGACGATGGCGATCACCGAGAAGACGGGCCGTCTGGTGGCTATCAAGAATGTCACCGACGAAAACGATCTGATGATCATCAATAAGAGTGGCATCGTCATCCGCCTGGCCGTGAAGGAGGTGCGTGTCATGGGTCGTGCTACCCAGGGCGTGCGTCTGATCAACCTCGCCAAGAAGAATGACATCATCGCCAGCGTCTGCAAGGTGATGAGCTCTGAGCTGGAGGCTACTGTTGAGGAAGAAAGCCACCAGAAGATGCTTGAGAAAAACGAGCAGTTCGAGGAGTCGACAGCAGGAGATCAGCCAAGCACAGAGACACCATCGGATGATGTGCCGACACCTGTCGATCCTGACACACAGGAATAAAGGAAAAACAAAAGATAACAACCGTATAATTTTATCTTAACGTCTATGAAGAAAATGATGATTGCAGCCATGTTGGTGCTGGGCGCCTCGGCTGCGTTCGCCGGTGATAGCGACGTATTGAAGGCTATCACAAAGGAGAAAGACTATGCCAAGGCCGTGGAGCTGGTCAAGTCCAGCCTCGGACAGTTGGCTAATTCGGGCGAGAAAGCTAAAGCCTATGACCACCTGACGCGTCTGGCTTTGCAGAAGTTCGACAAGGAGAATGCGATCCAGGCTGCTAATATGTCGGCTCAGATCACCAAGCAGAAAGTAGAGCCTTATGACACCCTTGGCTTCTATCAGGCAGCTTATGATGCTACCCAGAATGCTCTGGAGTGCTTTAAGTATGACGCTGAGCCCAATGAGAAGGGTAAGGTAAAGCCTCGTTTCACCAGTGCGCTGACTCCGTTGGTGGCTAATGCCCGTATGCAGCTGGTCACCGCAGGTAACTACTATGCTCAGCTCAATGATCAGGACAATGTGCTCAAGTACTGGGGCACCTTCCTCGATACCGACAATCTGCCTTTCTTCCAGTCTACAAAGGAGCAGGAGAAGCAGTTCCTCGGTCAGGTGGCTTACTACACTGCACAGTATGCCAACCAGGCTAAGAAATACGATCTTGCAGAGAAGTATGCCGATATCGCTACGCAAGATACATCCGTAGCCAAGCAGGCTCAGGCATTCAAACTGGCTATGGCTCAGCGTAACTTGAAGACTAAGGCTGACTCGGTGGCTTATGTTCAGAAACTGGCTGCTATGTATGAGAAGGAGCCTGACAATGAGATGATCTTCGGACAACTCAGCAACTTCTACAGCCTCATGGGCATGACAAAGGAGTTCGACGCTCTTGTTGAGGCCAAGATTGCCAAGAATCCTAACGACTTCACTGCATGGGCTCTGAAAGGACAGGCACTGATGAATCGCAACACCACGGCGGCTAATCCTGACTGGAAAGGCTGTGTGGAGGCTTTCAAGAAAGCTGTCTCAATCGACCAGACCAATCCTGTTGTCTACACCTATTTAGGATTCTCCATGAATGCTATGGCTGCTGCTATCAACGCAGACCGTGCACAGCAACTCTCTCTCTACAAGGAGTCTATGGGCTATCTTGACAAGGCTAAGGAACTGGATCCTAACCGTGAGAAAGCCAACTGGGCTTATCCTCTGTATCAGTGCTACTACTCTGTCTATGGCGCTAATGATGCTAAGACAAAAGAGTTGGAGGGAATGTTGAAGTAAACAATTTTGTTTCAGATGCGCTCTTCTTGAGTTGAGAAGAGAGCATCCTGATAAACATAAAAAAGGCCGGCACATGTGTGTCGGCCTTTTCTAATAGAAAGATGCCCCCTTTTTTATAAGATACATTTTATATCATGAGATAAAATCTTATTTTGGAAGCTCTTTCATATCTCTCTAATATGGTTTTATTGCAGGTATTGTGCAGCCATCTCTGCGCAGCGCTCGCCATCAATAGCGGCGGAGACGATGCCACCGGCATAGCCGGCGCCTTCTCCGCAGGGGAAGAGACCATGGATGCGGATGTGCTGAAGCGTGAGGTCGTCGCGGAGAATACGGACAGGACTGGACGTGCGCGTCTCTGTGGCGATCAGCGTGGCTTCGTTGGTCAGGAAGCCGTGGCGTTGACGGCCAAAGACTTTGAAGCCCTCTTGCAGCCGGTGGGCAATGAACGGCGGCATCCAGAAATGGAGTGGGCTACTGACCAGGCCGGGTGCATAACTGCTGTCGGGCAGGTCATAGCTTAGGTGACCATTGACGAAGTCGGCCATGCGTTGGGCGGGAGCGGTCTGTTTTCTGTTGCCCTGTTGCCAACAGTCCTTCTCTAACCGTTCCTGAAAGTGCATCATGCATAGCGGAGAGTCCGCGGCGTCGATGTCTTCGGGATGTACCTCCACGACCATGCCGCTGTTGGACCAGCGTGTGCCGCGGTTGCTCGGCGACATGCCGTTGACAACGATCTGCTCGGGCCCTGTGGCTGCAGGGATGATGAAGCCGCCTGGACACATACAGAAGGAGTAGACGCCGCGACCTTCTACCTGCGTGACAAAAGAATATTCCGCAGCGGGCAGATACTTGCCGCGGCCGTTGCGACTGTGGTATTGTATCTGATCGATCAACTCAGCCGGATGCTCCAATCTCACACCCACAGCAATGCCTTTTGCAGCAATCTCGATATGCTGATCATTGAGATAACGATAGACATCGCGTGCACTGTGGCCTGTTGCCAAAATGACCGGACCATGCAACTCTATTTCTCTCTTGTCGACATGATTCACTGCGCGGATACCCACGACACGCTCATTCTCGATGATGAGCTCTGTCATCTTCGTATTGAAGTACACCTGTCCGCCCGACTGCAAAATCTGTTTGCGCATGTTCTCAATGACACGTGGTAGCTTGTCGGTACCGATATGTGGATGCGCGTCACAGAGAATCGAAGTGGAGGCACCATGCTGACAGAAGACGTTGAGAATCTTCTCTACGCTGCCGCGCTTCTTGCTGCGTGTGTAGAGCTTGCCGTCGGAATAAGCTCCCGCACCACCTTCTCCAAAGCAATAGTTACTTTCGGGATCCACACACTGGTTGCGTGAGATGGCGGCCATGTCTTTTTTGCGCTCTCTGACATCCTTGCCACGCTCAACAATCACAGGACGATAGCCCAGTTCTATCAAGTGAAGGGCACCGAAAAGACCACCGGGACCGGCACCCACAATAATCACTTGCGGAGCCTGAGAAACGTCGGGGTACTCTGTCTTTTGATATTCGTCGTCTTGAGGCAACTCGTTGATATATACTCTGACCTTGAGGTTGACCATCACCTGTCTTTGCCGTGCGTCGATGCTTCGCCGTAATATTCTGACGCGGTTGATCGTTCTGGCATCGAGACCTTTCTCTTTAGCAATATACGAGGTGAGGTTCTGCTCGTTGTAAGCAATTTGGGGTTGTATGCGTAATTGATATTCTTGAATCATATTGATGAATCGTTGTGTTAAAGATGAAGTGTGTTATGGAGGATAACCGCCAGTTGTTTCACATAATCGCGGCTCCAATCCTTTTCATGGTAAATGTGATTGTCATAGCGCATGATGTCGATGTCAATCCTGACGATGTTGTCTTTTCGCTCTTTGGCGCTGGAGTGCATCAGGCGCTCAATGTTTTTGGTCTTTTCGTGAAGGATTGTCAGATCGTCTTTCGTCTTTATCTCCGCCATGCAGTTAAGATAGGGTGGGGACACGACACCGATCGGTTCCGTCCAGATCGAAGGCGTGAAGGTAATGGAAGTATATTCCGCGCGCAGCAGTTGTTGTGCGTGCCGCATATTTTCCTGTTGATGGATATTGGAACCTAAACATAAAATGACAGAATGACTTTCCTTCATATACTGTGATTTTATTGAAACTGACAAGTCAGGGCTAAAAACGAAAAGTGCAGTGCCGCCGTAAACGTCAACACTGCCCTCTTCTTGAACCACTTTCCCTCACGAAGTGGTTTTAGCCTAAGTATTTAATAAGGAGTTTGGCATAGCCACTTTCACGCAACTTGACAATACTCTTCTCGCGGATCTGGCGAACACGCTCGCGGGTGAGTCCTAGCTGATCGCCAATCTCTTCCAATCCTTTTTCATGGCAACCGATGCCGAAGCACTCGCGCACGATGGTGATCTCGCGGTCTTTGAGCACATTGCGGAGCACCACATCGAGCTCTTTAGCCATGCTCTCATAGTCGACCTGCTTGTCGGCGCGGCTGTCATCGCCGGAAGCAAGCACGTCAGCCATACTGTTGTCATCGTCCTCCTGGAAAGGAGCGTCGATACTCATGTGGTGGTTGTCGGCCTTGATGGTCTGGTCGATCTTCGCCTCCTCGATGTTGGTCAGATTGGACAGCTCCTGCACGGATGGTCGGCGCTGGTTTTTCTGCTCAAACTTTGAAATCTCGGAGTTGATTTTTGACAGCGCACCTACCTGGTTGAGCGGCAGGCGCACGATACGGCTTTGCTCGGCGATGGCCTGCAGGATGCTCTGGCGAATCCACCACACTGCATAGGAGATGAACTTGAAGCCACGAGTCTCGTCAAACTTTTCAGCGGCTTTCACCAATCCGATGTTGCCCTCATCGATCAAGTCTGTGAGGCCCAAACCTTGGTGCTGATATTGTTTGGCAACAGAAACGACAAAGCGCAGATTGGCTTTCACCAATTTGTCCTTAGCACGTTCTCCTTCACGTCCTCCGCGACGAATGGCCTGAGCAAGCTCAATCTCTTCATCTACGGAAATCATTGGGACACGACCAATCTCTACCAAGTATTTGTCCAATGCTTCACTGGAACGGTTGGTGATGCTTTTTTGAATCTTAAGTTGACGCATGATGTTATATTTGACCTTTGAATAAACAAACTAATACCTTGATGGACAAAATACGAAAAAAGAGTCTTTTTAGGGATCTTTAATGTATATCCAAGTAGCGTACAAAGGTAAGAATATTATTTGAAACTGGCAAGAATATTAAGTGATTTTTCGATAAATAAAGTTTCTTTTATAAAGAAGTCCTATCTCAGAAAATTCCAAGATAGGACTTATAGGGTAGTTTGGATGGCTGTCCCGTTAAAAACGGAAGAGCCTGTAAACGATTACTTCTTATTCAGAAGCAGGTCGGTCTGGACAGCTACGGCAACTGTTGCACCCACCATTGGGTTGTTGCCCATGCCCAGGTAACCCATCATCTCCACGTGAGCGGGGACAGAGGAAGAACCTGCGAACTGAGCGTCGCTGTGCATACGGCCCATGGTATCGGTCATACCGTAAGAAGCAGGACCTGCTGCCATGTTGTCCGGGTGCAGCGTACGACCCGTACCACCACCGGAAGCAACAGAGAAGTAAGGCTTGCCAGCAGCAATGCGCTCCTTCTTATAGGTGCCGGCAACGGGATGCTGGAAGCGAGTGGGGTTAGTGGAGTTACCAGTGATGGAGACATCCACATTCTCATGCCACAGGATAGCGACGCCCTCGCGGACATCGTCAGCGCCATAGCACTTTACCTTCAGACGAGCAGGGTTGTTGCCGTAAGGAATCTCCTCGACAATGTTGAGCTTGCTGGTATAGTAATCGAACTTCGTCTTGACGTATGTGAAGCCATTGACACGGCTGATGATCTGTGCGGCGTCTTTGCCCAGACCGTTCAGGATCACGCGCAACGGTTTTTTACGTACTTTGTTTGCCATCTCAGCGATCTTGATAGCACCCTCAGCGGCAGCGAAAGACTCGTGGCCAGCCAAGAAGGCAAAGCACTCAGTCTCTTCACGGAGCAGACGGGCTGCCAAGTTACCATGGCCCAGACCTACCTTACGGTCATCGGCCACACTTCCGGGAATGCAGAAAGCCTGCAGACCGATGCCGATAGCCTCAGCACACTCAGCGGCGCTCTTGCAGCCCTTCTTGATGGCGATAGCAGCACCGGCAACGTAGGCCCACTTTGCATTTTCAAAGCAGATACGCTGTGTGTCCTCGCAAATCTGATAAGGATCGATGCCCAGCTTGTCGCAAATTTCGTTTGCCTCTTCGAGGTTCTTGATGCCATTGGCCTGGAGGGCAGCGTTGACCTGTGCCTCACGACGCTCCTGGCTTTCGTATTGAACTTTTCTAATCATACTGTGGTTCCTCCTTATTCTTTACGTGGGTCGATAGATTTAACAATGCCCTGGTCGGCAGTAGTACGGCCATAACGTCCTGTGAACTTCTTCACAGCCTCGTTGGCGTCCATACCATTCTTGATGGCTTCCATCATCTTGCCCAGGTGTACATACTCATAGCCACAGACAAGGTCGTCCTTGTCGAGGAACATCTTGGTGATGTAGCCCTCGGTGAGCTCCAAGTAGCGTGTGCCCTTTGCCATGGTACCGTACAGTGTACCTGTCTGAGAGCGGAGACCTTTACCCAGGTCTTCGAGGCCGGCGCCGACTGCAAGACCATTCTCAGAGAATGCGCTCTGTGAGCGGCCGTAGACAATCTGCAGGAACAGCTCGCGCATAGCCGTGTTGATGGCGTCGCAAACCAAGTCGGTGTTCAGTGCTTCCAAAATGGTTTTGCCCGGCAGGATCTCAGAAGCCATAGCTGCAGAGTGAGTCATACCGGTGCAACCGATTGTCTCGATGAGGCACTCGACAATGACACCCTCCTTGATGTTCAGAGAGAGTTTGCAGGCACCCTGCTGAGGTGCGCACCAACCCACACCGTGGGTATAGCCAGAAATGTCTTTGATTTCCTTGGCCTGAATCCACTTACCCTCTTCAGGGATTGGAGCTGGGCCGTGGTAGGCACCCTTTTTGACAACACACATGTTGTCAACTTCCTTAGAATAAATAATCATATTCGCTACAAATTAAATATGTAAATGTGTATTAGCTTGTGCAATTGCTATTCTGTTATGCAAAAATACAAAAAGATAGTGGAATAGCTGTAAGGCTATTCTTTTTTTTAACTTTTTTAAAAGCGGAATCGATGCTTAGTGGTGACCAATGAAGCCGAGCAGAAACTCCACCGCACCGTTGACACCGTAGCCGCCCATATCGAGACAGAGATCGTAGTTGCGGGCATCGTAACGGTCACATCCCGTATAGGTCTTCGTGTAGAGTTCACGGGTGTAGTCATTATCCTCGATTAGAATGCGGGCTTTGCGCTCATCGACATGATAGAGTTTCATAATTCTCTCGACACGCTGGTTCATAGGTGCGTGAAGGAAGATGCTGAGCTTGTTGGGATGGTCTTTGAAGACGTGAAAGCCGCAACGCCCGACAATGACGCACGACTCCAACTCGGCTACTTCCCGCATGGCTTTGGCCTGGGCGTAGAATAGTTGGCGGGAGGTGATGTCGCTGGTGGTCGGTGTGTATTCATTGATGCTCACGAAGTTTTGGTAGAACTTGGTGAAGTCTTCCCACCAGGAAGGTCTTTTCTTCTCCAGTGTGATGGCCTCTTCCTCTGTGAGATTGAATTTTTCGGCTACTGCTTTCAGTATTTGCTTATCGATGAGTTTGACATTGAGACGCCGGGCGAGCTCGGCTCCAATGGCATGTCCGCCAGTCCCAAATTGACGGTTGATGGTGATGACGTATTGATCGTTGAGGTTCATAGTGTTGGATTTTAAAGTGATCGAAGATGCAACGGAAGCGAGGATTGTTTTCTCTCGTCTCTCCTTGTTGCAAAAATAACCAAAAAATCAATATGTTCCAAATGTTTCAAGGGAAAAGTCATGAAGACATTTGAAAATGTATAGGATCACGGAAATAACAAAAAAGCAGCGATAGAAAACTATCGCTGCCTGATGAGGTGCCTGGCGGAGTCGAACCGCCTTGAACGGTTTTGCAGACCGTTACCTAACCGTTCGGACAAGGCACCAGTGTCCTAGCTTTTGTAAGCGGTTGCAAAGGTAGTAACTTTTTTTGGAATGACCAAACTTTTCCTTACTTTTTTAGATTCTTTATGGCATTTCTTTGGAAGTTTCTACTTTGAAATAGCCCAATTGATGGCTAATTCCTTTCTTTGAAAGTGTCCGGAGCTGATAATATCCCGGTGCCAGTTTACCGACATGCGCTTTGCCTGCCTTGTAGGGCAGTGTCATCATTTGCTGGCCCAAAAGATTTTCAATGATGAGCCAATGGGCATCCAAGATGTTGCTTTTTGCAGGCACTGAGAGCCAGCCGTCGTGGCAAGAGAGCCCTTCCCACGCCTTGGATTCTTGCTGATTATGGCTTTGAACGGGAGCGCTTTCGTTGCCATAGCGGTCCATGGCAGTGACGGCGAAATAGCGACCGGACGTGGGAACAACGATAGAGGCGGAGGTGTGACGGGCGGCAACAAGATTGCCGGCGTCATGGATGTCCACCGGCCATGTACGGCTGCTATATATATTATAATAAGGTGTGGTTCCCTTCCAAACCAACGAATCATTGAAGATCTGCAAGCCTCGGGGAGCATCCGGCAGAGCCTTGCTTTCCCACGTCATGGGGGGAACTAAGGCCGGAAAGGCATCAAATATCTGAGCAAAGCGATAGATGCCCTGGATGTCGTCTGTGAAGAACTTCCCGCGGAAATAGGTGTGGCCGAGACGATATTTTCTTAAGAGGAACATCTCCCGGGTGATGTCTTCCAACTTCCATTTCCCTTCTTTGGGGTCCAGGAAATAGACGCCCAAACCAGGTGCGACGATCTTGCCATGACTTTGCTCAGCCCAGTCAATGGCAAAGGGGAAGAATTGCTCATTGCGAAAATACATCATAGGGAACAATTCGTCCATGAGTCCGGCCTTGAGCCAGCCCTGTGCGTCCTGGCAAACCTTGGCGTAAGCATTCCAACCGTGACTCCAGTATCGTGAGAGATCGTTGAACTTGCCGATGGGCGAGCAACTCAGCTTCACCCACGGCTTGAGCGTCTTGACACTGTCGTGGATGGCTTCGACGATCCGCGTGATGTTGCTGCGTCCCTGCTCTTTGCTGACTTTCATTTTCCAGGTCTCAGGGTATCGGATATAGTCGAGATGGATGCCGTCGATGTCATAGTTCTGCGTGATCTCCTTACAGATGCCGGCCAAGTAGGTCGCTGTTCTTGGGTCTTCCGGATTCATATATCCGTCGGCGTCGATCTTCCGGATGAGCCGCGGAAATTTCTGCCGCAGACGTGCACAACCGAGCTTGTTCCACTTGCCCACAGGCAGTGTGACTACCCATGCTTGCACTTCCATGCCTCTTATGTGGCATTCGTCAATGGCAAACTTCAGTGCATCATAGCCTGGTGACTTACCCGGGAAGCCGCTCAGACAACCATCGTAAGGCTCGTACTGTGACGGATAGATGACGGTGCCTCTGACGCGAGTCTGAATGATAACAGTATTGATTCCCGCTCTCTGATACTGGTCGAGCAGGTCGCGGAGCTCTTGTTGTTGAACCTGGGCGCTGTGCGGGCTCTGTGCATAGTGGTGAGGCCAGTCAAGACCGCCAATGGTAGTCAGCCATACGGCTCTTACTTCATGCTTGGGTGAAGAGAATAGGGGAGAGGCGGACTGAGCCTTTATATTTATACAAAATATGAAAGAAATCAGCAAACAGAATAAAGTCCTTTTCTGCATGGTTACATTTATTTTCCACAAAGGTACAGATATTTTTTTGTTTTTCAAAAATAAACATTACTTTTGCAATATAATTCGTCAGTTTTCATCAATTATGATATCATTTACGATTGCGTTGTTGGCATTGGTTGCCGGCTATTTACTTTACAGTAAGTTCATTGAACGCATCTTTGGTCCCGACGACCGTCCTACTCCGGCGGTAGCCCACTCCGATGGTGTGGACTTCGTGACGTTGCCAAGTTGGAAGGTGTTTATGATCCAATTTCTCAACATTGCAGGTACGGGTCCTATCTTTGGTGCGATCATGGGTGCATGGTATGGTCCTGTTGCTTATCTGTGGATCATATTCGGTTGCATCTTTGCGGGTGCCGTCCATGACTATCTGAGTGGTATGCTCAGTGTTCGTCACAATGGTGCCAACTTGCCGTTCTTGGTGGGTACATACCTGGGTGGTAAGGCACGCGCTGTGATGCTTGTGTTCTCCGTCTTCCTGCTGATGATGGTTGGTGTTGTCTTTGTCTACAGTCCTGCTCTGTTGTTGAAGGACTTTGCAGGCTCGACCACCTTGTGGGTGATTATTATCTTTGTCTATTATATTTTGGCCACGATGTTGCCTATCGACAAGATCATTGGCAAGTTCTATCCGATCTTTGCCTTTGCGCTGCTGTTCATGGCTGTGGCACTGATGGTTTGCCTCTTTGTGAAGATGCCGGACCTGCCCGAGTTGTGGAGCAATCTTGAGGACTGCAACCGCAATACCAATGTAGCATGGTTAGGGACGGAAGGCTATATGTCCAAGAATCCGTTGTTCCCCTGTTTGTTCCTGACGATTGCCTGTGGCGCCATCAGTGGTTTTCATGCTACGCAGAGTCCTTTGATGGCCAGGTGTATCAAGTCTGAGAAGATGGGGCGCCCTATCTTCTACGGCGCCATGATCACAGAAGGTGTCGTTGCTCTGATTTGGGCCACCGTATCGATGTATTTCTTCTATTATGGTGGTTGGCGTGAGTGTGTCGATGCTCAGACTGCCAATGCGTTCATCGCACAGTATCAAGGTGGTAGTGGCAAGTCGCTCATCCAGTTCTTTGCCGCGCCGACGGTCGTAGAGAAGGTCTGCACAGGTTGGCTGGGCCTCTTTGGTGGTATCCTTGCCGTCTTCGGTGTTGTGGCTGCTCCGATCACCAGTGGTGATACGGCATTCCGCAGTGCCCGCCTGATCATTGCCGAAGCGCTGCATCTCGACCAGCGCAAGATATCGAAACGCTTCTATATCGCCCTGCCTATGTTTGCAGCTGCTGTGGCCCTGTTGCTTTGGCAGATGGAGAATCCCGATGGCTTTAATACGGTTTGGCAGTGGTTTGGATGGTCCAATCAGACACTGGCCGTCTTCACGCTCTGGACGATCACGGTGTATCTCGTGCAGAAGCACAAGTTGTTTGTCGTGACCTTAGTGCCCGCCTTGTTCATGACGGTGGTGTGCGCTACCTTCCTGTTGGTATCCCCCATGGCAGCAGGCCTGAATACCACCATTGGTTACTCAGGTTCTGTGATTGTGCTTCTCATCGCCATTGTGTGGTTCTCGATTTGGTATAAGAAACAATCCATACATCATTAATAATATCAAGAAAATATGAAAAAAATCTTATTGGTTCTTTTGGTTTTCTCACTGGGTGTGATTCAAGCTAATGCTCAGTTTGAGGAGGGGAAGAAATATGCAGGAGCCTCATTGTCTGGCCTCGACATGAACTATAGTGGCAACGGGAAGTTCTCCCTTGGCATCCAGGGTAAGGTAGGCTACTTCTTCACCGATGATTTGATGGTGCTGGCTGAGGCTGGCTACGATCATCAAGGCAATCAAGACAATGGTGACGCTGTCTATGCAGGTGTCGGTGGAAGATATTATATCACCCAGAACGGCATCTTCCTCGGAGCCAACTGTAAGTTGATGCACTTCAACCACAATTACAATGATTTCATGCCTGGCGTGGAGGTAGGCTATGCATTCTTCGTCAGCCACACGGTGACGATCGAGCCTTCTATCTATTATCAGCAAAGTTTTAAGAATCATTCTGATTTTTCGACGATCGGCTTTAAGATAGGGTTTGGCGTATATCTTTGATGCAGCAATATCCTTCAGTATTATTACAGCGAGCGGTTGACGAGTTCAGCCGCTTGCCGGGTATAGGCGGCAAGACCGCTTTGAGACTGGTCTTGAACTTGCTTAAACAACCGGAGGAGACCGTAGAGCATTTTACCTCAGCGATCTCTCATTTGAGAAAAGACATTAAGTATTGTTCTGTGTGTCATAATATTAGTGACACGGATGTCTGCTCTATCTGTTCCGACAGCCATCGCGACCATGGTCTGGTCTGTGTCGTAGAGAATGTGCAGGATGTGATGGCCATAGAAAATACCCAGCAATACGATGGTCTCTATCATGTCTTGGGCGGTATCATCTCTCCTATGGAGGGCGTCGGTCCCGGTGACCTTCAGATTGCCTCTTTGGTGGATCGGGTCGCCAAGGGAGGAATCCGGGAGGTCATCCTGGCACTGAGTTCTACGATGGAAGGTGACACGACAAGTTTCTATATATCCCGTCAGTTGAAGCCTTACCCTGTGAAACTGTCGGTGATCTCACGTGGCATCTCGGTGGGTAACGAACTGGAGTATACCGATGAGGTGACTTTGGGACGATCGATTATTAGCAGGACACCTTTGGACAAATAACCCTATCATGAAAAGAGTATTAAACATCCTTCAAGTCGAAGCAGGTGCGTCGATATTGATCTGTCTGTGTATGGTCGTGCTGTACGAGAATGATATCCTGCTTGTCGGACAATGGGGCGCAGATCGGATAGCAGACTATTATTGGGCGATCTTTATGGAGATCACTACTATTTGTCTGATCCCTTTGAGTTTGCGCTTGTTTAAGTGGAAGCGTGTGGCATCTGCGATCCATGCCAAAGGCGACCAGGCAATGTTGCACTGGGGCTTTCTCCGTTTGGCAATGATCTGCCTGCCGATGTTGCTCAATACGTGGCTCTATTACCAGTTCATGAATGTGGCGTTTGGTTATATGGGCATTATTGGGTTGCTGAGTCTTTGCTTTGTGTATCCCACCCGTACACGATATAATGAGGAGAAGAAATGAAGCTCTCTGTCGTGATTGTCAACTACAACGTCAAGTACTATGTGGAACAGTGCTTGCGATCACTTCTGCGTTCCTTGTCTTCTGTGGATGCAGAGGTTTTTGTCGTTGACAATCACTCTCATGACGGTTCGGTTGATTATCTCGCTGCCCGCTTTCCCGGGGTCAGAATTGTGGGATTGAACCACAACCTGGGTTTTGCTAAGGCTAATAATAAGGCCATCGCCATGAGCAAGGGGGAATATGTGCTCTTGCTCAATCCTGACACTGTACTGAGTGAGCATGTGATTCCTGGAGTCCTTTCTTTTATGGATGCTCATCCCCATGCCGGTGCTTCTGGGGTGTGGATGATGGATGCCAATGGGATAAGCGCAAAAGAAAGTCGTCGTGGCATTCCCACGCCGATGACCTCTTTTTATAAGCTTTCGGGGCTATGTACCTGTTTCCCTCACCATCCCCGCATCGGTAAATATTATATGTGCGGGTTGCCCTGGGACCAGCCCGAGCGGATAGAGATTGTCAGCGGTGCCTTTTGCATGCTTCGTCGCAAGGCACTGGATGAGGTGGGCGTGTTGGATGAGGACTTCTTTATGTATGGAGAAGACATCGATCTGAGTTATCGCCTTCTTCAGGCAGGATGGGAAAACTGGTACCTGCCTTTTAAAATGCTACATTATAAAGGAGAGAGTACAGAGAAATCCAGCTTTCGGTATGTTCATGTCTTTTATGAAGCGATGCTGATCTTTTATCGTAAGCATTACCATCACTTCAATGTTTTGATCAACATACCGGTACAGGTCGCCATCTACATGAAGGCTTTCGTGGCATTGGTCAGTATGCAGTTGCACAAGATACGCAAGAGTCTTGGCTTTGTCACCCAACCCGTGCGGCATGATCCTCATTTTGTGTTCTTTGCGTCTCCCTCTTCCCAAGCAGCATGCCATGACATCATCTCGTTCAACGGACTGTCTGCCGATCAGTATACAGTCACTCAATGGAAAGAGGTGCGTGCAGTGCTGTCCCATACGCTTCAAAGCGTCAGTGTGCCTTATGTGGTCTTCGATACCAGCATCTTCTCTTACGAGCAGATCTTCGAACTGTTGAATCGCTGTTCTGGACACTGGCGATTGGGATTGTTCGATCCTGAAACTCAACTCGTCGTCACCGCGGAGGATGTGTTTGTGGCAGAACCGACCCGTTAATCTTTCATATCATGGAAAAGAAGTCTCTAAGAAATCCATCCTATTCTTTCCATCGTCCTTTCGTGTTGCTCCGTGCCATGGAGCCGGAGGATCTGGATTTGCTCTATCGTGTCGAGAACGATTATGATCTCTGGCAGGTAGGCAGCACCAACGTGCCTTATTCTCGATATTTCCTTCATGACTATATAGCCAATGCCACCGGCGATATTTTCACAGACAAGCAACTCCGGCTGATCGTGACCGACAGAAGCGGTAAACAAGTCATAGGGATAGCAGATTTGGTGAATTTCGATCCACAGCACCTGCGGGCGGAAGTCGGTCTGGTCATTCAGAAAGCTTTTCGTGGACAAGGCTATGGCGAAGCCGCTATGGAAGAACTGATTACTTATGCTCATGATGTCATACATCTGCATCAACTTTATGCCCTGATATCCCTGGCGAATGAAAACTGCTTGCGGCTCTTTAAATCCATTGGCTTTCAAGAGAATGCCGTACTGAAAGACTGGCTCTACGATGGTATACAATATCAAGATGTGGCTGTCTTGCAATTTTTTTTGTAAAAAAGTGGCCAAATATTTGGTAGTATCAAATAAAACGAGTACCTTTGCACTCGCAATTCAGAAATGAGGCGCTTAGACACAACAAGGTGCGTTAGTTCAGTTGGTTAGAATGCCTGCCTGTCACGCAGGAGGTCACGAGT
>URCI01000007.1 GCA_900546345.1 uncultured Prevotella sp. | reverse complement strand
ACAAGTGAGATGGCGCAAAATTCTCTAGAGAATTTTGCGCCATCTCACTTGTTTTATACGATCAAAATACTGAGATGACCCATAAAGAACACTGAGATGACTGATAGAAACCGTTGAGATGACCGATAGAGACCACTTTGATGAAGCCGACAGCCCGCTCGTTTTGTGTTATCCCCCCAGTTCTCTCTCATTCTTGCGCTTGTGTCCTTTCTAGAATGAAACTGTGGGCGAGCCTGTTTTTGTCGGCACTTTTGCCTACCGAATCGATGCTGTTGATAAAGTCGGCCGAGACTTCCTGGCGTGTAAGATCAGGCAGACAAGACACACCCCCCTTGCCGACCGATCATCACCTTACCACCCTGATCGCCCCAGCGCTTGCTTGGGCAAAAAGACACCCAATGATTAGAAAAATCATTAAAAAGCGGCAAAACCTTTATCTTTCTTGCTGAAAAATGAGTAATTTTGCAGTATGGTAATCAATGTAATGGACTTGGTACAGCTCAAAGCCTTCGCCCGCCAATATGGTGTGGCCTTGGCATTGTTGTGGACAGCCAGCTTTCTGAGCGTCATCTTTGCCCCCGCTTCCGTGCTGGGCAGCCTCCTGGCGCTGAGCACACCGATCGCGGTGGGCTGGTTCTTAGTGCGCTTCCGCAACAGTGCTTTGGACGGCCATATCTCTTTCCGCCGCGGCTTTGCGTTTAGCTGCTATACTTTTTTTTATGCGTCGCTGATTTTCGCGGCCATACAGTTTGTCTATCTCCGGTTTTTCGACCATGGCGCTTTCATGGCCATGCTTGGCGAGTCGGTCAAAACGATGCAGGATGTCTACCGCACGCAAGGCGCCGCTGCCATGCAGGCCGTGGATCAGATGAAGCATACCATCTCGATCGTCGGTCAGCTCTCGCCCTTGCAGTTGACCTTCGTCATCATGATGGACAACATCCTCATGGGCGCTCTGCTGAGCCTACCCATCGCCTATGCCTGCCGTCGCAAAAATCTTCAGTCCAGCGGACAGCAGAATATGCAGGACATCAACCACCCCAAGGAATAGCACCAAGCAACTTTATCACCAATCAACTAAAAAGAAAGCAATATCACCATGGACATATCTGTTGTAGTACCCCTTTTCAACGAAGAAGAATCACTGCCCGAACTGCATGCCTGGATACAGCGTGTCATGCAGGCCAACAACTTCTCTTATGAGATTATCTTTGTCAATGACGGCTCCACCGACCATTCCTGGGACATCATCGAGCAACTGTCCGAGAAAGACAGCAATGTCAAGGGCATCAAATTCCGCCGCAACTACGGCAAGAGCCCCGCGCTCTACTGCGGGTTTAAGAAAGCCGAGGGCAACGTGGTCATCACCATGGACGCCGATCTGCAGGACTCTCCCGACGAGATCCCGGCACTCTATCGCATGATCACGCAAGAAGGCTATGATCTCGTCTCGGGTTACAAGCAGAAACGCTACGATCCACTGTCCAAGACCATACCGACCAAACTTTTCAACGCCACAGCGCGCAAGATATCAGGCATCCACAATCTCCATGACTTCAACTGCGGATTAAAGGCCTACCGCCGCGACGTGGTGAAGAACATCGAGGTCTATGGTGAGATGCACCGCTACATTCCCTACCTGGCCAAAAACGCCGGCTTCACCAAGATCGGCGAGAAAGTCGTGCACCATCAGGCAAGAAAATACGGCCACTCGAAGTTTGGTATCAACCGCTTCTTCAATGGCTATCTCGATCTGCTGACGCTGTGGTTCCTCACCAACTTCGGCAAGAAGCCCATGCACGTCTTTGGCTTCATCGGCAGCGTCATCTTCTTCATCGGCTTCCTCTCGCTCTGCTGGCTCTTCGGTGAGAAGATCTATAATCTCTGCAACGGCGTCTATGGCGATCTGCTCAGCCAGCACGCCTCGTTCTACGTGGCGCTTACCGCGCTCATCCTGGGCTCGCAGTTCTTCCTGGCCGGATTCATCGGCGACCTCATCAGTCGTCAGAACCCCAACAGAAACGACTACCAGATAGAAAAGGTGATAGGTTAATCATAAAACATCGGCATCAACATTTATGCGAAATATCAACCACCATCGCACCGGCGCTTTTCGTTGGGCATCTCTCCTGGCCGTTTTTGGTGCACTGGCCTCGTGCTCTTCCGTTGACTGTCCGCTCAACAACACGGTATATGCCAACTATAAGCTCATGGGCCGCGTCACCACTCTGACCGATCCGCTCACGATCTGGACCAACCGCAACGACGGCAACGACACCATCCTCATCAATCAGCAGGTCAACACCGACAGCTTCACGCTGCCCGTGAGCTACACACGCGACCGCGACACCCTTTTCTTCCGTACCAACACGACGCTCGACACGGTGATCATCGACAAGAGCAATTACCCACACTTCGAGTCTGTGGACTGTGGTATGAACTATTTCCACGTCATCAACGGCGTCCACTACACACGCAACGCCATCGACTCCATCACCATCCAAAACCGTGATATCAGCTATGATACATCCAAGAAGCACTTCTATGTATATTATAAGGAGTATCGTTATTAGTCTGCTCCTGTTGCTCGCACCGGCCACCTATGCCCAAAAACAAATGGCAACTCCACAAAAAGGACAGCCACACAAGATGACCAAAGAGGAGCAGGAAGCGCTGCGGCGCAAACAGATCGACGACTCGATACCCTTCTTCCGTGGCGTGCAGGTAAAGATCGACGCCATCGGACTCGTGCAGAAAGCGGTCTCGGACTATGGACAATACGAGGCCGGCGTGCGCGTGAACTTCAAGGACAAGTATTTCCCCGTGCTGGAAGTCGGTATCGGCAAGGCCGACCACGACGAAGTGACCACCCGCATCTCCTACCGCACCTCGGCGCCCTACGCCAAGATTGGTATGGACTTCAATATCCTGAAAAACAAGCACGACATCTACCGATTCTATGTCGGCGGACGTCTCGCTGCCACCTCCTTTAAATACGATGTGGACAACCCTGCCATCGTGGACCCGGTCTACGGCGGCAACTATCCGGTACACGCCCATGATGTCAAGGCCAACTATAAATGGATGGAACTCCTCGCCGGTATCGACGCCAAGATCTATGGTCCGCTGCATCTGGGATGGAGCGTGCGCTACTACCGCCGCCTGTCCTACGACGATGGAGACCTGGGCAATGTGTGGTATGTACCAGGCTTTGGCAAGCAAGGCAGCACACGCATCGGAGGCACGTTTGACATCATCGTAGAACTATGATAACTTGCATCCTATGAAGAAAAACAACTTACTGAAGATTATCTTCCTGCTGATCCTCATCGTGGGTACGGTGCTCATCATCCTGCAACAGCGCAACACGCCCTACCAACACGATACGGGCTTCGTCTTCGGAACGGAATATCACATCACTTACCAATCATCGGAAGACTTGCAGACCGAGATCGACAAGGCATTGGCTCAAGTCGACACGGCCCTCTCGCCATTCAATAAAAAGTCGATCATCACACAGGTCAACAACAACAAGCCGGTCACACTCAACCCGATGTTTACCGAGGTGTTTAAAAAAGCCGAGTCTATCTCGCGCGAGACTGACGGAGCTTTCGACATCACCGTGGCGCCGCTCGTCAATGCCTGGGGCTTCGGCTTCAAGACTGGCGTGCATCCTTCGCGTCAAGTCATCGACTCGCTGCGTCAGTTCGTCGGTTATAACAAAGTGGCGCTCACCGGCGGGAAGATCGTCAAAAAAGACCCGAGACTGATGCTCGACTGCTCGGGCATCGCCAAGGGATATGGCGTCGACGTCGTGGCCAACCTGTTGCGCAACAAAGGCATTGAGAACTTCATGGTGGAGATCGGTGGAGAGATCGTCACCAGCGGCATCAGCGAGAAACGGCTGCCATGGAAAATCGGTGTCACCAAGCCCACCGATGACTCCCTGCAAACCAACCAGGAACTCCAGACTGTGCTCAATGTCACCGATAAGGCCATGGCTACAAGCGGCAACTACCGCAACTTCTACTATAAAGGTGGTAAGAAATATGCCCACACCATCGACCCCAAGACCGGTTACCCTGTGCAGCACAGCATCCTCTCCTCGACAGTACTGGCCAAAGACTGCGCCACCGCCGACGCCTACGCCACCGCGTTTATGGTCACCGGACTCAAGGGAGCGCAGGCTATCCTCAAGAAGCATCCCGAACTGATGGTTTACTTCATCTATGCCGATGAGAAAGGCCATAACCAGGTATGGTACTCGCCATCGATGAAGCAGGCCATCGCTCAATAAACCGACACGCTGCGCCATGAACCCCAATATCTTCAAGACTCTCGTCAGCTTCCCGCTGTTCATCGGCATGGGCACAGAGGAGCTGAAAGAAATCGTAGCCAAGACAAAGTTCTCTTTCCACACTCTCCGCGATGGAGAGAAAATCGTAGACACAGAAACGCGCAGCGGCATGCTCGCCATGCTCACGGATGGCACAGCCGTCGCTACCACTCTCTCCGACGACAAAGGCTACTGGATGGAGGAAGACATCAACGGTCCCATGCTCGTGCAACCGGAGTATGCCTTCGGACTGGCACAGCACTTCACGCAATGCTGGAAGGCAAAGACGGTCTGCCATCTGATCACGATCGACAAACAGGAGATCCTCAAACTGAGCGACAAATCGCTGATCTTCCGTCTCAACCTGCTCAACCTGCTCTCCACACATGTGCAGAAGCGGCAGGCGGCACTTTGGCGGGCAGCTCCTCACGCCGACGAGGACTTCGTGCGCCGATTCCTGCTCGTTCACTCCATCCGACCGGCTGGCAGAAAGGTCTTGCACATCAAGGTGAGCCGACTGGAGAAGGAACTGCATATCGAGCGCCGGCGCATCTCCGCCATCCTGCGCCAATGGGAGCAACAAGGGCTCATCTGCTGGACCCGCGGCCGTCTGGTCATTCCTGCGCTGGAGAAACTGCTCAATCCCGCATAAGACTGCGGGCGGGCCATATTCCTTTATAAAGTGAGTGTGTGATGAAACGTTTTTTGCCCGCTATGGGGGAAAAACAAAAAAAGCCCGAACTCCATCGCTGGAAATCCGGGCAGAATGAAAGGAGGAGTGGTGCCTCTTGGAGTTGAACCAAGGACACATGGATTTTCAGTCCATTGCTCTACCACCTGAGCTAAGGCACCTTCTTTCTAAGGCAACGGTCTGTGACCGTCAGTGCTTGGTTTTGAAAAGCGAGTGCAAAGATACGCATTTTTCTTCATAACCTCTCATCTTGCGCCATTGTTTAATAACTATTAACGATATTCTTTCCTTTTGCTCCCATGTTCGCACCTTCCGCTGCTTCTTTTCCGCAATCATCTCCAAACCACAGCCAGCCATTCTCTGTTTCCCATCTCGGTGACTATACGCTGAAATCATAGGAAGATGGCAGAAAAGAATCATAGTCTAGACGACATATTGCATATATTAATAGTACGTTATGGTTAATATTGTTAAACACACAAATAATCATTAACATTAAAGTGTTAACCTATTAAGATTTTCCATAACTTTGCCAGCATGAAGAAGAAATCCATTTGGACCATCGCCATCATCATGGGCGTGTCCTTTGTCATCTTGCTTGGCCTGCAGCTCACCTACATCCGGGAAATGGCCAACATGAAGAAGGAACAGTTCGACGAAAGCGTCAACCGCGCCCTCTATCAAGCTTCGCGCAACCTTGAGCTCAACGAGACGTTGCGATATCTTGAAAAAGATGTCAACGATACCGAGCGGCACGCCTACCGCAAGGACAGCGTCGGCACAAGACCGGGAAAGACCAATGACGGCAGCGTGCAGTATTCCCACCAATACTCTGTGACAGGAAAGGACGGCACCGTCTATTCCTCGTTTGAGTTGAAAACCATGGCGGTGAAACCCACCCAAATGCCCAAGGCCATGATCCTGCGCACAGACCGCAACTCCAATACAGCCGCCAGCAAATCACTCCAGGAAATCGTGAAGAACAGATATGTCTATCAGAAGGCACTCCTCGACGAAGTGATCATGAACATGCTCTACTCTGCGTCGGACAAACCGCTGCGAGAGCGTGTCAACTTCAAGATTCTCGACCAGGACATCAAAGCCGAGCTGATGAACAACGGCATCAACATCCCCTATCACTTCACCGTCTCCACACAAGACGGGCGCGAGGTCTACCGATGCCCCGACTACTCTGACGAAGGCAGCGAATACACCTACAGCCAAGTGCTCTTCCGCAATGATCCGGCCTCGAACATGGGCGTGGTGCGCGTGCATTTCCCGGACATCAACAGCTATATCTTCTCCAGCATCCGGTTCATGATACCGAGCGTGGTGTTCACCATCATCCTGCTCATCACATTCATCTTCACGATTGTGGTCATCTTCCGGCAGAAACGCTACAGCGAGATCAAGAACGACTTCATCAACAACATGACGCACGAGTTGAAGACACCAATCGCCAGCATCTCTCTCGCCGCGCAAATGCTCAACGACGACAGCGTGACGAAGAGCGAGAAAATGATGAAGCATCTCATCGGCGTGGTCACCGATGAGACCAAGCGACTGAGATTTCTCGTGGAGAAAGTGCTGCAAATGTCGATGTTCGACCGCAAGCGCTCTTCGTTCAAGAAGAAACATCTCGACCTCAACGAGATGGTGGAGACCATCGCCAACTCGTTTACGTTGCGCGTAGAGCACACCGGAGGCAAGATCTTCGTGGATGTGGAGGCCATCGACTCTGGCATCTATGTCGATGAGGTACATTTCCAAAACGTGATCTTCAACTTGATGGACAACGCCGTAAAATACCGCAAACCCGACCAGCCCATCAATATCTATCTGAAGACGTGGAACGATGACAACCATCTCTTCCTCTCTGTCAGGGACACGGGCATCGGCATGAAGAAAGAAAACCTGAAGAAGATCTTCGAGAAGTTCTATCGTGTGCACACCGGCAACGTCCACGACGTAAAGGGATTCGGCCTCGGACTGGCCTACGTCAAGCGGGTCGTTGACCTACATGACGGCGAGATCAAGGTAGACAGCGAGTATGGCAAGGGCACCACCTTCACCATCAAGCTGCCGGTCATCAAGGATTAAAACCACGAAGTGCACCGCTCTTATATATAATAAGGTGTGGACAAAGACATCAAAAAGAATAATAATACAACAATTAAATAGATACGACTATGGAAGAAAAAGTTAAGATTCTGCTTTGCGAAGATGATGAGAACCTCGGAACGCTGCTCTGCGAATACCTCATTGCCAAAGGCTATGACGCCACACTCTGCCCCGACGGAGAGGCTGGCTTCAAAGAGTTCCAGAAAGAAAAATTCGACATCTGCATCCTCGACGTGATGATGCCTAAGAAAGACGGCTTCACACTGGCCCAGGACATCCGTCAGATGAACTCCCAGGTGCCTATCATCTTCCTCACTGCCCGCGTTCAGAAGGAAGACGTGCTGGAAGGCTTTGACAAGGGCGCCGATGACTACATCACCAAACCCTTCTCCATGGAAGAGCTCGTCAAGCGTGTGGAAGCTATCCTACGCCGTGTCCGCGGCAAGAAAAACCGCGAGAGCACAATGTACAAAATCGGCCGCTTCACCTTCGACACTCAGAAGCAACTGCTCACCATCGACGGCAAGTCGACCAAGCTCACCACCAAGGAGAACGAACTCCTGGCGCTGCTCTGCTCTCATGCCAACGAGATCCTCAAGCGCAACGACGCGCTGCGCACCATCTGGATCGACGACAACTACTTCAATGCACGATCTATGGACGTGTATATCACCAAGTTGCGTAAGCACCTCAAGGCTGATGACCAGATCGAAATCATCAACATTCACGGACAGGGATATAAGCTCATCGTGCCGGAAGAGGATTAAATGACTCTCTTACCCCTACCCCCTCTCTCCCTGGAGGGAGAGAGGGGAAATGCGATACCACAGCAATACCAAGCGCGTACCGAAAGTAGTTCATGAAATACAAAGTATGCCATAGGCATTCCGAAAGTAGTAGCTGCAATAGCGTGGTAACCCCTGCAATAACTAATAATACCCCCACAATACCGAAGAATGAACGAAAATGGTATTGTGGGGGTATTGTTATTTCAAAGCAACACTGCCAATGATGCCGACGGTGATCAGCAGCAGAGGTAGGAAAAGAAGGAGATTGTAGTTGGTGAGGTTGGTGAAATAAAAGACTACCATCAACACCACACCAATATATATAAGAGGAATGCCCACCACAGGACGTACATGAGGCCATAAGCGACCGGCGACACCCCTCACCCTTGAGAAGAAGCGACGCAATGCACTGCCACGACGACGAGCGCTCGGCGAAGCTTGATGGGAGAAAGACGAGACTTGCTGATTCTGAGCTTTCTCCTTCCCTTCTACTAATATATGATCATCTTGCTGCAACTCGGACATAATCTTTGTATTGCTAAGTTTTCTGTTTGTCGCCTGCAAAATTACGAATTATTGTCGCAGCTTTATCGTATGAGCAAGGCAATTAATGTTAAAAAGAAGAAAAAGACACTTCTTACACCTTCTTATCACAAATAAAAGTCGTACCTTTGCACTCGCATTTTGCAAAATAACATTTTAATTATCAACAAAGTAGTATGAATCAATACGAAACCGTTTTCATTTTGACTCCCGTTTTGTCTGATGAACAGATGAAGGAAACGGTCGCTAAGTTCAAAAAGCTGCTCACCGACAAGGGTGCTGAGATTGTGAACGAAGAGGCCTGGGGACTGAAGAAGATGGCTTATGCAATCGACAAGAAGTCGACAGGTTTCTATTGCCTGTTGCAGTTCAAAGCTGAGCCTTCTGTTGTTAACACCCTCGAGACCGGCTATCGCCGCGATGAGAAGGTGATTCGTTTTATCACTGTGAAACTTGACAAGTACGCTGTGGCTTATGCCGAGAAGCGCAAAGCTAAGTGGAATAACAAAGTGGAGGCATAACTATGGCAGATCAGAAGAAATCAGAAATCCGTTATTTGACCGCTCCTTCTATTGATACGAAGAAGAAGAAGTACTGCCGTTTCAAGAAGAGTGGCATTAAGTATATCGACTACAAGGACCCCGAGTTCTTGAAGAAGTTCCTCAACGAGCAGGGCAAGATCCTGCCGCGCCGCATCACCGGCACCTCTCTGAAGTACCAGCGCCGTGTGGCTCAGGCCGTGAAGCGTGCACGCCAGATCGCGCTGCTGCCTTATGTAACCGATTTGATGAAGTAATTAAGGAGGAGCAGAAGATATGGAAATCATACTGAAAGAAGATATTATCGGACTTGGATACAAGAACGATATCGTGAAGGTTAAGGACGGCTATGGCCGCAACTATCTGATTCCTACAGGCAAGGGCGTTATCGCTTCTGCAAGCGCACGCAAGCAGCTCGCCGAAAACCTCAAGCAGCAGGCTGCTAAGCTCGCCGCTCTGAAGGCCGACGCCGAGAAGCGCGCTGAGGCTCTGAAGGACGTTCAGCTCGTCATCACAGCTAAGGTCGCCGCTACAGGCCACCTCTATGGATCTGTCGGTCCTGCTAAGGTTGCTGAAGAGCTCGCCAAGTTGGGCATCGACATCGACCGCAAGATCATCACCATGCGTGAAGCTCGCAAGGTAGGTGACTTTGAGGCTACTGTTCACTTCCACAAGGAGGTTGAGGTAAAGGTGCCTGTAAAGGTTGTCGCTGAGAACCAGCCTGTGGCTGCTCCCGCTGAGGAAGCACCGAAGAAGGAGGCTCCTAAGGCTGAGGAGGCTGACGCTCCCGAGGCTGACAACGCCGAGAACGAGGCTCCCGCAGCAGAGTAATCTGCTAAAGGGCTCGCCGAGAATGGAAATATAAACTTTTGAACTGTAAAGCAAATCTATATCAGTCCCTGCCGCAGAATATGTGGTGGGGATTTTTTGTTCATTAGCTTATGGAAACAAAGAAACGATTGACACGGTCGAGAAACGACCGCTGGCTGGCTGGTGTCTGCGGCGGCATCGCCAATTACTTCGGCTGGGATCCCGCCATCGTCAGACTGGTCTATCTGTTGCTCACCCTGTGCACAGCTTTCTCCGGCATCATTGCCTACATCATTCTCTGCATCTGCATGCCGGAAGAACCATAAACGCGACAGACAGAAGCAAAAACCAACGTAGTGCCTCGCCGGCATACGATGAAGTGGTAAATACGGTTAAGGTGATCAACTTTTTAGCCGTGAATCTTCTGTGTCTAATTATTTTTCCGTAAATTTGCAATTACGACGCATCAAAGCGTACCATTCTCAGTATGTAAGACGGCAAGACACCTTGATAGATGCTTAAACCAAGCACGAAGACATCACCCCCTGTTGCACCGTCACATCAATAAGAAATAAATTTTTATCAATAAGAAAATGAAAGCATTTGTATTTCCCGGACAGGGTTCACAGTTCGTAGGCATGGGTAAAGACCTCTACGATAACAACGCATTAGCCAAGAAACTCTTTGACCAGGCTGCCGAGATACTCGGTTTCAAAATCACGGATGTGATGTTCGCCGGCACTGACGAGCAACTCAAGGAGACCAAGGTCACACAGCCTGCCGTCTTCCTTCATAGCGTGATCTCTGCACTGTGCCTGGGCGACAACTTCAAGCCCGCCATGGTGGCCGGCCACTCTCTGGGTGAGTTCTCTGCACTTGTCGCTGCCGGTGCCCTGAACTTTGAGGATGGCCTGCGTCTCGTCGCTGCCCGTGCCAATGCCATGCAGAAAGCCTGCGAGGCCAATCCCGGCACAATGGCCGCCATCATCGCTCTCCCCGACGAGAAGGTTGAGGAGGTCTGCGCTGAAGTGAGCAAGGAAGGCCACACCGTCGTGCCAGCCAACTTCAACTGTCCGGGTCAGCTCGTCATATCCGGCGACCAGGAAGGCATCCTTGAGGCTTGTGAGAAACTGAAGGCTGCCGGTGCCAAGCGTGCACTGCCCCTGAAGGTCGGAGGCGCTTTCCACTCTCCTCTCATGCAGCCTGCTAAGGAAGAACTGCAAGCCGCTATTGAGAAGACGCAGTTTGCTAAGCCCGTATGCCCCGTCTATCAGAATGTCGACGCAAAACCGCATACCGATCCTGAGGAAATCAAGCAGAACCTCATCGCTCAGCTCACCAGCTCAGTGCGCTGGACAGCTTCTGTGCAAAACATGATTGCCGATGGAGCTGACGAGTTCATTGAGTGCGGTCCCGGCAAGGCTCTGCGCGGCATGATCGCACGTATCGACAAAACTGTCAATGCCCACGGCATCGAGTAAGCATCGGACAGAGTGAAACGCAAATGATAGAATGAAGAGAAAGATAATCATCTATCAAGTCTTCACCCGCCTCTTTGGCAACCGCAACACAGCACGGATTCCCAACGGCACGCTACGGGTCAACGGGACGGGGAAGATGAGCGACTTCGACGCAGAACGCCTGCGCCGCATCCACGACATGGGTTTTACTCACGTGTGGTACACAGGAGTGATCCGCCATGCAACGGCGACAGACTACAGCAAGCATGGCATACCGCGCCAGCATCCTTCCGTGGTGAAGGGTGTGGCAGGATCGCCTTATGCCATCACTGACTACTACGACATCGACCCGGACCTTGCCGACGACATCGACCAGCGGTTGACAGAGTTTGACCAACTCGTGGATCGTACGCATCAGGCCGGCATGAAGGTCATCATCGACTTTGTGCCAAATCATGTGGCGCGTGAATATCATTCGATCAGGAAGCCTGAGGGCGTGCGCGATCTCGGTGAAGACGACGACAAGGGAAAGCATTTCTCCCCCAACAACAACTTCTATTATTGTCCGGGCCAGCCGTTTGTCTCACCCGTACAGCCCAAAGAAGGTGAAGAGCCCTACGTGGAAAATCCAGCCAAGTGCACCGGCAACGACCGCTTCGACAACTGTCCGGGGCGCAACGACTGGTACGAGACGGTGAAACTCAACTATGGTATCGACTACTGTGATGCCGGCGGACGCAGCTACCACTTCGATCCCGTACCGAGCACATGGGTAAAGATGACCGATATTTTGCTCTATTGGGCTTCCAAAAACATCGATGGTTTCCGCTGTGATATGGCTGAGATGGTGCCGACCGCCTTTTGGGCATATGCAACCCGCATCGTCAAAGAACGCTACCCGCGCATCATCTTCATCGGTGAAGTCTATGACACCAACCAGTATCGCAACTATATCCAGTCGGGCTTTGACTACCTTTATGACAAGGTGGGCATGTACGACTGTCTGCGTGATGTCATCTGCGACCGCCGTCCGGCAAGCAGCATCACCTATTACTGGCAGCATGTGGATGATATCCGCCAGCATATGCTCTACTTCCTGGAGAACCATGATGAGCAGCGCATTGCCAGCGACTTCTTCTGTGGCAATGGTGCGAAAGCCGTGCCCGCCGTCATCGTAGCCGCACTGATGGGGTGCAATCCTTTCATGGTCTACTCCGGACAAGAGTTTGGCGAGCGTGGTATGGACGCAGAAGGCTTCTCGGGACGTGATGGCCGCACGACGATTTTCGACTATTGGTGCGTAGACACGATACGTCGCGGTTACTTCGATCGTCGTCATCTGACACCCGATGAGCTGCATCTGCAACTGAAATATCAGCAAATTCTCCATATCGCCAACCGCGAATCGGCCGTGCGGGAGGGAGCTTTCTTTGATCTGATGTATGTCAATCCACAGACCTGGAAGTTCAATCCCCGCCATGAGTTTGCCTTCCTGCGCAAGTTTGAAGACGAGGTACTCCTTGTCGTTGTCAACTTCGGAGCCGACCGCATCAACACCAGCGTGAATCTTCCGGCCCACGCCTTTGACTTCCTTGGGTTACCGGAAAAGGAGGTGCGAGCCTTTGACCTGCTCACAGGTCAGGAGATGAACATAGACTTGAAGAAGGACGGCGCCGTCGACATGGATCTCAGGCCCTACACAGGGCGTATCTATAAATTCAGTATCAAGATGGAAGAGACTCCTTATCTGCTCAATGTCCATAACAAGGATGAGTTCCCGCCGGCTCATACAGCCGAGCATCTCCTCAACCAGGTCATGATCCGCATGTTTGGCTGCGAACGCTCACGCAACGCCCATATCGAGCGAAAGAAAAGCAAGATCAGTTATCACCTCGACCACAAGCCCTCACGACAGGAGGAAAAGGCCATCGGAGACAAGATGAATGAGCTCATCGAGGAAGATCTGCCGGTCACTTACGAAGATGTGGACCGCAACCACGTGCCGCAAGGTGTCAAACTCGACCGTCTGCCTGAAGATGCCTCCCAAACCATCCGTCTGGTACACATCGGCGATTTCGATGTCTGTCCATGCATTGGCAAGCACGTGCGCTCCACGTCGCAGATTGGCCGCTTCGAGATTTTAGGCACCAACTGGGACGAGCAGACCCACACCTTCCGCATCCGCTTCAAGGTCATCCCGTAAGGTGTAAGCCACACAGGCGGCCACAGACCGTTACAGACAACAACTAACAGTCATGGAAGGCCATGAGCAGTCACGGAAAGCCATAAGCAGTCACAGACGGTCCACAGGCTGTCACCGACTGCTACGAAGGCCAAGCCTGCTCTACACCTTATTATATATATATAAGAGGCGTGTCCCCTAAGGAAAGGACACGCCTCTTTTTGTGAAAGGAATATTATATTTGGAGGCTAGAATCTTATATAATGTTTCAAAAACTTTTTCTTTTATCTCATCCCTTTGTCGTTACAAAGAAAAAGTGTATCTTTGTCACCGATAAGCAAAAACTGCTTTCAATATATAATAGAAATCAAAGACAACAACTAATAACACCAAAATCAACTAAACAAAAAGATTATGCAAAGCACAAACATTCCTCAGGTGAAGCTCGGCATTATCGCCGTCAGCCGTGACTGTTTCCCTATTGCCCTTTCCACACAGCGCCGCGAGAACATCGTGAAAGCTTACAAGGGTGAGATCTATGACTGTCCGACAACTGTGGAGAACGAACAGGATATGCTCAAGGCCATCAAAGAGGTCCGAGAGGCAGGCTGCAACGCCCTCGTTGTCTTCCTTGGCAACTTCGGTCCGGAGACCCCCGAGACCCTCATCGCCAAGAAGTTCCATGGTCCTTGCATGTTTGTCTCTGCCGCAGAAGGCGACGGTGACATGATCAACGGCCGTGGCGACGCTTATTGCGGTATGCTCAACTGCAGCTACAACCTCGCCATGCGTCACCTCAAAGGATATATCCCCGCTTATCCTGTGGGAACCGCCGACGACATCGCAAAGATGATCGCAGACTTCGTGCCTGTGGCCCGCGCCGTCATCGGTCTGAAGGGTTTGAAGATCATCACCTTCGGTCCGCGTCCACAAGACTTCTTCGCCTGCAACGCTCCTATCAAGGGACTTTACGAGCTGGGCGTGGAAATCGAGGAGAACTCCGAGCTCGACCTGCTCGTGGCTTACAAGCAACATGAGAACGACCCGCGCATTGACGGTGTCTGCAAGGACATGGCCGCCGAGATGGGCGAAGGCAAGTACTATCCCGATCTGAGCCGCCGTATGGCACAGTTCGAACTGACCTTGCTCGACTGGGCCGAGCAGCACAAGGGCTCACGCAAGTACGTGGCCTTTGCCGACAAGTGCTGGCCCGCCTTCCCAAGCCAGTTTGGTTTCGAGCCCTGCTATGTCAACTCACGTCTGGTCAGCCGCGGCATTCCAGTAGCCTGCGAGGTAGACATCTATGGCGCCCTGTCGGAGTACATCGGCATGTGCCTGAGCGATGACACCGTGACCTTGCTCGACATCAACAACTCCGTGCCTAAGTACATCTACGACGAGGACATCGTCGGCAAGTACAACTACAAGCTCACAGACACCTTCATGGGCTTCCACTGCGGCAACACACCGTCGTGCAAGATGTGCGCCGGCCGTGCCATCAAGTATCAGCTGATCCAGAACCGTCTGCTCGAGAATGGCGGCAAGCCAGACTTCACCCGTGGCACCCTCGAGGGCGACATTGCTCCGGGCGACATCACGTTCTATCGTGTACAATGCGACTCCGAAGGTGTGCTCCGCGCCTACATCGCTGAGGGCGAGGTCCTCAACGTGCCGACACGTTCGTTCGGTGGCATCGGCATCTTCGCTATTCCTGAGATGGGTCGCTTCTATCGTCACGTGCTCATCGAGAAGCACTATCCTCACCACGGCGCCGTGGCCTTCTCTCATGTCGGCAAGCATCTCTTCAACTTCCTGAAGTACATGGGCATCCAGGATGTAGCTTACAATCAGCCGAAGAGCCTGCCCTACCCAACAGAGAACCCATTTGAGTAAACAGAAAGCTTTGGCTTCGCGTCCGTTGCCAGAATAGATTTCTATGAAGGAAACGGGCTGAGAAATAGTGATGGGCTGACAAGAAACAAAATCTTGCCAGCCCTTTATTTTGACCTTACTTCAAGCAAAGGACAGAGATACACGACTGCGATCAGAAAAAAATTAGTAATTTTGCAATCGAATTAGCAATAGTGTAATAGAGAAAGTGATCATTGCATATCACGACCATCATTATATCATCATATCATGGACAAGCAAAAAAATCAAGAAGAGTTTGAGGCGCTCCTGCGCGAGACCAAGCGCGAGGGCATCGACTATGTGATCGAAGACCTGGAAAAAGGAGGTTTCTTCGAAGCACCGGCATCAGCCGGTCATCATCTCAACGTGCCGGGCGGTCTGTGCGAGCACAGTCTGAACGTCTGCCACGCCGGTCTGGCTATCTGGGAAGGGATGAAAGGTCTCGATGCCGCCTCGATGGGTGAAGTGAAACGCGAAAGCATCATCCTCGCTACCCTGCTCCATGATGTCTGCAAAATGGACATCTACAAGCGCACGATCAAGAAACGGAAGAATAAACTCGGACAGTGGGAAGACGCAGAAGGATACAATGTGTCATACAAAGACTTCCCGATGGGTCATGGCGAGAAAAGCGTCATTCTGTTGCTCTTAAGCGGTTTGCAGCTCAACGACGACGAGATGTGCGCCATCCGCTGGCATATGGGTGCTTTCGGGCTGAACTTCAACTCCTATGAAGACGAGCGCTGCTACGACACCGCGCGCATGGAGTATCCGCTCTGCGCCATCGTGCAAGCTGCTGACAGTCTTGCTGCCGCCATCATCGAGACGACGGCTGAGGATGTCGACAACCTGTAGACCGTAAGGAACCATACAAAAGGGTGATCACAAAGAGGGATCACCCACATTACTTCCCGAACGATTGCCACAGTGCGTCGTCGGGCAATGGCGAGACAATGTCTATGTCCTTGCCCGACACCGGGTGTGTGAACTGCACACGATGCGAGAGCAGTGAGATACTGCCGTCGGGATTGCTGCGCCGAGCGCCATATTTCAGGTCACCCTTGATGGGGCAACCGATGTGAGAAAGCTGGCACCGGATCTGATGATGACGGCCTGTGAGCAATGTGATCTCCAAGAGATGATAGTGGTCGCTGTGCCCGATGACACGATAGTTGAGCACGGCTTTCTTGGCCCCCGGCACTTCCCGGTCGTAGGCGTAGCTTTTGTTTTGTTTTTCGTTGCGCGTCATCCAGTTGGTCAGCGTGCCCTGCTCATCGGCGGGCACATTCTGCGTGATGGCCCAATAAGTCTTGTGCACCTCGCCTTTGCGGAACATCTCATTGAGTCTTGACAGAGCCTTGCTGGTACGAGCAAAGACGACGAGGCCCGCCACAGGACGATCGAGGCGATGCACCACACCCAGAAACACATTGCCAGGCTTGTGATACTTCTCCTTAATATAGTCTTTCACCGTTTCCGAAAGAGGTATGTCGCCGGTCTTGTCGCCCTGCACGATCTCCCCACTCTCCTTATAGACGATGATGACGTGATTATCCTCGTAAACGACCCGCATAAAAAAATGATGAACGATGAATGTTGAATGATGAGTTATGACAATGTTGAATGTTGTAACAACTCATCATTCATCATTCAACTTTGTTTACATGTTCATACCACCATCGACCTGGATGACCTGACCAGAGACATAGCTTGAGAGATCAGAAGCCAGATAGACAGCCGTGTCAGCGATGTCGTTGACCGTACCCGCACGGCGTACAGGGATATGGCTGACCCACTGCTTGCGGACAGGCTCAGGCAGAGCTTGTGTCATAGCAGTGTCGATGAAGCCCGGTGCAATGGCGTTGGCACGGATACCCTTGGGGCCCATCTCCTGAGCAATACTCTTTGCCAAAGCGATCAGACCAGCCTTGGAAGCAGAGTAGTTGCACTGTCCGGCATTGCCATGCACGCCGACGACAGAGCTCATGTTGATGATACGGCCGTCGCGCTGGCGCATCATGTAAGGAATACAAGCATGGATGAAGTTGAAGGCACTCTTGAGGTTCACGGCGATGACAGCGTCCCACTGTGCCTCAGACATACGCAGCATGAGTCCGTCCTTGGTGATACCGGCATTGTTGACCAGAATATCCACAGAGCCAAAGTCGGCGACTACCTGCTTCACAGTAGCCTCGGTCTGCGCAAAGTCAGCCGCATTGCTGGCATAGCCCTTGGCTTTCACACCCAGCGCATTGAGCTCGCGCTCGGTCTCCAAACCGCCGTGCTCCTCATCGATAGCGAGATCGGTGAAGGCGATGTTGGCGCCTTCCTGAGCAAAACGCAGGGCAATGGCCTTGCCGATACCACGGGCTGCACCGGTGATGAGCGCGGTCTTACCCTCCAATAATCCTTTCTTTTCCATAACGTTTAAGTGTTATATAATAAATAATATGTGTCCGAAATGTCATTTGTACCCGCAAAGTTACGAAATTATGACGGAATAAAAGCACAAAAAGGCATAAAGTCATGAATTATGTGTAACTTTGTGCATCGAAATGCACAGCTATGGACAAGAAAGACAAGCAACATTCCATCCTTCTCACGCTGGCTGCACTGGTGGCGACAATTGTCGTCCTGGCCGCAGCATTCACCGCCTGGCATCAGTCCGACGGGCAGGATACCCAGCCCATCCGGCAACCGATGGCCGTGAAGCACCATGCCGACACGATCCGCGACACCGTGCATCGCGCCCTCAAACCCCAAGTACAGAGACCGGCGCCCAAGCCCTCACAGATGATCCAAGGCACACTGACACGCACCGACGGAACGCCCGTGCCCGGCATCACGGTGAGCGACGGCATCGACTGTGTGCTCACCGACTCCTTGGGCCACTATGCGCTGCGCCGCCGCGCTGCCGCCAGCTTTGTCTACTACACCGTTCCCGACTGGGCGGAAGTGCCTGTTCATAGCAGCAAAGACCGCACGGCTTGTATCTACCGCCGCATCACGGCCACCGACTCGGTCTATGACTTCCGCCTCAAGCCACTGCCTTCGGGCAAAGAGAGCCGTTATGCGATGCTGGTCTTCGGCGATCCCCAGGTGACCAACGCCTACAGCCCTTACTACAAAGGCCCCAATGACAATCCCGTAAAAATCACTGATGTGGACCGCTTCGCCATAGAGACGATGGCCGACGTGAGGCAGACGTTGAATTCTCTGCCCGGCGATCTGCCGGTCTACGGACTGAGCATGGGCGACGACGTACAATACTACGGGGGCTACAACGCCACGTTGGAGATGAAGATCCGCAAGACATTAGGAGCCTCGCGCATGAGGCTTTTCTCTGTCATCGGCAACCACGATCAGGACGGCAAAGACGCTTATAAGCGCAAATGGGAAGAGGCTTGGGGCCCCACAGACTACTCTTTTGACCGCGGCGACGAGCACTACGTGTGTTTCAACGACTGTCATTTCTATCGGGGATCGGTCTATTGGCAGCCCGGCGAGCTGACTGACCAGCAAATGGCGTGGCTGAAGAAAGATCTCGCACTGGCAAACAAACAGAAAAAGGTGGTGCTGTGCTACCACATCCCGCTCACCATGGGCACACGTCCCAAAAAAGGGGCTGAGCCTGTGGGCATCTCTTCAGAGGAAGGACACTACACGTCATCACGTCTGACCGAGATCCTCTCGCTGCTCGATACCTTCAAGGGCGGATACGAACTGTTTTGCGGTCACACCCACTTTGCCCTCAACCATGAGGTGGACTACCACGGACGCCATCTCCTCGAGCACTGTCATGCAGCGGCCTGCGGCAACATCTGGCAGTCCAACATCAATATCTGTGGTACGCCCAACGGCTATTACATCTATGGCTTCCAAGGCACAGCGATCTACACCGACTACTACAAGGGCACTCGCTGGAACCGCATGACCCAGATGGCGCTGTTCCGTGCTGACACCGACTTCAACGGCGAGTCGTATGCAGCTGACTGGAATCTGCCACGCGGCAAAGGCGTGATCGTGGCAAATGTCTTCAATGCGGACTCGCGCTGGAAGGTCTATGCCATCGAGAATGGTGTGGAGTATCCGATGAAAAGGCTCAGCGGACTGGGGCAGGATGCCTTTGCCGTGGGCTATCACCATCGCTACGCGGTCTCCGTGCCCTATTATTTTGTCGGCAAAAGCAACAAATACCTCATCATGAACCACCTCTACTACTACGAGCCGGCCTCGCCTTCAGCAGAGGTCACCGTGCGCGCCCATGACCCTTACGGCAATGTGTACCGCGCCTCAAGCAAAAATGTCGTCACCGAGCCCTTCTTCAACTATGCGCACTACTACAAGAAGTGAGTTCTTTTGTCTGATTAACTGTGTCTTTATAATATATTGTAGCATTTCTGCACGGAATTCATATATTTTGTGTAAGTTTGCAGGTGAATTGAGAGAAAAGTTTTTGTTTTAACCGCATCATTTATGAAGAACATCCATCATCATGCCGCCACCACGTTGCTGAGCAGAGGCTCCGCCCTGATAGGCCTTGCCCTATGCACACTGCAACCCATGCTGGCGGCCACACGCCCCGTGACCCATTTCCGCTATAGCGGTCCCTTTGCACTGCAACGCCCTGTGATGGTCGACACCATCGGGCTGGACCGTCAGGGCTTCAAAACCGACAACCTGCTCGGCACCTTTGTCGACCTGACCAAAGCACGCCAAGGCAAAGCCTACAACGGCACCTTCGCTCCATCCAGCAAAAACGCCACCGCGCTCCATCTGCTGCAGTTCACGCTCAAGAACGACCGCTATGCCAAAGCCACGCTCCGGGTGGGTAAGATGAAACACTACGAGCTCTATGTCGACGGACAGAAAAGCGACGGCACGCTCACACTCACACCCGCCACGCACGACATCGTCATCAAATACCTCACCGAGCCCGGTGAGCACGACTCGCTGCAAGTGAGCCTCGACAGCGACACCGATGCGCTGTTCTCTACCTCCGACAACGGACGGCGCGAACTGACGCTCTACGACTTCCTCAACGGCAAGCACTACTATGGCAGTCAGGTCAGCTACGACGGACGCTACGCCATCACCACGTCCTACGAAACCACGTCGGCCAACAACACGGCGTGGCTCTACACCATCTACGACCTTCGACGCGGCACCACCGTGCGCACCTCTGACAAGAATCTGCGCTGGATGCCGGGCAAAGACAGCTATCTCTTCACCCGCAAGGGCGTCAAGGGCACACAACTCGTCGAGGCCGATGTCGTCACCGGTGCCGAGACGGTGCTCACTGACAATCTCCCCGAGGGTGACTGGACGATGGCGCCCAACGGCAAATACCTCATCATCTCGAAACAAACCGAAGGCCCGAAAGACGACAGCCAAGTCCACCAGATCATTCAGCCCGATGACCGGCAGCCGGGATGGCGCAACCGCAACCAACTGCTCAAATACGACTTGTCGACAGGCTACGCCCAGCCGCTGACCTTTGGCTACCACGATGTGTCGCTCTGCGACATCTCGCGCGACAGCCGCTACCTATTATATATGGTGTCGCGTGCCCGCCTGAGCAAACGGCCGACAACGCTCAACTCGATCTATCGCCTCGACCTGAGCACGATGCGACAGGAGTGTCTTGTCGACAGCGACGGCTTCATCGCCAATGCGGTATTCTCTCCCGATGCCCGCACCATCGCCGTGAAGGGCTCACCGGAGTGCCTTGGCGGCATCGGCGAGAACCTGCCCAAGGGGCGCATCCCGAGCATGTACGACTATCAGCTCTACACCATCGACTGCGCCACACGCAAGATACGCCCGATGACCAAGGACTTCGATCCGAGCATCGAGACCATGCAGTGGAACTACTACGACGGCAAGATCTATTTCAACGCACTTGACCGTGACTACCGCCGCCTCTTCCGCATGGATCCCAAGAGCGGCAAGATCGAGACCCTCAACACACCCGAAGACTATGTCGGAGGTGTGGACATGGCTGAGACAGCGCCTGTGCTCTGCTACAACGGACAGAGCGCCCTCAACGTCGACCGCCTCTACATGATGAACACCGCCAACGGCAAGTCCACGCTCCTGGAAGACCAGCAGCGCAAGCTCGCCGACGTCGACCTGCCGTCCTGCAAAGATTGGAACTTCACCAGCAGCCGCGGCGACACCATCTACGGCCGCTACTATCTGCCGCCTCACTTCGACGCGACGAAGAAATATCCGATGATCGTCTATTACTATGGTGGTTGCTCCCCGACAAGCCGCTACTTCGGTGGCAACTATCCCTTCCCGCTCTATGCCTCCAAGGGTTATGTGGTCTACGTCATCGAGCCAAGCGGTGCCGCCGGCTTCGGCCAGGAGTTTGCCTCCCGCCATGTCGACACAGCGGGTGACGGCGTGGCCGACGACATCATCGAGGGCACAAAGAAGTTCTGCGCCGACCACAGCTTTATCAACGCGAAGAAGATCGGATGCCTCGGCGCTTCCTACGGTGGCTTCATGACGCAGTATCTGCAGACCAAGACCGATCTCTTTGCCGCTGCCGTCTCACACGCCGGCATCAGCGACCACACACAATACTGGGGATCGGGCTACTGGGGCTATTCCTACAGCGAGGTGAGCATGGCCAACCGCTATCCGTGGTCAGACCGCGATCTCTATGTCGACCACAGCCCGCTCTACAATGCCGACAAGATCCACACGCCGCTGCTGCTCGTCCACGGCACCGCCGACACCAACGTGCCCACGGCCAACAGCATCGCGCTCTACACGGCACTGAAGCTCCTGGGCCGTCCCGTGGCTCTCGTGGAAGTGGAAGGGGAGAACCACTGGATACAAGACTACAACAAGCGCATCAAATGGCAGAACACCATCTTCGCCTGGTTTGCCAAGTGGCTGCAGGACGATGACAGCTGGTGGAAAGCCATGTATGACAAGATACCAGAATAATTAAAGCGATCATGAAAGAAACAGAAGATCAGAAAGAACAGGAAAGCGTGGTGTTTCATCACGCTCTGCCCATACAGCTGAGATGGAACGATGCCGATCAGTTCGGACACATCAACAACACGCTCTACTTCCAATACTACGACATGGCCAAGATGGATTACTTCGCCAACATACACGACACGAAAATCGACCAGCGTCACGCCATTGTCACCGTGCATGTCGATGCAGACTTCCTCTCGCAGGTCCATATCGGGGATCACGTGGCCGTGGAGACAGCGATCACCCACATTGGCCATAAGAGCTTCCAGCTCGTCCAGCGCCTCATCGACACCGACTCACACGAGGTGAAGTGCGTGGGCAAGACGATCATGGTGGCCTATGACCTGGAAACCAACGAGGCCGTGGAGATGTGGCCCGACTGGGTGGAGGCCATCGAGAAATTTGAGGGCCGGAAACTCAGGTGATCCGTCACCAACACTTTGCGCTGAAGCGCATATCGGCCGCCGGTGTGCAGACAGCCGTCCGGACCGGCAGGCTTGTTCCGCAAAGGATTACACCGTAATTTCCTTGACAAAAGTGCATCACTGCGCACTTTCATTCTAGCGCACAGAGATGAGTATGAAATGGCGTTCAAACCGTCATTCCATGCTCATCTCTGTTTTTTGTCCTGTCATCTCATTGGTTTCTTTGCGTCATCTCATTGGTTTTATCGTGTCATCTCAATGGTTTCTTCAGCTCATCTTACTGTTTTCTTCAGGTCATCTCAATTGTTTGACCGGCAAAAGACAAAGAAATGACGGCCTTCGCAACCCTTTTTCAGTGTTTAAACCTTATGTCAAAATCACAACTTCCTACATATCAGCGGTTTCAGTAAACACGATAAAAATCGCGAAAATCCGGCCGAGGGAGGACTTGGTCGAAAAAATCGCCGTATCAAGGGCGGAAAATGATCAGTTAATGTTACAATCTTATTTTTTTTGCACGACTTCCCTTGCACCTTTAGATTTTTTATCGTATATTTGCCAACAGTAAACCTTCCTAAGGACTAAAATTTCACTGATGACAACAACACGACTCAAACACATCGCCTCCTCGGTATGGCACCTCTACTACGATGGCTTCCGAAGCATGACCGTCGGACGCACGCTGTGGGCTGTGATACTCATCAAGCTCTTCATCATCTTTGCCGTGCTCAAACTGTTCTTCTTTCCCAACTACATCCATGAGCACGCACAGAAAGGGCAGGAAGCAGACTTCGTGTCTTCACAGATATTAAAAAAATAACCCATTAACCATTTAACAGCAACACAATGACAAATCTCCTATTAGACATCACATCCGGAACGGTGGACTGGGCGAGGGCGCAGTTTGCCTTGACGGCCATCTATCACTGGCTCTTCGTGCCGCTCACACTGGGACTGGCGCTCATCATGGGCATCGTGGAGACCTGCTATTATCGCACCGGGAAACCTTTTTGGAAGGAAGCCGCCCGCTTCTGGCAACGCCTTTTCGGCGTGAACTTCGCCATGGGCGTGGCCACCGGCATCATACTGGAGTTTGAGTTCGGCACCAACTGGAGCAACTATTCGTGGATGGTCGGCGACATCTTTGGCGCGCCGCTCGCCATCGAGGGCATCGTCGCCTTCTTCATGGAGAGCACCTTCGTGGCTGTGATGTTCTTTGGCTGGAACAAGGTGTCACGTGGTTTTCACTTGGCCTCCACCTGGCTCACGGGCTTGGGCGCGACGATCTCGGCCTGGTGGATCCTGGTGGCCAACGCCTGGATGCAATACCCCGTGGGGCAGGAATTCAATCCCGACACCATGCGCTTCGAGATGACATCGTTTGCCGACGTGGCCCTCTCACCCTTTGCCGTGGATAAGTTCTGCCACACGGTGACCACATCGTGGATCATCGGTGCCGCCTTCACCGTGGCCGTCAGCGCCTGGTATCTGCTCAAGCGCCGCAACACACAGTTGGCCCGGCAAAGCATCAAGATTGGTGCCCTCGTCGGTCTCGTCGCTGCGCTGCTCGGTGCCTTCACGGGTGACAACTCGGCCTATATGGTCGCTCAGACTCAGCCCATGAAGCTCGCCGCCATGGAAGGACTCTATAATGGTGGCACACACCAGGGCCTCAGCGTCGTCGCCCTGCCCGGCCCCTTCTCTCAACCCGACTATGAGAGCGAGGTGGAGCCGCCCTACCGCATCGCTGTGCCCCAGATGCTCTCGCTGCTCGCCACCCATCATGCCGACGGCTACGTGCCCGGCGTGAACGATCTCCTGCGCGGCTTCACCCGTCCCGACGGCAGCAAGGAGCCCTCGGCAAAAGAAAAGATGATGCGCGGACGGCGTGCCATCGCCAACCTGGCACAATACCGGCAACTGATGACCACCGCCAAGGCAGGCAAGGGCGACACTGCTGCCGCCAAGGCAAAGGCACAGCAACTCTTGCCGCAGCTCAAGGCCGACATGCCCTACTTCGGCTATGGCTATATCAAGGACGTGCATCATCTCGTACCCAACATCCCGATCAGCTTCTTTGCCTTCCGCACGATGGTGGGCATCGGCTGCCTGTTTATCCTGTTCTTCCTTGTCGTGCTCCACTATATCTACCGGCTCGACATCACCAAGCCACGCTGGCTGCTCATCATCGCCATCGTCATGTTGCCGCTGGCCTATATCGGCTCCGAGGCAGGATGGGTCGTTGCCGAGGTAGGCCGACAGCCGTGGACCATCCAGGACATGCTGCCCGTGGGTGCCGCCGTCTCCGGAGTGTCAACCGCCAGCATTGCCACGACATTCTTCGTCTTCCTCTTTCTCTTCACCACGATGCTCGCCGTGGAGATCAGCATTCTGTGCAAACAGATCAAGAACTACCACTTCGAGTAAATCCGATTGCAACAACCCTAGAATCCAACAGCCATGTCATATACATTTCTTCAGCATTATTGGTGGTTCCTGATCTCACTTTTGGGAGCCCTGCTTGTCTTCCTGCTCTTTGTACAGGGAGCCAACACACTCATCTTTGAATTGGGAAAGACACCGGAAGAGCGCCGGCTGGTGCTCAACTCCACCGGCCGTAAATGGGAGTTCACCTTCACCACACTCGTCACCTTTGGCGGTGCCTTCTTCGCCGCCTTCCCCCTGTTCTACAGTACCAGTTTTGGCGGTGCCTACTGGCTGTGGATGATCATCCTCTTCTCGTTTGTTGTCCAGGCCGTCAGCTATGAGTTTCAAAACAAACTCGGGAATTTCCTTGGCCCCCGCACGTTCCAGATATGTCTGATCATCAACGGCATCGTCGGCCCGCTGCTCCTTGGCGGTGCGGTTGCCACCTTCTTCGACGGCAGCAACTTCGTCGTCGACAAGGCCAACGTCACGGCGCTCTCGCAACCTGTCATCAGCCACTGGGCCAACGCCTCGTGCGGACTCGATGCGCTCCTCGACCCATGGAACGTGGTGCTCGGCCTGGCCGTGCTCTTTCTGGCCCGCATCCTGGGGCTGCTCTACATGCGCAACAACATCGACGAGGCAACGCTGCGCGAGCGCTGCCGCAGCAAACTGCTGCCCAACACGGTGCTCTTCCTCGTGTTCTTCCTCGCCTTCTTCGTGCGTCTGCTTGTCAAGGACGGCTTTGCCTACGACGCCGGCACGGGCGTGGTGAGCATGGTGTCGGGGAAATATCTCAGCAACCTGCTGACGATGTGGCCGTTGGCTATCGTGCTGATCATCGGCGTGGCAGCCCTGCTCTACGGCATCCTCCTCACATGGATGAAGGCTGACTACGCGCGCGGCATCTGGCCTGCCGGCATCGGCACGGTGCTCGTTGTCCTCGTTCTCTTCCTGATGGCAGGATGGAACAACACGGCCTACTATCCCTCCAACGCTGACCTGCAGAGCTCGCTGACGATTGCCAACAGTTGCAGCAGTCTGTTCACGCTCAAAACCATGTTCTATGTCTCCTTGCTCATTCCCTTTGTTTTGGCCTATATCGCCTATTGCTGGCATGCCATGGACCATAAGAAACTCACCGTCGAGGAAGTGAAGGACGAAGAGAGCGAGGCGTATTGACATCCACACGCAAGAGAAAACGCAAAAAGGGCAAAAGTGACCAATATCATCACTTTTGCCCTATTCCGTGAATTTGGTAAGTCTTGTCTTGCATAATTCGTGGAAATGGTGTACATTTGCACCAAACTCCAACAACATGGAAACGACACATCAAATCAACAAAGTGGAGCTGCGCACGCTGCGCATGGAAGACTATGACCAGCTGGCCGGCTCTTTTAAGCGCATCTACGGTGACAGCGATGAGTTCTGGACGCATGCTCAGATCAAAAAACTGATCACGATCTTCCCTGAGGGACAGGTGGTCGTGATCGCCGACGGAAAGATTGTCGGATGTGCCCTCAGCATCATCGTCGACTACGACATGGTCAAGGGTGACCACACCTATGCGCAGGTGACAGGCAACGAGACCTTCAACACCCATAACCCCAACGGCAACATCCTTTACGGCATTGAGGTGTTTATCCATCCCGACTACCGTGGGCTCAGACTCGGACGGCGCATGTATGAATATCGTAAGGAGCTCTGCGAGAAACTCAACCTCAAAGCCATCATGTTTGGCGGGCGTATTCCCAACTACCACAAATACGCCGACACGATGCGACCGAAAGAGTATATCGAAAAGGTACGCTCGCGCGAGATATACGACCCGGTGCTGAACTTCCAGTTGAGCAACGACTTCCACGTGCGCCGCATCATCCGCAACTATCTGCCCAACGACGAGGAGTCAAAGCACAACGCCTGCCTGCTACAGTGGGACAATATCTACTACGAGCCCAAGCGCGACCAGAAAGTGGAGCGCAAGCCTACCGTGCGCATCGGCATGGTGCAGTGGCAGATGCGTCCCTACAACAGCATCGACGAACTCTTTGAGCAGGTGGAGTTCTTCGTAGACTCGGTGTCGGACTATAAAAGCGACTTCATCCTCTTCCCGGAATATTTCAATGCTCCCCTCATGGCCCGCTACAACGATCTCGGCGAAGCAGAGTCGATACGCGCCTTGGCAAAATACACCGACAAGATCCGCGACCGCTTCCGCGAGCTCGCCATCAGCTACAACATCAACATCATCACGGGCTCCATGCCCTACGTCAAGGACGACGGAGGACTCTATAATGTCGGCTTCCTCATCCGCCGCGATGGCACCGACGAGATGTACGAGAAGATCCACGTCACACCCGACGAGGTGAAGTGCTGGGGACTGAATGGCGGCAACACCATCCGCACCTTTGACACCGACTGCGGAAAGATTGGCGTGGTGATCTGCTACGACGTGGAGTTCCCGGAGCTCTCGCGTCTGTTGGCCGCACAGGGTATGCAGATTCTCTTCGTGCCGTTTATGACGGACACGCAGAACGCTTATGCCCGCGTGCGCATCTGCGCACAGGCGCGCGCCATCGAAAACGAGTGCTATGTGGCTATTGCCGGTAGCGTGGGCAACCTGCCGCGTGTGCACAACATGGACATCCAGTATGCCCAAAGCGCTGTGTTCACACCCTGCGACTTCCCCTTCCCCAACGACGGACGCCGCGCAGAAGCAACTCCCAACACCGAGATGATCCTTGTGGCAGACGTAGACCTTACCCGCCTCAACCAGCTCCATACCTACGGCTCGGTGCGTAACCTGCTCGACCGGCGCACAGATCTGTATGACGTGAAAGTGAAAAAGTAGCGTTATATAATGATCCTCAACGACTACAGCCTCACCCCCTTGCCCCTCTCCAAGGGAGAGGGGAGTGATTACCTTCAAGTGATGAATGTGGTAGGAAGATGCAAGGAGTGTATTATTAAAGAAGTAATATAATTAATATAATGATGATAGATGCACAACAATATCGTTATCATTATAGGACGCAACAACATCAATAGTAAGGCACAACATCATAGAAAGCCATAACATAATATTGAATGAGGAAACACAGTTATGAAGAAACACAGTACTATAGAGCCGGACAATATACCGTTTAACCCTGTAACTACTCCCCTCTCCTTGGGAGAGGGGCAAGGGGGTGAGGCTGCTATCGATGCCCTCACTCTCCGCATCATCGACTTCGACAAGGGTGATCCCATGCGCATACAACATCTGCTGAAGGTACACCGTTTCGCCCAGCTCATCGGCCGCGCCGAAGGACTGGACGCCCATACACTGTTTGTCCTAGAGTCGACAGCCGTACTGCACGACATCGGCATCCATCCCGCTGAGGCGAAATACGGCAGCAGCAACGGAAAGTATCAGGAGCAGGAAGGACCGGCGCCGGCGCGTGCCATCCTCGAGTCGATGCACTACGACGAAGCCGACATCGAGCGCATCTGCTGGCTCATCGCGCACCATCACACCTACAAGCATATCGATGCGCCCGACTACCAGATCTTGGTCGAAGCCGACTTCCTCGTCAACCTCTACGAAGACCATATCTCGCAGCACGGCATCGAGGCCGCACGCAAAAACATCTTCAAGACCCAGACGGGACTCAAGTTGTTGAAGATGATCTACGAAGAGAAATACGAAGTGAAAAACGAAAACCATATCAAAGGAGAACAACCATGTTAAGGGATTTCTTACTCGTCGGCATGGGCAGTTTCTTAGGCGGTGGTTCACGCTTCATCGTCTCGAAGGTGATTCAGGCGTGGGCGCCCTTGAGCTTTCCTCTCGGCACTTTCGCGGTCAACATCTTAGGCTGCCTGATCATCGGCTTCCTCTCAGGCCTGCACTGGCCCGGCGACTGGATGTCTCCCTCCATGAAACTCGTGCTGACCACAGGCTTCTGTGGCGGCTTCACCACCTTCTCCACCTTCATGAACGAGAGCACGGCGCTCATGCGCGACGGCAACTACCTCTACTTCGCCCTCTATATAGGGTTGAGCGTGGCCCTAGGACTCATCGCCGTCGTCGTGGGCAATGCCTGCGCCAAAATGATTTAATAGCCTCACCCCCAACCCCTCTCCAAAGGGAGAGGGGAGTGATTACCGCCAAGAGGTGAGAGCGGTGGATGTGTAGGGGCGGCTCTCCGTGATTGTTGTCCTAACCTCGCATAACGTATATATATATCAACATGAAAAAGATACTCCGTTTCTATCTCAGCAACACCGATACGATCCGCCACGAGTCGCTCTACGAGGAGATCGCACGCGCCGCACAGCGTGAGCAACTGGCAGGTGCCACGGTGCTACAAGGCATCATGGGCTACGGCAAAGCCAGCAAGCTACGCTCCAACAAGTTTTGGGAGCTCAACGTCAAATATCCGATTGTCGTTGAGATCATTGACGACGAAGAGAAGCTACAGGCTTTCCTCGACAAGATCCTTCCCACCCTCAAAGCGCAACCGAAGGGCATCCTCGTCACCATGCAACCCGTCGACATCGTGCTGTGCAAGTAATAATTCTCCTTATCTTTCCGTTTCTCGATTAATTTCTGTAACTTTGCAGAAACTTAGCACCATATATATCATATGAGTACAACCGTGCAAGAGACAGAAAAACAATTCCAAGATATCATGGCAGAGTGCCGGCAGCTCTTTGCCAAGAAGCTCCATGACTATGGTGCTTCGTGGCGTATGCTCCGCCCCTCTTCGCTGACTGACCAGCTCTTTATCAAGGCCAAGCGCATCCGCACACTGGAGATCACCGGACAAAGCCTCGTCGGTGAAGGCATCCGACCGGAGTTCATCGCGCTGATCAACTATGGAATCATCGGACTCATACAGCTTAAAGAGGGATTTGCCGACACGATCGACACTACACCGGATGACGCTCTCAAGCTCTACGACCACTACGCTCGGGAAGCCTTCGAACTGATGAAGCGCAAAAACCACGACTATGGCGAAGCCTGGCGCGACATGCGCGTGACAAGCTACACCGACTTCATCCTCACAAAGATAGAGCGTGTCAAAGAGCTCGAAGAGAACCACGGCCAAGCGCTCGTCTCTGAAGGCATCGACAGCAACTACTACGACATCATCAACTACGCAGTCTTCGGGGCTATCCGCACGCAACGGAAGTCCGACGAACAATAAGCCCGCAGGCGCTGTCCACAAGACGCTCCGGCGCTGTACCATTTTTCTTTATGCACCACATGGCAATAACCGAAAAAGAAGAGAACATGCAACCACATGCACAGACCGACAAAAGGCCACAATGGCTCCATACGTTGACGTTGATTCTCGTCAACATAGCCCGCTTTGTGGTTGGTCTGACCTTTATCTTCTCCGGCTATGTCAAGGCCATCGACCCACTGGGGACACTCTACAAAATGCAGGACTATCTCGAAGCAGTCGGCTTGCCGGGTGTCCTGCCCGATTATCTGCTCATCTCTGCCGCCATCCTGCTGGCAGGTCTGGAGTTTAGCCTGGGCATCTTCATGGTTTTGGCCATCCGAAGGAGACTGACCTCCAAGATCATTCTCGCCTTCATGGCGGTGATGACACTGATCACGCTGTGGCTCGTCATTGCCAATCCTGTCAAGGACTGCGGTTGCTTCGGTGATGCCGTGCACCTCACCAATACCGAGTCACTGCTGAAGAACATCGGGCTGACGGCCTGTGCCATCCTCTTATGGAAGAAGCCGCTCGCGATGTATCGCTTCATCTCCAGACCCAACCAATGGATTGCGATCAACTACACCATCATCTTCATCCTGGTCACAAGCACCTATTGCCTCTACCGACTGCCGGTCTTTGACTTCCGGCCTTATCATGTCGGCATGAACATCAAGAAGGGCATGGAGATCCCGCCCGGCGCGCCACAGCCTCAGTTCGAGACGACGTTTATCCTCGAAAAGAATGGTGTGAAGAAGGAATTCACACTCGACAACTATCCCGACTCCACGTGGACATTCATCGACTCCAAGACGGTGCAGACGGCCGAAGGCTACGTGCCCCCGATCCACGATTTCTCTATTCAGACTCGCGCCGGCGATGATCTTACCGACAGCATTCTCGACCGGCGGGGCTACACCTTCCTGCTCATCGCACCCAACCTCCGCACTGCCGACGACGGCAACTTTGGCGCCATCGACCAACTCTATGAGTACTGTCTCGACCAGCATATCCCGTTCTACTGTCTGACAGCTTCCAGTGACAAAGACATTCATCACTGGGAAGACATCACCGGCGCCGAATATCCTTTCCTGCTCGTCGACGGCACCACGCTGAAGACGATGATCCGCAGCAACCCGGGGCTGATGCTGATCAAGAACGGAACGATCCTCCACAAATGGAGCCACAACGACCTGCCCGACGCGGCTGACCTGCAAGGCGACATCAGCAAACTGCCGATCGGACAGCCTGATGAGCACACGGCTGCCGGCACGATGGCGAAAGTCGCCCTGTGGTTCATCCTCCCACTCTTCCTTCTGACACTTGCCGACCGACTGTGGGCTTGGACAAAATGGCTAAGAGCCTGGCAGAAGAAAAAAGAGAATCAGATACAACAACAACTGTTTAACTTATCACTAATAGAAAGGAAAAGAAAAATGAGAAAGAAAATTGTTGCAGGCAACTGGAAAATGAATGAGAACCTGCAGGAGGGCATCGCCCTGGCTAAAGAGATCAATGAGGCTTGTGCTGCTGACAAACCTAACTGTGGTGTCATCGTCTGCACACCGTTCATCCACTTGGCTAAGGTTGCCGAGGTGCTGGATCAGAACGTAGTAGCCCTGGGCGCTGAGAACTGCGCAGACAAGGAAAAGGGTGCCTACACAGGCGAGGTCTCTGCTGCTATGGTGAAGTCCACTGGTGCTCAGTACGTCATTCTCGGTCACAGCGAGCGTCGCCAGTACTACAACGAGACTCCTGAGATCCTGAAGGAGAAGGTGCAGCTGGCACTGGCCAACGGCCTGAAGGTGATCTTCTGCTGCGGCGAGACACTCGAGGAGCGCGAGGCTAACAAGCAGAACGAGGTCGTCAAGGCTGAGCTCGACGGCAGCGTCTTCAACCTCTCTGCCGAAGAGTGGAAGAACATCGTGCTGGCTTACGAGCCGATCTGGGCTATCGGTACCGGCAAGACCGCTACCAGCGACCAGGCCGAAGAGATGCTCGCTTACATCCGTAGCATCGTCGCTGAGAAGTACGGCAAGGAAGCTGCTGAGGACACCACCATTCTCTATGGCGGCAGCTGCAAGCCCGGCAATGCCAAGGAGCTCTTCTCTAAGCCCGACATCGACGGCGGTCTGATCGGTGGCGCTTCTTTGAAGGCTGCTGACTTCAAGGCTATCATCGACGCCTGGAAGTAATTATCCATCATTCATCAGGAATGAGAGGGTCGTCCCTAAAGGCTGTCTGGAATCCACAGACAGCCGGGTGGGCCCTCTGATTTCTGACTTTTATAACGACGATTATGAAGAGACTGATCTTGGGGATCATCAGCATGCTGACCATAGGAGCCGCTCCTGTCAAGGCTCAGACCTTTCTTGGACATCTGCAACAGCAGAAACAAGGCGAGGGAAAGATCACGGTGACGCAAAGCAAAGCCATCAATGATCTGGTCAACGGCAACGCTGCAGCATCCCAGGAAAAGAACAACATCACTCCAAACAACCAAACGCCGGGCAACAAAAACAATGCTCAGGCCAGAAACACGGGAAGCAATAGTCTTGCATCCCAGCAGAAAAACACGCTCTCTAAAGCCGCGGAAGCTGAGCGCAAGGCGGCTATCGCATTGGGAAAACAATCCGCTCAGAACAAAAACGCTGTTGAAGCGGCACGCAAAGCGGCCATCGCCGTAGAACAAAAAAAGGCTGAGGCAAACGCAGAAGCTGCCAAAAAAGAAGAGCAGCTCGCCGAGATGCGCCGACAGGAAGCGGCCGCCAAAGCCAAGCAAGAGGCTGCTGCCTTAGCCAGACAGGAAGCTGCCGAGGAAGCAAAGGCAAGAGCGGAAAACGCTGAGGCCGAGAAGAGAGCACAATGGGCCCGCGAAGCCGAAGCCTATAAAAAGAAATTAGACAGTGAGCGCAGAAGCCAGACACGCCAGCAGGACGATGACGAGATGTCGATCCCGACTGTCGATATGCGCAAAAAAGTCATGCGTGGCAGCCGAAAGGTCACGGGCTATCGAGTCCAGGCCTTTGCCGGTGGCAACACGCGCGCCGATAAGATGAAAGCTCAACAGGCAGGCAACGACATCAAGATGCGGTTCCCTGACCAACCCATATACGTCCATTTCTATTCCCCACGATGGATCTGTCGCGTGGGCAACTACCGTTCGCTCGGTGAAGCGCAAAAGATGTTGCGCGCCGTGAAGAAGATGGGCTATAAGTCCGCCACGATCGTAAAAGGAAAGATCACGGTGAACTAAATAATGTATAATGTATAGTGCATAAGAAATAAATAATAATGAATCCAGAAACAGAATTTCGGCCAGGTCTCGACGAACTGGCCGCCCACTATAAAGACATACTCACGCTGCTGGGTGAAGATCCCGAACGTGAGGGACTCATCAAGACGCCTATGCGCGTGGCCAAAGCCATGCAGACGCTCACGCGCGGCTATACGCAGGACCCGAAGAAAGTGCTCACTGACGCACTCTTTGAAGAGAAATACAACCAGATGGTCATCGTCAAGGACATCGACTTCTTCTCGATGTGCGAGCACCACATGCTGCCGTTTTTCGGCAAGGCTCATGTGGCCTATATCCCCAATGGCTACATCACGGGACTGAGCAAGATCGCACGTGTCGTCGACATCTTCTCCCACCGACTGCAAGTGCAGGAGCGGTTGACAGAGCAGATCGAGCAGTGCATCCGCGAGACGCTCAAGCCGCAGGGCGTGATGGTCGTGTTGGAGGCACGACACCTCTGTATGCAGATGCGCGGCGTGGAGAAGCAGAACTCCATGACTACGACAAGCGCCTACAGCGGTGTCTTCGAGTCGGCAAAGACCAGAATGGAGTTCCTCAGCCTGCTGAAAGTGAAATAACAAGCTGGCTACACCTTATTATATTATATATATAGTAGGCACAGCATACGGGTGGTACACCTTATTATATATAGCACTCTTTAATCACCAACGCATGAAATTCATATCATGGAACGTCAACGGACTTCGCGCCTGCATGAAGCCGAAGACCGACGACGACGGTAAAGTCATCAGCAAGGGCTTTGAGGCTTACTTCAAAGACTTGGATGCTGACTTTTTCTGTCTGCAAGAAACCAAGATGCAGGCTGGGCAGCTCGACCTGCAATTCCCCGGATATACCTCGTACTGGAACTATGCCGATAAGAAAGGCTACAGTGGTACGGCGATCTTTGCACGGCACGAGCCACAGAGCGTCGCCTACGGCATGGGCATCGACGCCCACGATCATGAGGGACGCGTCATCACGCTCGAATATGCTGACTTCTATCTTGTCTGTGTCTACACACCCAACTCACAAGACGGCCTGCGCCGTCTTGACTATCGCATGACGTGGGAGGACGACTTCCGGAAGTACTTACTCACACTCAACGAGAAAAAACCGGTCATCGTCTGCGGGGACATGAACGTGGCGCATGAGGAAATCGACATCAAGAATCCGAAGACCAACCGCCACAACGCAGGCTTCACCGACGAAGAGCGCGAGAAGATGACGGTGCTGCTCAACAGCGGTTTCATCGACACCTTCCGCTTGCTGCATCCCGACGAGGTAAAATATTCGTGGTGGAGCTACCGCTTCCGGGCCAGAGAGAAAAATGCAGGATGGCGCATCGACTACTTCTTGACATCCAACAGCTTACAACCACGTATCGCAGCCGCCGAAATCCACAACGAAGTGTTCGGCAGTGATCACTGCCCCGTGGAACTGCAATTAAAATAAATCCATCGACCTTTCGCACCTCGCGAAAGGTCATCCTTACTTTATCCAACAGTATTTAACCTTGGGTAAGGTCTTTTTCTGACCCCGAGATGGGCCTTTATATAAAAGGAGAGAGACTAAGCATATGCACGCAGGAACGGACAACTACACCTACCTCACCACGGCACCCATCCGTCGTGTCATACCGACGATGGCCATACCGACGATCATCAGCATGCTCGTCACCGCCTTGTACAACATGGCGGACACGTTTTTTGTCGGCAAGCTCGACACGCAGTCGACGGCAGCTGTCGGTGTGGTGTTTTCGATGATGTTCTTCGTTCAGGCCATCGGCTTTTTCTTCGGTCACGGCTCCGGCAATTACATCTCACGCGAGTTAGGTGCCCGACGTCACGACAATGCGGCGCGCATGGCCGCCACAGGGATTTGCTTCTCTGTGATGGCAGGTGGCGTGATCACGCTATTAGGCTGGGTGTTCCTCAACCCGCTGTCGCTGCTGCTGGGTGCCACGCCGACGATTCTGCCTCATACGCGTCAGTATCTCGGCATCATCCTTTTGGGCGCTCCCTTTCTGACAGGCTCACTGACACTCAACAATCAGTTGCGTCTTCAGGGCAACGCATCGTTTGCCATGATCGGCATCGTCACTGGTGCCATCCTCAACGTAGCTCTCGACCCACTATTCATCTTTGTCTTTCATTGGGGCGTGGCGGGAGCCGCCATAGCGACGGTGACGGGACAGATAGTGAGCTTTCTGATTCTGTTCTTCATGACCCGTCGTGGCGAGAACATCGCCATCCGTTTCCGGCTCTTCTCTCCCTCGTGGTCCGCCTTCAAGGAGATCTTCTTTGGAGGCAGTCCCTCACTTTGTCGCCAAGGACTCTTGTGTCTGGCCACAACCATGCTCAACCACGCAGCAGGCAACTACGGCGATGCTGCCATCGCCGCCATGAGCATCGTCAACCGCATCACCATGATGGTCATGGCCGTCGTCATCGGACTGGGTCAGGGATTTCAGCCTTTGTGCGGTTTCTGCTATGGTGCCGGTCTCATTCCGCGGTTGAAACGTGCCTACTGGTTCACCATTGCTGTGGGCACGGTCTTTCTTGTGATCTGCACAGGCATTGGCTGGCTGATCAGCGATCATCTGATCGGTATCTTCCGCAACGACGCTGAGGTCATCGCCATCGGCATAGTTGCGCTTCGTTGGCAAATCAGTACATTGCCGCTCAACAGCTTCATCATGACGAGCAACATGCTCACACAGACGTGCCGCAAACCAGTGGCAGCAAACCTGCTGGCTTCGGCGCGCAGTGGACTCTTCTTTGTTCCGCTGATCCTCCTTCTTCCGCCTTTCTTCGGATTGATGGGGGTGGAGATGTGCCAAGCCGTCAGTGACATTTGCTCTTTCACGCTTTCTGTACCTGTCATGGCTTATACACTCAACCATTTAAAAGAATAACTGATTATCTCATTTGCCGCTTATGAAGAACAAAGCAATTGAATTTCTAAAAGAGTTCGGTCTTTCACTGGTGTGCATCTACGGCATTCTAACGATTACATCCTTGTTTGGGCTCATCGACAGCGAGATTTTCCGGCTTGCATCGGTGCATCTGCTCGTCATCGCAATGGCCCTGTTTAACGAAGGCTTGGGCCTGATGGTCGAGCGCGAGTGTGCACGCAACGGTGTCAGGAAACGTGTGCTTTTCCTTAAATGGATGCAGGAGCTGGGCCTTGCCTATCTGGTTGTCACGCTCATGATTGTTGTCAACCTCATCTCTTTCTCAGCCTTCAATCAGTTGCCAGCCCATCTCGTGATTGTCTTCATTGCCTTCTGTGCAGCTTATCAGAGTTGGACTTTCAAGAAGGCTGATCGGTATGAGCAAGTAGAGAAAGATAAATAAGACGAAAATCATATCTCGGTCATCCCCATCCATCAAAGGTGTCTTATAGAGACAAAAACGCTTGGTAATCTAAAAAACATCGATGATTGTGATGAGGAGACATGAATGATGATGATATAGGGGCGGGCCTCTGTGCCTGTTCTAACCCTTGAGTTGCATGAGAAATTATTTCCAAGAGGGTTAGGACGGGCATGGACACCCGCCCCTAAAAGCTGATTAACAGAGATGCAACAACGTAATCTATTGTTAATAATTCTTTACGGAAGTACAAAACGTTCCCATTTAGTACTTTCCTTTTATTCTATTACTATTTATGCCTTATTTATTGTTCTTTTTAACTGATAATCCTTTTACAAACAAAAGAAATGGCATTATAAAGCCCATAAAAATTAATCTAAATTAACAACTTAACTTTGCTTATTTTTCACATGATTATTGTAATTTTGCACAAAAATAAAAAGGGTATTAGCTGATTTTAAGAATGAAAGGTAAAGAATAGAAAAGAGTACGAGCAATAACTACCTCACTCGATGATTAGCTGACAACACAAAACACAAAAAAGACACAAGATAAAATGAAGACTCACAAAGTTGCGTTGATAGCGGCTCACCTGTTTCCGAGCGCTGCGATGGCATTGTCCATGACCATCTTCGTCACTCCGCGTGCCTACGCACAAGAAGTAGCCCTCAAAACCAACATGCTTTATTGGGCAACCACTACGCCTAACGCCGGCATGGAAGTGGGATTGGGCGAGAAAACCACTGGACAGGTGTTCTTTGGTCTCAATCCATGGAAGCAAAGCGGCGGCGACCACAGTTCGCTGCGCCATTGGGTCGTACAGCCCGAACTGCGCCATTGGTTCTGCCAAAAGTTCAACGGCTGGTTCGTCGGCGTGCACGCCATGGGCGGACAGTACAATGCCGGAGGCGTGAAACTGCCCTTGGGCTTCTTCCCGGCTCTGGAAGACCATCGCTACAAAGGATGGTATGTCGGTGGCGGACTGACGGCCGGTTACCAATGGGTGCTCAGTAAGCATTGGAACTTTGAGGCTTCTTTAGGCGCCGGATACATTTATTCTCCTTATAAGAAGTATTGCGCCGTCTGTCGTACCGAGGGACAGAAAGACCACCGCAACTACGTTGGCCCGACCAAAGCCGCTCTCTCCCTTGTCTACCTCATAAAATAACACGAACATGCGCATAAGATAACGAGAACACGCGCAAATTATTATATGATCATGCTCATAAAATAATAAGATCATGAAAAGCTATATCATCGCCATAACCACTCTTTTCTCACTTACTGCCGCCCACGCGCAGGACTGCTCCCACCTCTCTGTAGCCAACCACGAGATGCGTCTGGAGAATGTCAAAGTGGAGCACACCGGTAGCTTCCTTACCGTGGCTATGGATCTCAACCTCGATTCTCTCCGGTTGCCCAGCAACACGCAGCTCGTCTACACCCCCATCCTTCATACTGCGCAAGGGGATCAACCGATGCCAGAGATTGTTGTCAACGGCCGCAAACAACAAGTGATGTATGAGCGCGGCTATTACAAAGGACGCTACGCCACTGATGCCACCGTGCTCCGCCGCTACAACGGCAAGCCGCAAAAGGCGCATTATCTCGCCACCATACCCGTGGACAAGAACCTCAACACCTATGAGGTGCAGCTCCATGAGGATCTCTGCGGATGCGGCAACCGTGAGGACGGCACCACCTACACACTCAAGAAGCACTATCTGCCCAATCTGCCATTGGTGCGGCCGCAAGTAGAGGCTGTGAAAATACGCCATCTCGACAAGCGCGCCTACATCGACTTTCCCGTAGATCAGATCACGCTCTATCCCAACTACCGTCGTAACCCGGCACAGCTCGACAGTATCGTCAGCACGATCATCGCTCTCAAGGCCGATAAGAACCTGGAGGTCAGCGGTATCAACATCCATGGCTATGCCTCGCCGGAGAGCCCCTACGACCACAATGCCTACCTGGCCAAGAACCGCGCCAAGACCCTCACGGAGTTTGTGCGCCGACAGGTCAACCTCCCGGCCAGTCTCTTCACCGTCTCCTCGACACCTGAGGACTGGGACGGTCTCATCGCCGACATCAAGGGCAGCAACCTCGAGCATAAGGACGATATCCTGCGCATGGCCTGCGACTCCACCATCGACCCCGACGCCCGTGAGTGGCGCATCAAGCTGAAATACCCCGACGAGTATAAGTTCATGCTCGCCACCTGGTATCCCGCCCTCCGCCATTCCGACTACCATATCACGTATAAGGTGAAGCCCTTCGACGTAGAGACGGCGAAGCGCATCATCAAGACGCAGCCCGAGCTCCTCTCCGAGGAGGAGATGTTCATGGTGGCCCAGACCTACGAGCCTGGCAGCAAGGACTTCAACGACGTCATGCAGACAGCCGTCCGTCTGTTCCCCAACAACCCCACTGCCAACCTCAACGCCGCCATCGCCCTCCTCAACGAGGGTAAGGCCGACGCCGCCAAGCCCTTCCTCGACAAAGCCGGGACAAGTAAGGCGGCACAACAGGCACGGGAGGTGTATGAGAAAATGTAGCCCCACCCGTCGCGGCCAAGGCCGCGACACCCTCCCCCTAAAGGGGAGGGGAAGATTACAATCTTGGGTGTTAGGCGGTAGTCATTAAGTGTTGGATGTTAGGTGTTAGGTGTTAATGGTTTGTCACAAGACACCGGTGATACCGCAGGTGGGGCACTGACCCCGGCGGGGTCACACCATGAATGACCCCAGGTCGTCGAGGGGACGGGAGGGCGGCGCGCAGCGCGACCTCCCGGCACCGAGCGACCTGGGGGTAGCAGACCGACACGGGCAAAGACCTCGGAGAGGTCTCACGTGGACGTATAGACATATCAAATTTTATATAAAAGCAAGTATTCACATATAATATTATAGGCATGAAAAACTCAATCAAAGTTCTATCTACCCTTGCCTTCGTGGGCACAGCCCTCTTAGGCATGACGGCATGCTCCAGTTCGGACGATGATGTCGCTGGAAGCCAGAACGTCACCAACGACGCCAAGCAGTATGTGGCGGTCAATATTCAGAGCGTACAGAATGCACCGGCTGTTGGCGCAAAAGCCGCTACCCGCGCAAAAAATGACACCTATGAGGACGGTACTGCTGACGAGCAGAAAGTCACCAGCATCGCCTTCTACTTCTTCAACGCCGATGGTACACCTTTCCGTCTGAGCAACAATGACAACCACAACTGGTTGAGCTTTGATCAAGATGATTTACCAACATTCACAATGGACGACAATAGCAATAATGGCATTGAGGCGAAGAGCGATGTCGTGTTGCTGCTTCAGAACAACACGGGTGCCAGCCCTGCTTCTATGATTGTTGTCCTTAACCCGACGATTTTCACCACAAATGATGCCCTCAATCCATATCCTCTGGGCGATGTGAACACAGGTACTCTGAAAGACATGTCCCTCACCGACCTCCGTGCCAATACGCTGTTAGCATCATCCGCTCATGACGAGAACGGCTTTGTGATGAGTAACAGCATCTATTTGGAGAATGGTGCCCTTCGTGGTGCTACGCAGACAGCAGGACATATTGCCACTTCCGAAGAGGCTGCAAAAGCTAATCCTGTAAAGGTCTTTGTGGAGCGCGTCAATGCTAAAGTGCGTGCGCATTTAGCTACTGAAAGCAGCACGGGCGTGCCGACAGAGAAGGGCAAGTTAGGCTCCATCACTGCTACGAAGGATATCACAGCGGAGGCAAATGGTAAAACATCGACCATCGTCACAAAAGGTAAGGCATATCCTGCTTACTATGTCGGTGATGCTTCAGAAAGGAAAGTCTATGCGCTCGTCTTAGGTTGGGGTCTGGCTGACCAGAATGGTCATGCAGCTTTAGAGAAAGACCTTGGCGCAGAAAAAGATTGGAGTCTTTGGAATACAAACTTAGGTTTTACTCCTTGGTCTACCGCCGATTATCATCGTAGCTTCTGGGAAATAAGCACAGGCTTTAATAGTACTGTTGCGGGCGGTAGCAACAATCAGTTGGTTAACCAATCCTGGAACGCTTACACAACATCGCTGTCCACAGAGGCCACCTCTCTATATACTCTGCCTAACACCCATCAGACTCTTACAGGTTATCAAGATTGCGACAAGAATACCGAGCAGTCTGAGTTTACGAAGTTCTTGGCAAAGACTGTCCTTGTGTACAACAAAGGCACAGAGGCTGCCCCCGACTGGGAGCCGGCAGAGATCTGCACCTATGAGAATATCAACTATTTCGGTACGGAGGCTCTGCGCACAAAGATTGCCCAGGAGTATAAGCAGTACTATACAAAGTCTACAGATGAGAGCGGTAAAGAGACCTATACTGCACTGGCTCCCACTGACATCACCTTCACAGCAACATCAACAGGAACAAGTTCTCTTAAGAATTACCAGGTGGCGCCTTGTGTGAAGGGTACAACTTACTACGTAGAGGCTTCTGACGACAAGTATACCGCTGTTCCGGCTGCCACCATCAATCAGGAGATGGCTGCCAACACCGCAGACGTGCGCAACGCCGGTATGACCTATTATTATTACTGCATCCGTCATCTGGCTCAGAACAACACGCAGATTGGTTACCTTGGTGTAGTGCGCAACCATCTTTACGATGTCAATGTGAACAGCATGACTGGCTTCGGTACGCCGGTCTATGATCCTGACAAGGTGATTATACCTGTAGTACCCAACAATGCTGCTACCTTCTTGGCTGCACAGATCAACGTGCTTCCTTGGCGTCTTGTCGTCAACAACGCCGATCTTGACGCTACGAAATAATAAGTGTTAGGTGTTAGGTGTTGGGTGTTAATGATTTGTCAAGCCTTTAACACCCGCCACCTACCACCCATCACCCACATATAATCATCCATAATCCCGAATCAATGTTGAAAGCTCATCGATATTCCCCACTTCTGCGTCGCCTCTCGCTCCTCTTCATAGCGATCGGTGCCCTCCTCCTCTCCTCCTGCGGCATGATGGAGGCCGACAGCGGACAGGACTGTACCACCTACCGGCGTGTACGCTTTGTCTTCGACATGAATATGCTGTTCTCCGACGCCTTTGCGCATGAGGTCGACTCCGTCACACTCTATGCCAGCGACGCTTCGGGAAGGATTGTCTACCGACAGTCGGAGGACGTGGCTTCCATCGTGAGCCGTGGATATATGGATCTTGACCATCTCGCTCCAGGCACCTACACCTTCCGTGTATGGGCCACGGGCGAGAATCGCTACGACCACTCCTACACCTTCGGCGCTGATGTCATCGACAGCAACGACACCACATCGCTCTCCACCACCGTCAACAGCAACAACGCAGAGGTCAACCACGACCTCACGCCGCTCTTCTTTGGCGTGGCGCGCAACGTCGACATGACCGACTATCAATATGGTGGCGTGCGCGAGGCCACGGTCTACCTCACCAAGGACACCAATGTCTTCCGCATCGTCCTGCAAAATCTCAGTGGTGCCAACCTCAGTCCCGAAGACTTCAGTTTCTATCTCACCGACAACAACGGTAAACTCGACTGCAACAACAACGTCACAGACGACGAGCAGCTCACCTACCACGCCTGGTCAGTGACCAGCGGAGAGGCCGGCGTAGCGACGGGCAGTGACAACACCGTGACGAGTGTCTCGGCCGTTGTCGCCGAGATCACCACCAACCGCCTCATCAAGGGTCACGACATGCGACTGCATATCATCAACAAGAGCGACGGCAAAGAGGTGGTCAACATCCCTGTCATCGACTATTGCCTCCTTGTGAAAGGCAACTACAACAAGAACATCAGCGACCAGGAATACCTCGACCGTGAGGACCACTACGACATGGTGTTCTTCATCGACAACCAACACAACTGGCTCTCAGCCTCTATCTACATCAACTCGTGGAGGGTCGTGCTGCAAAGTGCCGACCTGTAAGCGACTCCTTATTTATGAGACACGCTATGACAACTAAGTTCTTGCACTTGTGCTCCACAGCCATGCTGGCAGTCCTCATTGCCGGTACGCTCGCCGCGTGCTCGGGCCAGGACGATGATGACAAAAACGGCAACGCCATCACCGTGCAGTTCACGCTCTCGGTCAACGAAGCATCGACGGGCACACGCGCCACGGCACCACCAGAGGGTACAGGCACCTGGCAGAACTACGATCCACAAGGCGAGGCCGACGATTACGAGAATGCCATCGACGTCGATAAGCTCAACGTGTATTTCTACAATACAAGCGGTGACTACGTGGGCAAAGTCGACAACATGACCGCCTACCGCGACGCTACAAAGAAAAACGTCTACCACATCGTCGGCAGGATGGACATACCCGCAGACGATCTGGTCAACAATCAGTTCGCCGGCCGCATGGTGGTCTATGCCAACATGGACACGCCGTCGACAGCAGCATGGACATCCACGTCCACCGACATTCTCGGTGCATCCTATACTTTTGATCCGGCCAACCCAACCTATATTCCCATGTGGGGCGTGCGCAGTGTCAGCTTCACCGCCACACCGGGTACACAGCAGACCCTCGACGATGTCTACATGCTGCGCGCCACGGCCAAGGTCACCGTACAGCTCGATGAGACCATCATGAAGGGATGGACCATCGAGCGCATCACCATGAACCGGTGGAACAACAAAGGCTATTGCCTGCCCTCATGGGTGGACGGCCTCAACGACACACAAGCACTCTCCTTCAACCAAAGCGAGCACATCTACGCCGCTACCGGAGACGAGGCCGCCGTCTTACAGACGACACCCCTCGACTTCACCGCTTCGACCGCCTCAACAACATCGAAGAACCTCTATCTGCCGGAATACGACAACACCTCCGCGGGGGTCACGCCGGCGACAATCTCCGTCATGTTGCGCAAGCCCGACGGCACATCAGAGGGGAAGACCTACACATTGCAGTTCGCACAATACGACAGCAACGACGCACCCACCGGCTCGCCATACGACATCGTGCGCAACCACTGGTACCAATATACCATCTATAAAAACTCCGAGCGCACGCTCAGCGTGAAGCTCACGGTAAGGAAGTGGAATGTGGAAACGCATCCTACCATTGTTATGTAACCTCAGTATGAAGATATACACGACCATCATCACCCTGTTGGCATTGCTCGTCACGGCAGCTTGCTCCAACGATGCCGACACCGGCACGGCCGACAATGGCACGCAGGCCACTGTCGACCTTCACCTCTCGGCACGCAACGTCAGCACGGACGGACTGTCCTCGCGCGCCAACGATGGCAATGCTGTAAGCGGCGAGATGATGAAAAACTATGTCATCGTCATCGCGCAGGGCAATGCCATCAAGCAGATACTCACCAAAGACAACCTCAGCGACGCTGAGAGCGACGAGTACGCCAATGTGCACCTCGACGAAGGGGAATATACTTTCTACTCGTTTGCCAACATCTCCCTGTCGGACTTAGGCCTCGAAGCCACCAGCACCACACTGCCTGCTGACTTCGACAACAAGACCATTGCCGTGAGTGGCAACAAAGATGCCCTATCGGACTTCACCGACGGCATCCCGATGAGCAACAAGCAGACCGTGACGGTAGCCAAGAAAACGACGGAGATCGACCTTGAGGTCGTGCGCATGGTGGCAAAGCTGCGCCTTGACCTGACCAACGTCACGGGCTCGGACATCAAAGTGACCCAAGTGCAGCTCTCCGATGTCACCGATGATGGCACATCGTCTGCCCCCAATCTTTATCTCCTCCCCGATGACTCCGTAGCGGGTATGGTCTGTAGACCTCACTTGGCAACAACAGCTACCCGCTCGGCCCGCACCTTCATCGTCCCCACCGCCAACCAAACGGTAGCGGCCAATAACGGCACGCAATCCCTGACATTCTATCTCAACGAGAGCCGCGCCAAGAATCCTGCTCAGTTTGAACTCACACTGAACACACTGAAGAGCGACGGCACCACCACACAGACACGCTACGCCATCCTCAACTGGACAGAGATCGGGCGCAACGACTACCGCATCATACCGATCACCCTCGACGATTATAAGCTCACGTTCGACGTGCGTTACTTCACGGCCATCGGCGTCCTTCCGCCCACCGTCCATGACGACGGACGGAGCCTCGACCTGGGCTTTTCCTACTACGGCGACATCCACCTCGTACCAAAGATCAAGAAGTTGAGCGATGACAGCGACGTCACCGCTTCCGTCAAGCCCACATTCGCCTCCCAGCCCTGGACGCTCGTCACGGGCAGCAACCCCAAAGGTTTCTTTGCCAGAGCGCCTTACTGGAACAGCACCATGAACTGGGTAGAGGCCAGCATCGGCTTCACCGAAGGTACCTCCGCCGTCTACCGTCTGCAAGCCACCATCACGAAGACCGACGGCACCACGGAGACACTCTCCCGCAACGTACGCTTTAAGATGACGCCGAAGATGCCGTAACCCCACATCGGTAACGCCGGTGACACTGTAGGGGCGGTCCCCCGTGGCCGCCCTAACCCCAAGGGACAATTCAACTATCCCCCGTGGGACAATTCAACAACAAACCGATGGGGGATGCTGGACACAATAGGGCGGGGATAAACCCCGCCCCTACGGTGGCACCGGCAATACCCCACACTGCATTCGCTTAATATGTAAATACGCAACAACTATGTCTAAATATCTTTCTTCGCTCTTTCTCGCACTTGCCCTGCTCTTCGCCTCACAGGCTCCGGCCCAGACCTTCGCCCACTATGCCGGCGCCAGCGGAAAGCCGTTGGCAAGCAATGGCATGCAGCAGGTGGCGGAATACCATTATTATATCTATGTGACTTCTACTGCCGGGCCAAATATATATACAACAGGTGGTAATACCTTTGTACCTTTAAGGTTGTCTTTTCAGAATTACATGAACGGCAATACGGCTGGCAATGGTGCTGACCTTGAGCCACAAGGATATATCAGATGGTACAATTACCTTACTGACAAGGGGGATGATGGTCATTTGGTTCGTTACCAAAGTTACATGAACCAGCTTGTCTCTGTCAACAACAGTGCGGGTGAAAGTGCCGGTTATATTGGTTATAATCTTGGTTTTCGCGGTACGTCACAGGTGAACAACACTTTTCTGAACACCAGCTCCGGACCAAGATTAAATACAGTAGGATGTGCTTATCAGCTTACGTCAGACTGCAATAACGCTGACTGGGCAGGCGCTGACATTGGTTGCGATGTCAGCCGATATGTTGACTACAATGATAATGAGAACTATGACCATGCCACCTTTACGCATGAGCCAACGCTATCCATCCGCTATATCTTTCATGTCAGGTCGGCTTACACCCTTGCCAATGCCTTGCGTGATGCGCTGATAAAGGAAGATGCCGAGAACCTGACCTATGAGGACCATAAGATAACGGTGTTCGGTATGCTGAATACTTCATCATACTTTACCGTCAGAAGTGATATGTCTGACGCAACCTATTATTTCTTCTACCCGATGTCGAACGCCGACACCAAGCATGTGTATGCGACGGACTCGAAGTATAAGATTGCAGCGTCTGACTTCACTTCTACCACGCTTGTCCACGCCACGAAGTTCATCTTCAGAGTCTATACTGCCGATGGCACTAAATATACCGACCTCGCTGGGAATGTGGCGGGCAAGACCAATATGTTCAATATCAGTCTCGCCAACATCAACAGTACTTCCAATACTTGGTACGACCTTGACCATAACGTTGTAGCCAAGCCCGCTGACCTGAAGACTGGCGATAATGCCTACGTGGTGTATTACGCGGCCGATGCCTCTGGCAACAAGTGCCCCGTGGGCAATGTGAAAGTGCAGTTCCGCTCTTTCTATCCGAAGTCGGATGAACAATTGGTAAATGCTCCTGACCGGCAGACCTCTTATATGGAAGCCAATTATAACCAGAGCATGGCGCCTATCAGCTTTGACCAGCAGCTCACCACGCAGACACTGGACCAGCCTACGGACGACAAACTCAACATGACGAGTGTACCCCGTGACTTCTCTTCGGTAACATACGGATTCGTGTACCAGAACCTCATCTCAAAGAGCTGGGGCGGTATCTTGGGTGGAAAAGGAGCAGATGATATTGATGGCTTCTGGAAAAATCCGCAACACTCTCCGCTACACGGAGAGTATGGCTTCTACAAGAGTGCACAGTATAAGACTGCTTCAACATTGACATCGAATAGTCAAGTGTCAATGGCTGTGCAGTATAACAAAAAATCGGTGGCTCAGAGTGTGAAGACTCTTAGCGATCAACTTCGTCAGCAAGGCAAGGGATATGTGTGGTTCACCTCCCCTGATGCTACGCTTTTCGACCGTACCCACCACGATGACCCCACTAAATACGGCAGCTTCCTCTATGTCGATGCCTCAGATGAGAGCCGACAGATAGACCAGGAGGATTTCCAGGCCAGCCTCTGCTCTGGTTCACAGATAGTGGTCTCTGCGTGGGTGGCCAGCTACACGAGTACAACAAATCCTGAGCAACCACAGATTGTGTTTGTGCTTTACGGCCTTAAGGACGGCAAGGCACATCGCCTGCTTAATATTGCCTCAGGAAACTTTGAAGGGAACATCGAGGGCTATTCGCATGCCAATTCTCAGGGTACTTGGTACCAGGTGTATGGCCGTGCCGTGTTGCCAGCGAATTCTAATGTGGAGCAATATAGTAATTTCCGCATCACAATAGATAACTATTGTAAAGGAACGAATGGTGCTGACTATGCCATTGACGACATCCGCGTCTACCAGCGTTCGTCCAAGATCAACGTGGTGCAAAATAAGCCGCTCTGCCCCGATGAGACGTCTGACAGCAACGTCGACCAGACCATCACGCTGAAGCTGAAAGGTAACTTCGAATCGCTGAAGGACTATGCAGGCAGCAACACCAGTCTGTTCTACCGCTTCTATAATGTCACCGATGACCAGCCGGTGACAGACACTGACTTTTACGGCAGTGGGCTTGACAACTATGGGCAGGCCAGTGTCCCTGCGTCTTATGATGCCACAGCCACATTGAGCGACGGGACAACTCCTCAGTTTGAGACTGAGAATGACGGTACGGTGAGTCTGGTACTTGCTTCAAAGCATTTCCCTCTGCATTCGGATAAGCAATATTATGTTCAGATAGCCCTTCCGTCGGAAGCCGATGCGTCGCAGCCCGGCTCATGGGGTACGGCTGCTCAGAGCTGTACGGCATATAGCAACAACTTCCAGATGACGCAGGAGAACTTCGTGCTCAATGACGTCACCGGTTCAATGACGACCAACGTTGCAGTAAGTTGTACGGCCAACGAGGTGACGGATTATTCTATTCAGGGACGTGTGCGCACTACCAACCCGGAGGATGGCGGCTCGGTGACGCTTAGTCAGGTGCCTTTCGACTGGTACATTGGTACCAAGGACGAACTGAATGGCGTGTCGGGACTCTTTGAGGCCATTGACCACTTCAGACAGGTCTATCCTACGGCTACCGACTATAACCAGACGACAGGTGACGTTTATACGGATGCCGACAAGACGGTATTGCAGCAGAATGTCTACAATGCTACATCCAACCCCAACGGTAAGTTGTTGCTGCTTACCAGTACAACGCTTACGGGCTATCCTCTTGCTGTTGGCACTTACACGGTTAGTGCCTTACCAACTGTCAGTAAACTGACTATTAATGGCTACACCTATCACCTTTGCGAAGGTGCTGTCTTGCAGTTTAAAGTGAGGGTCAGCAAGCAGGGCGTACAGCTTAACCTTGGTCGCAGCGGAGTGCCTTATCCCAGCTCAAGCTCAATAAGAAATATCCGTGTGGGCCTGCCGCAGCTCAGGACCATCCAGCAGGATGCGAACGCATCTCTGCGCATTCCCATCACGTCGCGTATGGTTGACGGACAGACCAGCACCACGAGTAACCTGATGTTTGTGGATGGCACCAATATATCAAAAGGAGATGTTAATATCATCATGAGCAACACCAACGACCCTGCCTTGCAGGCGCAAAGCGGCTCACTGGTCTTTGCAGCTGCTGACCAACCGAACTCAATGTATAATCTTGATGCCACTGACTCAACGGTCAACATACGTCTCGCTGATGGTATCATCGACAAGATTCATGAAGGTTATTGGTACGAACTGCAGTTACAGTACGTGGTGACCAACTCTACCGATGCAACTGTTGTTAACTGCCCGGGTGAGACCTTCTTCCGCTTGAAGATCGTACCTGAATATGTTACGTGGAATCCAACGGCAGAGAATGGCACCAATTCCAATTGGAACAACGATAACAACTGGCGCCGCTCGACAGCGGCAGAGCTTTATGATGCTTCCTATAAGGATTATGGCACAACAGCCACCTATACAGATGCCGCAACGGACAACACTGTGACTCGTCGTGACGGCAGCTACGCACCAATGTATTTCACCAAGGTGACAGTGCCCTCATTGACAGCTGGACTCTATCCGGCGTTAGGCTACGTGGAATACAATACGGTAGGGCAGGCTATCCGTCTGACCAATGTCAAGAACGACGTGCCTTATTCCGTGGATGGCGACGAGACAGACATGTCGCATGAGCTTGAGGCTTATCCTACCAAGGACGGCAGCTTCTACTGCCAGAACTACCGTGGTAATATCTGTGATGAGATCTATTTCAAGCCGGGGGCTGAGTTGCGCAGTCAGCAGTTCCTTGTCTACAACAAGGCGTGGACGGAGCTCGAGCTCCCCGTGGGCAAATGGTATTCCGTGGCCTCGCCGCTGAAGGACACCTACGCCGGTGACTACTATGTCCCTGCTGCCACGGGCCGTCAGGAGACGCAGGCCTTCACGGCTATCACATGGAGCAACAGCGACAACAACCGCGTCACCTATCCCTTCTACCAGCGTGCGTGGGGCGACAACACCGTGAAGGAGCAGGACGGCGGCACGGGCTTCTCGGCTTGGGACAACCCCACGGCCATGGTGCCCACCGACGGTACCATCACCTCGAAGGCCAACGGCTGGAGCCATGTCTACAACACCGCCGACGTGGTCTATGGCAGCAGTGACGAGAATGCCAACTACGCTTTCTCGCTGCGTGTCGGCGACGCCTACATGCCTACGGGCAGCCTCCGCACGACGAAGACGCTCGTCCGCCTGCCCAAGGAGGACACGTCCTACAGCTATCAGAAGGTGAACAGCGATGGTACGACATCGTTGACGACGACGACGCTGACACGCACCGACAACGGCAAGCTGCGCGTCAACACCGACAAAAGTGAGACGGCGGAAGGTGCCATCACGGTGACACCGGATGCCGTACAGCCAAGTGACAACCACTACTATCTCATCGCCAATCCCTACACCTCGTCCATCAGTGTGGCGACGTTCCTCGCCGACAACAGCAGTGCTGTGGAGGAGGCCCATCTCTGGGTGCTCCGTGGCGACACGCTCATACAGCTGCCCTCGGAGAATGCCAACCAGGTGAGCACGGAGTATAACGTCGTGCGGCCCCAGGAGTCCTTCTTCGTGAAGATGTCGGCGCCCAACGCTCTCGTCTTCAACCAGGGCCAACAGGTCGACGCAGCTTTGCGCACCAGCACCGCTGAGGCGGCGAATGCCAAGCCGATGTTCGTGACCTATTTCTATGACAGCGGTTCGCTGACGGGTATCGCCGACGTGCTTGCTGCTAACGACGGTGAGCTGAAGGTATGGAATCCGTCGTCGGGGCAGTTAGCCATCGCCTACACGGGTTCCGACGCGCTGACATCGCTGTCCGTCTACACGCTCGACGGTCGTCTGTGGCAGGTCCTCCGTCCCGCTGCGGGCGTGCAGTATGTCCAGCTCCCCGCCGGCGTCTACCTCGTCAAAGGCGTGACGAAGAAAGGAAACGCAAAGGTCAAGAAGCAGTTGGTGAACTAAGGCTCTCGCCAGCCCTTCTGCCCCCTTTCACGCTACAGGTCATTTCTCACGTCCTCGCTAAGAGGGCCGTAACGACCTTTGGTTCGTTGTCTTTTTTGACAATTTGCCGTCTCTGTGGCTGCATTTTTTCAAAGCAACCGCTGTCTTGCTACGAAGAACGCCCATTTTGGACACGTTTCCGTAACCGACTCATAATCAGAGCGATATAAATCATAGACGATTTTCAGTACAAAAAAAACGGTGCGCTGACCATGGATTTCCAATGGAAAATCCTTTCAGCGCACCGTTTTTTGTTGGTCATCACAGTGATTTATGCTTGTCATCTCACCGCTCTTACCTGGTCAAAACACTGAGATGATCGGGTCATCTCAATGATTTCTCCGCGTCATCTCAATGGTTTCTCTTTGTCATCCCACAAAGATGCCGCTTTTCTTTCATTCATGTGGCTATTTCATGCTGATTGTTTCGCTGGAAGAGCAGTACGCGGTGACCTGCTTTTGTCAGAAGTTTTACACGTTGTTTCCGCGCTCTTCACTGTAACGACAAAGTTCTCTGTTGAGTGAATGCAGGTCACAATCCGCCCTCGTTATATTCCTCCCGTGACCGACACCTTCTTCTGTACACCATAGGCCACGACCTCCACGCCTTTCAGCGTAGTCTTGCTGTCCTCGACAAGAGTGATGCGCACGCCGTTCTTGACGGTGACCGTCTGCGGCTCAAAGCCCACATAACTAATTTTGACTTTCGTTCCGGCCTTGACATTGATTTGGAAGTTACCGTCCATGTCGGTGATAATTGTACAGAGATATAAAAAATCGTGCACACCTATCTTTCAAAGGCAAGAAAGACAGGAAAGGAGCACATCCGCGATAGGAAACAGCACATCAGAAAAAGAAAAACCGAATATCAAGAAGCGGGTTCTTCTCGACATTCGGTTTTCAATCGTTTGATCTCAGTGTCACAGGAAGAAGAGTCAACTATTCAAGCTAACTCTTCCGATGTTTCTTTTCACGCCTCATCCAAGGGAGGTGTCCCCCGGTACTTGCTGGGGGCCACGCCATAGGCAGCCTTGAAACACTTATTGAAATAGGAGGAGTCACGGATGCCCACACGATAGCTTACCTCTGACACCGTATAGCGCCCTTCCAGAAGAAGTTCGGCCGCCTTGGCCATGCGACGATTCATCAGATATTTGTTGGGAGAAGTGCCATAGAGCTCCTTCATCTTTCCATAGAATTTGGTGCGTCCCATGGCAAGCATCGTGGCCAGCTGATCGATCGAGAAAGCCGGATCACCAATATGCTGACCGACAAGCATCTCCACCTGTTCGCAAAAGCGCTTGTCGGCAGGGCTGGACAGCAGGATATCGGACGGATGGACGCTATTCTCCTCACTCGGACTACTGGCGGCTTCTGCGGACGAATTTCCCGTCACGGCAGCCTCCTTGACAACCCGCTGCCGCTGCTGCCTCCATTTAATGAACTGCATGATGCGGGCAACCAGTAAACGATAGTTGCAAGGCTTCACCATATAGTCGTCGGCCCCTACCTGATAGCCCTTGATGTGGTGTTGCTCATCGTCGAGTGCCGTCAGCATGATAACAGGGAGCTCGTTTAGGCCTGGCAGCGCCTTGATGCGTTTCACTGTCTCGTAACCATCGATACCAGGCAACATCAAATCGCACAAGAGCAGGTCTGGTTTGCGAGTGGCCAGGTCAGCCACAGCCTCCTCCCCACTGCTGTAGGGCACCGTGTGGAAATAAGTGCCGATCTCCTTGCAGATCTGCTCCTGCATGTCGGGCGAGTCTTCAACGATGGCCACCAGCTGTGAGTTAAGGGCATTGGGAGCCATACTGCGGATCATCTCCATGCTTTCCTCGTAGTTTTCCTCATGATCGATTGGCGACGGATGAGGCTGGAACTCCTCTGGGGTGTAGGCCGTATCGCTGTCAGGAATCGTGAGTACAAAGCGGGAGCCCCGTCCACTGTCTCCTTGTTGATATACAAGCGCACCATGATGCACCTTAGCCATGTTGTAAGCCGTGTAGAGTCCGATGCCCATACCATTGTGCGACACGTAACCATTCATATAAGGATGGAACACCAGCCGCTGCTGTTCAGTGGTCAGTCCCGGTCCATTGTCCTCCACAGCGATGACAAGTTGACGGACTTTCTCGTCGTGCTTGACAGTGATCGTCACCTCTCCACGCTCCGGTGTGTACTTCACGGCGTTGGACAACAGGTTATACACGATGGTTTCCAACGCCTGCGGATCGAAGGCAACCTCAAAAGACTTGGCAAAGGTCACAAAGTTATAGTTCTGTAGTTTCTGCGATGCCATGCCCCAGAGATCTTGATAGATGTCGCGCAGGAAGGCGATGATGTCATCATGCTGCACCTGTATCCGTATGTTGCCGGTATTGAGGCGGCGGAACTCCAGAAACTGATTCACGAGTCTGAGCAGACGGTGTATGCCCCGTCGCGCTGTCTGAATGTCTTTGTGCGACGGTTTCTCCGGCTTGGCGATATTTTCAACCGCATAGGAAAGCACGGCGATGGGCGTACGGAACTCATGCGTGACATGGGTGAGAAATGAGGTACGCATCTCAGAGAGCTGTTTCTCCATTTTCATCTGCTGATGCAACCTCACCTTCTCACGCGCATTGCGATAGAGATAAAGACCCAGCAACACGATAATGCCAAGGTAGAAGAGCCACGCTAGCCACGTGTTGTACCAAGGCTGACTGATCCGGACGAGCAGTGTACGTTCGGGTCCCACCATGTCCTGCGTGACAGCACGCACGTGGAAGACATAGGTGCCGGGAGCCAGATTGGAGTATTCAGCCTGTGACGTGGCGGTCGCCGGTCGCCACTGACGGTCCACGCCCTCAAGATAATATTGGTATAGCTGTGCTTGAATGACATTGAAGGCGAAAGTAGAGAAGGAGAAGGTCAGTGAGTTCTGGCTATGCCGGAGTGTGATCTTGTCTGTTGCCTGCAATCCCCGAGTCAGCAACGTGGAGTCGAGTCCCTCATAAATGGAAATGCCATTGACAAGCAAATCGGTGATGAGTACACGCAGGGGGTTCCATCGGTTGCGGTGATACTCATATTCCGGATCAATGGTCACCAGACCGTTGGACGTTCCAAAGGCAACACACCGATCGGAAATCCGTAAGGCACAATTGCCTGTGAAGGCATTGGACAGCACATCGTTGGAGGGGGAATAGCGCCGGACATAGTTGTTGCTCGGATCCACCCGGGAAAGACCGCCATCGGTGGCAACCCATAAGAAACCATATCGGTCACTGATGAGCGACTGGATGTTGTCACTTGACAGTCCGTTGCGCTCCGATAAGACCTGCCACGACATCTTCCCGGGTCCGCGAGAGAAATCACAGCGGATGAGTCCGCCCATAGTACCGACCCATACGGTCGTCGGCATGGTCGCACACAAACAGTTGACCTCGTCAGTGGGGAAACGGTCGTTCAACACACTATAGCAATAAAAATCATTGGGACGCACGTCGCGATGATTGATGTTGGCGGCATAGAGTCCATTAAGGGTGGCCACCACCATCAGCCCTGAGGATGTGATGGCGATGTCGTGTATGCGGCACTCATTATATTTATTGGTAATGATGTTGGCCACATCGAGACGTCCGCTCCCAATCTTTTTGACAAGGAAAAGGCCTTGTCCCCAACTACCGATCCAGATACGTCCATACCGATCTTCCGCAAGGGAACAGAAATCGTTGATCTCCACCCGCTTGCCCTGCACATAGAGCGCCATGCGTTTATTGTCACGCCAGACACCGTCTCCACGGGTAGCCATCCACGTATGTCGCCCACGGTCTGTTAGATAAGCGAGAATGGGCGCAGACATGCTGCCCTGATAATGGAAGTCGCCAGTGGCGGGAGAGAAAGTATAGAGGCGATTGTCCTTGGCCATCACACACAACTGACCACTGGCATCGCGATAGAGATAACGTACGAAATTGGTCCAATCGCCCTGACGTCCGGGATCGATAAGATAGTAAACAGAACTGCTGAGAAGAGGCGTGAGCCGTACCACACCTGCATTTTCCATGCTCACCCACAACGAGCCTGTGCGGTCGGTGGTGACATCAAGGATATAGTTCGACGGAATGATGGCTTGTGGGTCAGTGGCCGAATAATGATCCAAGTGGCCGGTGGCATAATCATAGACAAAGAGACCACCACCATACGAACCGATATAGTATTTCCCGTCATGGCCACGTGCCACAGTGAAGATGGTGTTGCGCTCTTTGGTTGCTTTGAGTCCCGGGATCAGATCGAGCATCCGCACGGCTCCCTTTTGCGGGAAGATCCATAGTTTGCCACTCTGATTGGCGACAAACTGCAACCCATCAACCGTGCATTGTATGGCACCTTTGGGAATTTGCAGATCAGCAGGCTTGGACCAAACATAGTCCTTGGAACCTTTCTGATGGGACGGCGCCAAGATGAACGATGCTTCGCCGGCACATACCAGCCAGCGACCCTGCCAACCCACACATCCTTTAATGGCCCCAATATGGCCCATGGCTTGTGACAGGTGGACACGAGAGAGCAACTGACCGTTGAGGTTGAAGACATAGCCCGTCTGATTGCCCTTGCAGAAAGCAAACACACGGTCACCGTGGACATAGCAACCAAGGAAATTGATCTGGGGCATCAGGATGGTGGCGCGCCCCTGTGTGTCTATACGGGCAAGCCCCATCGTGGTGGCAGCCCACACATGGTGCAGACGGTCCTCCACAATAGCGTTCACACTGCTGCTTTTCAATCGGCCATTCTCTCGTGTGTAGTCTACCACACGAAAGCGACCATCCTGCTGGATGACATGGCGCAGACCCAGCGTGTTGCTGCTGAGCCAGATACCATCGCTCACGGCGATGGCCTTACGATAGGGGCGCTCGGTGTCGTTACGCCCAGTGAAGTCGACAAAGCGACCCTGCCGCAAATCGTAGCAGGCATGGGTGTAGGTAGAGGTGCTCAACCACAACAAATGACGTTGCCGGTCGAGATAGAGCCTGCCGACATGCTGCGGAAAGGAATGCAGTCCCAACCGTCCATAGTTGTTGAAGGGTACGAAACGATAACCGTCATAGCGGGCGAGTCCGTTGGTGCCGGCCATCCATAGGAATCCATCATCATCTTGCACGATGTCACGGATGGTATTTCCCGGCAGTCCCTGTTCCAATGTAATATGGGTCATCCGCAGACGGTTGGAAATCCGCTCGGCTGCAATGGTTAAAGGGAAGAGCAATAGCATGACACACGCTATTCTCCTTATAATAAAATAAGAGTTAGTATTCAAGGTTCGGTATCTTTGATTTCTAATGATTTTGCAAAGATACAAAAGATTTGCCTTTTATAGGCGCTTTCCTCCGCATATTTCTACGCCCATCACAGACATTTTATCCGTTTGCAGAAGCATAAGTAAAAAAGGGGCCCGTGCTATCGACAGCACAAGCCTCCAAAAACTTAGAATGAATGCAACAAAACTATTTCGTTTTTAAAACGTCCTTGATGGTTCTTTGTTTCAACAACACGCCGGCATCGCCTTTCGAAGGCTCGATGATCCGTATGTTCTCGAAAGAGAAGTCGGAAAGACTATACTTGTCGCTGGCGGAGACATCAAAGAACTGGGGACTCTCCAACACGATGTCCTTCAAAGTGACGAAGCGACAAAGGGACCTCGGCATATCACGACGCTTCAATGGTTGAAAGAACTGCGTCCACGGACGAATAACAAGACCGTTGCGTGCCTTACCGCGAATACCCTCCACACGTATGTGTTCATAACGCTGTGGGGTGTCGGGACGCATTTTCAGCCACAGCACGCGGTCAGCGTTCTCACTCGTGCAGTTGCGCATGATGATATTGCTGTCATAAAGACTCTCCGAACCGAGGGTGAGCATGCTGTGAACGGTGCCGTAGCAGCAGTTCTCCACGATCACGCGCGACACAGGGCCGTTGACGGCCATGGTGTCGGCGTAGGTGCCCTTGCCGCCCTTGAGCACTACAGCGTCGTCGTTGACGTTCATGTAACAGCCACGCACAAGGATGTCATGGCACTTGTCGATGTCGATGGCGTCGCTGCTCGGAGCTTTTACGCCCTGAGTAGGCGCAAAGATGAAGCAGTCGAGATAGCGCACGTGGTCACAGTTGTAGAGATGGTTGGTCCACACGGGACTGTTCATCAGATGCACGTCCTGTACGGTGACGCGACTGGAGTTGCTGATATATACCAGTCGCGGGCGCTGTGCGTCCTTGTTGGTGCAGGCGGGATTCCACTGCCGCCGTATCCAGAACTCCTGCCAATAGGGATAGCCGTTGCCGTCGATGGTGCCCTTGCCGGTGATCGTGAAGCCGTCGACATGATCGGCATTGACGAGAGCGGCAAAATACTTGCAGGTCTCACCTTCGAAACGAGTCGTCAGCACGGGAAAGTCGGCAATGCGGTCCGAGCCTTTCAACGTGGCTCCCTCGCAGAGATGGAGATGGGTGCCCGGCTTGAAGAACAGCGCACCGCTGAGAAAAGTGCCCGACGGGATGACGACCACACCCCCACCCTCACGCTGGCAACGGTCGATGACGGCCTGCAAAGCTGCCGTCTGCACGACGTTGGGGTTGGTGCTCACGCCATAGTCGGTGACGACATACTGCTTACCGAGGCTATGGACATCCACCTTCGTGGTGTCGCTGAACCATGCGTCCATCGGTGTGCCGTCAGGCCAGCTGTCTGCACTTGCGCTGCCGCAACAGAGCAGCAGAAGGAAAAGAAGGATATGTTTCATTGCTTTTGTTTTCGTTATATATATAATAAGGTGTAGAGCGCCTCGCATTTAACAGCTCATCAACCTGCACGATATATGAATTTGGTCTTCACATGTATGGTGTTGGTTACTGATGGAGTGCTACTAGTCTGACGCTACCGTTGAGTCCGCTCTTCATGGGAGCCCAACCGGCATAGCTGGTCTTACGGTATTGCAAGTCCACGACGTTGATGTCTTTCATCACGCGCCATTTGATGCCGCGGCGATCCATGTCCGCGATGCGGTTGGCAGGGAGGTTGGTGACCACGATGCGCAACGTGTTGTCGCCTTTCTTCAACAGTCCGCTCACGTCGAGCGTAAACGGCACAGACCACGCGCAACCTGCAAAGTGGCCGTTGACCCATACCTCTGCCGACTCACGCACATCGCCGAGGTCGAGCAACCAAGGTCGGCGGGCCTCATCAGCGCTCAGGCGAAACGTGGTGGAATAGGCTCCGCTGCCCATTGTCACGGCAGCACTGTCGTCGCCAAGCATTTCCCATGTCTGTGGCCTGTCGAGTGTCCACGTGCGGCGTACCGCCGGTGTCGACTGCTCAAAGGCGAATTGCCAAGGACCTGCAAGCGCTTTGGTTTGGCCACCCGGCAAGGCACGGAGGGGCAGAGCGGCAAGCGACTGAGGCAGCGCGCGGTCGAAGGTCTGGAGAATCATGCTCTCGCCACTCCGCAGCACAACGTGCAACTGACCGTTGCGCTGCTCCACGGCATAGCGCTGGCCCGTCAATGGATCGTACCACAGCGCGTCGTGCCACGCTACGGCAAGCGGTACGTAGCTGTCTACATCGTTGGGTGTTAGGTTTGCGATGAAATAGTGATAGCCCATGCCGTTTCTGCGTCGGATCGCTCTCAAGTGCAGCTGCGTGCGCATCGGCTCAGCCTGGGCAAGCCGGGCGAGTGCCTGACTGTTGATAGGCTTGGTCGAATCGATGAGTCCACGGTAGCGGGTGCCCGCCTCCGTGATCCATTGCTCACCCACCTTCTTGGCGCGGGCGAGCTGCCGCTCACTGATATAGTCGCAGTCATAGCCCAAGGAGTCGATCTCACGGATGGCACGGATAAACTCCGGCGCCTTCTTGTCCATGGAGTGGATGTCGAAGAGCATCAGCGGATGACGGGTATCTTTCTTCCACATCTTCTTCACAGGCAAGATGACGAGAAAGTCGTTGTCGGGCTCTCCCCATTGCAGGAAGCTTTGGCAACGACGGATATAATCCATCAGCCAGGGTGCGTCGCGCCAAGTAGAATTGGTGGGACTCATGTTGACCGAGGCGTAGAACTGCCATCCCGGCCAGCGTGCGTTACGCGGACTGTAGGGTGTGCCGTGGAAGAACATGTGGTTGACACCGCAGGAGAACATCAGGTCGAGGTCGGGCTTCATCTGGCTCAATGACGTGCGGAAATGCTCGGTGAGCCAGGTGAAGGTTTCGCTGGAGGTGAAAGGCTTACCCGTGACGTGGGCAGCAGAGGACGCATACTTCAACATGCTGACGTCGCTGAAGTTGGGTCGCGTGAATCCTGGATCGCGCCGCAGACCCTTGATGCCGAAGTCGGACAGTCCGAAGCCCTCGATCTCGGGGATGTCGACAGTGCCGTAGAGGTCGAGCAGGTTGGCGGGAGAGCCGTGAGCCTGGTTGCGCACGAGGGCACCGTGATTGTGGGCCCATGCCGTCCACTGCTGCGTGAAGTTGTGATAGAGCAGGTCGGAGAGCGTCTCGCGATAGTCGCAGACCACCTGTGCGTCGCCGTCGACAAAGCGGTCGAGGCTGTCCAAAAGGTTGTAGCCACGCCGTGCCTGAAACTCTTCGAGCAGCCGGGGCGTCCAGTTGGCTCCGTAGACTTCGTAGGAGTCGTTGAAGAAGGTATGGGGATAAGGCGTGTGGCTGGCCGTAAATGCCGAGTCGATATGCTGGAGATAGTGCGCCACGGCCAGCGAGTCAAAGTGATCAATGACCCATCCCTCGCCACCGGGAGCGGCCCGCTTCACACGCTGAAGGGTACGGCTAAGGAAGAGGGCAATCACTCTTTGGCGGTGCTTGTCTGCTGTTTTGAAGCTCCTCACAGCCGTCAGTCGCGCGTATTTCTTTTCATTGTCGGGTATGGAAAAGGTCAGTTTGCTGATGTCAGCCTTATTGCTCACCAGTGTGTCGACAAAAAACGCCTTGCACGCTGCCTCGTCGATGGGCACCCAAGGACCGCCAAAGGGCCATCCCGTGCCATTGTTCATGTCCACCTCCACGCTGTCGGCCGCCGCCGTGCGCTCGGTGAACTGCACGGCACGCATCCATTCGGGAGAGAGATAAGACAGTTCGTGAGCCTCGTTGCCCTGTACACCATAGATAGGTGTGATCTCCACAGCACCTATACCTACGCGATGCAGTGCGTCGAGGTTGGCTTTCAGGCCAGCCTCATCGACGGCCGAACCGAACCACCACCAACGGGTGCCGGGACGGGCCTCGGGCAGTACAAAGGGCAAGCAGGCATTGAGCACTGGTTGCATCATCCGCGCATATTCCGTAGCGCCGAGCAGCCAGCAACCCGTACCATAGTCCTCGAAATCGGGCATCTTGTCATAGCTGAGCGGCTGTCCGGCCGACGGATCCTTACCCGTGCCCTGGTTCCAACCGAGGAAGCCGTCGGGATGTACGCAGGTCGTGAGTGCCCGCCAGGCCTTGTCGCAGGCCGGCCGATAGTCAGCGGCGGCGAGCAGTCCGTGGCGTATGCCCCAGCTCATGCCGTAGAGGAAGAGCGCCGTGCCCGTCATCTCCGGCCCGCCATAGGTAGCCGGAGAGTGGAGACTGACATTCCAGAAGCCGTCGGTACGCTGACAGTGCAGCAGCGCCTTGGACATTGCGAGGAAGTCCTTCTTCAACAGCTTGTATTCTTTCGTGTTGTTGTCGAGGACATCCATGCACCGCAACAGAGCCGCGTAGACCCAGCCGTTGCCCCGGCTCCAATAGCAGTAGTTACCATCCTGCTCACGGTATGGTGGCACATAGTCCTTATCGCGCCACCACAGTCCTTCCTTCTTATTGAAGAGTCCGCCACCACAGATGTTGCGGCTCCACAGATAGCTGTTGATGGCATAGTCGAGATAGCGGTGGTCGCCGGTGATACTATAGTATTTTACATACACCGGCATAGCCATCTGTATGGCATCGATCCATGTCCAATAGTCATAGCGTCCGGTAGCCATCTGGTGTTCAAGGTTAGCCTTGACGCTACTGACCATCAGCGTGTCGCCCGTCATAGCGTAGCGCTCAAGATAAGTCTGAGCGCAACACTGGTTGTCGGCATCGGTGGTGGTTATGCCGTCGCGTGGCGCCCAATGGTGAAAGGCGCCCCACCGGTCGGCATAATCGAGATAGCATTGCCGAGGGTCGATGGCGTAGAGTGCCATAAGCCCCTCGTAGTACACGGCGCGTGTCCACAACGAGCTCGGCCGCACCTTCTTCACAAAGGTAGGCCGCGTAGGGTCGGCATATACCGTCATGAAGCGGTCGTTGACACGGCGGGCCAGAGTCAGCACGCTGTCGGCGCCGGTCTCTGCCAGCATGGGCAAGGTGCCCAAGAGACAGAGAAGCAAGGATAAGAGTCGTCGGTTCATTGTCTTATTATTAGTTTTCTGTATTCAGTTTTCAGTTCTTTCAAACTATGTTTTACAAACAACTAAGCCTTCCACCCACTTGGTATAGCATTTCCCTCCCCTTGGGGAGGGTTAGGGAAGGGCTTCTCTTATTTCAAATACTTCGCCAGCGGGCTGTGGATGTCGCGCAGGCCCTTAGCCAGCGACTTGGCGTTGGTGCGCGCCCCGAGGAGCGAGGAGTGGGTGTGGTCGTGGTTGTAGTACTTCGCAGCCTTGTCCTTACTACCACAATGCTTGTCGTAGTAGTCCGCTGCAATGTTGTGTAGGTCGACGAACTCACAGCCCGTGGCCTCCACGACCTCACGGTACCACTTGCCATAGGTGTCGTTGCGGCGCTCGATATGTCCATTGCTCCACTCGTTGCGCGGAGTGAGCGACACGAGAATCGGTGTAGCGCCCTTCTCACGCACATCGTCGATGAACTTCTTGAGATACCAACCGAAGCTATAGACCAGCTCATAGGTACCCTTCGACTTGCTCTTGTACACATGGCAGGTGTCCTGTGCCGTGGCAATCTCGCCACGCTCCTTGTTGCTGTCGATGGGTCCGATGTCGTTATGACCGAACTGGATGAAGACGTAGTCGCCGGGCTGGAGCGAGTTGTAGACACGGTCCCACCGTCCCTCGTTGAGGTAGGTGCGGCAGCTGCGTCCCGCCATGGCCGCATTGTAGCAGACAATCTTCTTTTTGTCGAAGATGGTATAGGCCTGTGAGCCAAGTCCCCACATGCCATTCTTGTCCTTGTCTGCGTTCTTCACAGTACTATCACCGGTGAACCAGACCACAGGCTTGCCTTGTTCACGCGGCACGGGATAGGTGGGTAGCGTGATGTCGAGCATCATCTCCTGCAACGGCTTGAGGGCGGGATTCGGACTCATTGCAATGCCCTCAGCAGCCGAGCGCGCGTTCATCATTGCACCGAAACGGCTGGTGTGGATATGGTCTTTATAGAAATAGTATTTCTCCTTCCACTTACTAAACCCGTCGAGCTTGGTTCCCGAGATCTCGTTCAGGTCAATGAAGGGCACACCTTCCTCGGCGGCAACGGCCTGCAACCACTGCGTGTGGATTTTTCTGACAATCTTTCCGGTCTGTGGATCATAGGCATCACGCGGCGTGAGCGACATGAGAATGGGATGTGCGCCGGCCTTGCGGCAGTCGTTGATGAAGCGGCGCATATACTCGCCATAGGTGTAGACCGTCTCCTTGACGCCCGTCTCCTTGATGGTGACGTTGAGCGAGTCTTTGCCTACACCGGGTATGGAGGCGCGGGCACGTCCACTGTCATAAGGTCCGTTGTCGTTGTGTCCAATGGAGATGATGACCCAGTCGCCGGGGCGTAGTGCTTTGCGCACGTCGGGCCATAGCTTATTATAATAGGTACGGCTGCTCATGCCGCCAAGGGCTTGATTCTCCACGGTGATTTTGTTCTCGTCCCAGAAGGCGTGCTCATAGAATCCCCATCCCCACTGCCCGTTGTTGCCGTTGCCAAGTGTACCGTTGCGCATGGTGGAGTTGCCGATGAGAAAGAGCACGGGATTGTTGCCGCGGCGCGAACTGCCGGCGGGAATGCGTGCCGTCTGCGCCTTGCTCAGGCTATCAAGGGTGAGGTCGACGACATGGTTGACATCCTCCATGGGTGCCGGCACGACATTCTGAGCCGATAGGGGCAGAACAGTCAAGAGGGGGAAAAGAAGTGATATATATTTCATTGTTGAATGTTGTATGATGAATGATGAGTTATTTCAATGATGAATGATGAATGTTGAATGATGAATTATATCAATGATGAATGTTGAATGATGAGTGTTGACTTCGTGCATCATCCTATGTCGTACCTTGCAGCATTCTACTCCCCTCCCTCTCGGGGAGGGGTTGGGGGTGAGGCTGTTGGGGAAAGGGCGATACGTTCCGTACTCATTCTACCGCATGTGGCGGTTGGTTGTAGCCCACGTTTTGCCAAGCGATGCCGAGGCGATAAAGCGGATCGTGCATGAGCGTGACATGGCGGAACGCGGTAGGTATCTGCGACATATAGATGTAGATGACGCTGTTGTCGTCGCGATCGCGGTAGACGACCTCCTCGCGCCAGTCACCGAAGAGGTCGGCCTGCAGGCAGGGATTGTTTTTCGTCCAGTTGTTCGACGCTGGATTGCCATAGCCTTGAAACGACACCGAAGGCCGTTGGAAAGAATAAGTGCGGCCGGAGCCACGGCGTCGTCGTCCTTCCTTCGGCTCATCGGCGTTGCTGTTCGGATCGTTGACCGGGCCGAAGATTCCGAGTGTGGTTCTCCCAGAGGGGCTCCACTTTTGGATGTTGACCCCATCAAGGAGCTCGTCCTGCTCGTCGCCATCCCAGTAGATGCGGAAGTTGATGGAAGAGTGGGTCGTAGAGAACACCTTTCCCGTCACTGCCGAGCGCAGGCTGCTGTCACCGGCACTGGTGAACAGAGCCCCCGCGGCTTTGTCCGAGAGGTTGGCTGCCAGTCCGCGTCCGTTGTCAACACCTTTGGGACCTCCCTTGAAGAGTATCTCTCCTGTGGCGGCATCGTGGATGTCCCAGGCGTATGGTCCTTTATTCTCATGCACGTCGAAGACTTGCAAGCCCTTGCGCCGGGGATTCATGGCAAAGACGTGCAGGGCGTCGCCATGACCGAAGCCGGTGGCATAGAGCACCCGGCCGTCGTCGTCGAGTGCCGCCGAGCCCCACAGCAACTCGTCACGGCCGTCGCCGTCGACATCCGCAACGCTGAGGTTGTGGTTGCCGTTGGCAAAAAGTGTGGCACTCCCCGACCCACTGGTGGGTGGTGCCGCATCGTAAGAAGTAGTATGTCTCAGGGAATCAGTAACCGAATATTGCTTGCTGTCGCGCGAAGCGTGGAGCCAGCGTGTCTTGAGCCGGTGGCCGTCGAAGTCCACAGCCCAGGCAAAGGCATAGGAGTAGTAGCCGCGGGTGAAGATGGCGGAGGGGTTGTGGTCACGACCTTGCAGGAAGGCCACGGCAGCAAGATAGCGCTCGCCGCGGTTGCCATAGTTAGCATTGTCTAAGATGTGCCGGTCGCTGTCCCAGTCAAAGGTGCCGGGGGCCTCGCCGCCAATGGTGGTGTCGCGGTTAGGTTCATAGAACACGGTGTGGAGAGCGCGTCCTGACAGTCCGTCAAAGACGGTGAGATATTCCTGACCTCCAGCCACACGGCCACGGCGGTTGCGCCAGTCGCGGTGGTTGTCCACGGCAAGAATCGTGCTGTCCGTAGCTGCTTGGCTGACATAGCGTCCGGTGCCGTCGACCGATCCCGGTGCGGTCTTGCACATCATCTCAGCCCGTCCGTCGCCGTCGAAGTCAAAGACCATGAACTGCGTATAGTGTGCTCCTGCCCGGATGTTCTCGCCGAGATCAATGCGCCAAAGCCTGGTGGCCAGCCCGTCGCCCTGCAAGCTCAGTTTGTAGCAGTCTATGAATACCGGTCCGGTCATACCGTCCATTGAGTTGTCGCGGGCATTGGTGGGTTCCCATTTCACGAAGAGCTCGTATTGTCCGTCGCCGTCGACATCGCCCACCGAACAGTCGTTGGGCGTGTAGTCATAGTCCTCTCCTGCGGCAGGCTTGTCGAGTTGGAGGCGGAGCATCGGCTGTGTCCAGGGCATCACGACGGCCGAGGAGTCGCGGTGGCCGTCGGCATGAACGGCGACTACCTGCCATCGGCTGTGCGGTGTGCCCTGCACCTGCATCGACGTGGCCCGTTGCGGTTGATGCGCCAAGGGCTTGCCGTCGCGCAACAGCGTGAAGCGCAGGTCTGACTCGTCACCGGCCAGCGAGCGCCAAGAGGCAAAGTAGCTGCCGGGCTTCTCGCCACGGGCTACGACGAGTCCGCGGTCGAGATGCTCAAGTCCCTGCCTGTCTTGCGGCAAGGAAGTGCAAGTGTGACGGTCAGCTTCCCCTCCCAGTCCTAAGAGGGCCGGAAAGAGAAGTAATGAGAGGGAATGGATCATTTCACAATAACTTTCATCGTTGTGGCGCCTGCCTTCACGAGATAGAGTCCCGGTTCGACGTGGAGGCCACGAATATCTTCATTGAGTCTTGCCTTGGTAGTGGTGAGCACCCCGACTCTTGTGCCGTTGATCTTGAAGACCTCGCAGTGGAAGACAGCATCAGCGGTGAGCTGGTTGATGCCTGTTGCGGTGACGACCTTCAGCAGACCCTTCTGTTGGAAGAGCTCGGTAGTGTCCCAGGCAAGGCCATTGGGCAGTGCGGGCAACTGCAGTGTCACGCCGTCGGCCGAGGCACTGAGCGTGTTGACGTCCCAAAGCGTGAAGGTATCTCCGGCCTTGGGCGCGTACTTGCTGTTGAGCGCAACGGCCACTGTAGACCCGTCAGCCAGCGAGAGAGTGCCATCGGTGCCCAGTGAAGGATAGAGCTTGGTAGAGTAGATATTGAACAAGACCTTGGCTCCCTTATAGAGATAGCATCCGCTGGCAGTCTTCAGTGCTCCATACTGAATGGAATTGTCAGCGTTGCCCGGTTGCAGTGTTCCGCCATCGTTGACGAGGATCTTCTCCACGACGCCACGTCCGGCAAAGCATCCGCCATTAGTGACGCTGACGGTCTGTTGGCCAAACCATCTGTTGTCAGCGGTGATAGCCGTAGCACTGCTGTTGATGTTGAGCGTACCGCCCTGCACGTCGACCTGCTTGCTGAGCTTGTCCTGCTTCTTGCCGATGGTCATCATGCCATTGCCGATCTTGACGAGTCCGCCGCCATTGACATATCCCTGGAAGGTGAAGTCCTTGTCGTTACCGCCAATCGACCAGATACCCTTTCCGTCGAGTTGAGCCGAACCGCTCATGCTGCCGACAGCAACATTGCTGCCATTGTTGTCCAAAGTTATCGTGGCGTTGACCTCCGCATTCTTCAGGCTGCCCTGCACAAAGAGCATGGGGGCATAGCTGCCCGTCTTCTTCCCGGCAATGTTCAGCCGTCCCGTGAAGTCGCCCCAATAGCCTTTGAGGTAAGCGCGTGTACTCCGTGAGTAGAGGTTGAGCGTTCCGCCGCCAGTAAGCTGACCCGTGTAGTTGCAACGCGAGTCGAGATACCACGATGCAGTGGCTCCCTTAGGCACTTTCACGTTCACACCATTTGAGGAATAGGAGTATATATTATCGTGATCGGAGAGTGTCGTGCCATTGTTGAGCACGATATTCTTGGGATATCCATGGACATTGTCTTTCTCCTGGCTGTAGACCCATCCTTCCATGACGTTGAGTGTACCGTAGTTGGCCGACGGAGCGAGTGTGAGCGTACCCTTGCCTGTTTTCGTGAGCGTGTTTCCGCTGCCAGTGATGCTGGTGTTCAGCGTGAGGGTCTTACCTTCGTCCACGAGGATAGTGCCACCCTTGGAACCGAGCAAAACGGGATGGGCGGTGGTGAGCGTAGCGAGAGCCTCCAGCGTACCACCGTTGAGCGTCACCTGATTGGTGTAGACACCGAACGCACCGTTGTTGACGCCCGACTTCTGTCCGAGGTTGTCGACAGCAAGCGTACCGTTCTCAATGCTTACCGATCCCGTGAAGTCGCTGACATTGTGGAGCTTAGCCAGTGCCGTACCCTTCTTGATGATCTTGGTGTTGCCCGTGATGGCATCACCCGAGAGATCGTATTCAAGTTTACTGTTGTTGAAAGTGACGGAAGCGGGGCTCACCTCACCCTTGATGACAACCGTACCGGAAGCGGCATTGTCGTTGAAAGTCACATTATCACCGGAGACGAAGACATCGCTGGTCTTCTCGCTGGTGTTGGTGAAGTTCTCTGCGTCGGCGATATTCCATGTAGTGCCTTGTGCGCCGTTCCACTCTACGTCAGCTGCCTGACGGGAGTCTGCGATGGTGAGCACGAGGTTGCCGTCGTTGACAGCGATCGTTGCCTTGTGGCCTTTGAGTCCGGTGACAACCACTTTGGCGATGTCGCCGTCGACCTTCTGAACCTTTCCAAGCGTATAGCTTCCTGCCTTCACGTTTCCGTCGATGAAGTGGAAGTTGAAGCGTGGAACAAGGTACTCCGGACCTTGTGCCCAGTCTTTTTGCTCGATGCTCATCACCTTGTTCACGACGATCTGGTCAGCGTTTCCGTTGGCGTCAATGTCAAAATCGACGATGCTGCCAAAGCCAAGTGCGAGCGTATCGGTGGTGATGGTGCCCACCGAGACCTTGCCGCCGGGCAGGACCGATGCTCCATAGTCAGCCTTGATAGAACGGAACACGCCGCCGTTGCTGCTCAGCACGGCAAAGCGGTTGAGCCAGAGCCGGCTGCTCTTCAGCGTTCCGTCGAAGGCGAGCGTACCGGCCCACACGTCAGTGTTGCCCGTATAGCGCTCGTCGACCTTGGGCAGCACGAGGGTACCGTCGCCCTGCTTGATGAGTCTCATGGCTCCGGAGAAGGCGCCACCGGTGAGTGTATGGGTATAGACCGTGGTGGTGATATTGTTATTGTCGTCGTGCCCCTGTACCCATGTCGGTGCGTTGTCGAAGAAGATATAGGGAGCCGCTCCGTCGCTGACGCTGACGGTCATGTCGTTGGTCTCGTCGAGCATCACCTGTTTGTCGTTGAGCCCTGCGCCGATGGAGCCGCCGTTGTCCACGACAGTGCGTCCGTTGGTGGTCTCTGGTGGCGGAGCGACGGTGATGCCTTCCATCTTGCCGAGGAAGTAGCTCACGTGCGGCGGCTGGTTGTAGCCGTTCATCTGCCAGACCATGGCGTTGCGGTACTGCTTGTCAGAGAGCAGTGTGCAGTTGCGGTATTCGGTGGGGTCTGTGGTGGTGTAGATACGTATCTTGTTGTCGGGCGTACGTGCCACGACTTCCTCTCGCCAGTCGCCGAAGATGTCACCCTGGAAGCAGGGCGTAGCCTTGGTGTCGTTGTTACTCAGTGAGCCGTCAAGTGTCTTGATGTCGCCTGCACCGTATTTATGGATGCGGAAGGTGGAGTTGCGCGTCTGTGTGCCGTTGAGCGTTTCTTCCAGAAGGTCGCCGTCCCAATAGATGCGGAAGTTCAGATCGAAGTCATAGCCTGAGTCTCCGATATGCTTGGCCGTGACAGCACTGATCGGTGTGTCGTGACCCGACGAGCCGATGGCGCCGGGTACCTTGTCGGTGAAGTTGCCCATCATCGAGCGTCCGTCGTCGCTTCCGCTGGCCAAGCGGTAGTAGATCTTGCTGGTGGTGGCATCGCGGTAGTTGTTGGCAGGCGCATCCTCGTTGCAGGCGAAAATTTCCTGTCCGTGGCGATAGGGATCGAAGTTGCCCACGTGCTGGGCGTCGCCATGTCCGAGTCCGGTAGTGCTGAGTCCCTTGCCGTTGTCGTCGATGACCATAGAGCCGAAGCAAATCTCGTCGCGTCCGTCCCAGTCGACATCAGCAATCGTATAGTTGTGGTAGCCCTGCCCGTACCAAGGACTGCCCGGCGTGTTGCAGTTCCAGCGCCAGCGTGTGGAGAGCTGGTGTGTCGCCGGATCCACGTCGAGGGCAATCATCTTGTGGCGGGTGTAGATACCGCGGGCGAGGAAGATGCTAGGCTTGTGACCGTCGAGATAGGGCGCGCCGAAGAAGTTCTTCGAGCTGCGGTGGCCGTAGCCGTCGCCCCACGCCTTGTTCAGATCGGTCTCGCCGTCCTCGAGTCGCTTGAGCGGATAGTCCATATAATCAGGATGCGCGGCGGGGCCTATCTGATAGGGCTCACCGGTCTGACCATTCATGTAGAGCAGGAACTCGGAACCGGAATGGACGAAATACTCTGACATGCTGCCGTTCTGACAGTCGGCGCGATAGTTTTTCGACTTGTCGCCAATGACGATGGTCTTGCCGCTGGCGGTGTGGATCGTCGTACCGTCGGCGGCACGCATGATGCACTCAGCCTTGCCGTCACCGTCCCAGTCATAGGCGGCAATGTTGGTCTCGTTGTGCTGGAAGTCACAGAGGTTGGGGCCGCAGTCGATCCACCAAAGCAACTGTCCGTTGAGTTTAAAGACTTCGATACGGTCGAAGTCGGGACCGTCGGGTTTGTTTTTTGGGTCATCGGTTGTACAAATTTGTTTGACGATGAGTTCCATCTGTCCGTCACCATCCACATCGGCGATAGTGGCATCGTTGGGCTGATAGACATCGGTGACGTCGGTCTTGCCGTCGTTGGAGAGGCGCTTGGGCTTAGCGATCTCGACATAGTCGTTGTCCAGCACCTTTGCAGCCGTTTCGGTGCTGGACTGTTCTTTGCCCTTGACGACGGGGCGTACGGTATATGTATCGGTGGTAGAACCGGAAACATCGGTATAGTTCGACACGCTCAGCGGCTGGTCGTTGACCTTCACGCCATTGCGATAGAGATTATAGGTGACATCGTAGTACTCCTCAGCGTTGACACGCCAGGAGCAGAAGACGCCATTAGAAGTCTTGACAGCCACAAGTCCGCGATCGAGCTTGTCGGTCACGCGTTGGGCCTGCACACTTGACGACAAGGCACAGGCTAGGATGCAGGCTAGGACGTATTTCTTTCTCATGATGAATGGATTTAGATTCTTGTTCAGATTGATATTGCAAAAATAGCCATTCCACACGATTCGGTCCTAGCATTTATGTTCAAATATAGGTAATATCGTTCAATGATCCCTCATCCACCATTTCCTGAATTTGTCTATGCGTACTCAAAAAAACATACAACGCATTTTCGCAATCTGGAAAGAGCATAAAATCGAAAGCACGAAAAAAGTGTGAGGAAGGATCCTTTTCAGAAGATTTCTCAGAAGAAAGCACTGAGATGTGGCGGACATCTCTATGGTTTCATCTGACGAAAACAGTGAGATGACCCGCAAAAATCAATGAGATGATCACAAAAAAACGGTAGTTTGACCATGGTTTCCATAGGAAGCACAAGGCCAAACTACCGTTTTTTTTTGATACGTGATCACGCTCTACTTTCTATCTCTCTGATTCCCAGACACATACATAAACACGAATAGGAATCGCGAAATCACAACCCAGGGACAGCCTGCATTCAAAAATCGCAAAAACAGGGGGCAAAAATGTCAGTTTATTCAACAAATAGGGCTTTTCCCATTGCCACCTGGTCATTCAATGCTTTCATACGGAGGTTGTATTCGCGTGTTTGCTCTAATTTTCCTTGGGATTCTATCCAACTGAGTTCACTGCAAGATATGCATTGAGTTGAGATATATTATATTGAGCACCCTTGCTGGCTGTCTGTACTTGCGTGCCTTCTTCAGCAGATAGTTCCTCGCTAAATTGAATTGCCGTTGCTGACCGTATTTTCGTTCTGCGTGAATGATTCTTCTTCCATTCCTTGCAACTTTGACTATTTTTCCGTAATTTCGCACCACATAAACAATAAACCATCATCTTATGACTTTAGCAATTGGTAATAACTCTCTACTTACACGCAAAGCAGCAATGGGAATGAGAAAACTCCCGGCCTTTGTCTGTTGCCTCCTATTATCGTGCCTTTTGTCGGCTTGCGGCAGTGACAACGACGACAACGTTATTCATAACCGTCCAGACAATCCATTTCGTGAAGCCACATTCACGAAGCTGAGTGATGGCAGCTATACCTACGACGGACAATGCTCTTCCGGGAAAGGCGCCTACGGCCATGGCTGGAAGCTTGAGGAAGCCTATGTGATTGGTGACGATGGCCACATCAAGGAGAATACCAGCAGCGACCTGCTGATGTCTGAAGTCTTGGTCTTTGACAAAGACGGCAGCAAACTCATGGAATACCATCCTGGAGAGAACCTCAAAAAATACAACGCGCATGGGATGAAGGTGACCAGCAGCGGATGGTATTCCTTCAACAGCCGTTCGGCTGATGGCCGCTGGGGCGACACGCAGCTCATCAGCTGCTCTTACAATGATGATGGCGCTGGGCGCACACAGCTTGTCGTGGTGGGTCCCCTTTACTTGACAAGCTCCGACGAGCGCGTCTATGGCTTGAAATACTACACGGCGTTGGACGATGAGCAGACAGCCGCCATCCGTGACGGCCTCAAGGAGGAAGTGCCCAATGACTGCAAGTTCAGGGTGAAGATCACGTCTGAAAGGTACGCAGGACCTATAGGTGACAAGATCTTCTTCGCACCCTTTGAACTGATGCACTTCAAGCTGACCGACTGGACGGATATGGAAAGCTTGCAAAACCCCGCTTTCACCTATTACGACTCCATCACCTGGCGGAGGAGTGACAACGTCGGCGGCACCCTCAAACTATGCTCCAAGGAAAGCTCGAAGGAAGGCATGAAGATTTCCACCACCTCTGAATGGTCGAACTATTTCTACGACAGGGACCTGGTCGGCATTTTTGTTGAGGGATGGAAACATGGTGAAGTGGTCTACACTTACAATCTCGATCTGGCTTTCCGCCAGCGCGATTTCCTTTGCTATGATTGGACGGACAAGGTGGGAACGCCCGACAAGGTGGGCACCGGCATCTACAACGTGTTTATGCCCCATGAACAATACAATCTCTATCCGCCGCGCTATGACAAGGACGGCCACCTCTATGCCCGTGTCTACACATGGGCTGACAAGGGCATGGCGGCCAGCGATGAGTGTGAGCTGCTCTACAACCTCCTGAGGAGATACTATCCGAGCGTGTCCAAGATACGTGCGGAGAAAGTCGACAAAGCCCGCTCCTTCTTCCATTGCCTGCCAGATGGCGACACCCCGGTCTATTATGTCGATCAGTGGGGCTCCAGGATAGCCATCGTGCTGGCTAAGGGTGATGAAGACTTTGGCACCCCCGACCAATATTACATCCATGCGGAGCCGAGCGACACGAAATAAGCAGCATACCAAAAGGTTGTTATATCTCTGAAAATAATCACAATAAACTTGGGAATATGGGGCGAAAGTCGTAAGTTTGCAATGATATGACTATAACGCTCATCGTACTTGTCCTCACCATCGCCCTGTTCATCTGGGGCCGCGTGAGGAGTGACATTGTAGCCTTGTCGGCTCTCGTCGTGCTCATTCTCTCCGGCATCCTCACGCCTGCCGAGGCGTTGTCCGGTTTCTCCTCCTCCGTCGTCATCATGATGGTGGGGCTCTTCGTCGTGGGCGGGGCCATCCTCCAGACGGGCCTGGCGCGTGCCGCCGGCAACCGTATGATGGGCATGGCAAAGGGCAACGAGACCAAGGCGTTCCTCATGGCCGTGACGTTAGGTGCCAGCATGTGTTTCGCCTCGCCCTTCTCCACACCGCCCAACGCACTGGTGATGAAGGCCGGGCACTACACGTTCATGGACTACGTCCGCGTCGGCCTTCCTCTGCAGATCATCATCGGCGTGGCCATGACCTTCCTCCTGCCGCTCCTCTGGCCGTTCTAAAAGAAGCATAACGCTAAGGGATGACTATGAGAAGGGGATAAGAAATGACAAGAATCCTACCTATGGGTGTCTCCATAGGTAGAATTTATAGCTGATATGGAATGAATGATTCTGTAGAGAAATGTATAAATTAGAGAGAAAAAGTCAGCCAAAAGTTTGCTTCCTTTCCTTATTTGGATTATCTTTGCAAAAACCAAAGGAAGGCAATCATGACAGACAAATACTTCATTCCATATTGTAATATGATAATACGGCACTTTGCCCGTCGGTTCCAGCTGTCAGTACAGCAGGCATTCCGCTATCTCTACAACTTCAAAGGTATTCATTTCCTAAATGATTACTATGATGTGGAGCATACTTTGTCTGTTGAGGATACACTGGATGACTTGGTAGCCATATGCCGTAAAAATGGAGGGAAACTCGTATGATACTCTACCATGGAACTAATACGGATTTCTCAAAAGAATATGACGAAAGAACAGCAAACCGACTATATGATCAATTTTGCGGTTGATGAGATGACAAAGTATCTCATGGCCGATTACAAGTTGGACATGCCCACAGCTCTGAATATAATATATAACTCCCATACATTGGAATTGTTGCAGAATAAGGAGACTGGGCTCTATTCCCAAAGTCCTGGTTATGTATATGCCATACTTCAACGTGAATATACTACAGGGAAAGTAGGATAAAGTCTACCCCTTTAAACATAAGGATAACAATCCCCTTGTCTATACAACTTTTTATCGCCTTAGGCAAAGAGATTGTTATACCTCTCAAGATATCTTTTCCACATCCACCATCTCGATGTCGGCATCGGCGGGCAGGAGGGGGATGAGGCGCTGGATGAAGTTGTTGCGCGCGACAAAGTAGAGGTCCTTGCCGTCGGCGATAGCCGTCATGAGCAACTCACGAAAGCCCTGGCCAGCGATTTCGATGCGGCCGATCTCGTCGATCCATATTTCTTTGGCCTCAGGATGCTCCTTATAGTATTCCAGTGCTTTGTCGAAAGCCGACTTATGGACGAAGTAGCTGCAGCTGTGCATTAGCTCGCCCGTGAGGTCCTTCACGGCCAATGTCTCCTTCGACGCTGTCTCCATCTCCACCTCCGGATCTTTCTCGAAGAAAGGCAGCGTCTCGTCCTTAGGATAGAGCACGAGGTCGTAAGCACAGACCTTACCGTCGGCACCAAACCGCTTCAAAGAAAAGAAGCAGAGTCCATCGCCATGACTGCGATATTCATGGATGAAGCGCGTGGACTTTCCGGCACCACGCGGACCGGTGAAAATAGTAATCTTCATATCTTATTATAGGTCAAAAGAGACACTGGCGTACCAGGTGCGTCCGCGCATGGGGTATCCTTCGGTGTACTCATAGACGCGGTCGGCGAGGTTAAGGACGCCGACCTTCAGGTCGGTCTTCCATACCTTGCGGGCGAGGCTGGCGTCGATGGTAGCGAAGCCTGCCGTGCTGGTGCTGCCGTCGGAAGAGGAGTAGGCCTTGCTCTGAGCAATCAGACGGCCCTGCAGACGCAACTGCCAGATGGGACGAAGCTCCAGGAAGGCAGTGAACTTGCTCTTAGGACTGTAGAGGAACTTCAAGTCCTTGTTGTCCATGTTCCTCTGGTCGATGAAGCTGTAGTTGGCATTGGCCGTCAGCCAGGGCAACTGATAGCCCGCGCCGACCTCGAAGCCACGGTACTGTGCCTTGCCGCGGTTCTGCAACTGGTAGATCTTCGGGTCGCTGGCGTCAACACCTGTGACCTCCTGGATGATGTCGTTGATGAAGTTGTAGAAAGCACCAGCCTGCCAGGTGAGGTTGTTCCACCGGCCCTCATAGGCGAGGTCGAGGTTGATGGCATTCTGCGTGCCTAAGTCAGGATTGGGGATAGCCTTGCCGAGTTTGTAGGAATATCTGTCCTTCATACGGGCGAAGAGCGATGAACGGCCCACCGTGAAGCGCAAGTGCTGGTCGGCAGAAGGATGATAGTCGAGGGCGGCAAGGGCGTTGATGTTGCTGTCGTGGGAGTTGGGCTGTTCAGTGATGCCTGTCTTCTTGTTGTATTCCTCCACCTTATAGCCTGTCCGGCCGAACCATCCCACGGAAGCCGTGACGGAGAGCTGGCGGTTGAGACGCGCCTCATCCTCGACGACGAAAGAGTAGATGCCCTCGCTGATATGGGCCACGGGCTCACCGACATTGTGGGAGCGGTGGACATCGTACTTATAGTTGCCGCCGAACTTCAGGTCGTTGTTGTCGGCTGTTGCCCACACGAGGTTGACATTGGCACCCAAAGCATAGTCGTCGTAGATGCTTGTCCACCCCTGCTTTCCCTTCTGCGTGGAATAAGTGAAGTCGTCGTAGGAGTCGAGTGTGTTCTTGAACGTGTCGTACCACAGGCGGCTCTTCAGCGTCAGCTTGGGAGCCACACGCGTGGTGGAATGGAAATAGAGCTCGTCCTTATCCCAGTCGGGATAGATGCGGAACTGCGCCCTGCCGTTCCCACCGAGATACGGGGGGATGTGCTTCTCAGCGCGCACAAGGGTATAGCCCACGACATACTCGTCGGTGGCATTGGGCACATAGCCTACTTTGGCGTTGAGGTTGAAGTCACGCGACTTGGAGTTGAGGCGCTTGTGGCCGTCGAGATAGGGCGATGTCGTGGGATAGCTGTGAGGCAGACGGAAGTTGCCGACGTTGCTGTAGCCCAGGTCGACCTGTGCAAACCACTTGCCCCAGCGTCCTCCAATGTTGAGGTTACTGTGCCAGAGCGTATTCACGTCGAAATGCAGCTCTAGTGGTTTCATCGGCTGTCGCGAGACGAGGTTAATAGACGGTCCCAAGGTGTTGCCTCCCAAGAGGAGGGAGCTGGCCGACTTGCTGACGTCTATCCGGCTCAGCATCCCCGCGGGGAGGCGGTAGAGGTCAACGGTACCATCGTAGGGCGCCGTCATCGGCACACCGTCGATGTAGATAGGCACGTCGGCACTGCTAATGCCACGGAGCATGAAGCCGGCCTCGCTGCGCCCGCCCGTCTCCTGGACGATGAGTCCGGGCACCCAGTTGAGGGCTTCGGAGACGCGTTGCATATCGGCCGACTTGATGAAGTCGGAGCTGACCTGGTTCGTCTTAAAGTTATCCTGATGCTCGAAGACCGTCACCTCGCCCAAGTGGAAGACTTGGGTGGTGTCGGTGAGTGGCTTAGTCGTCAACGGTAGGGTCGCTACGGCGGCAGCTAATAATAACATAGTTCTGTTACTTTTTATATGAATAATGTGAATTATTTCCTTCTTATCAGTCCTTGGAAATAGTCGATGAGGTATCTCACGGGCAGGGCCACCATGTGCATCAACTTGGTGAAGGGGAAGATGATGACGAGCAGGAAGCCCAAAAGGATATGAATCTTGTGCGGCAGCGAGGCGTGGACAATGAAGTCGGGAGCCTCGGGGAGGAAGGTGAAGAGGCCCTGAGCCCAGCGGTCGAGGTTCATATAGTGCTCCAGATCGCTGTTGACGGTCTCCATGGTGCCTAAGAGTCCCGTGACAATCTGCAGGAAGATGAGCACCACGAAGAGGTAGTCGCCGAAATGGCTGTTGGCCACGACATTGCGGTTGGTGAAGCGGCGCAGCGTCAGCAGACTGATGCCTACAAGGGTGATGAGCCCGGCACCGGAGCCCATGACGATGGCGAGCTGCCGTTTCTGCTCGTTGGTGATGAGCCAGTCGTAGGACCATTCCGGTGCGAGGAGGCCGAAGATATGGCCGAAGAACACCATGATGATGCCCACATGGAAGAGATTGCTGCCCCACTTGAGCAGGAGGTCGTTGCTCAGAAACTGCGTGGAGTAAGCCTGCACGGTCTTGCCCTGGGCCGCGATGCGATAGGTCACGCCGCAGACGAAGAGGGCACCGGCGATGTAGGGGAGATATTGGAATAGGAAAGTGTGCATAGCCGTGAGATTTTATGATTCCTTCAAGAGCGCGATGAGTGGTTCATAGGGATGCTGCTCCTTGGCAAAGCGGTCGTCCATCTTTGTGAGCACGCCACGGATGTCGTCTATGGCGGCCCGCGCCTGAGCGAGGTCGTCCATGTTGGCGACATACTGCAAGTACATCGGCAGATAGTCGGGGAGCTCGTCCTCGGCGGGCATGAGTCCGGCCTTGAGGTACTCCTCCTTCAGATCGACCATAGCCTGTCCGCGGTCGCGGCTCGTGCCATAGACCATGTCGAAGAGATAGAGGTTGGTCTTCGTCTGGGTGTCGAAGAGGTCGCTGTAGGCCGCCTGCCAGCTACGGGCGTCAGCAAAGGACGCCACATAGCCCAAGAAGGTCTCCACTTTACTGAGCAAGGCCTCGCTGAGGACACCCTCCGCACGGAGCGCGGGCAAGATGTCGGCGCGACTGTCCCAGAGTTCGGCAGTGGGATAGTCAAGAATGAGGGAAAGAATGTTATAAGTTTGAATCATGGTCGCTGTCGTTATTATTCATTCCAGTGGTCATTAATACCCATCTTTACTTACCACCGAAGAGATTGCAACGCTTGCAGCCCTCGACGAAGTTCGCTTCCTCGTCGTCGAAGCCAAGACCTGTGCGCTCGTCGAAATGATGACTCCCCTGCTGTTTGGGCGATGAGGGGATGACGAAGCGGTCCTCGTAGTTGGCAATGGCGAGTAACCGGTACATGTCGTCGTACTGAGCTGCCGTCAGTCCTAAGTCCTCAGGCACAGCGGGCTGTTCCTGTCCATCGACGGTCTTCCTCCGCATGTACTCACGCAGGGCGACAAGCTTGGCAAGGGCCTCGCGGATGGGCTGCACGTCACCGGCTGTGAGCAGGTTGGCAAAATACTGTGCCGGGATGCGCATCTCGTCAACTTTGGCGAAATAGTCCATCTCGTCGGTGTCGGTGTCGGCGTCCGGGTTCTGCTCCTTCTTGGTCAGCTCCTCTTTCTTCGGGCTCATGGCTGGGACATACCACACCATAGGCAGCGTACGGTATTCGGGATGGAGGGGGAAGGCGATGGCCCACTCCTTCATGAGCTTATAGGCCGGACTCTTCTGCGCAGCTACAATCCAGTTGTGGCTCACGCCCTGACGCTCGGCCTCGGCGATAATGGCGGGGGCGTTGGGGTCGAGAATCATCTCACGTTGCTTGGCCACGAGGTCACGCTCGTCGGCAGCGGCATAGGAGTCGGTCTTGTCGGCATCGTAGAGGATGACGCCGAGGTAGCGCATGCGACCCACACAGGTCTCGCTGCACACCGTGGGCTGGCCGTCCTCGAGACGGGGATAGCAGAACACGCATTTCTCGCTCTTCATCCGCTCATAGTTGAAGTATATCTTCTTGTACGGGCACGCCGATATGCACTGACGCCATCCGCGGCAACGGTCCTGGTTGATGAGTACCACGCCGTCCTTGCGCTTATAGATGGCGCCGGAGGGACAGCTCGGGATGCAGGCCGGGTGGAGGCAGTGCTCGCAGAGGCGCGGCACATAGAACATGAACGTGCGCTCGAAGGCCTCGAAGCCCGCGGTGTCGATGCCCTTGAGGTTCGGGTCGCTCTTGCGCTCATCAAAAGTTCCGGCGAGGTCGTCCTCCCAGTTCGGACCGTCCTTGACCTTGTCCATCTGCTTGCCCGTAATCATGGAGAAGGGACGGGCCGAGGGCGGTGTCTTCAGCCGTCGCTTGCCTTTCAGCGAGGAGAAGTCGAAGGTGAAAGGCTCGTAATAGTCGTCGACCTGTGGCAGATAGGGATTGGAGAAGAGCTGTGACATCACCTTTGGCCGGTTGCCGAGGCGCAGCTCCGTACCGCCGTTCTTCGTCTTCACCCATCCGCCACGATATTTGTCCTGGTTCTCCCATGTCTTGGGATAGCCCGGGCCGGGCTTGGTCTCCACATTGTTCCACCAGACATACTCCATACCCTTACGCGATGTCCATACGTTCTTGCAGGTCACCGAGCAGGTGTGGCAGCCGATGCACTTGTCCAGGTTGAGGACCATTGCTATTTGTGTCTTGATCTTCATCTTATTCCCAATTTACGTTGTCCACCTTTCTCAACAATACATACTCGTCGCGGTTGGCGCCTATCGTGCCATAGTAGTTCAGACTGTAGGACAGCTGTGCGTAGCCGCCTATCATGTGCGTGGGCTTGGGGCACAAGCGCGAGATGGAGTTGTGGATACCGCCACGGTTGCCCGTGAGGGGACTGAGGGGCACGTTGACGGTGCGTCCCTGGTTGTGATACATATAGAGTGCGCCCTCAGGGATGCGCTGGCTGACGCAGGCCCGCGCCATGGCCGACCCGTTGTCGTTGATAACCTCCACCCAGTCGTTGTCGCTGATGCTAAGCTTGGCGGCGTCGGTCTCACTCATCCAGATGACGGGGCCGCCGCGACCGAGGGTGAGCATGAGCAGGTTGTCGTTCCACGAGGAGTGGATGGTCCACTTATTGTGCGGCGTGAGGAGGTTCAGCGCCAGGGTGTCGTCGCTGAGATGCAGCCGCTCCTTGAGGTTGTTGATTTCCTTCTTGGCCAATGGCGGCTTGTAGCATACGAGGTTCTCACCAAAGGCCTGCATCCAGGGATGATCCTGGTAGAAACTCTGGCGGCCCGTCACCGTGCGCCACGGGATGAGGTAGTGGATATTGGTGTAGTTGGCCGTATATTCCGTGGTCTTGTTGTTGATGCCCGACCAGATAGGGGTGGGCATGGACAGACGCGGTTGGACGACCAAGTCCTTATACGTATATTTCGTCTTGCCGAAGTCTGCCGTCAGCGGTTCTGCCAACGGCAGTCCGACGCTCTTCTCCAAGGCTTTCCACGCACGATAGGCGGCATCTCCGTTGCTCGTGGGGTCGAGGGTGAGGACAGCATCGCAGGCCTGCGTGGCCTCCTTAATAAGGGGCATACCCTTGCTGACGCCTTCCTCGCGCTCCACACCGTTCATGGCCTTCAGCTCGTCGTACTCGGGACGTGCCGACCAGCCGATGCCCTTGCCGCCAATGCCCTTGTCGCGGATAAGAGGACCGACGGTCGTGAACTGGCGGTAGATGTCGGGATAGTCGCGTGTGACAACGACGAGGTTGCCCATGTTCTTTCCGGGCTCGGGCATCTCGCCCGTCTCCTTCCAGTCGCTGGCGACGAGGGGCTCGCTGATTTCCCCGGCACTGTCGTGGGCCAACGGTCCATAGACAACGTCTTTCTCGTGGCCAAGATGTCCGACGGCCATGTCGGAGAAGACCTTCGAGAGCTCGCGGAAGATATCCCAGTCGGTGCGGCTCTCCCACACGGGGTCAACGGCCTTGCTGAAGGGATGGAGGAAGGGGTGCATGTCGGTGGACGAGATGTCCTCCTTCTCATACCAGGTGGCGGCGGGCAGGACGATGTCGGCGAAGATGCTCGACTGCGTCATGCGGTAGTCGATGTTGACCACGAGGTCGAGCTTGCCGACGGTGTCCTCGGAATGCCATTTCTCATATTTCGGCAACGGCTGTCCACACTCTTCAAGGTTCTGTCCGAGCACGTTGTTCTGTGCGCCGAGGAGATGCTTCATGAAGAACTCCATGCCTTTGGCCGAGCAGCCGATGAGGTTGGCGCGCCAGATGAAGAGCACCTTCGGACTGTTCTCACGGGCGTCGAGGTCCTCGGCAGCCAATGACAACTTACCCTCATGGAGCTGCTGACAGACATAGTCCTTCTCACTCATCCCGGCCTTGGCAGCCTCGCGGCAGAGGTCGAGGGAGTTGCGGTTGAACTCCGGTGAAGAGGGCAGCCAGCCCATGCGCTGACTCTTGATGTTGCAGTCGAGGAGCGTCAGGCCTTTCCACGGCTCCTTATGGGCCAGGGGCGACAGCTGCTCGTCGACGGTGACCTTCTCGTAGCGCCACTGGTCGGCATGCTCGTAGATATAGCTCACGGTGTTCATGTGGCGGGGCGGGCGGTGCCAGTCCAGGGCGAAGGCCATCTGTGCCCAGCCAGCTTGCGGGCGCACCTTCTCCTGACCGACATAGTGGCTCCAGCCACCGCCGTTGACGCCGAGCGTACCGCAGAGCATGAGCATGTTGATGGCGGCGCGGTAGGTCATGTCGGTGTTGTACCACTGGTTGACACCGGCACCGATGATAATCATGCTCTTGCCGCGTGTCTTCTCGGCTGTGGCGGCAAAGGAGCGGGCCGTCCGGATGACCTTGTCGGCCGAGACTCCCGTTATCTGCTCCTGCCACTTCGGGGTGTAGGGCAGGTCGTCGTCGTAGCTCGTGGCGCAGTTGACGTCGCCCAGACCACGGTCGATGCCATAATGGGCCATGAGAAGGTCGAAAACATTGGCGCAGCACACCACACCGTCTTTGGTCTCGACATGGATAACGGGCACCTTGTGCTCGATGATGTCGGCATGACGCGTAGCGGCGAAATGGGGATTCTTGTAGTCGGCACCACCGAAATAGGGGTCGAGGAGCGTCACGACGTCGTCGCGATGGTCGATGAGGGAGAGACGCGGCGTGAAGGGTTTGCCCGTGCGCACGTCCTCGCATTTAAGGTTCCAGCGCCCCTCGTCGTTCCATCGGCTGCCAATGCTGCCGTTGGGTGTGACGAGCTCGCCGGAGGGATCATCGATGGTGATGGGGTACCACTCGGCTTTCTGCTTCACGCCGAAGTTGTCCTTGAGGTCGGCGGCGCGCAGGAGCATGCCGGCGGCATAGCGTCCATCACCGGTATCCTCGAGCTTGACGAGGAAGGGGAGGTCGGTGAACTTGCGCACGTAGTCGTCGAAATAGGGCACGGTGCGGTCGTGGTAGAACTCCTTGAGAATGACATGGCCCATAGCCATGCCCAAGGCGGAGTCAGTGCCCTGCTTGGGCGCCATCCACACGTCGGCGAACTTCGAGGCGTCGCTGTAGTCGGGAGAGACGACGGCGACCTGGGTACCTTTGTAGCGCACCTGGGTATAGAAGGGCGAGTCGGGTGTGCGCGTCGTCGGCACGTTGCTGCCCCAGAGCAGGAGGAAGGAGGAGTTGTACCAGTCGGCACTCTCGGGGACGTCGGTCTGCTCGCCCCAGGTCTGTGGCGACGACGGCGGCAGGTCGCAATAGAAGTCGTAGAAGCTCAGACAAGCGCCACCAAGCAGACTCAGGTAGCGGGTGCCGGCGGCATAGCTGAGCATGGAGAAGGCGGGAATCGGCGTGAAGCCGACGAGACGGTCGGGACCGAACTTCTTGATGGTGTAGATGTTGCTGGCCGCCATGATCTTCAGTGCTGTTGGCCAGTCGAGGCGCACGAAGCCGCCGAGGCCGCGCACCTGCTTATAGCGTTTGCGCTTGTCGGCGTCCTCGACGATGGAGGCCCAGGCCTCGACGGGGTCGGGATGGGCTGCCAAGGCCGCCTCCCAGAGGTCGAGGAGCTCCTTGCGAATCATCGGATGCTTCACGCGGCCGGAGTTGTAGAGATACCAGCTGTAGCTGGCGCCGCGGGGACAGCCGCGCGGCTCATGGTTGGGCAGACCAGGCCGCGTAGCGGGGTAGTCGGTCTGCTGCATCTCCCACGTGACGATGCCCTTCTTGACGAAGATGCGCCACGAACAGGAACCGGTGCAGTTGACACCGTGGGTGGAGCGCACCTCCTTGTCGTGGGCCCAGCGGGTTCGGTAGAAATGCTCCCACTCCTCGTTGGTCACGTTCTTGCGGTTGATGAAGTATTTGAGTTGATTGAAAATCGTGTTCATAGCCTAAAGAATAAGTTCGGTCAATGTTTCTTGCGCATCATGCCAAAGTAGTTGATGACCATGACGACGAGGGCAAAGCCTGTGAAGAGCAGGAAGCCCAAGCCGTAGCCATACTCGGGAGAGAGATCGACAAGCCGGCCCATGAGTGGCGGAAAGACGAAACCTCCAAAGGCCCCGAGACCACCTACCCAGCCATTGGCACCGCCCACGCCCTCGCTGACATAGACGGGAACGAGCTTCATCGTGGCGCCGTTGTTGAAGCCGAAGGCCACGGAGATGAGCAGGCTGACGAGGAAGAGACCGCCCCACCCCATCGGAATGTTCATCAGCACACCGGCGACCGCCAAGAGGGCGAGGGCTCCCATGGAGAATTTCTCACCACCGATGCGGTCGGAGAGCTTGCCACCAGGCACGCGCAGCAATGCGGCAAGGATGGAAAACACAGCAGTGAGGCCACCCGCGAGCATCGGGTCGAGCCCCATGCCTTTCTTCCAGAATGTGGGGAACCATGCCGTCAGTGCCATGAAGCCGCCGAAGGTCGTGAAATAACAGAGGACGAGCATCCACGTCTGCGGTATCTTGGCGGAGATCTTCAGACTTGTCACGGCATTGCCCTTGGGGAAGAGCTCCTGCCCGCAAGCCAGCGCGTTGTCGCGGGCGACCTCCTCAGACTTCCCGGCTTTGAGAAACTGGAAGTAAGGGGGATTGGCACCGAGCCATATATATAAAAGGAGTCCTACGAGCATGACACCCGTCAGGATGTAATAAGCAGCCGTGAAGCCAAACTGATGGAGCAACAGCGGGAGGACGAAGGCGAGGATGCCCGCGGAAGTGGTGCCGAGTCCGCCATAGATGCCGGAAGCATAGCCCTGGCGGTTCTTGGCAAACCAGTAGTTGGACTGCGAGGCCCCCACGGAGAATGTGGCGATGCCGCAGCCCGCCAAGCAGCCGAGGAGGAGCACCACGGGATAAAGGCCCTTCATACTGCCGGGGGTCTCTACAGGGTATAGGGTGAAGAGGACGCTCAGTGCGCCCAGTCCCACGACAGCGGCAGCGAGCAGGAAGAGAAAGCCTCGTCGGCCACCATTGCTGTCGACCATGGCACCAAAGGGGATGCGCAGCAGAGAACCCGTCAGGGAAGGTACCGAGACGAGCAGGCCCAGCTGTGTGGCGCCCAAGCCCATAGCGGCTCCGAGCGTTGTACTCGTGGGACCGAAAAGGGAAATGGCCATCACTCCGAAGAAGAAGCCGATGGTCGCGCCCAACAGTGCTTGGGTGGGTGTGCCCTTGAGTTTGAAATCAGATTGTCGCATTATTGATTGATTATGTTTAGGTTCTTATTTTCTTGTGAATGGTTCATGCCAATCTTCAGGACGGTTGACATTGCGGAGCAGCTCTTCGGAATCAGTCTTTATATAATAGGTGTCCACCGTGCGAAGAAAAGCTTTCACGCCAAAGTGTTCATGCCGCATCTGCTCACGCAACTGTGGCAACACGCTTCGCTTGATGAGCAAAGGGAAGGGAGAGATGCTCCCGTCGGATGCCCGCTGCCAGGCAAAGGCGCGGGGAAGACTCTCGTCAAGCGCATCGGACAGCTGTGCATGGCCGATCATCGTTTGGAGTGCTTCGCTGTTAACATAGGGCATGTCGCACGTGAGGACGAGTAGCCAAGGGGTTGTGCAACGATTGAGCATCGCCTCCAGCCCTCCCAATGGTCCGCAGTCTCTGTGCAGGTCCTCTACAATGTCCAAACCTAAGAAGGCATAGGCCTCAGCATTGGCGTGACTGGCACTGACGAGCACCTGACGGCAGAGCGGACGGAGGAGCCCGGCAGCCCTTTCTATCAGCGTCTCGCCATCGGGCGAGAACAGGGCTTTGTTGCTTCCAAACCGACTGCTATGGCCTCCGGCAAGGATGCCGCCCGTCACGTCAAGGAGGGAAAGAGCCGCAGAATCATTCATGTTCTTCAGTCTTTATCCGAAGGCATGGATCACCCATTGCCTTTAGTCCTTATCCGACAGTCAGGGTGAGCGCCAAAGCCACCACAAATGCAGGTACGGCGAGACGGGCCTCCATGAGTGACCACTTAGCCTGAGGCTCCTGGCGTGGCTGAATGGAGAAGATCTGACTGATGACGGCTGTTATAGCACCCTCCAAGAGAATGAAGAACGCCGGATGCAGCACGCTTTGAGCAGAACCGGGCAGAACAAAGTCGATCAACTTGATGGCAGAAGCAACAACAGCCGTGAGCATCACAGCCATGGCGCCTTTACCGGAGCGCGTAGCAGCGGCAAACATACACACGATTCCAAGGGCATAGAGGATATTGGATGTGCCGTGATGGATTTGGGCGGCATGAAGCACCCAACCCATAGAAGCCTCTGCAATACCCCAGATGCTGCCCCAGAAAAGGACCGCCCACAAAAGATTCAGTTTGGATTTCATCTTGTTATTGATTTTAGTTTTGGTTCAAAGTTACGTAATTTATCCTTAAGTTGCAACGTCTTGCCGCTTTTTATTTTAGAAAAACAATTCTTTTTCATTAGGTGGTAACATTTGTGACCGACAAACGTAAAAGTTCTTTAAAACTTCATTCTATTGGAACTGTGCAGAGGAAACTTGTCTCTTGTCCCTAACAGTCCCACTCAGTACTATCATGAGAAGTAGACAAAAGAAATCGCTAAAGCCTTTTGCAAAAGGTTTTAGCGATTTCTTGTTTAAACAGAGTCCCGAGGGCAAAGCTTCGCGCCATCAGAATATAGCCAGGAACGCAAAGCGGATGACTATACAAAAAGGACATCATATAAGGGAAAACAGCAAACCTGCCAAGTAGTTTTCACGTAGATGCAACATATCGGAAAGTATTTGATACACAATAATAGAACGATATAGAAAGGAATGCTTAACTTTGCAAACAGACAAATAGACCATAATCACTTATAACTAAAGACATGAAACTAAAACACATTGTATTGGGCATTTGCTGTCTGGGCACGGCAGCCCTGAGTGCTCAGACACTCCCCTACCAAGATCCCAGTTTGTCGGCTCACCAGCGGGCCGTGGATCTCTGCGGACGACTGACCTTGGACGAGAAAGCGCAGCTCATGCTCGATGAGAGTCCCGCCATCCCGCGCTTGGGCATCAAGAAGTTTTATTGGTGGAGTGAGGCACTGCATGGCGTGGCCAACCTCGGGGGCGTCACCGTCTATCCCGAGCCGATCGCCATGGCCTCTTCGTTCAATCCCGACCTGCTCTACCGCGTGTTCTCTGCCACCAGCGACGAGATGCGGGCACAGTATCACCACCGGCTCAGCACCGGCGGCGACGTGGAGAAGTTCCACAGTCTCTCGGTGTGGACGCCCAATGTCAACATCTTCCGCGATCCGCGGTGGGGGCGTGGTCAGGAGACCTACGGCGAGGACCCGTGGCTGACAAGTGTGATGGGCTGCGCTGTCGTGCGAGGTCTGCAAGGACCCGAGTCGGCACGTTACCGCAAACTCTGGGCCTGCGCCAAGCACTATGCCGTACACAGCGGTCCCGAGAGCACGCGCCACACCGCCAACCTCAATGAGGTCTCGCCACGTGATCTGTGGGAGACCTATCTGCCGGCATTCAAATCGCTCGTCCAGGACGCCAATGTGCGTGAGGTGATGTGCGCTTATCAACGTCTCGACGACGAGCCCTGCTGCTCCAACAACCGCCTGCTCCAGCAGATCCTGCGCGACGAGTGGGGATTCAAGCATCTCGTGGTGAGCGACTGCGGTGCCGTCAGCGACATCTGGACAAGCCATAAGGTGGCGAGCGACGCCACACATGCCGCCGCACGCGCCACGCTCGCGGGCACAGACGTGGAGTGCGGATTCAACTATACCTACAAAAGCGTGCCGGATGCTGTGCGACGCGGACTCATCAGCGAGAAAGAAATCGACAAACACGTGATCCGTCTGCTCGAAGGACGTTTTGACCTCGGGGAGATGGACAACCAAAAGTTGGTGTCGTGGAGCCGCATCCCCTTCTCGGTGGTCGCAAGCAAGGAACACGCGCAGCTCTCGCTCGACATGGCACGACAGTCGCTCGTGCTGCTGAAAAACAGTGGTGACATCCTGCCCCTCGACCCCAAGAGCCATGAGCGCATCGCCGTCATCGGGCCCAACGCCGACAACCGCACGATGATGTGGGGCAACTACAACGGTACACCCAATCACACCATCGACATCCTCGACGGACTGCGCAGACAATATAAAAACCTGGTCTATATCAAAGGATGTGACCTCACGGCCGACAAGGTCATCGACCCACTCTTCAACCAGTGCCGCGACGGAAAGACAACAGGACTCAAAGGGGAGTTCTGGAACAACACCCAACGCGAGGGCAAACCCGTTACCACACAGTACTACACCCAGCCGATCGCTGTGACCACAGCGGGCATGCACAACTTCGCTCCAGGCGTGAAGATCGAGGATTTCTCTGCCCGCTACTCCACCACGTTCTGTCCCGAGCAAAGCGGCGAGGTGGCCCTCGACGTGGAGGGTTGCGGCGACTTCCAGGTATATGTCAATGGTGAGCGCAAGCAAGAGGCGCATACCTGGCGCACACTGCCGACCCACACGGTACTGAAAGTGGAGGCCGGCAAGCGCTATGACATCCGTGTGGACTTCGCCTACGTCAAGACATGGAACGCTGATCTGAAAATCAACATCGGAACGGAAAAGCCTGTGGACTACACCGCCACGCTCCGTCAGCTCAAGGGGATCGACAAGGTGATCTTCGTCGGCGGCATCTCTCCGGCTCTCGAAGGCGAGGAGATGCCCGTCCACATCGAGGGCTTCTCAGGAGGTGACCGCACGAACATCGAACTGCCGAAAGTGCAGCGTGGACTGATCGCAGCCCTGCACGACGCCGGCAAGCAGATCATCATGGTCAACTGCTCGGGCGCTGCCATCGCACTGGCTCCCGAGGCCGACCGCTGTCAGGCGATTCTGCAGGCCTGGTACCCGGGACAGGAGGGAGGAACAGCCGTGGCTGACGTGCTCTTCGGCAAGGTCAACCCATCGGGCAAACTCCCTGTGACCTTCTATCGCAGCACCAGCCAGCTGCCGCCTTTTGAGAGCTACGACATGAAAGGACGCACCTACCGCTACTTCAAGGGCGAGGCGCTCTATCCCTTCGGCTACGGTCTGAGCTACACTCAATTCCATGTCGCCCAACCACGACTGGAGAAGACGGGAAAGATCGGCGGCAAACTGATCGTGGAAGTGCAGAACACGGGCAAGCGCGACGGAGATGAGATCCTCCAAGTCTATGTCAAGGACAACGACGACCATGACGGTCCGCTGAAGAGCCTGCGCGCCTTCCAGCGGGTGAGCCTCAAGGCCGGGGAGAAAAAGACCGTGACCATCCCGCTCTCCGAGCACGCCTTTGACCTCTGGGACACCTCGACCAACACCATGCGCTACAATCCTGAACATCATTACTCTGTCTTCTGTGGCACCAGTTCCAAAGATCAGGATTTGAAAAAAGTGGAGATGTAAGAAAGGACTACCGACGAGGCGATACGTCCACAATAGGATCTGTCAGCTATACAATAAGAAAACTGACAGATTCTATTAAATTTCCGCAAATAATAAATATTTTGTCTTAATGTATTAAAAAAAGCGAACGTGAAAGTACATAAATAGCCTTGAAGCCGTTATCTTTGCCAAGGATAACTAAAATTGCTTATTCTAAATACCATATATATGAAGAAGACAAAAAATCTTGTCATGGCTTTCGCCCTGGCAACCGTAGCAATAGGATTAGGCTCCTGCAACGGCAACAATAAAAACGCTCAGTTGCAATCTCAACTCGATTCTCTGGCCACTGCTGACAGCTTGCACCAAGAGGACATCAAGGCGATGACAGACTTCGTCGACATCATGTCCAGCGGACTCGACAGCATCAACGGACAGGAAGGACAGATCAAGCAATTGGGACAAGAGCAAGGTGGCAAGCTCGACAAAGCCCACCTGCGCCAGCAACTCAACAGCCTGGCACAGCTCGTCACACGCCAGCGTAACCGCATCAGTGAACTGGAGAAGAGTCTCGCAGGACAAAACTCCAGCTATGCACAGCGTGTCAAGAAGCTCATCGCCTACTATAAGGCTCAGCTCGACGAAAAGGACAAGACCATCGCTGAACTGAAGACTGAACTCGACAGCAAAAACGCCGACATCGCCACGCTCAACGAGCATGTCGACAAGCTCACCACCAATGTCAATGACCTCACGGCCAGCAACAACCAACTCGGACAGACGGTGGCCAGCCAAAAGACAACCATCGCCGAGCAGGACCAGGCCATCCACGAGGCTTTCGTGACCGTTGGCTCTTCCAAAGAGCTCAAAGCAAAAGGACTGCTCACCGGCGGCTTCCTGGCAAAGAAAAAGGTGGATGTGACCAAGCTCTCCAGCGCTGGATTCACCAAGGTGGACATCCGCAACTACAACGATGTCGTGCTCAAGTCTAAAAAACCAAAGATCATGACACAGATGCCGTCTGACTCTTACACGCTGCGCGACAATGGCAACGGCACCACCACGCTCCATATCAATGACGCTACACGCTTCTGGAGCGTCAGCAAATATCTTGTCGTGAAACTATAAGCAAACATAGAGAAAAGCATATATCTTGGTGTGCAGGGCTGACAGTCTGTTGGTCCTGCACACGCTTTTTTGTTAAAGATATACAAAATACCCCTCGCTGTCTTTGCTGTCTCATGATAAAATGTTACTTTTGCACTCGCTTTCCAGCCATGGGTAGTTACCAGAGTGGCCAAATGGGGCAGACTGTAAATCTGCTGGCTCTTGCCTTCGGTGGTTCGAATCCATCACTACCCACTTTCCATTATTTCCATCACTACCCACTTTTTTATTTCTGATTCCACAATAAAGAATCGTCCATTGATGATTGTTGAGTAAACTGACATTTTAGCGGCTTCCTCTTTGCAATCTTTGTCAGTAACGCAGGACTTCCCCCCGATTTTCGCAATCTGACGAGATTTCCTGTAACTCGCTATACAACAATGAGATAAGCATAATATCTGTATTCAAGGCATAAAAAAACAAGTGAGATGACACTGCATCCTCTCAAGAATGTAGTGTCATCTCACTTGTTTGATGTGATCAAGTCACTGAGATGACTGACAAAAATCACCGAGATAACCGACAAAAACCAATGAGATGACAGACTGAAACAACCGCAATGATGGCCAGACCACCTTTTTTGCGTGTTTACATCACGGTTTTCACTCAAAAAAAGGACCTGTGCTCTCTCTAGATTGCAACCGTGATCGGACATGCTTTTGTCGGTGTTTTTCCAACCTTTTCAAACTAAACGCACAAGGACAGATAATAATCCGTAAGGCAGAGGACAAAAAAATCTGTCCTTTATGTCTTTATGTCTTAAAAACAAAAAGCCTGTCTTTTATGTCTTTCTGTCTTAATAGCTCTCTTCCTCATTGGGGAAGTCGGCGCCCTTCACGGCCTGCACATAAGCCTGCACACCGTCGGTCATGCACTGACACACATCAGCGAAATGACGGAGAAACTTCGGTTTGAAACCTTGGGTCATGCCGAGCGCATCGGCATAGACGAGCACCTGACCGTCGGTGTCGGGACCTGCGCCAATGCCAATCGTAGCGGCTTTGACCTCGCGAGTGACTTGAGCGGCAAGCTTGGCGGGCACTTTCTCCAACGTGATGGCGAAGACTCCGGCCTCGTCGAGCGCGTGGGCGTCGGCCAGCAGCTGACGTGCCTCAGCCTCTTCCTTGGCACGAAGACCATAGCCTCCGAACTTATGGATGCTCTGCGGTGTCAGTCCCAAATGGCCCACAACAGGCACACCAGCCTGCACGATAGCGCGCACTGTGTCGGCGATGGCCTCACCGCCCTCCATCTTCACAGCGTCCACGCCCGTTTCCTTCATAATGCGGATGGCATTGCGCACACCCTCCTCACGACTCACCTGATAAGAGCCGAAAGGCATATCGCACACCACCAGGCAGTGATGGCACGCACGCGCCACCGAGCGCGCATGATAGATCATCTGATCCACAGTGATCGGCAGCGTGTCGGCATTGCCAGCCATGACATTCGAGGCAGAGTCCCCGACAAGGATGCTGTCAATGCCCGCACGGTCGAGAATGCCCGCCGTGGTGAAGTCATAGGCCGTCATCTGTGCGATCTTCTCGCCGGCGGCCTTCATCTCTAAAATTGTCTTTGTAGTGATCTTTTTCTTGTCTGTTGTTAAATAACCCATGTTGATTAGTTCTTTTACAAGTGCAAAGTTATATAATTATTTTGTAACTTTGTAGCCAATAAGGCAAATGTATGTCTCAAACAAGGCTATTTACTCATTTCAACATTCAGTGAAATGCTCAAGGGAAAGAAAATCGTATTAGGCATCACAGGCTCCATCGCAGCCTATAAGGCCTGTCTCATCATCCGCGGACTCATCAAGCGCGGGGCTGAGGTGCAGGTCGTCATCACACCGGCGGGCAAGGAGTTTATCACACCCGTCACCCTCAGTGCGCTCACACACAAACCGGTCATCAGTGACTTCTTCGCACAACGCGACGGCACGTGGCACTCCCATGTCGATCTCGGACTGTGGGCCGACGCCATGCTCATCGCGCCCTGCACGGCAAGCAGCCTCGGCAAGATGGCCAACGCTATCGCCGACAATATGCTCATCACTACCTACCTCTCGATGAAGGCGCCCGTGTTTATCGCTCCCGCCATGGACCTCGACATGTACCGCCATCCCGCCACGCAGCACAACATGGCCACGCTGCGCTCTTTTGGCAACCATATCATCGAACCGGCCTCTGGCTTCCTCGCTTCCGGACTGGAAGGCAAGGGACGCATGGAAGAACCGGAAAAGATCATTGCCGCGCTCGACACGTTCTTTGAGCAGACGGAAGGCGGACACGAATTAGTGGGAGGCGGACACGATGTTGACGGCCACGCAGATGACAACCCATCCACACCGCAGACGATGGCAGGCCGGCGCATTCTCATCACGGCCGGACCAACCTATGAAAAGATCGATCCCGTGCGCTTCATCGGCAACTACTCCAGTGGCAAGATGGGCTTCGCCCTCGCTGAGGAGTGCCGCAGACGGGGTGCCCGCGTGACGCTCATCGCCGGCCCCGTAGCTCTGCAGTGCCATCCCGACATCGAGCGCATCGACGTGGAGAGCTGCGACGAGATGTACCAGGCTGCCGTCAACGCTTTTGACAACTGCGACACGGCCATCCTCTGCGCGGCAGTGGCTGACTTCAAAGCCGCACACATTGCGGACCATAAGATCAAGCGCGGACCCGACGGACTGCACATCGACCTCGCTCCGACACAGGACATCGCAGCCGCGCTCGGACAACGCAAAAAAGCCGGACAGCATATCGTGGCCTTCGCACTTGAAACCAACGACGAGGTGCACAACGCCGAAGAGAAGTTGCGCAAGAAAAACGCCGATTTCATCGTGCTCAACTCCACGCGCATCCCCGGTACGACCTTCCGCAGCGACGACAACCAAATCTCGATCATCCATCGCGACGGCAGACGACAGGACTATCCCAAGAAAAGCAAGCAAGAAGTGGCGAAGGACATCGTCGACTGCCTCTAAAGTTTAGATGGCCTCTATAGCTTCTATGACTTCTATAATCTCTATATCCCCTATCAACAGATCATGAACAAGATAGCAATCGGTATCGACGTGGGCATCTCCACGACAAAAATAGTAGGTATCCACGACGGCGAGGTCATCTCGCCCCTGTGGATCAAAGCCACTGACCCCGTGTCGTCGCTCTACGGAGCTTTCGGCAAGTTTCTCCACGACAACGCCATCGCACTCGACGATGTGGAGCGCGTGATGCTCACCGGTGTCGGCGCCGCCTATATCAACAGCCCTGTCTACGGACTCACCACGCAAAAGGTCGAGGAGTTCATCGCCGACGGACTTGGGGCTGCCTTCGAGTCGAAGCTCAACCGCATGATCGTCGTGTCGATGGGCACCGGCACCTCTTTGGTCTCCTATCAGGACGGGGCGATTCGCCACCTCGGCGGCATCGGCATCGGCGGCGGCACGCTCAACGGACTCAGCCGCCTGCTGCTCCAGACCGACGACATCAAGCAGATCTCTGAGATGGCCATGCGCGGTGACGTCAGAAGAATCAACCTGAGCATCGGCGACATCTCGGCCAAGCCACTGCCCGGACTGCCCATGGAGGCTACGGCCAGCCTCTTCGCCAACGCCCAGGGCAACGCCAGCCGCGAGGACATCGCCAAAGGTCTGATCTGCATGGTGCTGCAGACCATCGGCTCGGCTTCGATCCTCAGTTCACTCAACAGCGGCA
>URCI01000006.1 GCA_900546345.1 uncultured Prevotella sp. | reverse complement strand
TCAACATCGAGGACCTCATGGCTAACAACAACTTCATGTCCAACGTCAAGGAGCTTGTCAACCAAAGCGGACGCACCAACACCTTCGGGGAGAAGAAGGGAGAGTTGTAAGTAAAGCCCACCCCTAACCCCTCCCGAGGGAAGCCCACCCCTAACCCCTCCCGAGGGAGGGGAAGGCTAACGCAATAACAAGGGAGCTATAGAGGCTATAGAAGCTATAGAGGCTACAGAAACTATAGAGACTTTAGCGGCTATAGAACCTATAGCGGCTATGATAGCCTCTATAGCCCCCACCAAACGAACATTATTAACCAAACGATATGAACAAGATAGCAAGCATCATCTCCATGGCACTGCTCATGCCGTTGGCCGCTTTGGCACAGACGGTGAAGTCGCCCGACGGTAACGTCAGCGTCACCTTCTCGCTCACGGGCAACGGTGTGCCCACCTACGAGATGTCCTATAAAAACAAGGCTGTCGTCAAGCCTTCCCACCTCGGCTTGGAACTCGCCAAGGACAAGCACGCCAGCAAAGGCATGCGCGAAACCAGCCTCATGGACGGCTTCACCGAGACAGGCAGCAAGACCTCTACCTTTGACGAGACCTGGACACCCGTCTGGGGACAATACGCCAAGATCCGTAACCACTACAACGAGATGGCCGTGAACCTCACGCAGCCCGCTACCAAGCGCAAGATGACCATTCGCTTCCGTGTATATAATATAGGTATGGGTCTGCGCTACGAGTTCCCGCAACAGGACTCACTGGTCTACTTCGTCATCAAGGACGAGCACACGCAGTTTGCCATGGCTGGTGACCATACCGCATGGTGGCTGCCAGGCGACTACGACACACAGGAGCAGGAGACACAGGAGAGTAAGCTCTCTGAGATTCGCTCCCGTTTCCACGATGCCGTGAACTGGAACAACTCCTCCGTGGCTGTCTTCTCGCCCACAGGTGTGCAGACGGCCTTGCAGATGAAGACCAAGGACGGACTGTATATCAACATCCACGAAGCCGCCTGCATCGACTATGCCACGATGCACCTCAACCTCGACGATAAGAACATGGTGTTTGAGTCTTGGCTCACCCCCGATGCCACTGGCATGAAAGGCTATATGCAGACGCCGTGCAACACGCCCTGGCGCACAGTGGCCGTGAGCGATGACGCCCGCGACATGCTCTCTGAGGCCAACAACTTCATCTATAACCTCAACGAGCCGTGCAAGATCGAGGATACATCCTGGATTCATCCTACCAAATACTGCGGTGTGTGGTGGGAGATGATTGTCGGTAAGAACTCATGGAACTACACCGATGAGTATCCCTCCATCAAACTCGACAGCATAGACTGGAGCAAGGTCAAGCCCAACGGCCGCCACGGCGCCAACAACACCGAGGTGCGCAAGTACATCGACTTCGCCGCCGCCAACGGCCTGTCCGAGGTGCTCGTCGAGGGCTGGAACGTCGGTTGGGAAGACTGGGCCAACCACTGGAAGGACTATGTCTTCGATTTCGTCACACCTTATCCCGACTTCGATATCAAGGCCCTCAATGACTATGCTCATTCCAAGGGCGTGAAGCTGATGATGCACAATGAGACTTCGTCGAGCGTCGTCAACTACGAGCGTCACTTGGAAGCTGCTTATAACTTGATGAACAAATACGGCTACGACGCTGTGAAGAGCGGTTACGTGGGCGACATCATTCCGCGTGGCGATCATCACTTCTCGCAGCCGATGAACAACCACTATCTCTATTGCGTCAAGGAGGCTGCCAAGCACCACATCATGGTCAATGCCCACGAGGCCACACGTCCTACCGGCATCGCCCGTACATGGCCTAACCTCGTTGGCAACGAGAGTGCACGCGGCACAGAGTACGAGGCTTTCGGCGGCAGCTATCCCAACCATACTGTCATCCTGCCCTTTACGCGTCTGCAGGGAGGTCCGATGGACTACACCCCAGGCATCCTTGAGACACAGCTCAAGACCTGGAGCGACAATCCCAGCTATGTACACACGACGCTTGTCGGCCAGCTGGCTCTCTACCTCGTCATGTGGGGACCTCTGCAGATGGCTGCCGACCTGCCCGAGAACTATGCCAAGTACAACGATGCCTTCCAGTTCATCAAGGATGTCGCCGCCGACTGGTCCGACAGCAAGTACATCGAGGCTGAGCCGGCACGCTACATCACCGTCGCCCGCAAAGCCAAGGGCACCGATAACTGGTTCCTCGCCGGTAAGTGCGACGAGCACGGACACAAGAGCACCGTCAAGCTCGACTTCCTCGACAAGGGCCGCAAGTACGAGGCTACTATCTATGCTGATGCCAAGAATGCCAGCTACGACAAGAACCCGAAGGCTTACGTCATCACTAAGCGTACGGTGAAGAAGGGCGACACCCTGAAGTTCACCGAGGCTCCCGGCGGTGGCTTCGCTGTCAGTCTGAAGGCAAAGTAAAAGAGCCCACCCCCTACCCCCTCCCAAAGGAGGGGGAAAGAGCGGCTCGGTAGCCCTTCTGCTTTTCCTTCACTTCCTACATTACCTATAAGCAACACACTATGAACTTTCGACAACTATCCATCACTGTAATTACAATGTTGGCAACCAATATGTCTGCCTGGGCGCAAGATGTCTTTCGCGAGATGTCTTACAGTCCCAAGCAGACTGTTTTTTTTCTCAATAGTCCCAAGCGTCCCACGCTTTCGTTGTGGAGCGAGGGTCTCGGCGGTCAGCCGCTGCGTACGGTGAAGATGCGTGCCGACGGCAAGAACCGTTGGACGGCCACCGTCAAAGGCGACCTGAAAGGACAGTTCTATACCTTTAATATAGGCAACGGCGACACGCCGGGTGTCTTCGCCAAGGCTGTCGGAGTCAACGGCCAGCGTGGTGCCATCATCGACCTGCAGCAGACCGATCCCGTTGGCTGGGCCAACGACCATCGCCTCACCACTCATTCGCCGGCAGACCTCGTCATCTATGAGATGCACCACCGCGACTTCTCGATCGCCAGCCACGCTGCCCATCCAGGCAAATTTCTGGCACTGTCAGAGCCCTGGGCAGTGGAATACCTGAAGGCTCTCGGCATTAACGCCGTGCATATCCTGCCGTCGTTTGACTACGCATCGGTCGATGAGACGAAGCTCGACAAGCCGCAATACAACTGGGGCTACGACCCGCTGAACTACAACGTGCCGGAGGGCAGTTACTCTACCGACCCCTATACACCGGCCACGCGCATCCGTGAGTTCAAGCAGATGGTACAGGCATTGCACAAGGCAGGCATCCGCGTCATCCTCGACGTGGTCTACAACCACACCTTCGACTTGCAGAACAGCAACTTCCAGCGCACCTGGCCCAACTACTTCTACCGCTTCACCAAGGACGGCAAGCCCAGCAACGGCTCGGGCTGCGGCAACGAGACCGCCTCGGAGAAGCCCCTCATGCGTGAGTTCATGCTCGAAAGCGTGAAATACTGGGCAACGGAGTACCATGTCGACGGTTTCCGCTTCGACCTCATGGGCGTACACGACATCCCGACGATGAACGCCATCCGCAAGGAGCTCAGCGCCCTCGACCCAAACATCTTCATCTATGGTGAGGGGTGGAGTGCCGGCAGTTGCGCACTGCCCAACGACCTGCTGGCCATGAAGGCTAATATGAAGCAGCTGCCGGGCATCGCCGCCTTCTGCGACGACCTGCGCGACGCTGTGCGCGGGCCGTTCAGCGACGATCACAAACCGGCGTTCCTGGCCGGACTGCCGGGCAGCGAGGAAAGCATCAAGGCTGGTATCGCCGGTATGATCGCCCATCCGCAAGTCGACTACTCCAAGGTCAACTACAGCAAGGAGCCGTGGGCTACCGAGCCGACACAGATGATTGCCTACGTGAGCTGTCACGACGACATGTGCCTCGTTGACCGCCTAAAGGCTTCCATTCCCGGTATCACTACGAGTGAATTGCAGGCCCTCGACAAGCTTGCTCAGACCATCGTGTTCACCTCTCAGGGTGTGCCGTTCATGCTCAGCGGCGAGGAGTTGCTGCGCGACAAGAAGGGGGTACACAACAGCTTCGAGTCGCCCGACAGCATCAACGCCCTCGACTGGGGCAACCTGCAGCGCTATCCCGGCGTCACCGACTACTACCGCCGCCTCATCGCCTTGCGCCGTCACCATCCGGCTTTCCGCCTCGGCTCTGCCGCCGCCGTGCGTGAGCACCTGGAGTTCCTGCCGTCGCAGCCCGCCTTAGTAGCCTTCCATCTCAAGGATCTTGCCGGCATCGACACGTGGAACGACATCTATGTGATCTTCAACGGCAACCGTGAGGCACGCACCGTCGCGCTGCCCGAGGGCACCTATCGTGTGGTCTGCCAGGACGGACAGATCGACGAAGCCGGGCTCGCCACCCTACAAGGCGGCACGGTGAAGGTCAGTGCCCAGAGTGCAATGATCGTAGTGAGCAAATAACACTATATAATAGCGCAATGACAATATATAGATACTCTAATAAAAACATTAAATATGAAGAAATCAATCATGACTTTAGGACTGGGACTGATGATGGCCACGGCCAGTTCCGCCACCAACATCAGCCGCATCGACCCCACAGATTGGTATGTGGGGATGAAAGACCCGAGCCTGCAACTCATGGTCTATGGCAAGGACGTGAAGAATGTCAAGAAGGTCACTACCGACTATGCCGGCGTGAAGGTGGACTCCATTGTCCGCCTCGACTCGCCTAACTATCTGCTTGTCTATCTCAACCTACAGGGAGCCAAGGCCGGACAGATGACGCTCAACTTCGACGGCAAGAAGGTGCGCTACACACTCAAGAACCGTGCCATGCGTGGCGAGGACCACAAGGGCTTCTCCAATGCCGACGTGCTCTACCTGCTCATGCCCGACCGCTTCGCCAACGGCAACCCAAAGAATGACGTCGTCAAAGGTATGCGCGACCAGGCCTGCGACCGCACCAAGCCAAGCCTGCGCCACGGCGGTGACCTCGCCGGCATCGAGCAGCACCTCGACTACTTCACCGACCTTGGCGTCACTGCCCTGTGGTTCACACCCATCCTGGAGAACAACTGGCCCAACGACCACGGTGTGAACAGCTCCTATCACGGCTATGCTACTACCGACTACTATCGTGTGGACCCACGTTTCGGCTCCAACGCTGAGTATAAGAAGCTCATCGACGAATGCCACCAGCGTGGGCTGAAGGTGGTGATGGACATGATTTTCAACCACTGCAGCGACTATCATCCCTGGAACATCGACCCGCCATCGAAGGACTGGTTCAACAATCCCAACTATGGCCTTCAGACTTCTTATAAGCTCACGCCGGTGCTCGATCCCTACGCTTCGAAGCTAGATATGAAGGAAACCGTTGACGGATGGTTTGTCAAATCCATGCCCGACCTCAACCAGCGCAACCCCCACCTCATGCGCTACCTCATCCAGAATAGTGAGTGGTGGATAGAGACTGCGGGCATCGACGGTATCCGCATGGACACCTATCCTTATGCCGACCGCAAGGCCATGGCCGAATGGATGAAGGTGCTCGACACAGAGTATCCCAACTTCAACACGGTGGGTGAGACGTGGGTCACAGAGCCCGCCTACACCGCAGCATGGCAGAAGGACTCCAAGCTCAGCACGATGAACAGCTACTTGAAGACCGTCATGGACTTCAGCTTCTACGACAAGCTCAACCAAGCCAAGCACGAGGAAACCGACGACTGGTGGAAGGGTCTGAACCGCATCTACAACAGCCTCTGCTACGATTATCTCTATGCCGATCCTTCGCATGTGCTGGCCTTCATCGAGAACCACGACACCGACCGCTTCCTCGGCAACGGCAAGGACTCCACAGCCCTGAGGCAAGCCCTGGCCTTGTTGCTCACCATCAACCGTATCCCGCAACTCTACTATGGCACCGAAGTGCTGATGAATGGTACCAAGGAGGTCACCGACGGCAACGTGCGCAAGGACTTCCCCGGCGGTTTTGCCGGTGACACACACAACTGCTTCACCGCCGAGGGCCGCACCAAAGCAGAGAACAGCATGTTCCAGTGGTTGAGCAAACTGTTGCACTGGCGTCAGGGCAACGAGGTGATCAGCAAAGGCAAGCAGACACAGTTCATCCCTTGGAAAGGCGTGTATGTCATTGCCCGCCAATACGAGGGCCGTACCGTGCTGACCATCCTCAACGGCAAGCGCTCGGCAGCCACACTGTCCGTAGCCCGCTACGCTGAGGTCATCGGCAAGGCCACCACAGCCACCGACGTTATCTCCGGCAAGAAGATCGACTTGACCCACGACCTCACCTTACAGCCACGTGAGGCTCTTGTGGTAGAATTCTAATCTTTCCAGAAATCCTCTATACCCCATTCCTCAGCAGGATAAGCGAGTTACATACACAATGCTCTCCCTGCAGGAATGGGGTATTATTTTTTATCGCCGGCACAATATTATTAATGTGCACTGCTATTATAATAATGTGTACTGCTATTATAATAATGTGCACTGCTATTATCATAATGAGTACTACCATTCCAATCCAAGAACATCATTCATCGCCCTCATCTCGACGCTTATTGCGAGCAAGTATCCCTGCCCAACGGCAAGGTTTTTGACGAGTTCTACCATCTCCATTTCGAGCCCGTGGTATGTGTTGTGGCAGAGACAGAAGCGGGACAGTTGATCATGGAACGTCAATACCGCCATGCTGTCAATGAGGTACTCACCGAGATTCCGGCCGGCATCGTGGAAAAGGGTGAAGATCCTTTAGAGGCCGCGCAACGCGAATTGATGGAAGAGACAGGTTTCGGTGGTGGAACATGGACGCCACTGGGCGAGGAATACGCTCAAGGAGGTGTACAAGACAACAAGATGTATAGCTTTTATGCCAAGGGAGTGAAGCCGACAAGCCAGCGTCATCTCGATGTCTCAGAAGACATTGCGGTGCATCTTATCGACAAGGCAGAGGTTCTCGGCATGCTCATCAATGGCGATATCCGACAAGCTCCTATCTCCCTTGCCCTATGGAAATACTTTGCCCTCTACACCGACCTGCTGCGATAACAAGGAGATTTCACAATGAGCACAAGAGGTTCTCTAATTCTTAATAAGAAAGAAGGATCGTATAAAGAGCGCTTGTTTCCACCTCACGTTTTTCTTTTTTTTGTTACGGTGTGTAAAGGTATAAAATAGTATGAAATTGCATCAAATAACTTAGTAACAGATTCTCCGAGTTATTTGTGTCTTTTTGAAAGTATAGTGTCTTTAAATGTTATTAAATACAAAAAAACAGCATCACTAATCTATAATTTGAAGAATATTCTTACCTTTGAAAAACAAAATAAATAATAATTTTATCACCAAAAACAAAACGCATGAAAGAATCATTTCTTTTTGCCTTTTTCCTATGTATATCTTTCCTTCCACTCTGTGCGCAGGACGTGGATTCAGTGCGTATGCAGGTGAACTACATTGCCACTTTTAGGAATTACGTGGAAAAGCCGAATGTCTATACAGAGGAAAAGGTATTGGAAATAGGAGATCATCGCACCGCTTTCTATGGCCGATGGCAGAGAGCGCGTGAAGAACTTACTGAAAAAGCAATGCGTACTCAAATGTCAAGGGATGAATTCATGTCGGAGCTGGGGAAATATCCAACGCCACGGCAGTTTTATTCCTTTTTTGAGAACTACCCTTCACAAGGTGTTCGTACTGTAACGGACAAACTCTATGAGACTTTTGTTTATAAGGAGTCAATTTCCACTCTTCAATGGACAATGGAGCAGCGTGACACAACGATACTTGACATTCCTTGTCAGTTTGCCAAAGTAGAGATGGGTGGTCGTGTGTGGACAGCATGCTTTGCACCTTCTATACCCTCACAGGCCGGCCCTTGGAAGTTACATGGTCTCCCAGGATTGATTCTCTACGCTCGTGACAATAGTGGTATCTTTAGCTTTGAGGCCATAGAGATCAAAAAGGGGAACAGTCTCATGAAGCGGCCAAGAGATAAGAAGGCCATTGCTACCACACGGGAAGAGTTTCATCAGATGAAAATAGAACATGCAGCCAATCCACATGAGTTTTACAAACGCTTTGGTATTATTGATCGTGCTTGGGGACCAGATGGGAAACCGCTCGTTTACAAAAAGAAAACTTGTATCTTTATGGAAGAGTAGCTTATTGCTGCTCTTATTGTTCTTGCCTCTGCTTGTTCAGGGGCAGACATTTTCCGGTCATGTACGCGACAGCAAAGGCGCTGCCGTGAGCTATGCCAATGTCACTACTCTCAATGCCCTTGGCAAGATGATGACCTATGCCATCACAAGTGATGACGGCAGCTTCGCCATACAGTTGCCCGACTCGACGATGTCGCTCAGCGTCAGTGCGCTGGGCTACCGCACGTTGGTCACACCCCGCAAGAAGGTGTCTGATGGTATGACCTTTACGCTTGTGGCTGAGGCTTACCATCTCAAAGAGGTCGTCGTCAAGAGCCGCCGCATACAGAGCCATAGCGACACGCTGACCTACTCCGTGGCTGGTTTCCGGCAAAAGCAAGACAGAAGCATTGGCGATGTCATTGCCAAGATGCCGGGACTGGAGGTGAGCAGCGATGGTACCGTGAAGTATCAGGGCAAGGCCATTAATAAATACTATGTCGAGGGACTGGATCTGCTCGGACGGCAGTATGGCATGGGCAATAAAAACATTCCGGCCGACAAGATCGTCTCCGTGCAGGTGCTGCAGAACCATCAGCCCGTTAAGTCACTGCGCGGTGTGCAGTTCAGCGATCAGGCTGCCTTGAACCTTGTGCTGCGTGACGATGCGCGTGACGTGTGGAGTGGTGCGGCTGATCTCGGCTTTGGTTGGGGCGACAAGCTGGCCTACGACAACCGCCTCATGGCCCTGCAGTTAGGCCGACGCTTCCAGACGCTGATGCTCTATAAAAACAACAATGCCGGTAAAGACATCAGCCGCGAGGTTAAGGATCTCATCAAGGCTGATGATGGTACCGAGGATCCCAGCGCGCTGCTCTCCTTAAGCCAGAGCTCTGTAGCCAACCTCGAACGCAACCGCTACACCTTCAACGACAGTCATTGCGTGGCCGGCAACTGGCTCTTCAAGCTCAGTCCTGTCTCAGAGCTGCGTCTTCAAGGTAGCGCCTTCCTTGACAAGACCGATCAGCAACAGTCCACCACGACCACCTATCTCACACTGCCGGGACTGCCCGTCGTGGCTGAGGGCAGTGACATGACCAACACACGCAGTGAATGGAAGGGAGAGCTCAATTATCAGTACAATGGTAAGGCTTCCTATATCCGCAACAACCTCCGGGGCTACATGGACTTCAACAAAGGCAAGGGCCATGCCGTTGTCAATGGCACTTCGGTAGGCCGGTGGGTCGAGCCGCGGCGCAGAAGTCTGACTGATGTCCTTGAGTTGTCTCATACTACCCGCGACAAGCGCGTGTGGAAGTGGACTACGAGTGTCAACTGGCATTACCTGCCCGGACGGCTCTTCACCGTGGACAGTCTCTCGGAGCGGGTCGGCATCCACAGCCTCGACCTGCGCACCACGCTTCACCATGGGATTACGCTTGGGGGCTTTCACATCGACAATGCCCTCGGCGCCGACTATCTGCGTCAAGACATCCGTGTAGGCTTTGACAGTGTGCCTGGCACCAGCGGCGTATACGACCGTCAGGCCCTGCGATGGATACCCGAGTTTGTCTTCACCAGCGGCCTGCACCGTGTGACTGTGCGGGCCAAGGTGCAAGGTGTCAGACAGTCCTATGCCGACCGTGTCAAGCGGTACCTCTGGGTCGATCCACAGTTGAACTATCGCTGTGAGCTGTCGCAGATGACCACCGCCACACTCTCCCTGTCTTCTTCCCATCAGCCACTGGGACTCTATGATGTGTCGGACATCCCTGTCTACAACGACTATCGTACGCTCATGACCACACGGGGGCGCCTCGGCGCCACACATGCCACCACGGCAGCCGCCTCTCTAAAATATGCCAATCCCCTTTCTGGTTTCTTCTTCTACATCCAGCCCTCGTGGCAACGCGCCACGGGTGCTACGCTCTACCGTTACGGACTTCGGGATGTCGTCTACACGATGACAGCCACCGACAGCACTACGCACTCCTCTACCTATGCCCTGCGAGCCCGGATGAGCAAGACTTTCAACTGGGCCAAGAGTTTCGTGGCCTTGGGCGGCAGCCTCCAGCATACCGACTACCGGCTGTTGCTCCTTGACGCTATCACGCCGGCACAGCTCCGACGTACCAATGTCTACGTCGACTATACCCTTCGCCCTGCCGACTGGCTCTCTGTCGAGGGACAGTCATCACTGGATGTCACACGTCAGCGACTTTCCGAAGGAGACGCAGCGTCCACTCACCACACTACCAACTGGAAGCACATGCTAAAGGCTTTCTTCTTCGTCACTGATGCTGTCACGCTTTCCTGCAACAACGAGTATATGCATTTTGGTGACCATAGCCTTCCCTCTCAATACTTTGCCGATATCACACTCGACTGGAAACGCAGCCATTCCGAGTGGTCACTCGCCCTGACCAATATTTTCAACAGACAGTCCTTCCAGCGTACCACAATCACCCAGAGCCGGCAGACCATTAGCGCCTATGAGCTCAGACCCCGGGAGATTATCGTCAAATTCAGTTTTGATATTAACTGAGACAGCATGTAGAACAGAACCGACGACCACCATCGACTGTAAGCACATGGAACTGCACGCCCAAAGTCTATCAGGCTCATGTACAAGGCACGCCCAAAGTCTATCAGGCTCATGTACTAGACACGCTCACCCTTTTGTGGTAGGACCGTTATCCCCAATAATAAGTATTTTTTAATTTTTCTCTTTTTACATCTGTGAAATATGATGTTCTTTTATTAATTTTGCAATGTATTAGTCAAATCATTGTAGGAGCCGAGTGCTCATCTCTCTGTCAATGTCTGTTGACTTGACCTTCCACATCATAACATCAATAATTCCACAGAAATGCAAAAGCAGACTTTCCACTCTCTACTTCTGTTCATCGCCTTCTTGTCCCTTGTTCTCCCGTCATTCGCCGCACCGGAGCAAGGTCACAATCTGACGGTGATCGTGACCGACGCCTCCACTAAGGAACCGATCGTCATGGGCTCTGTGCAGCTCAAGCCCTTGGGGTCCAATACCGTGACCGACATGGACGGCAAGGCCACCATCACCCATGTGCCCGAAGGCAACTACCAACTCGTGGTGAGCTACGTAGGGTATGTCACCACCACCACACAGGTGAAAATGACCAGGGACCTTATGATGCGCGTGCCACTCCGTATCAGTGATCTCTCGCTCAAGGAAGTTGTCGTCACCGCCAAGCAAAGCGTCATGGGCACAACCAGCCAGATCGGGCGCCAGGCCATCGACCATTTACAGGCGTCCTCGCTTGCCGACATCATGCAATTGCTGCCCGGACAGATCATCAAAAACACGGACCTCACCAGTCAGACCAATCTGCAATTGCGCACCCTGGTGAACAACAACACGAGCGCCTTCGGCTCGAGCATCATCGTCGACGGCATGCCCATGAGCAACAATGGTGCCATGACGCAAGGACCGTTCAGCGCAACAGCCTTCACCGGCACGGACCTCAGACAGATCAGCGCCGACGACATCGACAATGTCGAGGTGGTTCGTGGCATTCCCTCTGCCGAATATGGCGATCTCTCCTCCGGCCTCGTCATCGTACACTCCAAGGCGGGCGTCACGCCCTGGCAAGTCAAGGCCAAGGTCAATCCCGAACTCCAAAACTACTCGCTGAGCAAAGGCACCTCGCTCGGACGCGCCGGCATCCTCAACATGAGTGTCGACTACGCCAAAGCATGGAGCGATCCGCGTCTGCGCACCCGCTCCTATCACCGCTGGACAGGCAATATGGCCTGGAGCTACAACCCGTCGAGGATCTGGCACACCACCACCCGCATCAGAATGGCGCAGACGCGCGACTGGAGCGGCAACGACCCCGATGCCCGTCAGGACGGCACTGAACTGAAAAACGACTATCTCTCCCTGGGCTTCACCCACAACGGCAAGCTGCGTCTCGACCGCCTCTTCTCCCGCAACCTGTCCTACACCCTCGGCATGAGCTATGCCTGGCAGAACAACCACAACACGGCCTATGTCAGCGTCCCCGGCGGACTGCTGCCGGTCATCACAGCCAAGGAGACCGGTTACTATCCTGTCAGCTGGGCTACACAGAGCTATCTGGCTACGAGCAAGACCGAGGGACGCCCCGGCAATCTCTTTGCCAAGATCAGCGATGACTTCTATTTCCATTGGGGCAAGACACGACAGAGCTTCAAGGTGGGCGCCGAGTACCGCTACGACTGGAACGACGGACGCGGCTACTACAACCTTGACGAGAGCCGTCCGCTGCGTCCCAACGCCAACGGACGCCCACGTGCTTTCTCCGACATCCCGGGACTGCACCAGATCGCTGCCTATGCCGAGGACAACTTTGTGTGGTCGCCCAACCGTGTCAACCACCTGCGCGCCCAATTAGGTCTGCGCTTCACCACCCAACAACCCTTCTCCAGTCTGGGCACCACGGCCCTCAGCCCCCGCGTCAACCTCTCGTTCGACGTCACGAAGTGGCTGGCACTTCGTGCCGGCATCGGACTGAACACCAAGACACCCGGTCTCAGCTATCTCTATCCCGACAAGAAATATGACGACCGCGTGGCCGTCAACTACATGCCTCAGGGTGCTGACGCCGCCGTGCAGCAGCTCCTTGTCTATCACACGCAAGTGTATGACGTGAAGCGAAGCACGGATTTGAACAACGCCACAACGACAAAGATCGAGGCCGGCATCGACGTGAAGTTGCCTTGGGGCGGCAAGATGAGCTTCCTGGCTTATCACGACAAGACCCCCAACGGCTTCGGCTCCGCTACCGAGTATTTCACCTACCCCTCCATGGTCTTTGACGCTGCTCACGGACTCATCATCACACCGGGAGCCGCCACCACCGTGGACTATGCCAACCCGGCACGCACCGACATCGTGTTCATGACCACGGGAAAGATCGGCAACACCAACACGACCATCAACAAGGGACTGGAGTTTGACTTCGATCTCGGCACGATCCGTGCCATCAACACCAGTTTCTACTACAGCGGCGCACTCTCCGAGACCAAGACCTACAGCACGGATCTCAACACCGCCAACGTGAAGACGGCCTTGCTCCCCTCAGACTACACAGCCTACGGACTGACGCCTTTCAAGGTCGTCTACCCTTCCGGCATGGACTATGACCTCTACCGCCAGTATGTGAGCACCGTGCGTGTGGTGACCAACATCCCTTCGCTCAAGATGGTGGCCTCACTGACCGGACAGGCCATCTGGCAGACCTATCAATGGAGCTACCTCGCCAGCAAGCAGGCCATCGGAATCATCGACACCCAGCTCGGCTATCACGCGATCTCTGCTGACATGCAAAACGGCTATCTCGACCTCTCGGGCAACTACTACTCTACCCTGCCCCAAGGCACACAAGGCCTCGCCGTCGCTGACCTCGCACTCAACTACAAGGACAACGTGCCCACAAAGACCAAACCGACATGGAACCTCTCAGCACGACTCACCAAGCAACTCGGCAACGTCGGCGGACTCTCGCTCTATGTCAACAACGTCATCTTCTATGAGCCCTACAAGGTGGCCAGCAACAACTCCGGTACCCTTGTGCAGCGCAACACCAATAACTTCAGTTATGGTGTGGAGCTTTACTTCAACCTGTAACCGCCGGGGCCCTTCCGGCAACACTCACTCTTGCGATCATCAGACAGATCCTTTACATCAATCAGACAAAATATGAACACAAAAATCCATATCGCACTGTGGCCTTTGCTGCTGCTCCTGTTGACCCTGACGATGGGCAGCTGCGTAGACTATAGCGACGAGACAAAAGCCATCAACGTCGACATTCGCGTCGCGCAGCCCGCTGACGCCACAGGACAACTCGCCCTCAACGGCCACACCGTCACACTGACCCGCGAAAGCGGCGGAGAGACGACGGCCGTCACCGACGCCAATGGCATCGCACACTTCACGGAACTTGTCCCCGACGTCTATTCCGTGTCGGTCTCTTGGGCGCTCTCTGCCGATGAATACCGTTTGGCCACCGGTGACACGGAGGTCAACGACGGTGCCGTCGTGGCTGGCAGCAGCCATGCCCAGCTCCTGGAGAAGGACATGACCGACTCGCCGCTGACGATTGCCACGCAATTCTCCATCACCCGCTCACTCGTCATCTCCAAGGTATTTTATGCCGGCATGAAGGACATCAACCGGAAAAACTACCTCGCCGCACAGTATATCGAGCTCTATAATCAGGGCGACGAAGAGGTGGACATTGCCGGCATGTACCTCGGACTCGTTGAGTCCAACACATCACCCTCCTACACACTCGAACAAAACGCCACAATCTTCCAGGACTCTGTCGTCGTGCTCAAGCAGCTCTTCCGCATCCCGGCCGGGACGCCTCACCTCGTGAAGCCCGGACAATCGGTGGTCATCACCAACAGTGCCATTGACCACACGGCCAACGTGGGCACATCGCTCAACCTGATCGACGCCGACTTTGAGGCTAAGGATAGTCAGGGCCGAACACTCAACAACCCCGAGACCACCGCACTCGAACTGGTCTACTCGGCCTTCAGCGCCATCTCGAAGATGAATCTCGTGCAGGGTGGTCCCTGCGGCGTGGTGCTCTTCCGCAGCAATGCCGCCACGGCCTCCTGGCAGAAAGTCTACAACTATGGCAAAACGTCGGGCAGCCAATGGCTCGCCGCAGGCATCTCGCAGGTGCTCGACGGCGTGGAAATCCTGAAATACAAGAACACCGGCACCATCGACCTGGCTACGAAACGACTGCTCCCTGCCCTTGACGCCGGTGCCACCTATATCCACTCTGCCAGCGGATACAACGGCGAGACCGTCTACCGCAAGAAGTCTGCCCGGAAGGGAGCCCAAGGACAATATATCCTACAGGACACCAACAACTCGACCAACGACTTTGCTGTTTCATCCACTCTAACGCCACGCAACTATGAATATTGATCATCTGTCTCTCGCCCCTCGTCTTTTGGCTCCGGCCCTCCTGCTTTTTCCTCTGTCTCTGTCGGCACAGACGGTCGATGAGTCGTCCTATCGTCTGGCCGACGCCATCTCGCTGTGGACGGAATCACACAACGCCGCCGGACTCACGCTTGACTCCATCACCGACCGCGGCGTCGCTCTGATAGAGGGTACGCACCAAAGTCTTGGCTACCGCCGGGTGCAGGAAGGCAATCAGGACAACGGCCTGCACTTCTTTACCGAGCGCTATCAGCGCATGGGACGGTATCTCTATGGCTATGGCAAGTTTGATTTCGACATGGGACGAACCAAGGATCGCCGATGGAGCGACGTGCGCCGTACCTACAACAGCAATCCGATGATCTCGGGCAGTGAGGTGGCTGCCAGCTACGACCGGCAGGACATCAGTCTCACGGCGGCTGTCGGCACCACAGCCTTCGGCCCCTGGCGCTTCGGACTGCGCCTCGATTATCAGCTCGGCGATCTGAGCCGGTTGCGTGATCCGCGTTCGCGGAGCGAGATGCTGGACTATCGGCTCACACCGTCCCTGACCTACACCTTCGGCCACTCCACACTGGGCTTGCAGGGCCACTACCGCCGCTACAAGGAGAAAATACCCGACATCACCACCGTGCAGACCGATCCCAACCTGAAATACTACACGATGACGGGCATGGAAAACGCCAATGGTGTCGTCGGCGGATACAACGGCTACATGCGGGAATATGTCGACCATGAGTTCGGCTTCCGCCTTTCCTATGCCTGGCAGGCTGACAGTTGGGCCTCTCTCACCGAGGCTGGCATTGACCGGGGCAGCGAGGGTGTGTACGGAACCTATAAATATCAGCCGGGACACTACCATGTCTATCGCTACGCCATCGCCAACAAGACGACGTTGCGCACGCCGCAGTGGCTGCATGTCGTGAATGCCGGAGTGCAATACGAGGAAGGCTTTGCCGACGAATACCGTCAGCGGCTCACCATCACCACCGATTCTCTGACGGGCTACAACACCTACAGCTATGTCAATCAGATGACTTACCGCAAGCGCTACCGCGTGCGTCTGCTCGAGGCCGTGCTGGGCTATCGTCTCAACAGTGTGTCGGAGCAGGGCATCAACGGCTATGTGGGAGTGGACGGCATCCTGCACGCTGTCCACAACGAGTATCACTTGCCGACCTCATCCTTTGCCCATCACTATGCACTCTGGGGCCTTTCTGCCGGTCATGGCTTCTTTGCCAACCGCTTCTGGGTGGACGCTGCCTTCCGCTTGCGCCAGGTCTTTGGCAACCGGCTCAACCTCGCCGATCCGTCCACACCATACGCCGGTCAGGTCTGGACCGTCGACGAGCAGGACTACTACACCGTGAACACATGGAGGGCACGCCTCGCACTGACCTACCAGCTGCCTGTCACGGTCAAGCAGCACACCTCGATGTGGTTTGTACGCCTCGACGGTGGCTATCTCCATGCCGCCAACAGCCAGCACAACAGCAGGGCAAGTCTGGCCATCGGCATGAGATTCTAAGAACCGGCGCCGCCTGCAAAAGGGTGGAAACAATGTTGAATAAACTGACATTTTTCCACCCTTGTGGCTGCATTTTTCTGAACCGGGGTGCCCTTTGGCCTAATTTTCGCGATTCTCGCAGCATTTTCGTAAGCATCTAATAATCAACCAGATATATACATATAACTTTTCTGATGAAATCACGACGGTGGTTTGATGAAAAATTCTCTAGAGAATTTCTCGTCAAACCACCGTTTTTATGTGGTCATCTCATTGATTTCATGCGGTCATCTCACGGAGATGGCATGAAGAAAATGGTGAGATGACCGATTCTTCTCACTCTTTTCTTCCTCACAGCCTTCAAAGATGCCCGGTTCCGCGCATTTTTCCGGTGTTCTCTCCCGCCTGGCTTCTCTAGAAGAGAAGTCTGCGCGGATGTGATTTTGTAAATATGCTTTCAAGGATTGAGTCGAATACAGAAAAAAAGACAGAACTCTGCTTTGACATCTCTTCTTTTTTCCGTAAATTTGCATAGCAATCTTTCGAGGTATGCATAGGAAAAAGCCACCTCAAAAAGAAAAAGAAAAAAGAATCGTCATTTCATCAACAAAGAAATCATCAACCAAGCGAAATGAATATCCGTGCTTATCTTCTCTTACCCGCTCTTGCACTCTCGCTGTGCACCGCAAGAGCACAGAAACTGGCTGGCGGCGACATCTCGATGCTGCCAAAATATGAAGAGGCCGGCGCCACATACTACACCCACGACGGTCAGTCGATCAGCGACCTGATCACCTACAGCAAACAGGTGGGCATGAACGCCATGCGCGTGCGTCTGTTTGTCAACCCCAACAAGCAGACCACCAGCAGCAGTGCTCCCTACACGTGGAGCACCGATGACAATGTGTGCCAGGACATCGCATGGGTGAAAACCCTCGGAAAGCGTGTCAAAGACGCCGGCATGAAGCTGATACTCGACATCCACTACTCCGACACCTGGGCTGACCCTGCCAAGCAGTGGACACCAGAAGACTGGAAAGATCTCAGCGACGATGACCTCGCACAGAAAGTATACAGCTACACCGCCGACGCGCTGACCCAACTGAAAGCCGCCGGCGCCGAACCCGACCTCGTACAGACGGGCAACGAGATCTCCTACGGCATGCTGTGGGGACGCCCCAACGCCACGCTGAAACAGTGCTGGCCCTCATCGCCAACGGCCAACTGGGACCGCTTCGCCAAGTTGCTCACACAGGCTACCAAGGCCGTGCGTGCCACCACACCTTCGGCCAAGATCGTCCTGCACGTCGAGCGCGTGTCCAGCAACACATCACTGCAAAACGACAACGCCGGCTATGCTGCCCTGACCAACTTCTTCAACAAGATGACTGCTTACAACATTGACTATGACATCATCGGACTGAGCTACTATCCCTATTTCCACGGAGCCCTGAGCGAGCTCGACGGAGCCATCACGAAGCTGGAAACCGCATACCCTGGCAAGGACATCATGGTGGTGGAGACAGGATACCCCTACGCATGGGCCGTCGGCGGAACCACCTACGACGCCACGAAGACATGGGCGTATAGCGACGAGGGACAGAAGCAGTTCACCGACGATCTCATCACCATGCTCAACAAGCACAGTCAGGTCAACGGACTCTTCTGGTGGTGGCCGGAGTACAACGCCAAGGGCACAAGTCTCAGCGGATGGTACAACGCGCCACTCTTCGACAGTCAGACCGGGCGGGCCACGTCGGCCTTCACGGAACTGGCAACGTTTGCCACCAGCGCCACAGCCATCAACAAACCGACATTTTCCACGACCAATACAATCGACGACCGCTACTACGACCTCAGTGGCCGGGTGGTGAGCAAACCCACGGAGAAAGGTGTCTACATCCATCGCAACAAAAAGACGGTCGTACGCTAAACCAAGCATCGCATCATGAAAATATTCTGCATCGGAATGAACTATGCCGCGCACAATAAAGAGTTGCACGACACGTTAAAGAAACCAGACGAGCCCGTCATCTTTCTCAAGGCCGACTCCAGTCTGCTCAAAGACCACAAACCGTTTTTCATCCCCGACCATCTTGGGCGGATCGAATACGAGACGGAAGTGGTGGTGCGCATCTGCAAGCTCGGAAAGACGGTGCCCGTGCGCTTTGCCCCGCGATACTACGATGCGGTGACGGTGGGCATTGACTTCACAGCCCGCGAGCTACAGCACAAGCTATCCCAAGCCGGACAGCCCTGGGATTTGGCAAAAGGCTTCGACGGGGCGGCGTGCATCGGCGAATGGGTGCCCAAGGAAAAGTTTCTCGACCTGGGTGCCCTGCGCTTCCACCTCGACATCAACGGACAGACGGTGCAAGAGGGCTGCACGCATGACATGCTCTACAAGATCGATGAGATCATCTCCTACATCAGCCAGTACTTCACACTGAAGACGGGTGACATCCTCTTCACTGGCACACCGGCTGGAGTAGGCCCCGTGCATATCGACGATCTCATGCAAGGCTATCTCGAAGACAGAAAGGTCTTGGAGTTCAAATGCAAATAATGCCCTTGGCCAAAGCCCCCAAGCCCCCAAGCCCCCAAGCCCTCACCCTAACCCTCCCCCGAGGGGGAGGGAATGAGCCCATCGGGCCCTCTCCCTAACCCTCCCCCAGGGGGGAGGGAATGAGCCCACCGGGCCCTCACCCTAACCCTCCCCCGAGGGGGAGGGAATGAGCCCACCCTATAATACCGATGAGTTCTATAATCTCTATGTTCTCTATGACTAAACGACAAGGAAAAATGAAAGGCCCCATATATCGTCCTTTATCCGACCGCTCTTTCCCTCCCCCCAGGGGGAGGGTTAGGGAGAGGGCTTCTTTCCCTCCCCCCAGGGGGAGGGTTAGGGAGAGGGCTAGGGGGCTAAGGCTGGGAGCTTGGTCTCTCCTTTTCCTTCTTTTCCTTTTTTTCCTTCTTTTCCTCACCCTCCCTCTTTCTGCCCAGCGCTTCTTCAATCTGACCAATGAGCAGGTGCGCATCGACAGCACGCTGCCACGGTTTACCTACACCATCGCGCTGCCCACAAACTACACCGACTCTGTCTACACGGCAACCATCCTCTACCCTGAGTTTGTGGATATGGCCGAGAGTGACATCGCGGCCTATCACCGGCTGAGCAGCGAGCCCTTGTCGGCTCTGCCCACAGTGGCGCAGCAAGTGGTCATGAGCCGCCGGCAGCCAAGCCTGCAGCTGTCATTCTGCCCACTCGTCTGCCGCGATGGCAAGTATCAGATACTGGCCAGCTTCATGCTCCGCGTCGATGCCCAAGCGGTCACTTCGCGCCAAATGGCCAAGCCAGGCACTCTACACTCATCTCTCAACACTCAACATTCAGCGCTCAACACCCAACGCTACGCTGCCCACTCGCTGCTGGCCTCGGGCAAATGGGTGAAGATACGCGTGCCGGCCTCGGGAATCTATGAGCTGAGCAACAGCCTCATCCGACAGGCTGGCTTTGCCAATATCAACAAGGTAAAAATCTACGGCTATGGCGGCAATCTGCAAGACGAGGTGCTCGACGCTAACACGCTGAAAGCACTCGATGATCTGCCCGAAGTGGAGCAGTGCATCGTGGGAGGACGCCACCTTTTCTATGCCAAAGGACCGGTGAGTTGGAGCAGCAACACCGTGGCACAACGCACACGTAATCCCTATTCCGACTATGGCTATTACTTTCTCACAGAGAGCGACGACACGGTGGCAACGATCGACTCCACGGCTTTTCTGGAGAAATACTACCCCATGGCCGACGACTATCACAGTCTCTATGAGGTAGACGGCTACTCGTGGTATCATGGCGGACGCAACCTCTTCGACAGTGAGACCATCAGCAAGGGCGCGACAAAAAGACTCGTCATCACCAACAGCTCCAAGTCTCAAACGGGCAAGCTCTCCGTGGCGGTAACGGCCGGACAGGCCAGCACGGCTCAGATCCTGCTCAACGACTCGGTGCTCGGCACGATGACCATCTCGCTCTCGGGCGGGGAATACAGTGACTATAACAAGGGGGCGGAGAGCTACGCCACTTATGACATTGGGCGTCTGCACGCTGCCGACACCGTGAAAATCGTGTGCACAAACGGTGGCCCGCTCCGCTTGGACTATGTGGCAATGGCCTGGAGCCTTCCTGCGCCCAAACCAGTCCTCACCACCTCCTTCCCCACGCCCTCTTTCGTCGGACAGGTCGCCAACCAGGATCACCACGCCGACACTGCCGCCGACATGGTGATCATCATCCCCGCTTCCGGCAACTTCCTGGAACAAGCCCAGCGACTCGCCGACTTCCACACAACCCACGACTCGCTGCGCGTGCGCATCGTCAAGGCTGATGAGCTCTACAATGAGTTCAGCAGCGGCACACCCGATGCCAACGCCTACCGACGGTACATGAAAATGCTCTATGACCGGGCCCAGACCGACGCGGATCTGCCACGCTATCTGCTGCTCTTCGGCCGGGGCGTATGGGACAACCGCATGCTCACCAGCGACTGCCGGGGACTGAATCCCGATGACTATCTGCTTTGCCACGAGAGCGAGAACTCGTTCAACGCCGTACTCTGCTATGTCGACGACGGCTTTTTCACGCGCCTCGACGATGGCGAAGGCGGTCATCCCACCACGCGCGACATGGACGACATCGCTGTGGGGCGTTTTCCCGTCATCTCTGCCGACGAGGCCAAGGTCATGGTCGACAAGACCATCCACTATGCCGAGAACAGCAACGCAGGCGCATGGCAAAACGAAATCATGTTGATGGGCGACGACGGCAACAACAATCTCCACATGCACGACGAGAACGAGACCGCTGACTACATCGCCACACTCCACCCAGAATACGTGATGAAAAAGGTGATGTGGGACGCCTATACCGAGCAGACCTCTGCCACGGGCAACAGCTATCCCGAGGCTACGGCCATCATCAAGCGGCAACAACAGGCAGGGGCACTCATCATGGACTACGCCGGGCACGGCAGCGCCACGCTCATCTCGCACGAGGGAGTGCTCAAGCTCGCCGACTTCCAGACCTTCTCCAACACCCGTCTGCCGCTGTGGATCACAGCTTCCTGCGACATCATGGCTTTTGATGATGTCGAGGACAACATCGGCACGGCCGCTGTGGTGAACGGCAATGGCGGAGCTGTGGCTTTCTTCGGAACCACGCGCACGGTGCTGGCCTCGTACAACAAAGTGATTAACCGCGCTTTCCTCACCGCGGTGCTCAGCCGAACAGACGGCAAGGCCACCACTCTGGGGGAGGCGCAGCGCATGGCCAAAAACCAGATGATCACCACCGGACAGGATCTCACGGTCAACAAACTGCAATATGCTTTGCTCGGCGACCCTGCCCTGAGACTCAATCTCCCCGACCCATGCATCGTCATCGACTCGATCAACGGTGAACCGACATCCTCTCCGACACTACCCAAATTCAAGGCGGGAAGCATCGCACGCATCGCCGGTCACCTCAACCACACCGCTGCCAATGACTTTAACGGGGTCGCTACGGCGGTCGTAAGGGACACGGAAGAGAAGATCATCTGCAAGGAGAACACCAGTGCAGAGGCTGATTCCGCCTTTGTGTTCTACACGCGTGACAAGATTCTCTATTCGGGGTCCGACAGCATCCACAAGGGGCGGTTTGCCTTTACATTCTCCGTGCCGATGGACATCAACTATGCCGACGGCACAGGACGCATCAACGTTTTCGCAACCAACAACGCACATACCATCACTGCCAACGGCGTGAGCGGACACTTCATCGTCGGTGGGTCAACAACAGCCTCGACAGACACCATCGGCCCCAAGCTCTTTTGCTATCTCAACACACCGGAATTCCAAAACGGAGGCTCGGTCAACTGCACACCCTACTTCGTGGCCGAGATCTCTGACACCAGTGGCATCAATGCCACAGGCAATGGTGTAGGGCACGATCTGCAACTCATCATCGACGGCGATCCCAACAAGACCTACTCACTCAACGATGAGTTTGCCTATGACTTCGGCTCGTATACCAGCGGAACGGCCGCCTACAGCATTCCTTCGTTGGAGCCGGGACGGCACCAACTGACGTTCCGTGCCTGGGATGTGCTGAACAACCCGTCGACAGCTACGCTCGATTTCACGGTGGTGAAGAGCTTGCAACCCACCATCAGCTCGGTGGGCGTGTCGAAAAACCCGGCGACCACGACCACGACCTTTATCGTCAGCCATGACATGACGGGCAGTGCGGCCAACATCTGCATCGAGGTTTTCGACATGAACGGACGCACGCTGTGGAAACATACCGATACGGGGGTGACGACACTCGGCAACTACACGGTCGACTGGAACCTGTGCGACTCGCAAGGCGCAAGCCTGCAGACAGGAGTCTACCTCTATCGCGTGCGCATGTCGGCCGACGGCAGCAGCTATGCATCAAAGACGCAGAAACTCATTATCATCAGACAATAATCGCAGCAGTCCATACGTTTATCATGTGTAGTGGATCATCATGGTATGGACACTACACCTTATTTATATATATAGGACATCCTTCAGAATGACAAAAATAGCACGTTTCACGCTGGCACTCCTCTTGGCGCTGTTGCCCATGCTGGCCTCGGCCCAGGAGAAACTCGAAGAGTTCAATCCCGTACAATACGCCATCATCTCACAGACCATTTCGCCCGATGCCCGTGGCGCGTCAATGGGTGATGTGGGTGCGGCCACCGATCCGGACGTCAACTCACAGCACTGGAACCCAGCCAAATATCCATTCACCATCAGCCGGGCCGGCATAGCACTGAACTACACGCCTTGGCTGCGCCAACTGGTCAACGATATCGACCAGGCTTATCTCGCCGGTTATTATCGCATCGGCGAGCACAGTGCGGTATCCGGCTCGCTGCGCTATTTCTCTCTCGGTGAGGTTCAGACCAGTGAAAACGCCAATGCCATGACCGTGAACCCTTACGAGATGGCCATCGACGCCTCATACTCACTCATGCTCAGCGAGAAATTCTCCATTGCCGCCACGTTGCGATGGATCTATTCCGACCTGCGCTATGACTATAGCAGTGAGGACAACTCGCCCGCCTCGGCGTTTGCTGCGGATCTCTCGGCCTACTACCAGACTTATCCCACCTTCGGATCGCGCGAATGTCAGTTGGCTTTCGGTGTGGACATATCAAACATAGGCAGCAAGATCACTTTCAGCGGCGATGATGCTGCTGAGTTTCTGCCTACCAACCTGAGAATCGGCACCTCGCTGATGGTGCCTATTGACGAATATAATAAGTTCGCGATATCTCTTGATGCCAATAAGTTCCTGGTTCCCACACCGCCAACAATGGAGCAATACACCAAGGAGACAGGGCTGAGCGACAGTCAAGGCTATGACCAGTGGGTGCATGAGCACTACAACAACACATCGAGTATCAGTGGTATCTTCAAGAGTTTCAGTGACTCGCCCGACGGCTTCAAAGGAGAGATGAAGGAGATACAGTGGAGCTTGGGCGCGGAATATACCTACAACGATAAGTTCGCTCTCCGTGCCGGATACCATCATCAGGATGCCAGTCAGGGCAATATGAAGTACTTCACGGTGGGTGCCGGATTCAAGATGAGCGTCTTCTCGCTCGACGCAGGCTATGTCATCGCTACGGCCAAGACCAATCCTCTCGATCAGACACTCCGCCTGTCACTCAGTTTTGACATGGATGGTATCAAGGATCTGCTGCACAGGAGATAACGACAAAGACTCTCTTCCCCTAGCCCCCTCTCCCTGGAGGGAGAGGGGGAAATGCGGATCCAATACGGACGTTCGTCCCCTAACATACTTGACCTGGAGGGAGAATATACACTATCATTTCAAATGCTGTTATTAATACTCAATACAATTATTAATACCCAACATTATTATTAATAACCAACATTATTATTAATACTCAATATAATTATTAACATCCAACATAATTATTATTACCTAATATAAATAATATGAGCAAATCCAAACACAATAAAGACTACGATAATACAGAGGCTATTTCAAATGGAGTTCCCACTGATGCCTCAAGTATAAACGAGCATGAGAGTCGTAATGGATATCGCACTTCCCCCTCTCCCTCCAGGGAGAGGGGGCTAGGGGAAGAGAGTCTTTTTCCTCGTGTTGGCATGGGCTATGATGTCCACCAACTCGTCGAAGGCCGCGACCTCTGGCTCGGCGGCATAAAGATAGAACACACAAAAGGACTGCTGGGACACAGCGACGCTGACGTGCTCATTCACGCCATCTGTGATGCCCTGCTCGGTGCCGCCAACCTGCGCGACATCGGCTATCACTTCCCTGACAACAGTGAGAAGACACTGAACATGGACAGTAAGATCATTCTGAAAAAAACGATGGAGCTGTTGGCAGAAAAAGGTTATACACTCGGAAACATCGATGCAACGGTATGTGCTGAGCATCCAAAACTCAACCCGCACATTCCCGCAATGAAAGCATGCATGGCTAAGGTCATCGGTTGTGACGAGGATCAGATCAGCATCAAGGCAACCACAACCGAGAAGCTCGGCTTCACCGGACGTGAGGAAGGTATCAGTGCCTACGCCGTGGCGCTGATAGTGAAAAACAAAAATTGAAGCTATGAGATTTCTCCCCAGTTGATGTGTGTCTTTCTGAGCTCCTTCAGATGATTCCACAACACGGCATTTGCCGGACTGTCGCAATTGGGGTCTGCATCGATGACACGCTGAGCCTCATCACGCGCCAACTGCACGAGTTGTCCATCACGTGCGATGTCCGCAATCTTCAGATCAAAGGCAATACCACTTTGTTGTGTTCCCTCCAGATCACCGGGGCCGCGCAGCTTCAGATCGGCCTCTGCAATGCGGAAGCCGTCGTTGGTGTCGCACATGATGTCAATGCGTTTGCGCGTCTCTTCCGCCAGTTTGTAGTTGGTCACCAGGATGCAATAGCTTTGCTTGGCACCACGTCCCACACGTCCGCGCAACTGATGGAGCTGTGAGAGACCGAAGCGCTGGGCATCGAGGATGACCATCACCGAGGCGTTGGGCACATTGACGCCTACCTCTATCACAGTGGTGGCTACAAGTATCTGCGTCTCGCCCTTCACAAATTTCTGCATCTCTGCCTCTTTCTCCGCAGGTTTCATGCGGCCATGGACTTTGCTTAAGCGAAACTCCGGAAACACGTCGCAGAGTGCCTTGAAGCCATCCTCGAGATTTTTCAAGTCCATCTTCTCGCTCTCTTCTATCAATGGGAAGACGATATACACTTGCCGGCCCTGACGGATCTGCTGTCGGATACCTTGGTAAAGGCTGGTCATCTGGTTGTCATACTTATGGATGGTGACGATCGGCTTGCGCCCCGGAGGCAACTCGTTGATCACGCTCACATCGAGATCGCCATAGAGGGTCATCGCCAACGTACGCGGTATCGGCGTAGCCGTCATCACGAGGATATGAGGCGGATTGTCGCTCTTTCCCCACAGCTTGGCGCGCTGAGCCACACCGAAACGGTGCTGCTCATCAACGACGGCAAGACCGAGACGATGGAACTGCACGGTGTCCTCGATGATCGCATGAGTACCCACAAGGATATTGACGCTGCCATCGAGCAGACCACCAAGGACTTCTTTTCGTTTTTTACCTTTGACAATGCCGGTAAGCAGTTCCACACGCACGGGCAAATCCTTGAGAAACTCGCGGATCGTGGTCAGATGTTGCTCTGCGAGTATCTCCGTGGGGGCCATGATACATGCCTGGAAGCCATTGTCCAAGGCGATGAGCATGGCCATGAGCGCCACCAGTGTCTTGCCGGAGCCTACGTCGCCCTGGAGCAAGCGGTTCATCTGCCGGCCCGAACACAAGTCTGCCCGGATCTCATGCATGACACGCTTCTGAGCACCGGTAAGCGCAAAGGGCAGATTGTCGCGATAGAAGTCATTGAACAATGGGCCTATGCGCTTGAAGACATAGCCCTGATATTTCTTGCGGCGCTCCGCCGTGTAACGAAGAATATTGAGCTGCACATAGAAAAGCTCCTCAAACTTCAACCGCATCTGCGCCCGCTGCACATCATCGAGGGTCTGAGGATAATGGATCTTGCGGAGTGCCTCCTCGCGTCCTATCAGATGAAGACGCACAAGCTGCTCGGGCAACAGCGTCTCAGGGATGGCGCCTTGGGGAATGCGGGTAACGAGCGCCTTGGTCATCTTCTCCAATGTGCGGGACGTCATACCACGGTCTTTCATTTTCTCCGTGGTGACGTAATAAGGTTGCATGCCCATCTCTGTGACATTGCTCTCACCCAGTTTCTCCATATCGGGGTGCACAAACTGCCAACGTTGCTGGAAGATGCCCGGACGGCCAAAGACAATATACTCCTGACCAATCTTGTAGGTCTGAGTAATGTAGCGCAAGCCATGAAACCAGACCAAGTCGACTACTCCGCTGCCATCGGAGAAGTGCGCAACAACACGGCGTTTCTGCCCTGGATCGGTATAGGTGTCAAAGCTGAGTATCCGGCCCTTGATCTGCACAAAAGGCAAGGAGCCCGCACTCGCCGCATTGTCAAAAAGCAACGGCGACTGAAACTCTGCGATCCGGTAGAACTTGGTACGGTCCACATACTTATAAGGGTAATAGCCCAAAAGATCACCCCACGTCTGAATGTGAAGTTGACTTTCGAGCAAATCCTTTCGATGTGGCCCTACACCGGGCAAATACATGATGTCCTGGCTCAGTATGTCTGTCATACCACCTTATTATATATAATACTACACGAGCTTCTCCTTGATGAGCGCCTCCGCCACAGCAAGGTCAAAAGGTGTGGTGAGTTTGATGTTCTCACGGTTGCCCTCCACCATCGCCACTTGGCATCCCATCGCCTCAATGACCGAAGCATCATCGGTGAAGTTTTCCTGATAAGGCTGCTTGAAGGCTTGCTTGGCAAGCGTAATGTCGAAGACTTGCGGGGTCTGCACCACACGGTAGTCCGACCGGCGCACGTTGCGGCCTCCACCTTGCTCATCGACATAGCGCAACGTATCGGTCACACCATACACCGGAATAGCGGCGTAGTCCTCACGCGCGGCTTCGAAGCAACGGTCAATGACGTCAAGAGACACAAACGGACGGACACCGTCATGGATGGCCACCACGCCCTGAACGTCGTCAGGAACAAGCGCCAAGCCATTGCGGGAACTCTCGAAGCGTGTCGCTCCACCATTGGCAAGCTGATAGGGCACGTCAAAAGCATATTGCTTGCACAAGTTCCGCCAATAGTCCTGCTGGTGCTCCGGCAATACAAGTATTAAATGTAATTGAGGATCATAGTCATGAAAACGATCCAGCGTACGCATGAGCACGGGACGGCCGCCAATGGGCAAAAACTGTTTAGGCACGTCGCTACCCATGCGCGTGCCCTTGCCACCGGCAACAATGATTACATAGTTCTGTTCTGCCATCACTTTGACTCCATCAGATGAGCGTACTGCATCTTTTTCTGCAATTCACGCGTTTTCTCTTCACCTATGAAATAACTGAGAATACGGTAGGCATAGGGCAACGTAGCGGCAGGTCCTTCACCTGTGATAATGTTGCCGTCCTCCTGATAAAGCTGTGCCGTGTAGGTAGCACCGGTGAGATATTTCTCAAAACCCGGTGAGCAAGTTGCCTTCTTGCCCTTGAGAATGCCAATGCCGCCCAGCACCATAGGCGCAGCGCAGATAGCAGCCACACGCTTACCGCTATTGTATTGCCACAACATCGCCTCACGCACACCCTCATGGGCATTCAGATTGGTGGATCCGGGCATACCTCCAGGGATCATCAGCAAGTCGGCGTCGCGATAGTCCTCCGGACGCGTAAACTGCCGGTCGGCTTTGATGGTAATGCTATGTGACGATTCTACCAGTTCCGAACCCGTCACGCTGACGGTATACACTTCCACGCCGCCTCTGCGAAGAATATCCACAGGTGCCAAGGCCTCTATTTCCTCAAAGCCATTGGCAAGAAATTCATAAACTTTTGCCATGATTATGATGCGATTTCAATAATTAATTGTATTTTTGTAACTGATTCAAATGCAAATATACAAAAACTTCGTCACACAAGCGAACAATCAGTATATAAAGAAAGCAAAAATAAAAAATAGACATGCCACAACAACGATTGCGTTTCGCCCTCTTCGGCAATTCCTTCCAAGCCCGCAAGTCGGTGGCCATCCAACATATCACCGACATTCTACATGCGCATGGCGCCGAGATACTCATCGACCGTCCTTACTATGAGTTTCTTGTACACGAGCAGCATCTCGACATCTGGCACACAGATGTATTTGACGGTGAGAATTTCGACGCTGACTTTGCCGTATCACTCGGCGGCGATGGTACCTTCCTCAACACGGCCAGCCGTGTGGGAACAAAAGGCATTCCCATACTGGGCGTCAACATGGGACGACTGGGCTTCCTCGCCGATGTGCTGCCCAGTGAAGTAAGCATGGCCTTCGAGGAAATATATAATGATACTTATAAGATTGAGGAGCACTCTGTCATCCAGGCTCAAGCTGTCGGTGAGCAACTCACAGGCTGTCCCTTCGCACTGAATGACATCGCACTCCTCAAACGTGACATAGCTGCCATGATCTCGGTGCGCTGTAGCATTGACGGAGAATACCTTGTCACCTACCAGGCCGACGGACTCATCATCTCCACACCCACTGGCAGCACGGCCTACAGTCTGAGCAACGGAGGGCCCATCATCGTGCCTTCTGCTCACAATCTCTGTATCACACCCGTGGCACCCCACAGCCTCAACATCAGGCCGATCGTGATCAACGACAACTGTGAGATAGAACTCGACGTAGAGAGCCGCAGTCACAACTTCCTCGTGGCTATCGACGGACGATCGGAAAAGCTTAACGATATGACCAAAGTCGTCATTCGCAAAGCACCGTATCAAGTGAAAATCATAAAACAGCACAACGCACATTACTTCTCTACGCTCCGTGACAAACTCATGTGGGGCGCAGATCAAAGGCAACAATGAAAATCAGGCAACTCTTCAATCTCCCAAAAGCAAAGTACGACACTCGCAGTATCGTGCGATGGCTATGGCGGGCATGGCGGGGCAATCATCTCCAAGCCATACTCAATGCTATGATTGGCCTATTGGGAGTTGCTGTGTCACTGGCGCAAGTGGGGGCTGTGCAACATGCCATCGACTTGTCAACACCAGCCCTGCAAGGACATGCCTGCAATCCACACCGCATTTTCATCGCCGTAGTGGTAATGGCCTTGCTCATGGTGGCGGGCTTGCTGCTAACCGTGGCCAGCACATGGGTCAGCAACATCTTAGGTATCAAAGCGCAAAACCATATGCAACAGCGAATGCTTGACCGCATTCTGCGAACGCAGTGGCAGGGCAGAGAGAAGTTCCACTCCGGCGATGTACTCAACCGGCTGGAGTTCGATGTCAACAATGTTGTGACCTTCCTCACCGAGACGATTCCCGACTCACTCTCCGTGCTCGCCATGTTCATTGGCGCCTTCTGCTATCTTTTTGCCATGGACGCCGTATTGGCGGTCATCACCATCGCAATCATACCCGTATTTATTGCTATCAGTAAGATTTACGTCCGGCAGATGCGACGACTCACCAGCGAAGTGCGCACATCCGACTCTCAAGTACAGAGTCTGATGCAGGAGACGATCCAGCACCGCATGCTGATCAAGACACTGGAAAGCGAGACACCTATGACACAACGACTGGAGGAGACACAAAGCAACCTAAGACATAAGGTGGTGAGGCGGACAGTCTTCTCGGTATTCAGCAATATTATCTTATGGATAGGATTCCGGTTGGGCTATCTCATCGCATTTCTCTGGGCCGCCCTGCGCATGTCCAAAGGCTCACTGACCTTTGGTGGTATGACGGCATTCCTGCAACTTGTCGGACGCATACAAGGGCCGGCCCGCAACCTCACCAAGCTCGTGCCACAGGCAGTATCGGTGTTCACCGCTGCCGAACGCCTGATGGAACTGGAAGAAGACCCTTTGGACGAGACAGGAGAACCCTTACGACTGGAGTCGCCATGCGGTATCCGGCTTGAGCATATCAGTTACCAATATGAGAATAAAGACAAGGAGATCATCAAAGACCTGAGCTTCGACTTTCCCCCGGCTTCTTGTACAGCCATTCTCGGAGAGACGGGAGCCGGCAAGACCACACTGGTTCGTATCATCCTGGCTTTGCTCAAGCCGCAGAAAGGCAGGGCCACGATCTATAACCAACAACAACAAGAAGCAACGCTCACGCCACTGACCCGCTGCAATTTTGCTTTTGTACCACAAGGCAACACCCTGCTCAGCGGCACAATCCGCGACAATCTGCGGTTGGGAAGGCTGTCTGCTACGGAGGAAGAGATGAAGGAAGCTTTGCACAAAAGTTGCGCAGACTTTGTCCTTGAACTGCCCCAAGGACTTGACACCCCTTGTAGCGAGGCTGGCGGAGGACTCTCTGAAGGACAGGCACAGCGCATCGCCATCGCAAGAGCACTGCTGCGCAACAGCAGCATCCTCGTGCTCGACGAGGCAACATCGGCTCTTGACCCCGAGACAGAACGGCAATTGCTGAACAATATCTTAGAGAAACGTGACACAACAGTCATCTTTGTCACTCATCGCATGGCTGTTATCGACTATTGTGACCAAACGCTGAAAATAGTTAGAAATTAAATCAAGACCATGATCCATCTTCACGATATCAACAAAACCTACTTTGGCGCACAGCCACTCCACGTGCTCAAGGGCATCAGCCTTGACATTGATGAGGGAGAGTTCGTCTCCATCATGGGAGCATCAGGCTCCGGTAAGTCGACATTACTCAACATTCTTGGCATTCTCGACAATTACGACAGTGGAGAATATACCCTCGATGGCACACTCATCAAAGATCTCAGTGAGCGACGCGCCGCCGAGTACCGCAACCATTTCATCGGTTTCATCTTCCAAAGCTTCAATCTCATCGGTTTCAAGACAGCTGTAGAAAACGTAGAGCTCCCGCTTTTCTATCAAGGTGTGTCACGGCGCAAACGCCACAAAATGGCACTGGACTACCTCGACCGCCTTGACCTGTTGCCATGGGCAGACCATTATCCCAACGAGATGTCGGGCGGACAAAAGCAACGAGTAGCTATCGCACGGGCACTCATCGCCAATCCAAAGGTCATTCTGGCCGATGAACCAACAGGCGCCCTTGACTCTAAGACAAGCGTGGAAGTCATGGAGTTACTCAAAAAACTCAACCAGGAAGAGCACAAGACCATTGTCGTCGTCACACATGAAAGTGGCGTGGCCAACGAAACCAACAAGATTATCCACATCAAAGACGGGCTCATCGGGAAAATAGAAGAGAACTTCGACCACCACGCCTCGCCATTTGGTATCAATGGTGTCATGAAATAAGCCCCCCTCTGGTCCCCCCAAAGGGGGAAGAAAGAGCCCCCCTTCTTATCCCCCCAAGGGGGGAAGAAAGCAATACCCACAAAAATAGTGAGGTTTACTTATCAAGAATTTGAGAATTTACGAATACGACAGATCGTATCAGACCATTCTCTAATTCAAAAACAAAAGATTGAGGCTGAGATTCTCCAATTCTCTAATTCTTGAATAAAAGATAAGAGGCTATGATACTCCAATTCTCTAATTCTTGAGGAGAAAAGACTTTTGATAGAAGATACTTACAACAGAACATGAACGCTTATGATTGACCTCTTAGAAGAGATATGGGCAACGACCAAGCGTAACAAGTTGCGCACAGCCTTGACCGGATTTGCCGTAGCATGGGGAATCTTCATGCTCATCTTCTTACTCGGTGCAGGTAACGGCCTTATCAACGCCTCGGAACACAACTCGGGGCGTTTCCTCGACAACTCAATGTCGGTAGGAGGCGGTACGACCTCTAAGGAATATAAAGGACTGAAAGAGGGCCGTGACATCATCCTCAACGATAATGATGTGAGAAGCACACGACAGAAGTTCGCTGCCAACGTAGACAGCATGGATGCAGAGATCAGGCATCAAGGAGTCACCGTGACTTATGGTGATAACTATCTCAGTACGACCGTGGACGGCGTAGCCCCTGTCCATGCGCATATCAACAAGATAGAGATGCTTCACGGGCGCTTTATCAATGACGTAGACAACAGCCAACGGCGCAAAGTCATCGTGCTCAATGAGGATCAAGCCAAGGAGCTCAATGGGAAAGATCCATCAGCCCTCATCGGAAGCTACGTGAAGATGGACAGTCTGGCTTTCCGCGTGATCGGCATTACCAAGAGCGATCAGACGGGCATGGATGCTGACGCTTACCTGCCCTTCTCCACGCTGCGCGTCATCTATCAGAGCGGAGACGACGTCAACCGCATCAACTTCTCGTTCCACGGACTGAAGACAGAAGCTGACAACGAGGATTTTGAAAAACGCTACAAAGCCACACTCAACGCCAACCACCAAGCGGCTCCCGATGATGAGGATGCGGTGTGGATATGGAACCGCTTCACACAGGCCATGCAAATGAACATGGGAATGGGCATCATCCGTAAGGCACTATGGATCATCGGGCTCTTCACGCTGATGTCGGGCATTGTCGGTGTCAGCAACATCATGCTCATCACCGTCAAGGAACGTACACGCGAGTTTGGAATCCGCAAGGCGATTGGTGCCACACCATCCTCCATTCTCCGTCTCATCATTACCGAGAGCATCATCATCACCACTTTCTTCGGATACATCGGCATGCTCTGCGGCATCGCCGCCAACGCATATATGGATGCCACCATCGGTCACGAGCAGGTAGACGCCGGTTTGTTCAAGGCGACAATGTTCCTCAATCCCACCGTGGGCTTTGACGTTTGTCTGGAAGCTCTCGTGGTGATGGTGCTAGCCGGAACCATCGCCGGTCTCGTTCCCGCACGCAAAGCTGCCCGCATCCGCCCTATTGAGGCATTGAACAACGCTGAGTGAAATAAAACAATGTTGAATGATGAAGATAGACCTTGACACCTACCGCGAGATACTCGACACACTGACACGCAACAAGAGCCGTTCGTTTCTGACTGGTTTCGGCGTGTTTTGGGGTGTGTTTATGCTCGTTGCTCTCATCGGAGGGGGCGATGGGCTGAAAGACATGCTAAGCAAGAATTTCGAAGGCTTCGCCACCAACTCAGCCCTCGTCTTCGCTCAGCCGACGACCAAGCCGTACGACGGTTTCCGCAAAGGACGGCAGTGGAACATGGTATATAAAGATGTGGACCGACTGAAAGCGCAGATTCCTGAGCTCGATGTCGTCACGCCGATGGTGGCGCGCTGGGGCAGCGTGGTCGTCTTCGGCGACAAGAAAGCCACGGCGAGCGTCAAGGGTGTGGAGCCCGACTACGCAAGGGTGGAACAACCCAGCCTGTATTATGGCAGATACATCAACCCGATGGATATGGCACAGCACCGTAAGGTGTGCGTGCTGGGCAAAAAGATCTATAAGACACTCTTCCCCGGTGGCGGCAATCCCTGCGGCCAGCTCGTGCGCATCGACTCGCTCTACTACAGTGTTGTCGGCGTGGACTACAGTTCAGGCAACATGAATGTCAACGGCTCGGCCGAAGAGAGTGTCATTCTGCCCATCACGCTGATGCAGCAGACCTATAATCTTGGTGAGAAAGTAGACATCATCAGCCTCACAGGTCGTCCGGGAGTGGTGCTCAGCAAACTCAACAGTCGCATCCGCAGCATCATTGCCCATGAACATCATGTGGATCCTACCGATGAGAAAGGCATCACGGTATTCAACACCGAAGTGCTTTTCGGAATGGTCGACAGCCTGTTCCGAGGCGTCAACTACCTGGTATGGCTCGTAGGTATCGGCACGCTGTTGGCCGGGGCCATTGGCGTTTCCAACATCATGATGGTGACCGTGCGTGAGCGCACCACCGAGATAGGCATACGCCGGGCCATCGGAGCCACACCCCGCATGGTGCTCTCACAGATCATCACAGAAAGTATCGTGCTGACCATCGTGGCGGGTATGAGTGGCATACTCTTTGCCGTGGCCATTCTCCAACTGCTGGAGATGGGCAACACCACCGACGGCATCGTGCAAGCCCATTTCCAGGTAGGTTTCTGGACCGCTCTCGGTGCCATGCTCCTGCTTTGTGTCTTGGGCATTATCGCCGGTCTCGCCCCTGCAGTCCGCGCCATGAGCATCAAACCAGTCGATGCGATGAGGGATGAATAACACCCTCCTGTAACGTCTAAAATACCCACAGCATATACAAAAGAAAAAATATCATGAGGAAGTACAGCAAGTTTATCGTAGCAGTCATCATCCTGCTCATCTTTATCGGCACGTTCGTGTTTCTGTGGATAAAGAGTCAGCCGCAGCCAGTGGCTTATGAGGAGTTCACCCCTGCGCTGAAGGACATCCGCAAGACCACAGTCATCACCGGCAAGATCGAGCCGCGCAACGAAATCAACATCAAGCCCCAGATCTCCGGCATCATTGTCAAGCTCTACAAGGAAGCCGGCCAGCATGTGCAGGCCGGAGAGGTCATCGCCAAGGTGAAAGTTATCCCCGATGAGTCGCAGCTCAGCTCTGCCCAGGCACGCATACGCTTGGCAGGCATCAACGTCCACCAAGCCAAGATCGACTACGACCGCATGAAGACGCTATACAACAAGGGACTTGTCTCCGGCGACGAGTATGACCAAAAGCGCAAGGCCCTGCAGCAGGCCGAGGAAGAAGTGCGTGCGGCCAATGAGAACTTAGAGGTAGTGCGCGACGGCGTGTCGGCCGAGAACGCCAGTACGAGCAGTACACTGGTACGCTCCACGGTAAGCGGTCTTATCCTCGACGTGCCGGTGAAGGTCGGAAACACGGTCATCCTCTCCAACACGTTCAATGATGGTACAACCATCGCCACGGTGGCAGACATGAACGACCTCATTTTCCGTGGCAACGTTGATGAGACAGAGGTAGGACAACTGGTGACCGGTATGTCCATGCGCATTACTGTCGGCGCTCTGCAGGATGAGAAGCTCCAAGCCTCACTGGAATATATATCTCCCAAAGCCACGGAATCCAACGGTACCAACCAGTTTGAGATCAAGGCTGCCCTCCGCGGATTGGGTGGCGCACAAATACGTTCAGGCTATAGCGCCACGGCAGAGATCGTGCTGGCACAGGCCAACCAAGTGCTCACCGTACCCGAGAGTGCCATCGAGTTCCAAGGCAACAATACCTATGTCTACGTCATCCACGGCACAGGCGACAAGAAGACCTACACCAAACGGCGTGTGACAACCGGACTGAGCGACGGTATCAACATACAAATCACCAGCGGACTGAGCAAATCCGACCGTGTACGTGGTCCTAAGATCGTCAAGGACGACAATAGTGACGATAGCCAAGCATAAAACGCATCTTTACAAGAAAGCATAATAAAAGTGGACACTTGTCATTCCGATGGAAGACAGGTGTCCACTTTTTATGTGAAAGGTATGGGATGATTATTGCTGAGTAGCGTACTGCGACTTGACCGTATCATAGACCTGCATGGCAGGCAGACCGGTAACGCGCTTAGAGGCCTTGTCCAGTTGCTGCGGTGTGATCTGCAGATAGCTTGCCAAGTGCTTTGTTGACATGTTTTTATCTTCTATATGATTGAGGATTGTGTCGAAGAAACAGGAAAGGAAGAGGCCGTCTACCTTTTGATAGCCCTCACGATTGGTGATGACATGCTCCTGCACACCCGTAAGATGGCGGTGGAACTGCTTGACGACATTGGACTGCAGCGCCCGCTTGTAGTTGGATCTGTACCGGAAGAGCCGAGCCAGATAGAAACCGTCTGCAATGATAAACACCAGGGCAAACACAATAATGAAAAGTGGCATACCCATAACGCCCAAGTCAACGCTATCAAACAGAGACTCTAAAATCACCAAACCTGACATAATCCTAATTTTTTAATTAAACATATAGAACGACTCAACAGCGTATGGAGAAACTGTCTTTGCCTTAACACGCTGCAAAGTTAGGCATTTCCTGTCAAGGATATCGTCTCATTTTCGGGATAAAATATATCAAAAGAGGGATTTCTTCCTAACACAGGCCTATCATTTTCATGCACACACGAAACATAATCACCTAGGAATCAGTATATTTACAATGATAGATTGATATTGATAGCAGAATTATTTCTGCGGAGCATATTCCGCTTTTACGATCGACATCACCTTCATGGCAGACAGTCCCGTGGCCTTTTTGGAAGCCAGATCGAGCTGTCGCGGTGAGATCTGCATCTTGTCGGCAAGCTGGTCTTTCGTCACATTCTGATAGTCCAAGTTGTCGAGAATGCAATCAAAGAAGAGCGTAAGGAAGAGATCATCGAAGCTCTGATTCGCACACTCTCTTATGTACTTCGGATTGTTCCTGTCTATCATGTGGCGATGGAACTGATGAACAATATTCGATCGCAGGGCACGTCGGTTGTTAATACGCGCCCGAACGACACGACTTAAATAGACGGCATCAACCACAATAAAGATCAACACCAAAATGAATAAGATCACTGGGCCATTCACAAAGCCCAATTCCAACCCATCTAACAGGGATTTCAGATAAACTAAACCAGACATATAACTCAATATAAAATTAATAATATTCTTCTCACAAAAAGAAAAAAACAGATTCCACTCTATAAATGAAATGGGTGGCAAAGGTACACAATTTAATTTAAAACAAAGTCATTGTTATGAACAAAAAATTATCTCATAAAACTCTTTTCCCGACTTTTGCATCACTTTTTGTCAAATATTGCACTTCACTTAACGATAAGTTGACTACTATGAACGATATTTCCCAACATGAACAAAATTATATCGCGTCTCTCATCTAAAAAAGCTAAAAAAGCCTTGCCGCTCTACTTTTTTTTTCTTATATTTGCCTTGTCTAATCAGAAAACCTATATATAATAGTGAGATATCTACCCATCCACATACGCCATACCCTTCTGGCACCCATTGCAGGCATGATGCTCTTGCTCATCCTACCCTTGTTATTCTCATGCAACCGGTCCAATGGAAATCCCAAGACCATGCGTGAGCGCACCAACCTTGACAGTCTGGCCAGCACCTACACGTCGATTGACAGTCTGAAACAGCTTCAGCAAAAGATGGACAAGGAGAAAAACACAGTAGGAAGCCTCATTGTGCAAAGACACATCGGCACGCTGCAACGTCAGACCAATGACTTCTCACAAGCATTGCAGACCCACGTCAAATGTCTGAACGGCACGCAAGCACTTGGTGACACCCTTGAGATGATACAAAACTTCAATGAGCTCGGTATAGACTACCGCCACATCGGCATTCTAGACATGGCCCTGCAATACCACTATAGTGCCTTAGCTATCAGTAAAGACTTCAATTCCAACAGCAACATCGTGAAAGAAAGCCGGGCAGCGGCGCTCTATGAATTGGGCAATGTATACATACGCTTAGGCAATTATCAACTAGCTGACAGTCTGGTGAGGGTCTCTCTGGTCAACTACACAGAACTGAATTTGGCCAAAGGCATCGCTGACGACTACCGCAATTTGGGTGCTATCTATCAGCACGATGGCAAGAAAGACTCAGCCTGGATGTGTTATCAAAAGGCTATGCACAACTATCAAAAGGCAAAATACGTGATGGGCATCTCGCGCACCCACACCTGTTTCGGGTCACTCTATGAACAAGAAGGAAAAAACGGGCAGGCTATCCAAGAATACAAGACCGCCTATCAAATGATGAAAGACACAAAAGACGAGTGGCATACACTGCCACCCCTCATTATGCTGGCCAGTCTCTACGTTGATAACCAGCAATGGTCTGATGCATTCCATTATCTGGATATCGCCCGTGAAATTGGTGAGCGACTCAAATCCTTTGATTATCTGAAGGACATCTATAACCTATATTATATACATTACAAACGCTTAGGGGATTACCGCAACGCCCTGCTATATCACGAAAAAGCCGGGCTGGCAAGAGACACCATGATCAGCAAGAGCAATCTGAGCCACATACAAAACGTCACGCTGAACATTGTGAACGGAGCGCAAAACACGCTTCAGCAGGAGCGCGCCACCAACCACCGCATCTACACATTCTTTGCCATCTTCGCCGAAATCATGCTGGCAGTCGTTCTGATCCTGCTTTACTCACAAAGACTGCGCAAACAGACTATGAAAGGCATGCAGCATGCAGCGAACTTGCGCGAGAACTTCTTCACCAACATCTCCCACGAGTTTCTGACGCCGCTTACTGTCATTCTCGGATTTACACGCGACCTGCAGGATGATCCCCATACATTGGCATCCACAAAAGAGAAGGCCAAGACCATCGAGCGGCAAGGCAATGCCATGCTCTCCCTCATCAACCAAGTACTCGCCGCCCGAAAGATCTCGCCTACCGTCAAAGATTCAGACTGGCGCCACGGCAACATCACGATCTTCATGGAAATGATTGCCCAAACCTATCGGGATATGGCAGCAAAGAAAGACATCAACTTCCAGTTCATCAAGAATGCCGAGGTGGAGATGGACTTCGTTCCCGACTATGCCGCCAAGATCTTAAACACCTTGCTGACCTTTGCCATCAAATACACACCCAAGCATGGCGACGTCACCGCCACACTCAGCCGTGAGGGAGACCTCCTGCATCTCGTAGTAAGCGACACGGGTGTGGGCATGCCAGCCGAAGTGGCACAAAAGATCTTCACACCGTTCTTTATAGAAGAGAACAACCTCAAGGAGATGGACACTTGCATCGGCCTCTCGATCGTCAAGCAGATTGTCGATGCCGCCAAGGGCAACATCACGTTGGAAAGCGACTTGGGGAAAGGCACAACCATCCACATCAGCCTCCCCATCCACAACGACTATACCCTCTCGCCCGACCAGCTGGAGGTGCTGGAACAGAGAGAAGAGGAACGGAAAGACGGAGAGACGCCGACCGACACCACAAGCACAGACAACCGTCCACGCCTGCTGGTCATCGAGGACAACAACGACATCGCCGGCTTCATCGGTTCGATATTCACTGATCAATACGATCTGACCTACGTAGCCGATGGCAAAGAAGGACTCCAGAAAGCCATCGACACCATCCCCGACCTCATCATAGCCGACCGCACGCTGCCAGGTATCGATGGATTGGAACTATGCCGTCAGGTCCGTTCCAATCCCGTCATCAACCACATCCCCATCATCATGGCCACGGCAAAGATGTCGGAGCAAGACCAATTGGAAAGCATCAAGGCAGGCGTTGACTCCCTACTGACCAAGCCCTTCACTGGTGAGGCTCTGCGCTCACATGTGGACAACCTGCTGAAAAGGCGGCAAAGACTGCTGGAGAAGTTTGCAGACATGTACGAGGAACGGAAAGGCAATGCCACAGAAAGCACGCCACCCCAGACTGCCGCCAACCTGCAATTCCTGCACAAGGTCACAGACTCCATTTACCTGCTTATCGGCAGCCGGAAAGAAGTCACCGTAGCAGCCTTAGCCTCCAAGATGTGTATGAGCACCAGTCAGTTCTATCGCAAGATGGTCGCCATCACCGGTGTGACCCCCGTGGCGTATATCCAACGCGCAAGGATCAGGAAAGCCCAAAATCTCATCGACAGTCGGGAAGGCATCAGCTTGGCAGAGGTTGCCGACCAATGCGGCTTTGACGCATACCCCAACTTTGTGCGCTCGTTCAAGAATGTGTGTGGTGTCACCCCGACCGACTACAAGCGCGGCATAGGTACCACAAAGTAACTTTGTGCCCCGTGTTTGCGTTAACACCTTCGAAATATTTGTTAAACAGACACATAAAGTCAGCGTATTGTGTTAAAGAGACAATAAAAGACAAGCGTCAAGTAACAATTTTACTGCATTTTTATTATCTTTGTAACGTCTTCATTCGTTTTGATGTATTGTTGTATGATACACTCATTTCACTGCAAGGAATCCGTTTCCTCTTGAAGGCTTAAACCTATGATAGTAAGAATATAACTTTATGACATTAAGATCGGCAATAAAATCATTCGCAATATCCGCATTATTCGCCTTAGCGGCGGAGCCCGTCCTGGGACAGGACCTGCTGGCACGACAAGCCCCTATCGACCGCCGTGCCAAAAAGCTGGACTCTATCGAGGTCAGCCACTTTGCAGAAAAAGAAAATCTCCAGTCACCCGCAGCTCAACTCTATGGAGATGAATGGGACAACCGATACGCCCACCGCGCTACCGAGCTGCCCGACTCCTTTGTCATCAACCTTCGTCATTTCTGCATGCCCACGCCGAGCCGCGTCGTCACCAGTAACTTCGGTAGTCGCTGGGGCCGTATGCACAAAGGCCTGGACATCAAAGTATATATCGGCGACACCATCCGTGCCGCCTTTTCCGGTAAGGTGCGTATTGTGCGCTACGAAGCCGGAGGCTACGGCAACTATGTTGTCATCCGTCATCCCAATGGTCTGGAGACCATCTACGGTCATCTCTCCAAGCAACTCGTCAGTGAGAACGAGCAAGTGCGCGCCGGCGAGCCCATCGGACTGGGCGGCAATACAGGCCGAAGCACAGGTTCCCACCTCCACTTCGAGACGCGTCTGTGTGGCGTAGCCCTCAACCCGGCACTGATGTTCGACTTCCGCAACCAGGATGTCACGGGCGACTACTACGTGTTCAACCGTCGTCGCTACGACAGTGAGTCCGATCTCGCTACCCGCGCCCGCGGCAAAGTGGGCAATGGCGGCTACAGCAGCGAGCAGGTCAACGGCGGCTATGTTGGCAGCAGCAGCGGCGAGCGCATCTACTACAAGGTCGTCAAGGGCGACTCTTTGGAATCGATTGCCGAGAAGAACAACATCTCTGTCGACCAGCTCTGCCGCCTCAACGGCTTTCGCAAGACCCAGCGTGTCCGTGCGGGCATGATTGTCAGATGCGCATAAGCGTGTAATCAACAACCCCATAAAAAATGGGCTCAAGCGCTTCCAGTACACAGGAAACCCTTGAGCCCGTTTTTTATGCCCACACGGAGCCACAGAGAATCAGAGGAGACTCCTTATTATATATATAGTATATAGCTCACGAAGATGTAGTCGCCATATCCCCCACAGGGCGTCCCCTCGCAAGAAACATATGCACACTCAGAGATGCAGATATCTCAGAATCTCAGTAAGACGTTAAGCCCTCACTTTCTATCCATTTCGTGTATCCATGAGTAGAGATGATTCTCCTCTATCTTCTTCTCACCACAAACCACAGGTGCATGAGCAGCGTAGTAAACAGACCGTAGTGGCGTGCCATGACATGGAAGCGCTCGATGAGCGAGGCACGGTGATTCTTGTTGGTCATGCCGCCATCGAGATAATTGGCCACGACCTCGTTGACACGGACGAGCGGGAGATGACGGCCAGCGGCCTCGCGCATGACCCGTATACACCAGTCCACATCGGCCGAGAAACGGTAGCGCAGGTCGTAGGGATTGTTTTTCGCAATATCGGCGCGAGCGTAGAAAGCCTGATGACAGACGAGCATGCCCCGGCAAAACGAACGCCACGTCAGATGGGCCGGCGGCTGCAACCGTCGATGACCGATGAAGTGGCGCTGGCTGTCCACAATGTCGGTATAGCCATAGAGCACACCAGGCAGCGGCTGCCCCGGTTTCACGCAGGCAGCCACATGCTGCAAAGTGTTGGCCGAAGGAAAAGCATCACCGGCATTGAGAAAGACGATGTAGTCGCCCGTAGCCAGTCCCAGTCCTTTGTTCATGGCATCGTAGAGCCCCCGGTCAGGCTCGCTCTGTATGCAGACAGCATGACTACTGCCCTCCTGCTCGGTCTGCCGCCGGTAGTTCTCCGCCATGGCCACGGTGTCATCGGTCGATTTTCCGTCGATGATCCAGTGCTCGACATTGGGATAGGTCTGTGCCAGCACGCTGTCGAGCGTGGGCTGCAGCACCGAAGCGGCATTATAGGTGATGGTGACAACAGTAAAACGGATCATAGCTTGAATGTTCTTTGTGCAATAGCGTTGGTATACACCTCTATATATTTCACAGCGACGCTTTGCTGGCTATAGTTGCGCTCCACCTTGTTCACGGCCTCGCGGCCAAGCTGCTCACGGTCGGCGTCGTGCAGAGTCCAGTAGATACCTACTGCGAGATCGTCGGCCGACCGGTATTTGGCCACGTATCCGTCTTTGCCATGATCGATCATTTCCGGGATGCCGCCCACGTGAAATCCCACACAGGGCACGCCGCAGGCCATCGCTTCCATGATCGTGTTGGGCAGATTCTCGCTCAGCGATGGCAGCACAAAGACATCGGCAGCATGATAAGCCTGTGCGATCAGTCGTTGATCACTGATGTATCCCATGGGATAGACCGGCAGTTGGAACAGGTCCTCGATCTCCTCGGCGTGTCCGCCCATGACGGCGACGCCCCATTGATCCTTGATCTCGGGATGCTCCCCGACGAGTTTGTTGCAGGCCTCCACCAGATAGTCCATGCCTTTGAGCGTGTTGGTCACCCGCTGCGAGGCAAAGAGGATGAGTTTCTTGTCAAGCGGCAGATGCAGGTTCAACCGTGCCTGGCGCTGGTCGCCCGGATGGAACAGCCGCGTGTCGATGGGGTTGGGGATGGTGGTGATGTCTTGTCCCATGAGCAACCGGCTGCGTCGTGCCTCCCCGGCGAGCCATTTGCTGCACGTGACAAACTTGATAGCATGCTTTCCAAGGATTTTCGCCTTGCGGTTCCATACCTTATACGACAGATCGTGCTTGCTACCTCCTCCCGGCAGCAGGCGGCAATGGTGGCAATGGGTAGTGAAGTTGTTGCATGACAGTGTGACGTGACAGATGGCCGTGGCCGGCCACATGTCGTGCATCGTCCACACCACAGGTTTGCCGTCCTCGAGGATTTTCCTGATATCCTTGAGTGAGAGCATGCCTTGATTGATCCAGGCCAAATGGATCACATCCGCCTCTTTATACTCCGGCAATGAGGTGATGTCAGTACCTGACGAGGCCGTGTCGATCTCGAAGAGGTGCTCCCGGCTGAAATGGAGATGCCAGAAGATGCGCCAGCGCTCCCAAAGGAAATGAAAACGGTGACGCCCCGGATGTGGTAACTCCACCACCGTGATGTTGTCGGTCTGCTTGTCAGCCACAAGCATCTTGGCCTTCACCCCATTATTGTTCAGCGCTTCCATCAGCCGGTTGGCTGCCACGGCTGCTCCACCCGTCTTTTCGCTGGTGTTGACAATAAGTACACGCATAGTATAGTTCTTTTTTTCTATGACAAAGATACGAAAAGAATGCCCAACAACCAACATTTCTTCGAAATTTTATTATGTGCACGTTCACAACCGTTGATTTATATCAATAAAAACCTTTTTTCAGTTTAATTATCATGGAAAATATTGTGGGAACGAGAAAATCATCGTACCTTTGCAATCGTCAAAAGGTTAATAGATTGTTTAGGTTAGTAGTAATAGATTTAGGTTTTTAGTTATTAGGTTTAAGGTAGATTTGATAGATTGTTTAACGGATGATAACGGAGACCGTGAGGTCAACGTTTGATTTGAAAAGGATTTTTAGTTAAACATAGGCTATACGCTGGAGCTCGTTGAGAGTTTCAGCGTATTTTTTTGCCCCGTTTTATTTCATGGTTTGATCGATACTCACCAGCTTATTGACAATCGCATAGATGGTCAGACCTGCCGGCGAGTGTATCTGCAGTTTCTTGGCGATGTTGCGGCGGTGGGTGATGACCGTATTGGTGGAGATGCACAGATGGTCGGCAATCTCCTTGTTGGACATGCCTTGTACCAGCGCCACGATGACATCGCGCTCACGCTGGCTCAGCTGTGCGTCCTCGCCTTGCGACTTCATGCCGGGGATCGCATTGAGTTCCACACTCTGCTGTTTTCTCTGACTTTCGATATAGCGGATGACGGGAATGAAGATGTCGTTCTCCACATTGCAGTGCAGATGCAGCCACTCCTCATTATTATATATATTATAGAGCGTGGCCATGAGTTTGTTATTGTGCGGACCGTCAGCGGGCAGGTATTTGATGATGATGTTTTTCAGTTCCTTGAGTTTCTGGTCAAGCTGACTATGGTGCTTTGAGTAGGTGTCGATGTCATAGGTGTCGGAGATCTCGCCATCGAGCAGTTTCTGCACGTAAGGGAATACGTGCTTTTCCTCGTAGCGCATGTGCACAGTCACGCCGCGCGCATACTCATCATAGAGTTTCAGGATGAGCCGTGCGAGGTTGTCGTTCTCGTCGAGCGAGTCGGTGAGTTCCTTGCGGATCATGGGCAACTGAAAGTCGAGATAGTAATCATGACTGGCACGCAGATACTTGAGCAGTGTCGGTACGGAGATTTTTTCAATGCTCTGCTGGTCTTCATAGCCGTTGACCGTGTAGTTGATCACGGTCAGAAAGGTGAAGGTGTCCACGCCCTGTTCCTTGCAGACCTCGTCAACAGTCTTGTCGCCAAAGCCGAGATAAATGCCGAAGGAGTTCATGGCTTGCAGGATATTATAATTGTCACGGATGACCGAGATCATCTTGTCGCCCGACTCATACATCTTAACGTTTTTCATTGCCTTTGCTGATTCTTATTCGCTGCCTGCAAAATTACGCATTTTATCTCAGTCACGCAATACCTAAAATTAAGTAAAGCCCCATCTATTTGTCATTAGCCTGAAACCATAACAACTACAGTTCGACTTCTTTGCCGTCTATCGCTCACAAAGCAAATCCACCTTTCTACCCTCGACCAGGCACGAATGACCTACTTCGGCGTGAACTATCTGCTCAGCGGCATTCACAGCTATACTTAAGGCGTACTTCTTACGTTTTTAGTCAAAATATCATAAAACACACACTGCCACCGCCCGATTATTTGCATTTACCAAAGAAATGCGTTATCTTTGTGAATGATATAAAGTCAAACAACATTTAACACAACAAAAACATTATGGCAAAGAGAAACGAAGTATATAAGTGCGCTGAGTGCGGCAACATCGTAGAGGTTATCGTTCCCACCGACAAGGACGTATGCGGATTCAAGCAGCTCAAGGAGAACACCACCGACGCTGCCACAGAGAAGCACGTTCCCGTCGTGGAGAAGATCGAGGGCGGATACCGCGTCACCGTAGGCGAGGTTGAGCACCCCATGACTGAGGCTCACTACATCCAGTTCATCGAGCTCATCACAGACAACAACGAGGTATTGCGTAAATATCTCACTCCAAGCGACAAGCCAGTGGCAGAGTTCAAGACAGATGCGAAAAATGTCTATGCCCGTGAGTATTGCAACCTTCACGGTCTGTGGCGCTCTAAATAAAGCATGACAAGCTAGGGCAATTGCTGCCCATGGAGGCGGCACATTGCTCATAAGAAGCACAAAAAAGCCAAACTACAAAAGACGTAGTTTGGCTTTTTTATTTCTTACTCGATACATTCATCACTCTACATTCCGGCATTCAACATGAGACCATTCATCATTCAACACGCAACATTCAACATTCAAAAATTGGTTATGTGTGAGAATTTTCTTAATTTTGCATAAATAAAGTGATTCACAACTCATAGGTATCTTATATATGTCCACTATACGCCACATAGCACAATATCTTCTGAAGCCCATCACGAGTAACGGGGTATTCTTTGTCATGATGTACATTCTTGGCATCGTCACCGCCTTGATTGCTCCATCAAGTGATCGCGCCAACTTCAACACCGATCCCTTCCTATACGACAATCTGTTCTTGGAACTGTTTCTTGACACCTATCTGGCAAGTGTGGTGCTGACCCTACTGCCGGCCAAGGTACGGACATGGGTGCGTCGTCTCTTCTATGTGTTTGTTTATGCCACTACGATTGCCGATGTCTATTGCTTCTGGAAGTTCGGTTCCACGCTCAATCCCTCCATGCTCCTGCTGGTGGGAGAGACCGACAGCCGTGAGGCAGGCGAGTTTCTGCGCTCTTACCTTACGCCCGACGTACTCTTTTCTCCTATTGGTTGGATTGTTCTCCTTATGATCATTCATGCACTGATCGCTCATCGTCACCGTCTGTGCAAACTGTTGACAGAGCGTCAGCATCTGCTCTTTGAGGGATGGCAAGACCGTATGCGTCAGCGCTGGCAACACGTGCCCGCCGATCTCGTCGGCGGAATCGTCGTCGCAGCGCTACTCGTGACCAGCGCCATCACCAGCTGGCACAACAAAAAGGAGATGACCCGCATGATGACGGCACCCACGATAGGCACTATCGAGCATATTCTTACCGAATCTCATCATGCTCAGTTCTATCTGCCAATCTACCGTCTGGCGTTTAGTCTCTACAGCAACCATCTCGCATCGCAACAGATAGAGAAATGTATCGCTGCCGCCCAACATGCCAAGGTCGACTCGTGCAGCTACACGTCACCCACGATTGTCCTCATCATCGGTGAGAGCTATAGCAAAGCACACGACGCTCAGTACAGCTATTTCCTCAACACCACGCCCCGACAGGAAAAACTGGAGAAAACTGGTTTGCTGACCAAGTTCACCGATGTGGTGAGTTGCTGGAACCTGACAAGCTTTGTCTTCAAGAATGTCTTCTCCACCCACGTCATTGGAGAAAAAGGAGAATGGTGTGACTATCCCCTTTTCCCGGAACTGTTCCGAAAGGCAGGCTATCATGTCACCTTCCTGACCAATCAGTTTCTGCCTCATGCCAAGGAAGCCGTCTACGACTTCTCCGGTGGGTTCTTTCTCAATAATCCTACACTGAGCGAAGCACAGTTCGACACCCGCAACAGCCAGCTCTATCGCTATGACGCCGGGTTGCTCAGCGATTATGACAGTAAGTTGAAAAACGGAGAGATCGTGATAGATCGCGTCACCCCCGGCAAGGAAACTCATCACAACCTTGTCATCTTCCACCTCATCGGCCAACACGTGAGCTATCGCCAGCGTTGTCCCGACAATCAGCGGGTGTTCACCGCTGACGACTATAAGGAGCATCGTCCCGAGATCGGCCCAAGACAGCGACAGATGATCGCCGATTATGACAATGCCGTACACTACAACGACTCCATTGTCACAGCAATTGTCAAGCGGTTCTCAAAGCGCAATGCCATCGTCATCTACATGCCCGACCATGGTGAGGAATGCTATGAGCCAGGACGAAACATCGTTTGTCGCAACCATAGTGCTGAAGTAGACTGGCCGTTGGCCCATTACGAGTTTGAGGTTCCTTTCTGGATCTACTGCTCACGAAAGTATGCCACGTCACATCCCGAGATCTTTAAAGCTATCAAGGAAGCACGCAACCGGCCGTTCATGACCGACGCCCTGCCCCATATGCTGCTATGGCTTGCAGGCATATCCACAAAGGACTATCACGCACAGTACAATCTGTTGTCGCCCGAATACGAAGCCTCGCGGCCTCGAATACTCAAGAACAAGGCAGATTACGACAAGTTACGACCCAAAGGAAAATGAAAGCAGAATTATTAACCCGCATGGAATGCAATGTGATGCGTGGGCTCGCAATCCTCGGCATCTTCCTGCATAACTACTGCCACTGGCTCGGTCCCGTGGTGAAGGAAAACGAATATCAGTATTTCCAGCATAATGTCGACTGGTTCATGCAAGCTTGTGCGAAGCCCGATGCGCTCTTGCCCATGCACATCATCTCGTTCTTCGGACATTACGGTGTCCCTGTCTTTCTCTTTCTAAGCGCATTCGGACTGGAAAGAAAATACGGCAACACTCAGCCCGGCCCTCGTTTGGAACCGAAAGTAGGACTGTGGGGCTTCATCCGCTATCACTTTCTGAAGCTCTTCAAGATGATGATTGTCGGCTTTATCTGTTTCACAATCGTCGATGCCATTACACCGGGCAACTGGCACTATACCATGGTGCAGGTCCTTGCCCAGCTCGGCATGGTCAACAATTTCCTTCCCAACCCTGATGACAACATCTGGCCGGGGCCTTATTGGTTCTTTGGCCTGATGTTGCAGCTATACGTTGTCTATCGTTTGCTGCTCTATCGCCGCCACTGGGGATGGACGGCAGGCCTGATGGCCGTATGCCTAATCGTTCAAATGGTGATGGGGCCTGAGAGCGAGGCACTCAATTACTATCGCTACAACTTCATGGGTGGTATGCTGCCCTTTGGCCTTGGCATTCTGTTTGCCCGTTTTGGTGAAAAGATCATGCTGGTACGCATGAACTTCGGCTCAGTCCTTATGAGTTGGGTGGTCTGCTCTTTTTTCATTGTGTCGATGAGCGCCAATTACTACGCCTGGGCTTTTGTGCCGGCAATGGTATGCTACGCTACTGTCTACTTTGTGAAGACTTTGTCCACCCTACCTCTCACCCGCCTGCGCAACGGACTGTGGTATGTCTTCTCATGGCTCGGCTCCATCTCTGCCGCGCTCTTCGTCATTCACCCCGTACTCCGCAAAGTGTTTATCCCCATCTCCCGCCATGGCGACAACTACACGGGACTGCTACTCTACGCTATCGCTTCGCTTGGCGCTGCCTGGCTGCTGAAAGAAGTTATGAAAAAGATTCCCAATCCAAAGATAGGGAATATCGATAACCATTAGCACCCTCCCTCATCATGGAATCAGGTTACTGCACTTCAATACATTAAGTCATCACCCAACACTCAACATTCAACATTGTGAAACGTATTCCTGACATAGAGCTTGCCAATATCAGTCGCTATCGTGGTGAACTGATGGGCGCCGCCATGTTGTTCATCATGCTGTTCCATGTGGATCTGGCACGTTCCGACACGTTCTTCGGCTTGCGACGCATGGGCAATATCGGCGTGGACATGTTTCTTTTCCTAAGTGGTATCGGTCTTTGGTTCTCATGGGCCAAGACGCCGTCGGTCAAGCACTTTTATCTGCGGCGCTTCGTACGCATCTATCCAGCCTGGCTTATCATTGCAGCCCTCTTCTATATTCCCTCTTTCCATGGCGGTTCGACATGGTCGTGGATCAACCTTTTCGGTGAGTTGTTCTTCAACTGGGGGTTCTGGCTCCATGATGAATTGAACTTCTGGTACATTCCCGCCATCATGATGCTCTATCTGTTTGCACCTCCCTACATGGAGTTGATTCGCCGGCATCCCATCTATCGTTGGTTGCCCGTGGTGATGGTGATGTGGTGTATACTGGTTCAGTGGGTGACACCTATCAATCATGTTGTTGGGCATCTGGAGATCTTTTGGAGTCGTGTGCCTATTTTCTTTATCGGCATTAATATGGGCGAGATGGTGCGACGGAAACAAACGATCGACGGACAAGGCATTTGGATGATCTTCCTCATGTTTGTCATGGCATTGGCATCGAGCATCTTCCTGGAGCAAGAAAAACACGGACAGTTCCCGCTGTTTATCGAGCGCATGCTCTACATTCCCCTCACTGTCACCGCCATACTCATTCTCAACCGTGTGTTCCGCCGTTTGCCCGAGAGAGCCAACTACTGTTTTCGCTTTGTGGGGGCACTGAGTTTGGAGTGTTATCTCATTCATCAGCATTTTGTGCTGGCCTATATCCCCCAGTCGCTGTCCTACTGGCCCACGTTCCTGCTCTGCCTGGTCATCACACTTCCCCTGGCCTGGATCTTGCAAAAGATAACGCAGGTGATTCAGAGGGCCGTTGAGAAGAGAATCCACTGAAAAAGTAAAACCTTCAAGATCAAGTTTTATGCACTATACAAGTTTATTTAGACTCATTCGGCCTGCCCAATGGCTGAAGAATGCATTTGTGTTTTGCCCCGTCATGTTTGGCGGTAAGCTCTTCGAGACACAGCCCTTGCTCTCGACTGTCATCACCTTTGTGGCTTTCAGCCTCGCCGCGTCCAGTATCTACTGCTACAATGATATTTGTGATCTCGCCGATGACATCCGCCATCCGGTCAAGTGTCATCGTCCGATAGCCTCAGGTGCCGTCAGCGTGGCACAGGCCTACGGTCTGATGATTCTACTCTTTATCCTGTCAATGGGCTGCTGTGCTTTGCTGCTCAGCATGGGTGCTGATGCCGTCAGCGTGGGCAGCATCATCTTTTTCTACTGGTTGATGAATATTGGTTACTGCGCCAAACTGAAGCAATATGCCGTCATCGACGTGTGCATTGTGGCCTTTGGTTTCGTGCTCCGCCTCTTTGCCGGCGGTCTTGCTACAAGCATTGTGCTGAGCAAATGGATCGTGCTGATGACCTTTCTGCTTACGCTCTTCATGAGTCTGGCCAAGCGGCGCGACGATGTGCTGCGTATGGAGCAAACAGGAGAAGCGCCACGCAAGAACACCATCCACTACAACATGACGTTCATCAACCAAAGCATCACCATCACAGCTGCCGTCACACTGGTGTGCTACATCATGTACACAGTGAGCCCCGAGGTCATTGCCGCCTTCCACAACGATTATCTCTATCTCACATCTATCTTTGTGCTGGTTGGCATCCTTCGGTACTTGCAAATTGCCGTGGTGGAGAAAAAAAGTGGCAACCCCACGAAGATCTTTCTCCATGACCGCTTCATCCAGCTTGATGTCCTTGCCTGGTTCATCGCTTTCCTGGTTATTATTTACTAACGACAAGCGAACCATCCAAGAAGAAGATTTTCACTCAAAAATTAAGAGGCCATCATTCAATAAGAAAAAGGAGGTTACTAAATAATAAAGAGGTCATCATTCAGCAAGAAGAAGGAGACCACTCAAGAATAAAGAAGTCGCCATTCAACAAGAAGAAAAAATTCACTCAAGAATAAAGAGGTCATCATCAACAAATAAGAAGATTGCTCAAATGGAGAAGAAAGAATTAAGGGGAAGCCAGTCCAGCGCCACATGTCACCGCGAAGCCCAAAACGATTGGCATTCCCCTCTCTCCCTCGAGGGAGAGGGAGGGTTAGGGGGGAGAGAGTCTTTAATTCTCTTCGACTTCGACGGGACGCTGACAACACGCGACACGCTCATTGCTTTCATCCGTTACGTATATGGCATGTGGCGCACGCTAACGGGCTTTCTTCGCTATCTGCCGCAGCTGTTACTGATGAAGCTCCGCCTCTATCCCAACTGGAAGGCCAAACAGAAGATCTTCGCTCATTTCTTTGCAGGGATGTCCATCGCAGACTTCGACAGTTGGTGCCGTCGCTTTGCCGATGAACGCCAAGATCTCCTGCGTCCACAAGGCATCGCTACCCTGCGGAAAGCTCTGGACAACGGTGCCCAGGTGATGGTGGTCAGCGCGAGCATCGACAACTGGGTAGCCCCGTTCTTCCATCTTCCGCAGCTCTCCATCATTGGCACCCAGATAGAAATCAACGAAGGAATGGTCACCGGACGTTTTCTCACGCCCAACTGCTACGGCCCGGAGAAAGTGCGTCGCGTCAAGTCCTTGTTGAAAGCCCCACGTGATCACTATCACATCACTGCTTTCGGTGACAGCCGGGGCGACAAGGAGATGCTGACTTATGCCGACGAAGGGCATTACAAACCTTTCAGAAAATAACGCGCTGCCATGGACTGCAAGAAAAAAAACACGTTTTGGAGTAGATTAGCACCGAAGCAACAACAGCAGATTGGCGAGATTCTCCGCTTCGGAATTGTCGGCGGTGTAGCAACACTCATCCAATATGGTGTCTATCTACTGCTGTTGCAATGGGTCAGTGCAGGCATTGCAAATACCGTGGGATATGCGGTGAGCTTCTGTTTCAACTTTTATGCCAGTACACAGTTCACCTTCCATGTGAAAGCCAACGTTAAGCATGGTGCAGGCTTCGCCCTAAGTCATGTGGTCAACTATCTGCTGCAGATGATTACGCTCGCGCTGTTTATCTATCTCGGTGTACCCAAGCAATGGGCACCTATCCCGATGTTCTGTGTCTGTGTCCCCGTCAACTTCATTTTAGTGAGGTATTTTCTCAAACGATAAAAAACATGTCATCAAACCATAAGGAAATCGTCCGGCACTCACTGGCCTTGGCCTATGTCATCCTGCTCAACGCACTCGTTGTATACCGCTACTGGGATCAACTCAGCCAAATCAGCAACGGCTACCGCAAACAAGTACTGCGCTGTTTCAGCATCTCCGGATTTGATCCGCTCAGCTACATTGTCATTGACAACTGGTCCGCCGCATATAATATCTACCGCCATCCGCTACTGGCCTTCTTCATGTGGCTGCCAGCACAGCTCAATATCGCCGTGAAGTGGCTTACAGGAGTGAATGGTGCCACGATCATCATGTGCTGCATTCTGGTCGTCACAGCCTATTACACCTATTTATATATGGTGCGTCTGCTTCACCGGGTCGTAGGTGTTGAACAGGGTGATGCCTGGCTGCTCACCACCTTTCTTTTCTCTTTCGCCTACGTGATGGTAACCATCAGCGTGCCAGACCATTTCTGCCTGTCGATGTTCATGCTCACCATGGTGCTCTACCTCTCAGGCATGGAAATGAAAGACGGCAAACCCATGACACGCTGGCAGTCAGTTCTGCTCTTCTTTCTCACAGCCGGCATCTCGCTCAACAACGGTATCAAGGTGTTCCTCGCCAACCTCTTCACCAATGGCAGACGCTTCTGGCGGCCTGCCCATCTCCTGCTGACCGTCGTCCTCCCCGCCTCTCTCATTTGGTGCTTTGCCCGATGGGAATGGCGCACCTTTGAACGACCTAAGTATATCGCGCGACAAGAGGCAAAAGCAAAAAAGCATGACAAGCTCATCGCCAAGACCTACCAGCAGGTGGCCGACACAATGCGTACCACTGACACGGCACGGATCCGTCAGACCGCACTTGCCTTCGTGGCTCGGCTTGACTCTGCAAAAGCAGCAAAAGACAGTCGCCGCCCTATCCATGCCCACGAAGGAAAGCCCATCGCCCACGGTGAATTCTCACAGTGGACCGATATCAGCACGCCACGCGGATGGAGTCTGATCGAAAATGTGCTAGGCGAACCGATACAGCTTCACAGCGAGCATCTGCTTCAAGACGTGCTCCGCAACCGTCCTGTCATCGTGCACTACAGCTATGCCTTCAATTACATCGTCGAGGGACTTGTGTTCTTGCTCTTCCTCCTTGGTGTATGGGCGGGTCGGCGCAGCCGCTTCCTCTGGCTGGCCCTGTCGTTCTTTGGTTTCGACCTGCTCATCCATGTAGTACTGGGCTTTGGCCTCAACGAAGCCTACATCATGAGTGCGCACTGGCTCATCGTCGTACCCATCGCCGTGGCCTACCTCTTCCGCCACACTCACAGACATTATTTGCAGCCACTGCGTATCTTCGTCGCACTGCTCACCGGCTATCTGCTTATGTATAATGGCATATTATATGTTGGTTATCTGCTGGGGTAATCACTCAACCTCCATGATATAAGATCAGACATGGAGCGCAGCAGAGACTTATGCCTCAAAACTTGGAGATGTCGAATAATTGTGGTATCTTTGCCAAGAAGAAAAACAGACATAACGACCAATGCCCTCGTGGTGAGAATATGACCACTTGGACAAGCCACCATAAGAACGTACCAATATGGACAATATAGACGAGCAAGCATTAAGACACCGCTTCAACCCCGATGGGTCATTATTGAGAAGACAGCAAATGCGCATGTTGGAGTTGCTCTTGGAAATGGATCGCATCTGCAAGAAGCACAACATACGCTATTGGCTCATTGGTGGAACATTGTTAGGAGCCGTGCGCCATCACGGCTTCATCCCCTGGGATGACGACATGGATGTGCAGATGCTTCGCGAAGACTATCTGAGGCTATTGGAAATCTTACCCAAGGAACTGCCCGACACGATGGCTCTTCAATGCCGCCAGACCGATCCCAATTACTTCTTCCAATATGCCAAGTTGCGTGACCGCCGGTCGATACTTGACGAAAACAATGGCTACGACAAGATATTCCACGAGCGTGGTATCTACGTCGATATCTTCCCCATTGATAGCCATCCAGTCTGGATGCAGAAAGTGTCCATTCAGACCATCGGACACTCCTATAAGATTTTAAAGAGAAAAGATCTGACGCAAGAGGCCAAAATCAAAAAGGTATTGAGACTGGTGAAATGCAACGAGAAAGTCATCTTTCCTTTACTGAGAGCCTTAGCACATATCACGAAAGGCGTATGGCTCGATGCCTTAGGGGTGCCCTTCGTCGTTCCAAGAAACATCGAGGACTTATTGCCAACGACTACCTTGCCTTTCGAGGGACACGACCTGCCTGTACCCCTTCACTATGACAAAGTGCTGCATGATCAATATGGTGACTACATGCAGATGCCCGACATCAACAAGGTCAACTTACATGTGTCAAAACTTGAAATTTACGATTAGGTTCTTTCGGCTTCTTCGGCCTTAAGCCTCTGAAACATCTTCTGACAATGTTTCTTGTAGCTATAGCCGAACCACTTTTTTTGATATTTACGGAGTGTGTAAATACAGAAGAAACGGAATGATGCCAACCGTGAGTGATGTTCAGATGAGTAGATAGCCGGCGAGATATTTACGAAATAAAGGTCTGCAACCGTGTCAAAAGCAGAGAAAGGTTTCCGCGACTTGGAGAGCAACCACTCTTCTGCTTTGAACCGATTGTCATTTTTGGTCTGCCTGTCCAGCGCATCCAGCTGGCAGAAATAGTCTGCCCGCGTCCACCAAAAGTTACCGGCATACATGCTATTGACAAACGGCGGAAATAGATAACATCCATAAGTTTCATAACCATCATTCAGCACATTGATGGCGACCTGCCATTTGTCAATTACAAAATACTCCATCATGTGACGCCAGGAAACTATCTTTTGATAGAAATTTCGGAATGTCCTGTCTTCACTGCGAAGGGATTGGTAGCTGATGCCCTTTGTGTGGAAATAATAAAAAAGTGCCGTCGGTTCCTCTTTGCTCTTGGCATAGATAAAGTCGAGGGCAGGATACTCATATGCCAATGGGTTAGTGGAGTAAGAAACAATCTGTACTTTTTCTTTCGGCAACGTTGAGAGCTCCTCTTCCAACAACTCCATGTCTTCTTTGTGCAGACTAATGATACTGATAAACAATTGGTCGGTTGCCTGCATCAGGCCGCTGGTTTTCCAACGCTGGAGTTGTTCGTGCACCATCGTCTGCCAATTCCGCTCACAATAAATATGATAGACACCATAGACAGACTGCTGCTTGGGCGAAGTATGCATCCAAGGAGTCAGATTCTTACGTACACAAACTCTGAAAAGGCTTGTATAAGCGCGTTGCAGGAAGGAAGGCATATTGTTATTCTTTAAAAGATTTTATCAGACGATCAAACATTGTATATTTGTCATAATAGGGCTTCCATCCGAGGCCTCGGATTTTCTCTGTCGACAATCTTAACTTGGTCGTGGGAGAGTAACCAAGCCCTTCCTGTAACTGAACAACAGGTTTAGATTCTTTCCCAAAGTGTTCACACATATAGTCAGCCATTTCCATGATAGACATATAGGTCTCTTCATTGGCAACATTATAAGCTTCCCCGTCCTGTCCATCCAATAAGATATAAAGCATAGCCGAGATAGCATCAATGCTGTAGCTGTAGCAGCGTCGCAATTCGCCACGCGTATGCAGAATGATAGGCTGTTGACGAATGATGTTGCGGGCAAATTGTGCAAATACCCGATTGTCATTTTTTGCAACCCCAGCGCCAAATGTCTGGGCTAGTCTCGCAACCTTTACGGGGACACCATACTCCTTGGCATAAGACAGACAAAGGCATTCCGCAGCTCGCTTTGCCATCGGATAACTACTGCGCACAGAGAGGACATCGAGATATCCCTGATCTTTTTCTGTGAGCGCCTCGCTGTCATCGAAAACAGTTCCATAGACTTCTAACGTTGAGACCTCCACGATGCTCTCTGCCGTGGCTGTCTTGGCATATTGTAGCACAGCATCCATTCCCTTGATGACAGTGTTCATCGTTTCAACGGGATTGTCGATGAAGTATTTGGAAGCCGTTGGACTGGCCAAATGGACGATATAGTTAACAGAAGAAGCAGACGGACAGAATGGCTTCTCTTGTGAGAAATCATAAATATAGTAGTTCAAATAGGATGATTCCTCACCAAACAAGTCAATGGCTTTGTCTCTGTTTCTGACGACAGCAGTAACACGCAGATCAATGTTCTTTTGGCTTCTCAATGCCAACAGACATCTCACAAAACAACGTCCCAGTAGACCTGTTGCACCTGTAATCACAAAATGCTTGTCCTGTAACCGTTGAGCAAGAGGAAAACGCTTGACAAAGGTCTCTATATCTTCCTTTTCTACTCTGTTCATATCGATCTTACCTCTATTAAATTCCGAAAATCTGCATATCCTCGTGCACCTTCACCATAGCACGCAAGACAAAGAAATCAGTTGGTGTCGTTATCTTAATATTCTCCATTGGGCCGATGATTGTACCCATCTTGTAACCATAATGGCTCATCATCGTACAAGAATCGATGAAGTCGTGACGGTTTTCTTTGATGGCCTGCCGGTGCGCGCTCATAATATCCATTAGATGGAAACTTTGTGGAGCCCTTGCTATTAACGAGCTCTTGCGGTCTGGAATGTCAAGCGTGCCATCGCTTTTAGTCACCACAAAGGTTTCCGTGGCGGGTACACAAGTAATGCAAGACCCACATTCGGTTACTTTCTTGATATTGTCTGTTATGGTGTCCTCTGTGATCAACGGGCGCACGCCATCATGGATAAGGACGACAGCGTCTTTACCCTCTGTATAGCGCTCTGCTGCACAAAGTCCGTTGTAGATGGAATCCTGTCCTGTAGCACCTCCGGGGACAATGTCAACGACTTTGTTGATTTCAAACTTCCGAAGCTGTTTCTTCAAGAAAGGTATCCACGCCTCTATACATGCCACGACAATACCATCGATTTGTGGATGGTTGTCAAAGAGCTCTATCGTGTAAATAATGATAGGTTTACCATTGAGTTCCAAAAATTGCTTAGGGCGACTTTTTGTGTGCATTCGTAAGCCTGCCCCTCCTGCGAAAATCACCGCAATATTTTTCATGCCTTATAGTTAGTTAGTGAATCATATAGTTGACTAGCAGCGTCCCATTGTAGCCCCACAAAAAGAGTGTCAGCAAAATGATCACCACGCGCAGACCAAGTTGCGCACGATTTCTCAGCCGCATGAGCATGTAGGCCATGGAGATGGGGATGATGAAAAGCCAGTGAGGCCCCATGATATACACTTCGTTAAGGCCAAAGCCCAGCACTAAGTGTAGGAACATATCAAAACCAAACCAACTGAGGCACATCCAAAAAAACTTTTCTCCTGACCGCACGCCAAAGAAGATGCCAGCGGCAAACAGCAACACGATGAGCACCTCAATGATATAGTTAAAAGCATAGTCGTATTTCACGATCATAGGTCGGTCAACACACATATCGCCTAAGGTGTGGGTGGTATGCATTTGGATCGATTCACCAAAGAGATTTTCCACGATGCTTTCACCCTTGGGAGTAGAAGTGTCTATCCACTTCAGAAATGGCTTGTCAGAAATGGGTTGATGACGCACCGTAGCCATCCACTGATTATGTTTCTCTATTGTCTTCTTCATTTCGGGATGTTTGGCGAGGTTCTTCTCACCAATGCGTACGTCCACTTTCGATTGTGGCTCTTCTATCGTCTTGATCTGCCAAAGACACGAAACAGCAAATATGGCACAAGGAAGTACGACAATGGCAAGAAGACTCTTCATGCGCCAAAACCGCCAGCCATTGACAAACCATCCCGTCAGCCATGTTTTCGCCACATTGCTCAACGTCACGCCACCCGTAAAGATAGCCAGCAATGACAACTTCCATGTAGGCAGCAGGCGGTGCTCTTTCAATCCCATTCCGGAAAGATAAAGCGTCATGGAGAGCAGGAAAATCGACCAACAAAAATGATCAGGTACCATGACCGCCGTCATCACCGAACCACAGCCATAGAAGAATAAGGTGAAAACAAAGGAATCAAACGGTCGCATCTCCAACACCTCATGGAATACACGGTAGAAGAAGACAAAAGAGTAGAATGCCGCCGCTACCAGCAGCAACGCCATGAATATCATAGCGAAGTTAACGCCTGTGGCGGGCATCAACCACTGGTTGAGCCAATAAAACGGATAAAGGATGATGGCAAAGAGCGGATGGCGTGTAATTTCAAAATAAATCTTGTGGCAGGACATGAAGATAAGTGACCACACATCGAATCCCGACACACGGAAATGGTTATGGAAAACCAACCAAAAGCCACCCTTTTGCCCATGAAGAAAGCCCTTGCCATACTTGATGAATAGCAAGGCGTTGAGAGCTGCGAAGATCAGAATTGCAAAGATGGCAATCCATTTCTCCTCTTTCTTTATCTTAAATATGTTTCGCATTACGATTTTGCAAATAGGACTTAACAGTGCAAAGGTAATAAAAATATTTGTTGTGAAGCCTTCATATCCTTCTAATAAATTTGTTCCTCATAAAAAAACTATTTTTCCATAACATCTCCAAGGAATATGACAGTATGATAAAGTAAAGCTGAAGAGAGAAGAAAAATAAAGGGAATGAAAACAGAAGATATTAAAAAAGAAAGTGTATCTTTGCATTCATAACCAATACATTCGTAAAATCACAAATAGCAACAAGCCTCTAACAGACGCTTTCCATTAAAGTATTCTCTATGCAAGCATATCAGACAGATGTGGCCGTGCTGATGCTCTTCTTCAACCGGCCCGAGAAATTCGGACAAGTCTTTGAGCAGGTGCGACAAGCGCGCCCGAGTCATCTTTTTCTCTACCAAGACGGACCAAGAGGCGAACGTGACATGGAGGGCATCATGGCCTGCCGCAAGATTGCTGAGAACATCGACTGGGAATGTGATGTACAGCGACACTATTGCGAGAAGAACCAAGGCTGTGATCCTTCGGAATATCTTTCGCAGCGATGGGCATTCTCCATGGTTGACAAGTGCATCGTACTGGAAGATGATGATGTGCCTTCGCAGTCATTTTTCCCCTTTTGTAAAGATATGCTCGACCGCTATGAGCATGACAACCGTGTCTGGCTTGTCTCGGGATTCAATACCGACGAGGTGTCGGGCGATGTACCCGACGATTATTTCTTCACCTCCACGTTCTCCATTTGGGGATGGGCTTCCTGGCGACGTGTCATAGAAACCTGGGATGGTAACTACACGTTTCTTGATGATCCTTACGCTGTAAGTCTGATCGAAAATAAGGTAAGGCAGCACAAAGACCGCAAGGACCTGTTGCCAATCTGTCGACATCACAAAGCTACGGGCATACCCTATTACGAAACTATCTTCTGGGCGAGTATGGTGCTCAACAACGGATTGGCTATCCTGCCAAAATACAACCTCATCAACAACATCGGCTTGACCGCTGACTCCACGCACTACACAGCCAGCGAAAAGACCACACCCCATGGACTTCGCAAGATCTTTACCATGAAACGTTTTGAAATAGATTTTCCTCTGAAGCATCCACGATATGTCGTCGACAACGTAGCCTATAAGGATCGCCTCTTCCTTCGCAATGCATGGGGACACCCTTGGGTAAAGATAGGGCGTTCTTTGGAAGAACTGGTACTAAACCTTCGCTATGGTCATTTCCAAGCGATTAGCAAGGCCATCGACAACCGATTGAGAAAGACATTCGGCAAAAAAGTATGATCTCAGTAATCTGAGAAAACACAGAGACGAGTTACTGGTGACGCTATGCCGACTATCTTCCTCGTAGCAAGAGTCTGGCACCAGCTATCTTCAGCCTGAACATCGTCACAGATACGCCGTAGATCGAAAACTTTCCGTAACTTTTCATTCGTTAAGACCACCATCATGAGGAACTCACTCCATCTGTTTGCCATTCGACGTGACGAGCGCTACTTTGCACTCGTCACGGCTCTGCTATTGTCGGCGGTCGGCATACTGATCACCATCAAGTACGACGCCCTCATCACCAACACCCATCGATGGTTTTTATGGAAATATTTCAAGTGCTATCAGTATTCAGGTTTTGATCCCATTCCCTATGCTATGGTCTCTGACTGGCAACCCGATTATGAAGTGGGCCGCCATCCACTGTTAGCCCTCATATACTATCCCCTTTTCCTAATCAACCAGCTACTGAAGACTGTGACAGGCAAGAACTGCGCTCTTTACCTGTTACAGCCTGTGACCTCCGTGCTTTATTTCTATGCGTTGTTATGGATCAGACGCGTGCTGACAGACATTATGACCTTAAAAAGCAGGCAAGCCGACATCTCTATCTTCCTACTGATGAGCTTTGGCTACATGATGGTTACCACAGGAATTGTCGATCATTTCGTCCCCTCGTTATTCTTGTTGAGTCTTACGCTCTATCTTTCGGGAAAAGCACTGACGAGCCAAGGTAAGATGACGGCCGGACGCTATACCCTTCTGTTCATCTTCACAGCCGGTACAACACTTACCAATGGCATCAAAGTGATGCTTGCCGCACTGGCAACAGAAGGGCGTCAGGTCTTCAGTAAAAAATACATCTTAGCATTTCTTTCTAGTATCCTTATTCTCCTAGGCTGTGGCATCATGCAACAGAAAATCTGGGTGGAGCCCCAACAACGCGAACAGCAAATCGCACAGGCAAGAAAGGATTCACTGTCAGCAGAAAAAGCTCGGAGACAGCATAAAGTATTTCATAAGAAAACCGTCAAAAGTATCGCCATTAAGCATGCCGATGTGCCTGTAATCGGAGATTTTCTCGATTTGTCCACACCGCGGGACAGTGCAATCGTAGAGAATGTGATCGGTGAGCCAGTCCTGCTGCACGAGGATCATCTGCTGGAAGATATTTGGAAAAACCGTCCGATCTTCATCACCTATCATCATGCTTGGCAATATATGCTCATCGGACTCGTTGTCGTGCTTTTCCTCATGGGCTGCTGGCAACAACGCCACTCACGCTTCTTCTGCCTTTGCTTGTCATGGTGGCTAGTGGACATGGTGATCCATGTGGTCTTAGGCTTTACGCTCAACGAAGTATATATCATGTCACCACATTGGCTACCTGTTGTCGCCATAGCCATAGCGGGACTGATGCAAAGTCGACAGCAGAAAGTGCTGACACCCATCATCATGTTTACAGCAATCTTCTTGTTTTTCTACAACGGCACCTTATTTCTACGCTTCCTACTGGCATAAGCCCCCGTCATACCCCATGACGGAAAAGAAAAGCCCGCACCTTATTCCATGGCCAGCAAACAGTCTCTACAGTGGGCAACACCAAACTCAGCACATGTGAGGAATCCTTCATTCGGCGCAGTCTATCCTTAAGCCATTTCATACGAAAACATGGATGCACCAAAGGCAAAATAGGATGGAGATGAGAATAAGGACGACTGCCGTCTTCCCCTGACAAAACTTGGTGGAACAATCGTTCCCAGTCCCGTATCACCGTTTCCTGAGAAAATACCTCGTTGATACGTTGCAACACATCTGCCGAGAGTTCTTCAGTGTTATTCAGTTCTCGAATGATAGTACGTGCCAACTGATGAGGATAACGGAAGAAAGACGCATTGAAGCAAGTATCAAGAAAGCCTTCACAACAAATCGCCGCCAACCGTTCTCCTGCAATTTGCATCTCCACACCACAGACACAAAAGGTCTCGGAGTTGCCGGTAGGGTTGGGTACACCCACTTTCGCCGATTGCAGTAAGTGTCGCTTCTCTTCCCCACCCTTGATTCCTAAAAAATACACACCAGGCAGCAGTTGTCCTTGATCGTCAGACAACCATGGAAGGAACCGCTCTTCAAAAGCACGGTCAGCCACACCCAGCGGCCCTGTTTCTGCGTTTCCACCATAGAGCCGGCCCGTGCCTAGCACGATCAGCTCCGCATCCGGCACCTTTTTCAGCACTTTCTTCCATGCCTTCGCCAACACATAAAAGCCTTTAGGAGCTATCAGGGCACCCATATAGGCAACACGATGGTTTCGCTGTGCAAAAGGCACATCGCCCATCGCTGACGTCGTCAGGCTCGGCATGTCAATAGGGTTGAAGATATAGTCTGACTTCCTGAAGGCAGCGTGGTCACGATACAAGTCCATCTGCTCACGTCCCACAGTGACCAGTCGGGCAACACGAGACAGACGGGCATAAGCTCTCAGCATGCGACACGACACAAAATTATGGCAGTGGATGACAAAGCGTGTATGAAAATGACAGGCCCGCAATTGGGTCCACACAGCATCTTCATACCGTTCATAATGCTTAAAAACCAGAAAATCATAGTTGTGTGCTTCAGCATAGCTCATCGCCCCGGCCAGACTGCCTACCGTTGTCGTATGCACATCATCGGCATAATGTCCGTCGACATGTGTCAGCAACACCGATTCTATGTCATTATCCCGCCGTTGCAGCAACACACCGATGAGATTCATCACATAGGGCGTTCCTGCCATACCGGGATTGCCTTGCTCGATGGACGTACAATCACATTGCCAAGATCCACCATTATCTACATAGACCGCAACCTTCATCATTTCTTATGTGGATGTTTTCTAATTTTGGACAGAAGAAACTGCTGACACTCTGTCAGCATCTTCACACGTGCCAGCCGCATCACAGCATAATAAATAACAGTTGCCACAAATATTCTTACGAGCAACAGCAACCACAGCGAGGTGATAGACATCGTCACCACAGAAGTAGCAATCATCGTGCCAAGGGCTGCAAGCATAAATGGAACAAAATCCTTGAGAAACATCATCAGACTGTAAGCGACCAAACGATGCACCAGGCCAAACCATACAAACGTCCAAACGATGTTGATAATGACGATGCAGACTACCATCAGCGTTACTCCCCAACGGTAGGCAAGAAACATCATCCCAATCTGTACGAGGCACAGCAGCACTGTGCTCCAAAGGTAAGCCCCTGATTTACCCTCACTGATAATGAAACTCGAAAGCAAAGAGCCTAATGGCAGAAAGGCACCTCCGATGCAAAGTATCTGCAACAGACGTGCACTGGCCAGCCACTTGGCGGTGATGGTCAGCACAATAAACTCCTTTGCCACGAGTCCAAAGCCCAGCAGCAAGGGAAAAGAGAGGAAAGCCGTGAAGCGCACCAACTTCCGAAGAGCAGCCAACTGACGTTCCGCGTCACTGCGCAAGTCCACCAACACCGGCTGCGACACGGCTCCGACCATACTCTGCATCAAGTAGATGGCCTTGGAATTCCATTGGTAGGCTTGATTGTAAAGCCCTGCACTACGGGCAGAATAATAACGACCTAAAAGTATATTCAGGATGTTGTTGTTCACTTGCTGGACGATCGTCGTAGCCACTATCTTGCAACTGAACCGAAACATGTGCCTGATGGGACCAAAATCGATATGAAGCGTTGGCCGCCAACGGGAATAATGCCAATAAAAAAGCATGTTCACGAAGACATACACGTTGGTCTGTGTAGCCAATGACCAATAGGCAAAGCCGCGCCAGGCCATCACTACGCCCACCGTACTGGAGATGAGTACAGATATAATATTTGACTTGGCACGCTGCTTGACCATCAAGTTCTTCTGTAAATAAGCCGAATGGGCCATGCCAAAAGATGAGAAGACAAAGCATAAAAAGACATATCGACTCAGCGCCACCAAACAAGGTTTGTCATAGTACCAAGCGATCAACGGAGCAGAAAAGAAGAGCAACGTATAGAGTGCGAAACTCGTCAATATATTAAACCAAAACACTGAGTTGTAGTCTTCGTCACGAGGATGATCCATATTGACGATTGCAGTACTAAAACCAGAATCTTGCAATGCCGTGGCGGTCACAGTGAAAATGGTAATCATAGAGATCAACCCATAATCGCCAGGAGTCAACAGACGCCCCAGCACGATACCGAAAACAAGCCCTACAAACTGCATGGCGCCATTGTTCAGTGCACCCCAAAAGAGTCCCTTGGCGGTTTTTTCTTTAAGTGTTTCTGCCATTGATATCTTCAATATTCCTCAATATACATGACGTCCCAGCAGTCTTTACTTGTCAATCATCACATATCCCATTTCCTAATTACCTTCGTAGGCTAAAAGATGATGGAAGCGAGCCGGGCAGACCGGAGCCGACCAAAAGGTCGTCAGAGACCGCAAATAAATGAGACATATGACGTATGTTATAAACGCAACGTGCCTCTATTGAGAAAACCTAATTGTTTTCTGCAAAGTTAATTGTTTCTATCCGATTCTCCAAACTTTTAATTGGAGAATCCTGTCCGTGACGCTTGAATGAACTATCATGGATATTAATAATTTATAATTATGTTAATAATCAATAAACAAAGAGTAAAAAAGAGAATCACGCGAAAGCCATCTCAAATAAAAGTGGTAACTTTGCAAACCGATTGTGGGAGTGCATCTTAGAGCTTCCGCAGCCGTGGAGTGTTAATAGTCTGTCTCATTTGGCCGAGACACGATGGTTAGTGAATCTTCATCGGCATCAGAGATAATGCTGTGGATGGTCTCTTTTAGACTGGAGGCGCCGCGAGGTCTCTGTTATCACAAAGTGTAATCAAAAGTTTTTTAGTAGTAATTCAATTTTTAAAATGGACACTTTAAGTTACAAGACTATTTCCGCTAACAAGGAAACAGCAAAGAAGGAGTGGGTCGTCGTTGACGCCACTGACCAGATCGTGGGCCGTCTGTGCTCCAAGGTCGCCAAGCTGCTCCGCGGAAAGTACAAACCCAACTTCACTCCGCACGTAGACTGCGGTGACAACGTCATCATCATCAACGCTGCCAAAGTCGTTTTCTCCGGTAAGAAAGAGACCGACAAAGTCTACACTCGCTATACTGGCTATCCAGGCGGTCAGCGCTTCAACACCCCCGCTGAGTTGCGTAAGCGCAAGGACGGCATCGACAAGATGATCCGCCACGCTGTCAAAGGCATGCTGCCCAAGGGTCCTCTGGGTCGCTCTCTGATGGACAACCTCTATGTATTCGACGGCGCAGAGCACAACAAAGAGGCTCAGCAGCCAAAGACTATCGACATTAACCAGTATAAATAATAAGGAGTAAGATGGAAGTTATTAACGCAATCGGTCGCCGCAAGAGCGCTGTAGCTCGTGTTTACCTTTCTGAAGGTACCGGCAAGATCACTATCAATAAGAAAGATATCAAGGATTTCTTCCCATCGGCCATCCTGCAGTACGTGGTTAAGCAGCCGCTGCAGCTTCTCGAAGCCGCTGAGAAATACGACATCAAAGCCAACCTCGATGGTGGTGGCTTCACTGGCCAGAGCCAGGCTCTCCGCCTCGCCATCGCTCGTGCACTGGTGAAAATCAACGCTGAAGACAAGAAGGCTCTCAAGGACGCAGGCTTCCTCACACGTGACAGCCGTGCCGTTGAGCGTAAGAAGCCAGGTCAGCCAAAGGCTCGCCGCCACTTCCAGTTCAGCAAGCGTTAATCTGCTGTTGGCAATTAGCGCATCGTTTAGCATCTAAACGGTGCAGACTCCTTCCACGGATTACTGCACCGCTGATTCTGAACAACATCAAGAATTAAAAAGAAAGTAAACAATTAAAAAGACAAAGAAATGTCAAGAACATCATTTGACCAGTTACTTCAGGCTGGCTGCCACTTTGGCCACCTCAAACGCAAGTGGAACCCTGCTATGGCTCCTTATATCTTCATGGAGCGCAATGGCATTCACATCATCGACCTCAACAAGACCGTAGCCAAGATCGACGAGGCTGCAGACGCTCTCAAGGCAATCGCTAAGAGCGGCAAGAAGATTCTGTTCGTCGCTACTAAAAAACAAGCTAAGGACATCGTAGCTGAAAAAGCTGCCTCTGTCAACATGCCTTACGTCATCGAGCGTTGGCCGGGCGGTATGCTCACCAACTTCCCGACCATCCGCAAGGCAGTGAAGAAAATGACGAACATCGACAAGATGATGAACGACGGTACATTCTCCAACCTCTCCAAGCGTGAGATCCTGCAGATCAACCGTCAGCGTGCCAAGTTGGAGAAGAACCTCGGCTCTATCGCTGACCTGACTCGTCTGCCGTCTGCCCTCTTCGTCATCGACGTGATGAAAGAGCACATCGCTGTCAAGGAGGCTAACCGCCTGGGCATCCCTGTGTTTGCTATGGTTGATACCAACTCTGATCCCCGCAACATCGACTACGTGATCCCTGCCAACGACGATGCTAAGGACTCTATCGAGGTCGTTCTCGATGCTGTCTGCGGCGCTATCGCTGAGGGTCTTGAGGAGCGCAAGGTCGAGAAGGCTGACGAGAAGGCTTCTGCCGAGCAGGCCGAAGAGGCTGCAGAGGGTAAGCGTCACAGCCGTCGCCCCGCACGCCGCGAGGAGGCTGCAACAGAGGCTCCCGCTGCCAAAGCTACTGCTGAGGAGCAGGCTCCTGCTGCTGAGTAATTGAGCAATTCATTATCATAAACCAATAGATTTTTATCCATTATGGCTGTTACAATTGAAGACATCAAGAAGCTCCGCGCTATGACCGGTGCAGGCATGAAAGACTGCAAGAAGGCTCTGGCTGAGGCTGATGGTGATATTAACAAAGCCGTGGAGCTCGTTCGCGAGCGCGGTTTGGCTATCGCTGCAAAGCGTTCTGACCGTACCACATCCAACGGCTGCGTGCTGGTGAAGAACGTCAATGGCTTCGCTGCCATGATCGCACTGAAGTGCGAGACTGACTTCGTTGCCAACGGCGCTGACTATGTTCAGCTCACTCAGGACATTCTCGATGCTGCCATCGCTGCTAAGGCGAAGACACTCGACGAAGTAAAGGAACTGACATTGGCTGATGGTCTGAAGGTTGCCGAGGCTGTGACACGTCGCTCTGGCGTTGTCGGTGAGAAGATGGAACTCGATGGCTACAATGTGCTTGAGGGCGAGAACATCTACACCTACGACCACATGGGCCGCCACACATTGGGCACAATGGTTCAGCTCTCCGCTGCCAACGAAGATGCCGGCCACAAAGTAGCTATGCAGGTAGCTGCTATGAAGCCTGTCGCTCTTGACGAGGCATCTGTTCCTCAGGCTACTGTCGATGAGGAGCTTCGTGTGGCTGTCGAGAAGACCAAGGAAGAGCAGGTAGAGCGCCAGGTCAACGTTGCTCTGAAAAAAGCTGGTATCAACCCCAATCTCGTTGATTCTGATGATCACATCGAGTCTAACGTGGCTAAGGGCTGGCTTTCTCAGGAGGACGCCGACAAGGCTAAGGACATCCGCACCAAGGTAGCTGCCGAGGCTGCTGCCAATCTCAAGGAGCAGATGATCCAGAACATTGCCAAAGGCCGCCTCAACAAGTTCTTCAAAGAGAACTGCCTCGTCGATCAGGAATTCCAGTTCGGCGACGGTGACAAGGCAAGCGTAGCTCAGTGGCTCGCTAAGCAGAGCAAGGATCTCAAAGTTCTTGCCTACAAGCGCTTCAGCCTCTCAGCTGACTAAGCCCGTATAATTTGCCCATAGCAATTTAATTATACATACATTATCATTCCGAAGTCCGAAGTGCGTGAAGTACTTCGGGCTTTTTTTATGACTTGTTGAGCAGTTCTGCACAAACCTATCTCTATTGTGCAAAGCACTTTGCACACCTTCTATCATTGTGCGCAACAAATTATGCTTTATTTGCAGTCTGAAAAAGAAATATGAAAGAGATGACCTTATTTTGCTAAGTTTTTTGTACTTTTGGACTAACAAAAAACGAGAGTTATCATGGAAGAAACAATAAAACAGATCGGTGAGCGATTAAAAGGCTTACGCGAAGTTCTGAATATTCCGGCTCAGGAGATCGCCGACCTCTGCGGTATCTCCTTGGAGCATTACGAGAAGATCGAGTCCGGTGAGGCCGATCCTTCTGTCTACCGTCTGAGCAAGATCTCCAAACGCTATGGCATCGATCTCGATGTTCTGCTCTTTGGGGAGGAGCCACGCATGAGCAGTTACTTCATCACTCGCGCTGGCCAGGGACAGGAGATCGACCGTGGAAATGACTATCGATACCAAGCGCTTGCTGCAGGTTTCCGCGGCAGAAAGATCGATCCGTTCTTTGTCACTGTCGATCCACTGCCCGATGGACGCAATCACAACAAGAACACACATGACGGACAAGAGTTTGACTTCATCATCGACGGAACGCTGGAGCTCACCATCGATGCCAAGGTTCTCGTACTCAATGCAGGTGACAGCATCTATTTCGACAGCCGTCATCCCCACTGCATGCGTGCCTTAGGAGGCGAACCCGCTTCTTTCATCAGCATCATCATCTGACCCTTCTTTCTGAGACACTCCCTCGGTTTAAAGTTATCATTCATTCGCTATCATGATAGAAAGATTCCTTACTCAAACGCATTTCACGTCAGAACAAGATTTCAAGGATCACCTTCAGTTTATTATTCCAGAGAATTTCAACTTTGCCTACGACGTCATGGACGAGTGGGCACGACTCAAGCCCAATAAAGTCTGCCTGTTATGGACCAGTGAGCGCGGTGAGGAGGTGCGAACCACCTTCCGTCAATTCAAGGAGCAGACCGATCAGACAGCAGCTTATTTCCAGCAACTTGGTATCGTACATGGCGACAAAGTCATGCTCATTCTCAAGCGTCATTACCAGTGGTGGCTGAGCATGATGGCCTTGTGCAAGCTTGGAGCCATTGCCATTCCTGCCACACACATGCTCACCAAGGGTGACATCATCTACCGCAACAACCGGGCCAGTGTCAAGGCCATCGTCTGCTGCAACGACACCTACGTCACAACACAGGTCAAAGAAGCCTTGGCAGAAAGTCCCACCGTCAAGCAACTCGTGGCTGTCAACTCTCTGGCACAACAAGACCAGCCAGTTCCATCAGGCTTCCATGACTGGCGCAAGGAATGGGCAGAAGCCCCGCATTTCCGTCGGCCGGAATTTGTCAATACCAATGAAGACACCATGCTGATGTATTTCACCAGCGGCACCAGCGGTGAGCCGAAGATGGTGGCCCACGACTTCCTTTATGCTATGGGGCATCTCACGACAGGATGTTTCTGGCACAACCTCAACGAGAACAGTGTCCATCTCACCGTGGCCGACACCGGATGGGGCAAGGCCGTATGGGGCAAGCTCTATGGACAGTGGTTTGCCGGTGCCACAGTCTTCGTCTTCGACCATGAGAAGTTCACGGCCGAAAAGATCCTGCGGCAGATCGAGAAATATCGTATTACCTCATTCTGTGCGCCTCCGACGATCTACCGCTTTATGATCCTTGAAGACTTCTCCAAATACGACCTTAGCAGTCTGGAGTACTGTACCACCGCCGGCGAAGCCATGAACCCCTCTGTTGAAGAGACTTTCTATCAGCGCACGGGCATTCACATCTATGAGGGCTTCGGGCAGACAGAGACAACGATGACACTTGGCACCTTCCCTTGGATCAAGCCGAAACCCGGCAGCATGGGCAAACCCAACCCACAGTACGATGTGTGTCTGCTCCGTCCCGATGGCACAGATTGCGAAGACGGTGAGAAAGGCGAGATCTGCATACGTATCGGCGACGAGAAGCCTATCGGTCTGTTCAAAGGCTATTACCGCGATCCCGAGAAGACCAAAGAGGCCTGGCACGACGGCATCTACCACACAGGCGACATGGCGTGGCGCGACGAAGAGGGCTATTACTGGTTTGTCGGCCGCACCGACGACGTCATCAAGAGCAGCGGCTACCGCATCGGCCCCTTCGAAGTGGAGAATGCGCTGATGACCCATCCCGCTGTTGTGGAGTGTGCCGTGACGGGCGTTCCCGATCCCATCCGTGGCATGGTAGTCAAAGCGACGGTCGTACTGAGTCAGGAATACAAAGCCAAAGCCGGACCGGACCTTGTCAAGGAACTGCAAAACCATGTCAAACACGAGACTGCGCCTTATAAATATCCACGTGTCATCGAGTTTGTCGATGAACTGCCCAAGACGATTTCCGGTAAGATCCGGCGTGTGGAAATTCGCGAAAACGACGAAGAGAAATATCAGGAAAAGAAATAAGACGATCATGGAAAACGAATATATCAAGCAGTTCCCTGAATTGATGAAGGGGAAAAAGATCATGTACAACCACGGCTTCGGCTCCGCCGCCTCGTCCGGCACGGTGAAGCTGATCCGCCAGACCTTCCCCAACACCACTGTGGTAGCCTACGACATCCCCCTCCACCCTGCCGATGGACTGGCACTCTTGCGTCAGAAAGCTGAGGAAGAGAAGCCCGACCTGATCATTGGCACGTCGATGGGCGGCATGTACACCGAACTGCTCTATGGCTTTGACCGTATCCTGGTCAATCCCGCTTTCCAGATGGCACAGACCATGAAGGAACATGGCATGACCGGAAAGCAAACCTGGCAGAATCCTCGGCAGGACGGAGAGACGGAGTTTATCGTCACCAAAGCTCTTGAAAAAGAGTATAAGGAGCTGACCGATCAGTGCTTCGTGGAGTTGGAAGCCATGGACGAGAAGCAGAAAAAAGAGGAGCAGAGCCGAGTATGGGGGCTCTTCGGCGACGAGGATCCGGTGGTCCACACCTTTGATCTCTACCGCAGCCACTATCCCCAAGCCGCTCACTTCCATGGCGAGCACCGCATGGACGACAAGAGCTTCCTCAATGGCGTGGTCCCAGTCATCCGCTGGATCGACGACAAACAGGAAGGACGTGAGCGTCCCATCGTCTACATCGACTTCTCGGCTTTGGTCGACGGCTACGGCAAACCCAAAGCAAGTCTGGTGAAAGCCTACCGGATGCTCATCGAGAATTACCAAGTCTACATCGTCGCCACGGCTCCCACCAACGACCATCAGCACTTGTCCGACACAGCCGCATGGGTGGAGCAATATCTCTCCACGCCAGCTCACGACCACGTCATCTATGCCAACCAAAAGTCATTGCTCTATGGCGATTACTTCATCGACATGCTCCCCGACGACAATTTCATGGGTACGGGCATTCAGCTTGGCAGTGATGAGTTCAAGACATGGGACGAGATCATCACCTATTTCGAGCGGCTCGGTGGGCAGTAACATCGTTCACTCACCAACATCCAACCCTTCACCCTCAACATCCCAGCTATGGAAAGAAGAAACAACATCCTAGGATTCATCATCTACGCCCTCGTCGCTCTCATATTGCTCTTGTGCGGCTGGTGGCCTGCAGCCTTAATACTACTGCTCATCTACGGCCTCGTCCTGCTGATGTATAAACACAACAAGAAAGCACAATGGCTGATCGATGGTGACCCGAGCGACAAGATGCCCATGGAGGCGGTTGTCAGCGAATACGGTGAACCGGAAGATGCCATCATCATCGATGCCAGCCGCGCCAACGAGCCCGTCGGCGTGATCCTCCTCTATCCCTCGCAAGGCTTCCTCGTCGCCAGCGGCAGACGCATTCCTTTCGAAGCCATCACGGGCGTATCGGCGAAAAACTCAGCCACTCCCTACACGACGGGGCCCTATCAGATACTTATCAACACCCGTGACAAGTTGATTGGCACCCTTCGCCTCAATGCTGGATACGACGGACAGATGGCCACAGAGGCCGCTGCACGCGTCTATCATTCCATAAAGGATTCACTTGAGAGAAAACAGCCCTCATAGGCCACGATACACAAACAACATAAAAAAAAGCATGATGAACCGAGGTGTTCATCATGCTTTTTTATGTAGGCAAAGTTAGAACTTATACACAGCGAAGGTCTTTGCCGGGAGTGTCACGGTACAGCTGTTACCGCTGACCTCCACCGTACTCTTTTGCGGCACCACGTTGTCTGGCTTATCGAGAGTGTTGACAGCTTTCGGATCGTCGGCATGGAGTGTGGTAACCTTTGCCGGACCATAGATCTTAGCGCCACGGAAAGAAAGGGTGACCTGCTGTGGTTGGTCGCCGGTGTTGACCATCTTCACAACGTATCTCTTCATCGGCTGGTCCCAAACAGCACTGGCATAGAGGCCGTCTTTACCCTCGACGGGCTTTCCGTCCTCAGTGAGTTTCACCATATTCGTGCCTTTGTTGGTTCCATAGAGCATCTGCACATACCAGTTGACCGAGCGTACCGAGCGCAGATTGTCAAACCAGATAAGGTCGGGACGCCACTGCCAGCCTTCCACATGAGCAAAGAGTGGAGCATAAGTAGCCTGGTACACCACATCGGCGTTACGCTCCAAACCTGTCATGAAAGCAGCTTCAGACAGTGCAGCCTCGAAATTGTTCATAGCCACAGTAGGCTGGTTATCCAGTCCTTTGACATGCGCAGCATATTCTCCGGCGAAGACCTTCGGGCCTTTGCGCGAATAGTTATCGTAGCGGCCTGCATTCTTCAAGAACCAGTCTGGAGCCATGTAATAGTGCTCATCGACAAGATCCACTCCTAACTTGCGCATCTGCTCCCAGCCATAGTCAAAGTCCTTGCCGCTGGCAGACGGACCGGAGGTTCCGCAGATCTTGATATTAGGATATTTGGCGCGTATCTGCTCCACAAACTTCTTCAGACGCTCGGGATAGAGTGGTCCCCACTGCTCATTGCCGATACCGATCTGCTTGAGGTTAAACGGTTTGGGGTGCCCCATCTCTGCGCGCAGCTTACCCCATTTGGTTGTCGTGGCACCATTGGCAAACTCGATCAAGTCGAGGGCATCGTCGATATACGACTGCAGGTCGTCGACAGCTACGTGCGCGTTCTTATCAGTATCCTTGTTTTGGAACTGGCAGGCAAGGCCACAGCTCAGCACTGGCAACGGCTCAGCGCCGATCTTCTCCGACAGCAGGAAGAACTCGTAGAAGCCAAGGCCGTAGGTCTGATAATAGTTGGGATAGAGCCGATGCGGGAAAGTATAGTTCCAGCGGTTCTCATTGAGGGGACGGTTCTCTGCCGGTCCGACACTGTTCTTCCACTGATAGCGTGTAGCCAGATCGGTACCTTCCACGATACATCCGCCGGGGAAGCGGAAGATACCGGGATGGAGATCTTCCAGGTCCTTCACGAGATCAGCACGCAGTCCATGCCAATTGTCAGCGGGGAACAAACTGACATGATCGAGATCCACGCCGTCGGCACTCTCCAAAAAGACGCGCATGAGTCCCTTCTCCACCGTTTTGTTGGAGGTGAGCGTCACGGTTTTCTTTGCCCATTTGTTATTGGTGATGGTGATCTCCTGCTTGTCGATCGGCTTGTCCTGATCGTCGACGAGCTCCACACGGATCTTGGCTTCCTTGCCCTGCAAGTCATGCAGACGGGCATAGACCGAGAAGTTGTAAGTCATACCTTTCTTCAGTCCCATGCCGAAAAAGCCCCGGTTCTCCAGTCCGGAGAACTTCTGGTCGTGTCCGGCACTCTCCAAAACCACATAGTGAGGATTGCGGTCAAAGGCCGGTTTCACATCGCTGACGGTGACATTGCCGAAGGTGTTCCAGCCCATCAGCCGCTGCGGGAACTCAAAGCTGCGGTTTTCCACCATCTCAGCATAGAGTCCGCCATCAGCTCCGAAGTTGATGTCTTCGAAGAAGATGCCGTACATCGTGGGCTGAATGGGAGCCCCCGGCTTGGCATTGATTGTCAACTGTCGCTGCGCCGATACTCCCGTGACGGAGAGCAAGCCAAGGGCCAGCGAGAAAAACATTTTAGTAGTATGGTTCATAAGTAATGATTGTTGAGTCTTCCTCCTCCTCCCGGATATGCCGGAAGAAGGAAGAGAGACAAGTTAAATATAAGATGCTATGTTCGTAAAAACAAATTCTTGAGCGTATGTCTACGCGACGGACATCGGATTACTTCACTGGTGCGATCATGACCCTGAAGGTCATGTTCTGTGCATGCAGTTGGTATTCCTTCAACGGACGGGCACCCCAGCTGTTGATGCCACCCACACCGTATTGTGCCAAGTCAAGGCAGAGCTCCGTGTATTTGCTCTTTGGCACTTGGTAGGGATGGCGCTGGCTCTTCTCCAATCCTTCGTCGAGATCAGAAATATTGTAATGCAATGCACTTGCGTAGAATGGTTTCTCTGCTGTGAAGCGCAGTCCGAGACCTTGCGCGTTGGTCTGCTTCCACCAGCGGATGTCGCTCTTCGTACCCGTCTCCTGCGGACGGATGTAAGGATAGAACTGCTGATCGGCGGTCTGGGTATAGATACCGAGACGCTCACTGCTCTTGCGGTCGACATAGTTCTCGATGGGTCCGCGGCCATAGAACGTACTGCGGTCCATGTCGTAAGCCAAGTCGATCTTCAAGCCGAAGCGGAAGAGATCGCTGACGTTTGCTCCCGGAGTGACCTTCAAAGCCTCGGTAATGGCCATCTTGCCACAAGGTCTCAAGGCATAGGTCAGGGTCAGTTCCGACTTCACGTCAGGCATGTCATAGACAGCCGTCACCACATTGTTGTCTTTATCGACCGAGAGGGTCTTGAGGTTCATGGCAGGATTCTTCCATGCGGCAAACTGCTTTTGCAGTCCGGCACCCATGTCGTTGTCTGTCACGGCACGCCAGAAGTTTGGCTTCACCGTGCCGCCCTCGGGCAGCAGGTTGTCTCCGCCTACTGAGTAAGTCTTGAGCCAACCCGTATTCTTGTCAAAGACGACCTCCAGACCAGCCTTATTGGTCAGACTGATCGTAGCGGTCTTCTTATCATCCTTGACCTTGATCTTGTGGTCCTTGTCGACTGCCTCCTCATGCTCTGTGGTGCAGCAGACAGCAGGAGCAGGCTGCTCACGCACGGCCAGCTGACGGTAGGCTACGGTCTGTCCTTCTGCCATCAACGGCTCAGCACTCTTCAATTTGAAATCGATGTTGAGCATGATCTCGCCCGTAGCCGGTACCTGATAGGGCAATGTCAGTGTGGTGCGCTGCTGAGGAGCGACGTTCAGGTCGGCAATCTCACCGTTTTGTACGGCCTTGCCGTCCTGGAGCAGTGTCCAAACGAGTTTGTAGTTGCTCAGATCGCGGAAGAAGTACTCGTTGTAGACCGAGATCTTGCCTTGTTTCAGATCCACGGGCTCCGCCCAGATATTCTGATACTGATAGGCCAGCTCATAAGCATGTGGGTTGAGCTGACGGTCAGGCCCGATGATACCATTGCAGTTGAAGTTGTTGTCGCTGGCGTCTTTCTTGTTATAGTCGCCGCCATAGGTGTATTCGGGAGCCATGTTTCCTGTTCCAGGCTCATACTTGGCAGCGATGGCATCGTAGTCGGCCAGCGTACGATTGGCCTTGAAGTCGGGCTTACGATGGAGACCCTGATCGACGAAGTCCCAGTCATAGCCACCCTGGAACTTAGGATACTTACGCACCAAATCCCAGTATTCCTTGAGGTTACCACCCGAGTTACCCATCGTGTGATTGTATTCACACTGGATCAGCGGGCGTGTGTATTTCGGATTCTTGGCGTAGGCCTCACAATCCCACGGCGTATAGTACATCGGACAGAAGATGTCTGTGTTGGCTCCAGTCTTTCCGGCTTGCTCATACTGCACCGGTCTGCTCTGATCCTGACTCTTGATCCACTGATAGGCGGCGGTGAAGTTAGGTCCGTCGACCGTCTCGTTGCCCAAGCTCCACACGATGATGCTTGGGTGATTGAAGTGGGTGGCCACGTTGTGCTGATTGCGCTGGAGGATCTGCAAGCCAAAGTTCTCTTTCTTTGCTTCCGAGTCGCTCTTATAGCCAAAGCCGTGACTTTCCTGATTGGCCTCAGCGGTCATATACAGGCCATATTCGTCACAGAGGTCATACCAGCGGGGATCATCGGGATAGTGACACGTGCGCACAGCATTGATGTTCAGACGTTTCATGATCTTGATGTCCTGTATCATTCGGTCGAGCGTGACGACATATCCGCCGTCGGGATCCATTTCGTGGCGGTCAGCACCCTTGATGAGCACGGGCTGTCCGTTGACGAGGAGCTGACTGTTCTTGATCTCCACCTTGCGGAATCCCACTTTTTGCGGGATGACCTCCACGACCTTGCCGCGGCTGTCCTTGACGGTGGTGAGAAGTGTATATAAATAAGGTGTCTCGGCCGTCCATTTCTTCACGTTGCGAAGCATGAAGCGTGCCGTGCCTTCCTTGCGTCCGACAAACTTGCCCGTGGACTTGGCGACGACGAGATTGTTCTCGTTGAGCAGTTGGAAATCAATGGTCGGATTGCCCTTGACGTTGACATCGATGAGCAGCTCACCGTCGTTGTAGTCATTCTCCAAGTCCGGTGTCAGTCTGATGTCGTTGACCTGCACCTTGCTGTCGCGTGCGAAGAGATAGCACTGGCGGGCTACGCCGCTCAGCCGCCAGAAGTCCTGGTCCTCGTCGAGCGAGCCGTCGCACCAGCGAAACGTCTGAAAGGCGATCAGGTTCTTGCCGGGATGAACATATTTCGTGATGTCGAACTCTGCCGCCACCTTTGAGTCCTCGGTATATCCAACGAACTGTCCATTGACATAGAGATAGATATTTGAGGTCACAGAACCAAAATGGGCGATGACCTGCTTGCCGTTCCAATCGGCCGGCAAATCGATCTCGCGACGATAGGATCCCACGTGGTTGTCCTGTGTCGGCACGTTAAGCGGATGTTTCCAATCAAACTGATAGCGCCAGGCAAAGCCTATGTTGACATATTCCGGATCGCCATAGCCGTTGAGTTCCCACATACCGGGCACCTGCATGGTTTTCCAATTAGAGTCATTCAAGTCTGTTTTATAGAAGTCCGTTGGGCGCTGATCAGCATTGGCGACCCAAAGAAATTTCCAAGGGCCCTCAAGTGACAGATAGTTGGCCGAGCGCGTGATGTCGCCTGCAAGCGCTTTTTGCCCATTCTCATAGGCGAAGAAACTGGTGTGCACGGGAAAACGGTTGACCTCATTGACCTGTTGGTCATGCCATTCCGTCCACGTGGGCTCCACAGCGCCCTTGGCCGAAGGCTTCTGAGCGTTGGCACCCAATGCGACCAGCATCATTGCGGATAAGATGATTGTTTTGTTCATAACGCTTAGGTATTTATATTAGTATAGATGTCTTGTTTTGTTACAAGTGCAAAAATACAATTATTTTTTTAGAAATAAAAATAATACATCTTTTCTTTTGGTTTTCTTATTATTTTATGTAGATTTGCAAATTATGAGACAGATCGTTTATGGATTTAGCGATTCCCCCTTCGGCCATCTCATCGTGGCGCGCACATGGGAGGGAATCTGTGATTTGCAGTTTCTGGACTATAACCGTCTGGAGACCATTCACCAGTTGGCCAAGCGTTGGGGTGTCTACACGCCCACAACGCAAAACGACACCATGGCGCAGACCGTGGAGCGGGTCATCTTCGAAGGCTATGATCATCCGCTGAAACTCGATATCAAAGGCACCGACTTCCAGTTGCGTGTCTGGAACGAGGTGCAGAAGGTGCCTTTTGGACACACCGCTACTTATCTCGACATTGCCAAAGGCATTGGCGAGCCAAAGGCTGTGCGGGCGGTCGCCACAGCCATTGCGCAAAACCCCATCGCCATGCTCATCCCCTGTCACCGCATCATCCACAGCGACGGAACAACGGGAGAATACCACTGGGGAAAGGAACTCAAGCAGCAACTGCTCGATTGGGAAAAAAAGACGCTCAACGAAAGAAATCAATAATGCCCTCTCCTCGCACACCACACTCCACCGCAACCCCTCTTGCAAAAGAATTCTTTCAGCGCATCACAGCTGTGCTGGATCTGCAAGGCAGTGCCACGGCCAACAAGCTCATGCACGAGACGCTTGTGCTCGTCTGTGCCGAAGGGCTGAAGGAAACGCGCTATGGCTTTGGTGATCTCAACGCACAGGTCGAGACGCTGCTCCGGCAACATCACATAACGACAGACGAGGCCAATGCTGTCAGACAGATGCGACGTCACTCCAATCAGAGCCGTCCGTTGTCAAAGGACAACCTGTTGCACGACGCCCGTGCCCTGGCTGCCTTTGTCAGCCGCGTGCTCCATACCGACATACCGGCTTCGCTCTCTGCCCGACTGCCCCGTGACTTGCAGGTCCGGCAGGAACATCTTCACGTCAATGCGCCCAACAAACGGTGCCTCGTGCGCTCCTGGGACAGCGACACCATCTCTGTCCTTGTCGACGAGGAAGGGGCCGTGACGCCGATGACCGTGCACTACTGCGAGAGCAACCAGTTTGCCAACATGGGCTACCTGACTTCTATCCTCAAAGAAAACATGCATCTCAACCTGCTGGACTGCCAGGTAGAGGAGAAAGACATCTTTCCCCGCATCATCATCGTGGAGCCGGACTTCCTGCTCGACATCAGTACGATTGCCTCCTGCTTCATGGAGTATGGCCACTCTCCCCTGCTCTATCTCGTCAGCCGCATGAGACCCAAGGCCAACACCCAGCCGATTCTCCTCGGTAACTTTGCAGGCAGTGCGCTCGACGACATCATCAACAATCCCGACTTCAGCGCTTCTCAGACACTGCGCGACAACTTTCGGGAGAAAGCTTTGGAGTACAGCACATGCACAGACTTCGACGCACGCAAGTTCAAAGAAGACGCTGCCATGCAGATCCAAAACCTGCAGCAGGCCGTCGCAGAGTTGCGCCGTCATTTCAACATGGACCGGGCGATCCTGGAGCCTTCCTTTGTCTGTGAGCAACTCGGCATACAAGGACGCGTGGACTTGATGACGACCGACCTGGAACTTCTCGTCGAACAGAAGTCAGGACGCAACATGCTGATAGAGCGGCCGGACACAGCGGGCAATGGCATCAAGGCGGTGGAGAAGCACTACGTGCAGTTGCTGCTCTACTACGGCATTCTCTATTACAACTTCCACGCCACGCGCACCGACATCCGCCTGCTCTATTCCAAATATGCGCTCCCCGGTGGTCTGCTCAGCGTGACGCGGTTGATGAAACTCTATTACGAAGCCATCCGCTTCCGCAACGAAGCCGTGGCCCAGGAATTCCGGATTGCTGAGCAAGGCTTCGCCCCTTACCTGCCGTTGCTGACGGCCGACAACCTCAACGTGGCAGGCCGGTGTGACTTCTTCTACAACAATTTTCTCTATCCTCAGCTCAACGCGCTGCTGCAACCGCTGCAATTTCTCTCTCCACTGGAAAAGGCCTACTTCTGCCGGATGATGCAGTTTGTCATCAAAGAAAACCTGCTCTCAAAGGTTGGCGTCGTCGAGGGCACGGGCAACTGCGTGGCCTCGCTGTGGAACATGCCGCTGGCGGAGAAGAAAGAAACCGGTAATATCTATACGGGACTTCAGATCATCAGCAAAGAGAAAAGCCATGACTACAACGGCTACGACCGCATCACGCTGGCCGTACCTGATCAGGGTGAGGACTTCCTGCCCAACTTCCGGCGGGGGGATATGGTCTATCTCTATGCCTATCCCGAGGGCGAAGAACCCGACGTGCGGAAGGCCTTGCTCTTCAAAGGTGGTTTGGAGGACATCCATTCCGACCGCATCACCATCCTGCTGACCGACGGACAGCAGAATGCCGACATCTTCAATCATCTGCCCTATCGCCGCACGCTGAGGGAGGGCGAGTCCATCCGCAAAGCCGACAAGCCTTTCCTGTGGTGTGTCGAGCACGGCAGCAGCGACGCAGGAGGCAGTGCGGCCATCGGAGCACTCTATGAGCTGATCACCTCCACACCCGACCGCAAGGCGCTGCTCTTGGGTCAGCGTGCGCCTCAGGCCGACAAGAGCCTGGAGCTTTCCCGCTCCTATCTTCCCGACGTCGACGCCATGTTGACGCGAGCCAAGCAGGCGCAAGACTTCTTTCTGCTCGTCGGCCCACCGGGAACAGGCAAGACGAGCATGGCCCTGCGCTTTATGGTGGAAGAGGCACTCCATGCGCCTTCGCCTTCAGAGCAGCAGGCCGATCTGCTGCTCATGGCCTATACCAACCGTGCCGTCGACGAGATTTGCGGCATGCTCGTCAAGGCTGGCATCCCATTTATGCGGATTGGCAGTGAGCTGAGCTGTGATCCTCAGTACCAGCCTTATCTGCTGCAAAACCAGATCGGTGACCATCCCCGGCTCAGCGACATGCGCGCCAAGTTGCTCAGCGCCCACGTTGTCGTCGGCACCACCTCGATGATGCAATCGCGATCCTATCTCTTTGCGCTGAAACACTTCACGCTGGCCATCATCGACGAGAGCTCCCAGATCCTGGAACCCAACATCATAGGTCTCTTAGCCAGCCATCAGGGCACAGAAGCAGCAGCAAACAAAGCAACGGCGAAAACCGGCGCTGCAACAAGCGGGTGCGACATCGACAAGTTTATCCTCATCGGCGACTATAAGCAACTGCCCGCCGTGGTACAGCAAAACGATGAGAGCGCGGCCATCACCGAACCAGAGCTGCAAGCCATCGGTCTGACAAGCTGTAAGAACAGTCTCTTTGAGCGCCTCATCCGCCAGGAGTTGCGCGCCGGACGCACCGACTTCATCGGCACGCTCCACCACCAGGGCCGTATGCACCCCGAGATTGCAGACTTTCCCGGCAAGGCTTTCTATACCGAGGAAAACATCTCTCCCGTGCCACTACCGCATCAGCAAGAGACATCGCTCAACTATCTCTCGCCGGCTCTTGACAGCTTGGACGAGCTGCTGAAAGCTCACCGCTGTCTCTTCTTCGCCTCTGCCGACTGCCGGCAACCTGAGATCTCGGACAAAGTCAACAGCTATGAGGCGCGTCTCGTGGCACTGTTGTCGCAGCGCATCCGCCGTTTCTACGGTCAGGACTTCGATGCCGACACCACGCTCGGCGTCATCGTGCCCTACCGCAACCAGATCGCCATGATCCGCAAAGAGCTTGAGAAACTCGGTGATCCGCTGTTGGAGCGCATCAGCATCGACACCGTGGAGCGCTACCAGGGCTCGCAACGCGACGTCATCATCTATTCGTTCACCATCCAGCAGCGCTACCAGCTCGACTTCCTCACGGCCAACAGTTTCGACGAAAACGGCCGTATCGTGGACAGAAAGCTCAACGTAGCCCTCACGCGCGCCCGTCGCCAGTTACTGCTCACCGGCCATCCCGACACGCTACAGCAGTCTCCGCTCTTTAGTCGACTTATGGAATACTTCAAAGAAAGAAACGAATACATTTCTACAGACTTTTTAAGTAATTGTGTAAAAAAAGATTAATTTCACTTACTACGTTGTTACTTTTTCAATACTTCGTCGTCGTTAAGTTTAGAAACATAGAAAAAACAATAACAACAAATAAAAGACAAAACTAAATTTTAGGCATTATGAAAAAGTTACTTCTCATGGCAGCTGTCATGCTGTCTTCCGTGGGCGCATTCGCTCAGCACGCTGTTGGTTCTTTCACACTGCAGCCGAAGGTGGGTATCAACATTGCCAACACCACTAACTATGGCGATGTAGCCAAGGCACGCGTTGACTTCGCAGGCGGTTTGGAAGGTGAGTATCAGGTAAGTGACATCTTCTCTCTCAGTGCAGGTCTGATGTACTCTCGTCAGGGCTACAAGGCCAAAGACGTGAATGTTGCAGGTTTCTCTGTGTCAGGCAAAGACTGGAAGCCCAGTTATCTGAATGTTCCTGTATTGGCCAACGTGTACGTTGTACCTGGACTTGCAGTGAAATTAGGTGTACAGCCTGGTTTCATGGTCGACAAGGACGATGCTGAGGATGTCAACACTTTCGATCTCTCTATCCCTGTAGGCTTAAGCTATGAGTACAACAACTTCGTGCTCGACGGCCGCTACAACTGGGGCGTGACCAAGATCAACAAGCACAGTGTCAAGGGGCTTGACGACACTCGCAACTCTGTCTTCCAGATCACTCTGGGCTACAAGTTCAGCCTCTAATCATTCATAAACATAAGTTTCAAGCCACAGAGTCAACGCTCTGTGGCTTTTTCATGTCGTTGTGGCTGAAAGCAAAATAAACATTAAAAAAGTTGCCTATTCAGAAATAAATGCCTAACTTTGCAGAACATATTAGGTAACAAGCAAACAGAGAGATGGAATTCCGACATTCTTCGATGTTGGAATTCTTTTCTTTTTTGCCCTTTTGTAACGAAACAATTAAACAGAAACAATTATGGCTTACATGTCTCAAGAAGGCTACGACAAACTCGTGGCCCAGCTTCACGAACTCGAAGCAGTAGAGCGCCCAAAGGCATCGGCCGCCATCGCCGAGGCCGCTGACAAGGGCGACCTGAGCGAAAACTCAGAATATGACGCAGCTAAGGAAGCACAGGCTCACCTGGAGGCGAAGATCAACAACATCAAGCTCACCATTGCCCAGGCAAAGATTGTGGACCCCAGCCGTCTGTCGACTGAGGAGGTACAGATCATGTCGAAGGTGGAGATGACCAATCTCGCCACAAAGAAAAAGATGACCTATACGATCGTCAGCGAGAGCGAGGCCGACCTGAAGAAGGGCAAGATCTCGATCCACACACCGATCGCACAGGGTCTGCTCAATAAGAAGGTTGGCGACGTGGCTGAGATCAAAATCCCGCGCGGCACAATCCGTCTGCAGATCGACAAGATCTCGATCGGTGAATAACAGCGCAGGCCACACCTTATTATATATAGAGCCCCTCACAGCAACGAAGGATGTGAAGCGGAGAGGGCTTGCAAAACAACATCATCATCATTAACAGATAGGAGAACAAGACTATGGCTACATTGTTCAGTAAGATTGCAGCGGGAGATATTCCCAGCTATAAGTGCGCCGAGGATGACAAGTTCTATGCCTTTCTCGACATCAACCCGGTGGTAAAGGGTCACACCCTCGTGGTGCCCCGCAAAGAGATTGACTATATCTTCGACATGGACGACAAAGACTTGGCCGACTTTGAGGTCTTCGCCAAAAAGGTGGCACGCGCCATCCGCGCAGCCTTTCCCTGCAAGAAAGTAGCCGAGGTGGTGCTCGGCCTGGAGGTCAATCACGCCCACATCCATCTGATGCCTATCAACAGTGAGGCTGATGTGGACTTCCACAAACATGTGAAGTTCTCCGACGAAGAGATGGCAGAGATCGCCAACAAGATCTACACTGAGTTTAAGAAACTGTAGGGAAGACTCTCCCTGGCCCTCCCTGGAAGACTCTCCCTGGCCCTCCCTGGAGGGAGGGAAAAAGCTCACCCTTGCACACGGAGGAAGGAAAACTCTACTCGAAAACCATCATATAAGTATGGTAAAACAAACTCCCCGACTTTTCTCATTGAGAAAGGTCGGGGAGCTTTTCGTTGATAGATACCTCCAATGCCTGGATCTTGAAGCTTCAATATTGTGGCTTTGTTCCTTCAATATCGTGGTATTTCTTCATGATGGCGGTTTGATGGCACTACACATATTTCTCGCCCTTCTTTAGTGCCACCTCATTGACATACTTGCGGATGAGCGCCGAGGAGTCTTCTTTCTTGCAGATGAGCAGCACATTGTCCTTCTCGGCCACAATGAATCCGTCCAGGCCACTGATCACCCCCAAGCGACCTTTGGGCAACTTGATGATATTGTGATGACAGTTTTCCATCATTACGTCACTGCCCACCACCACGTTGTCGTCATCGGCCTTCTGTTGTGACTCATACATACTGTGCCATGTACCCAGGTCGGCCCAGCCAAAGCTGCAGCGCATCACGTGCACGTGCTCGGTCTTCTCCAGTATGGCCGACTCGATACTCAGGTTGGGATAAGAGGGGAAATGCTCCAACATATAGCTCTCCTCCTGCTCGGGAGAGGCATAGAAGTTGATGTTGTCGAGTTGTCTGAGCACCACGGGCAGCTGCTTGGTCAGTTCTTCCCATGCCGTCTTCACGTTGACGAGGAACACACCTGTGTTCCAGTAAAACTCACCGCTGTCCATAAACACCTGAGCAAACTGCCGCTCGGGCTTCTCGGTAAACGACTTCACGGTGTAGAAGCCTTCCTCCACGGGATCGCCCAACTGGATATAGCCATAGCCGGGTTCCGGCCGTGTCGGTTTCACGCCCATGACCAGAAAGCCCTCGTGCGCCGAGACAAAGGCAAAGCCGTCGTGAACATTGCGCTCGAAAGCTGCCTCGTCCATCACTGCCTGATCAGACGGCACCGTGACGATATTGGCTTCGGCATCCTCGCGCGCAATGCGATAAGCGGCCCAAGCCAGGCTCGGTGCGGTATTGCGCTGCACGGGTTCTGCAAGGATATGGTCGCGCGCCACCTCTGGCAATTGCTTGCGCACCAGGTCGACGTAGTCGATGTTTGTACTGACAAAGATATGGCCGGGAGCCACCAACTTAGCCATACGGTCGTAAGTCTGCTGCAACTGTGTGCGTCCGGTACCAAAAAAGTCAATGAACTGTTTGGGATAAGACTCACGGCTGTAAGGCCATAAACGCTGTCCCTTACCGCCCGCTAATATCAAACAGTAGTCGTTGTCACTTCTTGTCGTCATGTTTCTTAGGGTATAAGATTTAAATTCTTGTACGAAATTACGATTAATCTTTGAGACCACAAAACGTTTTACACTCTTTTTGTGTATTTTAATCATCGTGTCCATTGTGCACGCTCACATCTTCGCAAGTCCTTTTTCTTTTTTCTCTTCCCTGCTTTCAAGCGACGAGCCCCGTCATTTATCGCTATCACAGAACTTTTCGCGGTTTTTACTTTCCTATCTTTATAGTTTTTACTACCTTTGCACTGTATTTCATCGATGATATGAACAAGAAACAGATACTTCTGATCAACGACATGGCAGGCTACGGCAAGGTGGCCACAGCAGCCATGCTTCCCATCCTTTCTTATATGGGACTCCCCACCTATAACCTGCCTACCGCTTTGGTAAGCAACACGCTGGACTATGGTAAGTTCAACATTCTCGATACCACAGACTACATCCAAGGTGTCTTCCCCGTCTGGAAGGAGCTGGGATTCAGCTTTGACGCCATCGCCACAGGCTTCATCGCTTCTGAGCGTCAGGCCGAGATCGTCTCGGCATACTGCAAGCAAGAGGCTGCCCACGGCACGACGATATTCGTAGATCCCATCATGGGCGACGAAGGAAAACTATACAATGGCGTGACACCGGCCACTATCCAGAGCATGTTGGAGATGATTGCTGTGGCTGACCTGATCTTCCCCAACCATACCGAGGCCTGCTATCTTACGGGCAGCGAGTATCATGCCGAGGGCGTCAGCAAGCAAGAGGCCCATGCGCTGCTCGACAAGCTGCACGCCACAGGTGCCAAATCGGTGCTCATCACCTCCATTCCCGTAGAGGGACAGCACTGCGTGGCTGGATACAACGACCTGCGGGGAGAATATTTCCTGCTGCCTTACACCGAGATACCGGTGCACTTCCCTGGTACGGGCGACATCTTCTCGGCTGTGCTTATCGGCAACCTGCTCAACGGCAAAGCGCTGCGCCTTGCCACGCGCATCGCCATGGACGCTGTCTACCGTCTCATCGATCTCAACAAGAACAATGCCGACAAGAACCGCGGCATACCCTTGGAGAACTACCTCAACGTACTCGATGAGTAGTTCCCGTTGTTGTGAAATGCAAGAAGACTTCAAGTACTCAATGTTGTAAATAACATGGACTGGTTTACTTCCCTCTTTACTGTTCATTCTTCGATACAGACCGTTGTCATCATCTCTGTGATCATCGCTGTGGGCCTGGCTTTGGGCAAGATACGCGTCATGGGCATCTCTCTGGGCATCGCCTTCGTGTTTTTCGCAGGTATCGTGGCCGGCAACATCGGCATGTCGATCGACGGGGTAACGCTCGACTATGCCGAAACCTTTGGTCTGTCGATGTTTGTCTATTGCTTAGGACTGCACGTGGGTCCTAACTTCTTTGGCTCGCTGCGCCATGAGGGCATGATGCTCAACGTGTGGAGTCTGGCCGTCATTGCTCTGGGTACCATCTTTGCCTTGGTGCTCTCTCCGCTGACAGGCATCAGCATACCTGTGATGACGGGTCTGCTCTGTGGTGCCACGACCAACACGCCTGCCCTCGGTGCCGCCACGCAGGCACTGGCTCATGCCGGACTGTCCAGCAGCGACACGGCACTGGCCACAGCTGTCACCTACCCGCTCGGCGTGGTCGGCGTGATCATCGCCATGGTGCTTATCCGCAAGTTCTTTGTCAAACCGACTGATCTCGAAGTAAAGAAGCTCAGCGACGACAACCACACCTATATCGCACAGTTCACCGCCATCAACCCGGCCATCATCGGACGCACGATCCAGCAGATCGCGCAGATGACCCACGTGAAGTTTATTATCTCACGCATCTGGCGCGGCAAACAGGTCATCGTTCCGGTAGCGACAACAGAACTGCATGTCAATGACAAACTGCTCGTCGTTACCAACAAAGAGGACGAGCAGGCCATGACGCTGCTCTTCGGAAAGAAAGAAAACGATCTGGACTGGAACAAAGAAGACATCGACTGGAACGCCATCGACGCCAACGTAGAGAGCCGTGTATGCGTCATCACACGTCCATCGCTCAACGGCAAGCATCTCGGCGCACTGCACATGCGGCAGGCTTATGGTGTCAACGTCAGCCGCGTGATTCGTGGCGACATCAAGTTGCTGGCCAGCGACGACCTGCGACTGGAATACGGCGACCGCATCACTATCGTGGGCAAGCACGAGAACCTCGACAACGCAGAGCATTTCTTCGGCAACTCGGTCAAGACGCTGGAGGAGCCGAACATCGGCAGCATCTTCCTCGGTATCGTGCTCGGTCTGATTCTCGGCTCCATTCCTTTGAGCCTTCCGGGCATGGAGTCACCGATCCGCTTGGGCATTGCGGGCGGTCCAATCATCATGGGCATCATCGTTGGAGCCCTTGGTCCCCGTCTCCACCTCATCTCTTATACGACACGTTCGGCCAGTCTCATGCTCCGCAAACTGGGACTGAGCATCTATCTGGCCTGTTTGGGACTCGATGCCGGCAAGGACTTCCTCTCGACAGTCATCAAGCCTGAAGGCCTCGCCTGGGTGGGCATTGGCTTCCTCATCACACTTGTGCCCATCCTCATCATCGGCGTCATCGCTCTCAAAGCCCATCGCTACGACTTCGGAACCATCTGCGGCATTCTCTGTGGCAGCATGGCTAACCCGATGGCACTGGGCTACGCCAACGATACGCTCAAGGGCGACACGGCAAGCATCTCCTACGCTTCGGTCTATCCTCTGGGCATGTTCATCCGAGTCGTCATTGCCCAGATGATCATCATGTTCTTTGTATAGAACCTTCACCAGCGTGCCGGACGGGTGTCCGGCATGTAAAATATTACGGACAAAAACACTTCATCATGAACTCGCAATCTAGAGAAGACGAAAACGTAAAAACGGCTTCTTTTTCTCAGAATGGGAGCATGAAATGATGAAAACAGCCTTTTGGTAGTGTAAAAAAGGCGAGATGACCCGCACAAAAAGCTGAGATGACATGAAGAGAAAGGCACTTTGATGAAAAATTCTCTAGAGAATTTTTCATCAAAGTGCCTTTCTGGTTTTAATAGATTTTAGCATTTTTACGTAACAAGTTGCGTAACAGTACTTTATAAAAAGCCGCAAAAATTCGCAAAAATCAGCGCGAAGTGCCTTTTGTTTCAAAAGATCGCCTTCACGGGCACGGAAAATTGTCAGTTTCGCGGACAAATGATGAAACTAACAGCAGAGCGACATGGAAGGGTGACAACGGCAAGCTATGACATCCTTAAAAGGTTAATATATGTTATAAAACAATTATTTTCCCTTGGAAATTTGTTACTTTGGAAAACAAACACTACCTTTGCACTGTTTTCCAACGAAAAGTAAATATATGAGTAAAAGTTCAACCATGCTGTCGCTCTTACTTTTGCTTCCGATGACCCTCAGCACTTCGTGCACAGGCAAAACCTCACAGCCTGGCGGTCAGAAGAGCAGCCACGCCAACGCGCAAGAGCAAACAGTAACAAAGAAAAAGGAGAAAAAGAATATGGAAGTAAAGGAGTTAACAACACAGGAATTCAAGGAGAAGGTGATGAACTACGACGAGCATCCCAAGGAGTGGGTGTTTGAAGGTGACAAACCGGTGATCATCGACTTCTATGCCACTTGGTGCGGTCCCTGCAAGGCCACAGCACCGATCGTAGCAGACATCGCCAAGACATACGCCGGAAAGATCGATGTATATAAGGTGGACGTGGATCAGCAGCAGGAGCTTGCCGCCACATTTGGCATCCGCTCCATCCCTACGATCTTCTTCATCCCGAAGCAGGGTGATCCACAAGTGCAGGTGGGTGCCATGAACCGTGCGCAGTTCGATGAGGCCATCAAGGAGATCCTCCTCCCCGAGTAATTGTGCACACGAAATGGAAACAGAATGTATCTGTAGACTTAGGAAGATCTATAAGGCCATCGCGGCTTTTGAGGCACAGGTGGAGGCATCATTGGGCGTGAACATCAACGCGATGATGCTCCTCTGCCTGCTCTCGGAGAAAGAGAATCTATCGGCCGGCGAGATTGCCGACGAGATGGGGCTCACCCGCTCCAACGCCTCGAAGGTCATCGCCTCGCTGGAGAAAAGTGGCAGCATCCGTCGCCACATCTGCAAGGAGGACGGCCGCAGCATGCGCTTCCACCTCACCAAGCAAGGTCAGGAACTGCTTGAGCACGTCCATTGCGACAGCCTGCAACTGCCGGAAGAACTCAGGGAGGTGGTAGAGTAGGAATGAATAGAAAATTAAAAAAGGCTCACTCGAGCAACAGACATCAGCGTCTGTTAGCTCGAGTGAGCCTTTTTTATATTATAGAGGAAGGACTGCTTAGCACCCTCCTTTGTGCGTCATGATATTGAGCACCATATCATCTGTGGAGCACATGGCTTCCTTGCCGATGCTGGTGAGGTTGTGGATGCTCTTGTCCACGTCCTCGTCTATGATGCCCTCGGCGGCGGTAACGTGCTCGCCCTCCATGCTCAGCAGAGCAGAGAGCAAGGCTGAGGACACGCCGGAGCAGATCTTGATCGAACAGCTCGGCTTAGCGCCGTCGCAGATCATGCCCGTGAGGTTGGCGATCATGTTCTTCACGGCATGGCAGACACGTGTGAAGTCACCACCCATCAAATAGACGATGCCACAACTCGAACCGATGCTCGCCACCACACAACCGCAGAGCGCACTGAGCTTGCCAAGGCTTTGCTTGATGTAGATGGCCGTGAGATGCGAGAGCGTCAGCGCACGGATGAGCTCCTCCTCGGTATTCTCGTTCTCCTCGGCATACACGGCGACAGGATTCGTCGCACAGATGCCTTGGTTGCCCGAACCAGAGTTTGACATCACCGGAATCATGGCGCCACCCATACGAGCGTCGCAGGCCAGAGCCGTCTCGGAAATGATATGCGAGAAGATCGTCTTGCCGAAGATGCCATGACTCAAAGGACGGTCGATGGTCTTGCCCAGGCAGTGACCATAATTGCCCTTTTTGCTCTCCTCGGCTGCACGGATGTTATAGTCTCGTGTTTGCAGGATGAAGCGGATGTCGTCGAGCGGTGCTGTGGTGGCAAAGTCCCACACCATGCGCAGGGTCAACTGCACCTCTTCCTCATCAGCGCTGCCGCCAAGACAAGCCCGCTTGTCTAAGAGCACCTTACCACAGGCTTCCTCATAGACGAAATGGGTGTGGCCACCGGCAATAATCGCCGTGGCCTTGTCGCCGTCAGCCTCGCAGGTGACCTCGATATAGAGCTTTTCCGAGATATTCTCCTTAAGCTTGATGTCGATATGATCGCCTGCGATATATTTCTTTCCTTCCTCTAAAATGTCCGGTGTCAGGTCGCGCAGCACCTCCAACTGGTATTTGCTCTTACCGCAGAGCGCGCCGAGCGCAATAGCTATGGGCAGTCCGATCATACCCGTACCGGGAATGCCTACCCCCATCGCGTTTTTCAGCATGTTGGCACTCAGCAGCACAGAGATTTTTGACGGGCGCTTGCCCAGGTCCTCAGTGGCCCTGGCCGTACAGAGGGCCACGGCCATTGGCTCTGTACAACCAATGGCAGGGACGACCTCTTTTTTTATGAGTGAGATAATGGAACGGTTCAGTTCGCTGTTGTTATTCATAGTATGTAAGCATCAATTAGCTGAGCGAAAACTGTAGCCCCGAAGGGCCACAGGTTTATTTTCCGGCTTTGTAGTTGTCAAGGCCCTTCTGCAGGAAGTCGAGATAAGCGGGCACATCCTCCTTATAGCTGAATGAGCCGCTGAGCGGATTGCCCTCATTGTCGACCGTGACATAGAAAGGCTGAGCGTTTGCGCCAAACTTATGACTCTGGAGATAGCTCCACTTGTCACCGACGGTGCGCAGCGTACGGTGCTGTCCGTTGTCGTTGACCTCGATAGGCTTCGGCAGCGGTGTCTTGTCGTCGACATAGAGTGAGATGAGCACGTAGTCCTTCTCCAACTTGTCAGCGACCTGAGGATCGGTCCAAACCGACGCTTCCATCTTGCGGCAGTTGACGCAACCATAGCCCGTGAAGTCGAGCATCACCGGTTTACCTAAGGCCTTGGCAGCTGCCATACCTTCCTCGTAGTTCTTGTATTTAGCCTCTACGGTCTTCGTGTTAAGGTTGAAGTCCTGAGTGTTCATAGGTGGAGCGAAAGCCGAGACAGCCTTGCAGGGAGCGCCCCACAAGCCCGGCAGCATGTAGATGGCGAAGGCGATGGAGCACAAGCCAAGCATCACGGCAGGCACAGGCATGGGGCGATGGAGCTCGCCACCGACCTCGTCGCTGCGGAATTTCAGCCAGCCGATCAGATAGCAGCCCAAAGCCAGGAAGATAACAATCCACAATGAGAGGAACACCTCACGGTCGAGGATGTGCCAGCCATAGGCCAGGTCAGCCACACTGAGGAACTTCAGCGAGAAGGCAAGCTCGACGAAACCGAGAACCACCTTGATTTGATTCATCCAAGAACCACTCTTCGGACTCTTCTTCATCAGTGCCGGGAACATGGCAAAGAGCGAGAACGGGATAGCCAAAGCCAAGGCAAAGCCAAACATGCCCACGGCAGGACCAACCCAGTTGCCCGATGTCACAGTCTCTACCAGCAGCAGACCGATGATCGGCGCCGTGCAGGAGAAGCTGACGAGCACAAGGGTGAAGGCCATAAGGAAGATAGAGAGCAGACCCGTCGTCTTGCTGGCTTTGGAGTCAACGCTATTGGCCCAGCTGTCCGGCAACTTGATTTCGAACCAGCCAAAGAAGCTCACGGCAAAGACTACCAGCAAGAGGAAGAGGAAGATATTGAAGACGGCATTGGTCGAAAGCGCGTTGAGCGTGTTGGGACCGAAGATTGCCGTCACGCCAATACCGAGGGCAAGATAGATAACCACAATGGAGATGCCGTAAGTGACGGCATCACGGACACCTTTCTTCTTGTCGTCTTTAGAGCGTTTCAGGAAGAAGCTGACCGTCATCGGAATGATAGGCCAGATACAAGGCATGACAAGGGCAAGCAGTCCGCCTACGATTCCCATGAGGAATATATATAATAAGGAGTGGTTGGCAATGTCGCCCGCCCCACCAAACTGCTGCAGTTGCTTGATCACCGGACGCCAAAGCATGTCCTTGTCGGCGCTGGAGAGTGAGGCACTGGCAGCGGCTGCAGCCTGAGCAGCAGAGTCGGCCTGCAGCTTGGCAAGCGAGTCGGCTTTGAGCTGTTCCAATGCTGCAGCAGCCTCGGGATCGCCTTCCTGAGCCTTGAGCATCAGCGCCTGCTCCTGAGCCGACATAGGAGCACCGGGCTGAGCACCCGTTGCTGTGGCAGATGCAGCGGCAGTCTTTGCGGCAGCAGCGTCGACAGCAGGACTCTTGCCCGACTGTTTGATGTTTACATCAGAGGGCGGCAGGCAGTTCTGGTCGTTGCAGGCACCATAAGTCAGGTAAGCGTCGATGGAGTAAGTGGGCTTTGTGAACTTGATCTTCTGCACGAACTGTACGCTATTCTCGAAATAGCGCAACTTCATGTCGAAGAGTTTATCAAACGTAGAAATCTCGTGCCCCACAGCCTTCAACTTGCCGACGAGCTGCACGCCGTCGAGCTTGTTGACATTAAAGGTGGCGGAGATAGGACCGTCAGCACCGAGTCCGGTGGAATAAACGTGCCATCCGCTCCCGATTCTTCCGGAGAACACAATCTCAGCCTCAGCCGATCCGTTGGTCTTCAACTGGGAAGAGAACTTCACGGGGTTGAGCATTTGTGCGTTGGCCAGCAGGGTAAAGACCAGCAGCAAGGCCAGTGTCATTGCTTTTTTCATTTGTTGTTTCCTAATACGATGTATATTTTCTAAATGTTTTATCATTAATACGCTTTCAATGACTATATGGCTACCAGTTATTAATAATATTGAGGGTTTTTAACGAAAAAGCATCAAAAAAACTCATTCCGGTCAATATTCTGTTTTGTCCTTACTGTCCTGCCACTGCTGGAAAGCGGCGATGGCCTCCTGCGGCAACAGTTGCTCCATGGCTTTGTGACGGTCTTCGGGACGGAGGGGGATTTCGCGATAGATGAAGTCATCGTCAAAGCCGATGTTGGCAGCGTCGGTACGCGTATTGGCATAATAGATCTTGTCGAGATGCGCCCAATAGATGGCACCGAGACACATCGGGCAAGGCTCACACGAACAATAGATTTCACAGCCCGTGAGATCAAAGGTCTGGAGTTTGTCACACGCCTGACGGATGGCATTGACCTCGGCATGGGCCGTAGGGTCATGGTCTTTTGTCACACTGTTACTGGCTTCGGCGATGATCTCGCCATTACGGGCGATGACAGCGCCAAAAGGACCTCCGCCATGATGAACGCTGCTGATGCTCAGTGCGATCGCCCGACGCATCAATTCTTCTTTTGTCATATGCTTTTGATTTCATAAAGATCCATGGCAGCCTGCCATTGGAGCTGACTGCCACGGAAGATAATATATGTTTACCGGATGAACAACAGTTCACGATATTTCGGCAATGTCCACAGCTCGTCGCTGACGATCAGCTCGAGCTTATCGATTTGGTAACGGATCTCGTCCATCTTCGGGTCGACCGTGTCGTGGTAGGCAATAGCCCGCTCACGGGCACTCTCAATCTTGTTGGCCACCTTGCGGGCGTTGACAAGATCCTCTACACCGGTCTCGATCACCTGCGTGCGCTCGGCAATCTCGCGGATGATCTTCTTGTTGCGTGAGGTCAGCGCTGCAGCCTCCTCCTGTGGGAAGATGTCATACATGTTCTGTACGTTCTTGGCCAACTGGCTTTGATAGTGGGTAGCCACGGGGATTATGTGGTTCATGGTCAAATCGCCCATGACACGCGCCTCGATCTGCACTTTCTTGGTATAGGTCTCCCACTTGACCTCGTTGCGGGCTTTGAGCTCATTGAGATGCAGCACGTTCATCGACTCGAACATGCGCACGCTGTCGTCGTCGAGATAGCGGTCGAAGGTCTTCGGGCAGGAGTTTTCGGTATCGAGGCCGCGGCGTTTTGCCTCCTCGACCCACTCCTCGGAATAGCCGTTGCCATCGAAGTGGATAGGTGCGCACGTCTTGATGTCTTCACGCAACACGTCGATGATGGCACTGTTTTGTTGTTCGCCTTTGGCAATGAGGGCGTCGACCCGCTGCTTGAACAGCGTGAGAGCCTCTGCCACAGCCGTGTTGAGCACGATCAGCGAGCACGCACAGTTGGCCTCGGAACCGACGGCACGGAACTCAAAGCGGTTGCCGGTGAAGGCAAACGGTGAGGTGCGGTTGCGGTCGGTGTTGTCGATCAGCAACTCGGGGATCTCCGGGATGTCGAGATCCATGCCTTTCTTTCCTGACAGATCAAAGAGATCTTTCTTGTCGGCCTTGACGATATGGTCGAGCAGGTCGCTGAGCTGTCGTCCGAGGAAAGAAGAGATGATGGCGGGTGGCGCCTCGTTGGCACCTAAGCGGTGCTGGTTGGTAGCGGTCATGATCGATGCCTTCAAGAGGCCGTTGTGCTTATAGACACCCATGAGCGTCTCGACGATGAACACTACGAAGCGAAGATTGTCCTTGGCCGTCTTGCCGGGAGCATGGAGCAGCACGCCCGTGTCGGTCGAAAGACTCCAGTTGTTGTGCTTGCCGGAACCGTTGATGCCTTTGAAGGGCTTCTCATGGAGCAGGACTTCAAAGCCATGACGATGCGCCACTTTCTTCATCAGACTCATCAACAGCATGTTGTGGTCGACAGCGAGATTACACTCTTCGAAGATCGGTGCCAACTCAAACTGGTTGGGCGCTACCTCGTTGTGACGGGTCTTGCAAGGGATGCCGAGTTCCAAAGCCTGAATCTCCAGCTCCTTCATGAACGCCTGCACACGCTCAGGGATGGTACCGAAGTAATGGTCATCCATCTGCTGGTTTTTGGCGCTCTCATGGCCCATCAGCGTACGGCCAGTCAGCATGAGATCGGGACGGGCATGATACAGATCAGAGTCGACAAGGAAATACTCCTGCTCCCACCCCAGATTGGCATGGACTTTCTTCACATCGGGATAGAACATATCGGCCACGGCAGTGGCTGCCGCGTCCACGGCGTGAAGCGAGCGCAGCAAAGGAGCCTTGTAGTCCAGGGCCTCGCCGGTATAAGAAATGAAAATGGTGGGAATGCACAACGTGTCGTCGATGATAAACACAGGCGAGGTCGGATCCCAAGCAGAGTAGCCACGCGCCTCGAAAGTGTTGCGGATACCGCCGGAGGGGAAGCTGGATGCATCGGGCTCCTGCTGCACAAGCAGCTTGCCGGAGAATTCTTCGATCATTCCTCCTTTGCCGTCGTGCTCCACGAAAGCATCGTGCTTCTCGGCCGTGCCCTCAGTCAGCGGCTGGAACCAATGGGTGTAGTGAGTCACTCCGTTTTCTTCTGCCCACTGCTTGATGCCTTTGGCAACGGCATCGGCAATCTGACGGTCCAGGCGCTTGCCCTTGTCCATCACATCGACCAGCTGCGCATACACGTCAGCCGGCAAATACTTGTACATCTTCTCGCGGTTGAACACCTTGCGGGCAAAATACTCCGAGGGGCGCTCCACAGGCATCATGATCTCTTTGGGACGCTTGTTGAAGGCCTCTGCTACGGCATTGAATCTTAGATTTTCCATAGATTCTCTCTTTTTGGTTGTTAAGTTTGCTATCTTATTTCTTTTTATTGAGCTTCATCAGCCGATGATATTCTTTCTTCGTGATGCGCATGAACGAGCCGTGCTGAGGGGCGGTGACACCCTGAATGTCGACAGGATCGCGGAAGTTGCGCAGGTGGCTGTCGGCCTTGCAGATGCGATAGTGCTTGGGGTGGTCGCTGTACTGGATGTAAGCCACACGCCATGTGCTGTCGCCGATGAGCTGAAAAGCCGAGGATCCCTCACACTTTTTGTTGCCCTCGAAACTGACATAGTCGTGATCGACGGGCTCGCCCCAGCCATAAGTCAAATGATTGGACGTGGCCGTGTAGATGCCCGGCTTGCCCCCTTCTTTCTTGATGAGCATATGGTATTTGCCGTCACTGAGCAAGTTGATGTCACAGTCGATGGTGGCGTAACCCCAGTCGAAGAGCAGGCGCGGTGTGGTGATGCGCTGAAAGTCCTTGTCGGCATAGCTGTAGTACATGCGGTCGTACTTCTCTTCGGGTCGGTTGAGCATGGAATAATAAATCATGTATCCACCCTTATCGCCATTGGGCCACACATAGCTGGGGTCCCAGAAGATCTGAGGAGCCCACACACGGTTGATCGTCGACCAGTCTTTATAGGGTGAGGGAGCGGTGGCACCATCGGAGAAGATGCTCATGCCCTTGCGGAAATCAAAGGTCACCGATGACCAATGGATGAGATCCTTGCTCTTGAGCAGGTCGATGCCATAGTTGTCCCACTTGTGACTCTTGGCCACACACATGTCGGTGGTGACCATGAGATAGCCTTTGCCATTGTAAGTCCGGGTGATGTAGGCATCGCGGGTACCGCCCTCGATACGTGCGTGCTCCTTGGGGTCGAAGATGGCATTGCCGTCGAGAATGTCGGTATAGTGATACCCGTCGCGGCTCACGGCGTAGGCAGTGTACTCGCCACGGTCGCTCATGTGACAATAGAGGTAGCCGTAGTCGCCTTTCTGAAAGTTTTGCGCCGTAGCGGTCAGTGCAAGGGAGGCCAAGCCAAGTGTGAGAAGAAGGTTCTTCATGGGGAATGATTCAATGATTAGTTATTTTTTATCCGATGGCATATATTATTTTTGCAAATGTAGTGAATATTTTTGAAACGCCGACCGATATTGAAACAAAGATGGGAAAAATTTGCTAATTTCGCCTTGGATTACAGAAATACTGCATCTATATACTTAACTACATAGACAACTATACATTATCAGACAGATATGGGCTCAGTTGCAATAGTCCGTGGATTGATAACCTCATTATCCGAAGATAGTCGCT
>URCI01000005.1 GCA_900546345.1 uncultured Prevotella sp. | reverse complement strand
TTACAAGATACCATCATTTGAAAAAGCCTATAAAATGGCAAGTGGGAAACTTTAGTTATACTGTTTAAACTCGATGTCTGTTGAGTAGTCGATGCTGTCCACAGCCACTCCCTGCTCATCAAGCTCATAAGCCCGCATACTTCCTCTCCATTGTCCGTTGAGCGTCTTTGCCATGGCCACGAAGAAGTCCTCATTGTCGACATTGTCGTCAGGCCGGTTGTTATAATCATCACCCCATGTCCATCCATCATACCAGTCATCATACCAGTAGTCCGGATCATCATCACAACTCGTGAAGAGCAATGGCAGGGCCGCTATCACCGCCACCGCCATCATGATCTTATACGTTTTCATAGCTTTGAATGTTTATTTCGTCTTTCCAATATATCTCACCGGCTTCTCCGCACTGCCATCATGAGCCCGCGTCCCAACCGTATTCTTCTTGGCATAGCCATAGTAGTCATCGTCGTAGTCATAATCCCAAGAGAAACTGTTCCAGTTGGGCGATGACACCTGGCTCAATCTGAAGTCAACGACTTGATCACCGTAGTAGATTGTCCCCTCGAAATAGCCGTTGTAGAGTCTGTAGTCACGGATCTGCGCCGAGGTACCCTCCTCGACAAAGTACACGTTGATACAACCATTAGACACCGTCCACTTGATATGGTTGGCCACCCGGTTGTTGCGCCATGGCGAGCCTTGGTAATAGTCAATCCAGTAGCCCGTACCCGATGCATAGCTGTAGGGATCCTGCACAAAGCAGATCTCAGAGTACACTGCCTGATAGTAAGACCCATCATAATAGGTGCTTACTTTCATGTTTCCTCTCCATGTACCTTCAAGGGTCGTTGCGATATCGCTGTCATCATCACAGGAGACCAGCGTGGTAGCGGTCAACGCGAGGAGCAGCATAGTGAATATAGACATTAACTTTTTCATGGTCTTTTCATTTTTTCTGTTATTGATACCGCAAAGTTAACTGATTTCCGTTAAACCGCAACGGGAAATAGGATATTTGTGAGAGGGATTTCCCTATCTGAGCGGGAGAAATCCGCTATTAATTAATCAAAAATAACCGATAAAAGATGGGCTATCTCCATTCTTTTTTGTACTTTTGCCTTGCATTGTACCCAAAGGGAAGATGCAAAAGAAAAAGATTGTAAAACATAATATAGATAAAGCCAAGTATAATAACAACAATGAGAACGGTTTACGAATTCAGTGTGAAAGACAGAAAGGGCAACGAAGTGTCCCTGCGCGAATATGCCAATGAGGTATTGCTCATCGTCAACACAGCCACTAAATGTGGTTTCACCCCTCAGTACGAGGAACTGGAGAAACTCTATGAGAAGTACCACGCACAGGGCTTCGAGATCCTCGATTTCCCTTGCAACCAGTTTGGTCAGCAGGCTCCGGGCACCGATGAGAGCATCCATTCTTTCTGCAAGCTCACCTACGGCACCGAGTTCCCACAATTCAAGAAAATCAAGGTCAACGGCGACGACGCCGATCCGCTCTATAAGTTCCTCAAATCACAGAAGGGATTCGCCGGTTGGGACGAGACACATCCTATCTATCCCATCCTCGACAAGATGCTTTCCGAAGCTGATCCCAACTACAAGGAGAGCGCTGAAATCAAGTGGAACTTCACCAAGTTCCTCATCAACAAGAAGGGACAGGTCGTCAAGCGCTACGAGCCTACCGAGAAGATCGACAACATCGCCAAAGACATTGAGGCCTTGTTATAAACCCACCCTATAAAAAGTAAAGGAGACCAACAACATGAAGACCAAGTGCTTAATCATCGGCAGTGGACCGGCAGGATACACAGCAGCCATCTATGCCGGCCGCGCCAACCTCAACCCGACTCTGTACACAGGTCTGCAAATGGGCGGCCAGCTCACCCAGACCACAGACATTGAGAACTTCCCCGGCTTTCCCGACGGCATTGATGCCAACGAGATGATGGAGAACTTCCGCAAGCAGGCTGCCCGTTTCGATGCCGACATCCGCGATGGTGTCATCACCGACGTGGACTTCAGTCAGAAACCCTACGTGGCCACCACAGACCGTGGAGAGAAGATCGAGGCCGACACCATCATCGTTGCGACGGGAGCCTCTGCCAAGTACCTCGGCCTTCCCGATGAGGAGAAGTATCGGGGCCAGGGCGTTTCTGCCTGCGCCACCTGTGACGGTTTCTTCTATCGCAAGAAGGTTGTCGCTGTCGTCGGCGGCGGTGACACGGCCTGCGAGGAAGCCACCTATCTGGCCAACCTCTGCAGCAAGGTGTATATGATCGTGCGCAAACCCTATCTGCGTGCCTCTGAGATCATGAAAAAACGGGTAGAGGACAATCCCAAAATCGAGATCCTCTACGAGACCAACACACTCGGACTCTATGGCGACAATGGTGTGGAAGGCGCGCACGTGGTCTACCGCAAGGGCGAGGCCGATGAGAAGAAATACGATCTGCCCATCGACGGCTTCTTCCTTGCCATCGGCCACAAGCCCAACACCGACATCTTCCGTGGAAAACTCGACATGGACGAGGTCGGATATATCAAGACGCAGGGCAACTCTCCACGCACCAACATCGAAGGCGTCTATGCTGCCGGTGACTGCGCTGACCCCACCTACCGTCAGGCTGTCGTGGCTGCCGGATCAGGGTGCAAGGCTGCGTTGGAGGCTGAGCACTATCTGCAGGGAAAATAAGTTTCCATCCTATTATTATATAGCATCACTCACACCGAGCGCAAACGATTCACGCCCGGTGTGAGTTTTTTTATTTCTGATGCTTGCACCTTTCCTTTATTTCACTTATCTTTGCAATTATAATTCTATATTAAAGATAAGTCCACCATGCGAACTTCCACCTTTCTGTCACTATTGCTCATCTGTCTCCCTGCCAAGACGCTGTTGGCCCAGAATGTCCATCACGACAAGCACAAGTCCAGCCGCCTGCAACTCCCCATTGACAGTCTGAAGACTACCGGATCCCTGTTGGGTTCTGCCGACGTGGTGACAGAAAACCATATGAACAAAGGATTGGTCACCACTCCATTGAGCGCGCTCTCAGGCCAGGCTGCCGGTGTGAACATCACGTCGGGCGAGAACCGCATGGCACAGCTGAGCTCGGTACGTGTGCGCGGCACCACTTCCATCACCGGCGGCAACGACCCGTTGGTGATCATCGACGGTGTCTATTCCGACCTCAGCGCTCTATCCTCGGTCTATCCCTCTGATATCGAGAGCTTCACCATCCTCAAGAATGCCGCCGAGACCGCACAGTTTGGCTCCCGTGGTGCTTCCGGCGTCATCGAGGTGAAAACCAAGAGAGGCAGCGGCACACAATTTCATATCTCCTACGACGGCAATCTCGGCTTCGAGTCGAAATACAAGACCATTGACATGCTCGACGGTCCCGGCTACGTCGCTACGGCCCAAGCGCTCGGTCTCTACTGCAAAAACGAGGGCAGCAACACCAATTTCCAGGATGTCATCACACGCACGGGCTACATCACCAACCACCATATCGCCTTCAGCGGAGGATCCAAAGAGTCGAGCTACCGCGCCTCGCTGAGCGCCATGGACCACAACACGATCATCCGCACCAACTCCTACCGCAACTACGCGGCCAAAGCCGACCTCACACAATGGGCCTTCGACGACCTGCTCAAGATCGACTTCGGGGTCTTTGGCTCCTCCCAGAAAAGCCATGACCTCTACAACCCCTGGGAGGTCTTCTACAGTGCGGCCGCGCAAAACCCGACAATACCAGCCACGACCAACGCTGACGGATCAGGCGACAAAAACAACACCGCCGAGCAGATCAACCATCCGATGGTATTGCTGAAAAAGAAAAACGACACGAAGAACCTCAACTTCGACACGCACATCGGCATGGACTTCAACCTCCTGGGAATGATCAGCGCCAAGGACGGAGACAGCGAGCCTTCGCTCCACCTGCAACTGCTCGGTGCCTACAGCTACAACTCTTTGGAAAATGCCACCTTCTGCCCCACCTGGATCTGGGCACAAGGTCAGGCCACACGCGGCGAGCGCAAGACCGAGTCGTGGTTGGGCAATGCACAGCTGAAGTTCGCTGACACTTGGGGTGCGCACCATCTCTCCGCCACACTGCTGACCGAATATCAGAAGAGCAACACCAGCGGATTTTGGACACTCGTCAAGGGATTCACCACCAACGAGCTCGGCTACGACAACCTCGGCGCCGCCTCCACAATTCCCTATGGTGGTACGGGCTCCGACGCCGACAGCCCTTCGCTGCTCTCGTTCATGGGTAGTCTGAGCTATACGCTCCTCGACCGCTACACTCTCAGCGCCAGCCTGCGCGCCGACGGCAGCTCTATGTTTGCCAGCGGACACAAATGGGGTGCTTTCCCCTCAGTGTCACTTTCCTGGGACCTGACCAAGGAACCCTTCTTCCGTTCTCTCAGCCATCTCTTTGGCATCATGCGGCTGCGCACCGGATATGGACAGTCGGGAAACCTCGGCGGCATCTCGTCGTACTACTCACAAAACCTCGTCAGACCCATCGGCACCGTGTCGGTCGACAACACGCCCACCACGACCATGGGACTCTTCCGCAACAGCAACCCCAATCTGAAATGGGAGACACGCTCGACATTCAATGTAGGCACCGACATCAGCCTGTGGCACAACAGACTTGTGCTCACAGCCGAATACTACTATTCGCGCACCACCGACATGCTCTATCAGTATGACGTGCCCGTGCCGCCCTTCACCTTTGACAAGCTGCTCGCCAACCTCGGCAAGATGAGCAACCAAGGTGTGGAGTTCGGACTCGGCGTGACGGCCATCAACCAAAAGGATATGGAGCTGAACGTCAATCTCAACCTCTCGTTTCAAAAGAACAAGCTCATATCGCTCTCAGGCAACTACAACGGCTATCACCTCACCGCGCCCGACATCACAGCCTTTGGATCGCTCAGCGGCGCCGGCTTCCATGGCGGTGAGAACAACATCGTCTATCAGATCGTAGGCCAGCCGGTCGGCGTGTTCTACCTGCCCCACTGCAAAGGACTGGTCAAAAACGAAAATGGATCCTATATGTACGACATCGAGGACCTTGACCACAACGGACGCGTCAACATCGAGGACGGAGGTGACCGGTACGTTGCCGGACAGGCCACACCGAAATGGACACTCGGCTCCAACATCAGTTTCCGATACAAAGACTTCGACATCTCTCTGCAGATCAACGGAGCCTTTGGCCACAAGATCTACAACGGCACGGCACTGACCTATATGAACATGTCGAGCTTTCCCGACTACAACGTCATGAAGAAGGCACCCGCCATGAACATCAAAGATCAGCGCGCCACCGACTACTGGCTTGAGCGGGGCGACTATCTCAACTTCGACTACCTCACCGTAGGCTGGAACGTGCCCCTGCACTCACGCTACATCAGCCGTCTGCGCCTGTCAGCAGCAGTCAACAACCTGGCCACCATCACGGCCTACAGCGGACTGACGCCTATGATCAACAGCTATGTCGTCGACTCCACGCTGGGCATCGACGACAAACGGTCCTACCCCGTCTACCGGACCTTCAGCTTCGGTGTGAGCATCCAATTCTAACATTCATTCTTCCCGTATCATTCCGAAAAGACGCAATAGACATTCCATCATGATGATCTTCAAACGCATTCTTCTCTTCTCGGCCATCGCCGCCTCACTGACGCTTGGCACTTCGTGCATCGACGAGCATACCGAGGGACTGCTGCCCGAGGACAAAGCCTACAACAGCAGCGCCAACCTCTATAACAATGCCGTCGCCACCTTATATAATTATATCGGCGGCAACAGCGACTCGCAAGGACTCGAAGGCACCGTGCGCGGTCTTTACGACTACAACACGTTCTCGACCGACGAGGCGATCATTCCCATCCGGGGAGGTGACTGGTATGACGGGGGCTTCTGGCAGAACCTCTATGAGCATCGCTGGACAGAATCCGACGAGTCGCTCTACAACACGTGGCTCTATCTCTACAAGGTCGCCATGCTCTGCAACCACAGCCTGGCGGTCATCGAGACCCACCGCAGTCTGCTCTCCGACAGTGAGTATCAGGCCTACACTGCCGAGGTGAAGGCCCTGCGCTGTCTTTTCTATTACGAGCTGATGGATATGTTCGGCCGCATTCCCTACGTCACTGCCGACCAGGAGTCGTTCGAGAATGTCAGGCAGGACGAGCGCAGCACGGTGTTCTACAACCTCATCAACGAACTGCAACAGTGCCTGCCCTATCTGCCCAACGAACACAGCAACCTCGAAGGCGACTACTATGGACGCATGACACGGCCCGTGGCCCAATTCCTGCTGGCCCGTCTCTTCCTCAACGCCGAGGTCTACGCCGATGACAACTGGACCGACAGCAGCCGCCCCGACGGCAAGACGATGACCTTCTCCATCGACGGCCAGACAATGAACGCCTGGCAGGCCTGCATCCATTATTGCGATGAGATCGCGCAGGAAGGCTACCGACTCCAAGACAGCTATGCCTTCAACTTCAGCGTACACAACGAGACCTCGCAGGAAAACATCTTCACCATCCCCATGGACAAAATCAAATACCAAAACCAGTTCTGGTATCTCTTCCGCTCACGACACTATGCCCACGGCTCCGCCATCGGCATGGATGCCGAGAACGGCACGTCGGCGACACTCTCCACCGTGCATGCCTATGGCTATGGCACCGACAGTCTCGACACGCGCTTCGCCATCAATTTCTATGCCGACACGCTCCACGTCGATGGCAAGGTGGTCTTGCAGGAAAGTGGGCAACCGCTCGTCTATCAGCCGCTCGTCATGGCTGAGAACCTCACCTATTCGCCCTATGAGAAAACGGCCGGCGCACGCATGTCGAAATACGAGATCGACCGCAAGGCCTACGCCGACGGCAAGCTGCAGGACAACGACATCGTGCTCTTCCGCTTCGCCGACGTGCTGCTCATGCGGGCTGAGGCGAAGGTGCGCAACGGGCAGAGCGGACAGGACGACCTCGATGCCGTCAGGCAGAGAGTCGGCATGAACCGGCGACCGGCCACACTCGACAACATACTCAAAGAGCGACTTCTCGAACTCGTCTGGGAAGGCAGCCGCCGCCACGACCTCATCCGCTACGGTCTGTTCCACAAAGCCTATGACCTCAGACAGCCCATCGAGGGGGAGGAGGACGCCCACACCACGGTGTTCCCGATTCCCGCCAAAGTCTTGGAACTCAATAATAAAATGACACAGAACAAGGGATATAAGTCAGAAGAATAGCGCCGTATACCCCATTCCGTCACAATTATCAACCAAAAAACTACTTTTTCTTAGGTTGATTGCAGGAAATACAAGAAAAATGTGTAAGTTTGCAACAGAAAACATTTTATCCAAACTAACTGACAGTTTTTATGATGCAAATTCTTACCCATGACAGAAGCTGCGTCAGAAAGCCACTAAGACAACAATGACTATGAAGAGAAAGAAATTCCTTTTGGACGAGAATGACATTCCCCGTCAATGGTACAACATCCAGGCCGAAATGCCCAACAAGCCCATGCCGCCCTTGAATCCCGCTACCCACAAGCCGCTGCATGCCGAGGATCTCGCCCATATCTTCAACAGCGAATGCTCGCGACAGGAACTCGACCAGGAACACGCTTGGATCGACATCCCCGACGAGGTGCGTGACAAATACTGCTACTATCGTGCCACCCCACTGGTGCGTGCCTATGCACTGGAAAAAGCCCTCGACACAAAGGCACATATCTACTTCAAAAACGAATCGACCAATCCCTTAGGTTCTCATAAGATCAACTCGGCTCTGCCCCAATGCTACTATTGCAAACAGGAAGGCGACACCAACGTGACCACCGAGACCGGAGCCGGACAATGGGGCGCGGCTCTCAGCTATGCAGCAAAACTCTATGGACTGGAGGCCGCGGTCTATCAGGTCAAGATCACGATGCAGCAGAAGCCTTACCGCTCGATGATCATGCGCACCTTCGGCGCTACCGTGGAGGGATCGCCCTCGATGTCGACACGTGCCGGAAAGAACATCATCACGGCCGACCCCAATCACCCGGGATCGCTGGGAACGGCCATCTCGGAAGCCATCGAACTGGCAACGACCACACCGGGATGTAAATACACGTTGGGATCTGTGCTCAACCACGTGGCCCTCCACCAGACCGTCATCGGACTGGAAGCTGAGAAGCAGATGGAGATGGCCGGCGAGTATCCCGACGAGGTGATCGCCTGCTTTGGTGGCGGCTCCAACTTCGGCGGCATTGCCTTCCCCTTCATGCGCCACGTCTTCGACGGCACGCACAAAGACACGAAGTTCATCGCCGCAGAACCGAACAGCTGCCCGAAACTCACCCGCGGTAAGTTTGAATATGACTTTGGCGACGAGGCGGGCTACACGCCGCTGCTGCCAATGTTCACCCTCGGCCATGACTTCAAACCGGCCAACATCCATGCCGGCGGACTGCGCTACCATGGTGCCGGTGTCATCATCTCGCAACTGCTCAAGGACGGATACCTCTCGGGCATGGACATTCCTCAGCTCGAAAGCTTTGCCGCCGGCGTGCTCTTCGCCCAGACCGAGGGCATCATCCCGGCCCCCGAGAGCTGCCACGCCATCGCCGCCACCATCCGCGAGGCCAAGCGCGCCAACGTGGAGGGCAAGGCGCCTGTCATCCTCTTCAATCTCTCAGGACACGGACTCATCGACATGCCGTCATACATGAGCTATATCAATGGCGACTTAGCCAACTACACGGTGACCGACGACGAGATCGAGAAGAACCTCGAAAAGGTGCCGCTGGCCATCGACAAATAAATTTGTTGGATAAACTGACAATTTTGCGGCCGCGTGGCTGCGATTTTACCGAGCAAGCCCTGTCTTTGGCCCAATTTGGCGATTTTTGGAGCGTTTTTGGAGCGTTTCTCGTAAGTAGCTATCAATCAGATAGTTAAAACCAAACAACGCTTACATATACAAAAAAACGGTATTTTTGCGATGTGCTTTCAATTGAAACACTTGCAAAAATACCGTTTTCTTACTGTCATCTCAGTGATTTTACCTCGTCATTTCACTTGTTTGATGCGATCAAATCACTGATTTTATAGACACAACTCACTTGTTTTGTCGCCATCTTCCAACTTCCACACCCGAACAAGCCGTTTTTCTGTCTCTCCGATGCCTTTTGTCTCTCTAAAAGACAAGTCCGCAAAGACCGTGTTTTGTCAAAGACTATGACTACACAAAAGTGTGTCCTACGAATCAAGACTTATTTATCTACCTTTGTGATGATGCCCTGTCCCTCTTCCACTGCCTGCATGTTGAGCGGAATCAAGTCGTGATGGCGCTCAGGCAGGGTCTTGTAGAGAGCCTTCTGCAAGCCGTCGGTGCTGACGATCGGACAGACCTTGAGCAGTCCGCCCAGCACGATCATGTTAAACACCTTGGCGTTTTTCATCTCTGCTGCCTTGTCCATGGCATCAATGCGATAGATGGTGATGTCGTCGCGCTGCGGGGTCTGTGGGATACCGTAACCGTCATAGATGAGAATGCCGCCCGGTTTCACCTTAGGCATGAACTTCTCGAGTGAGGGTTGGTTCAGCACGATGGCAACATCGTAGTGGCTCAGAATAGGTGACGAGATGGCCTCGTCACTGACGATCACCGTCACATTGGCCGTGCCACCGCGCTGTTCCGGACCGTAGGCGGGCATCCACGTGACTTCCTTGCCTTCCATCAGCCCCGAGTAAGCGAGGATCTTTCCCATGGAGAGGACCCCCTGGCCACCGAAGCCCGATATGATGATTTCTTTTTTCATTGTCTTGTGTTCTAATCGTTCAAGACTACTTCAGGCCTGTGGTGTCCTTGAAGTCGCCCTTGTGATATTCTTCAAACATGTATTGTCTCATCCACTCGTTGGCCTTCACCGGCGTGAGATGCCAGCCGCTGCTGCACGTGGAGACGATCTCCACGAGCGAGGAGCCAAGCCCCTTCATCGAGGCTTCGAAAGCCTTGCGGATGGCCTTCTTGGCCTGACGCACCGAAGCCACGGTGTCTACGCTCTGGCGCGTGACATAGCAGGTGCCGCGCAGATGAGCTGCCAGTTCGGTGATGTTGAGCGGATAGCCGTGGAGCTCAGGATCGCGGCCGTAAGGACACGTGGTGGTCTTCTGCCCGATGAGCGTGGTGGGCGCCATCTGTCCGCCCGTCATACCATAGATGGCGTTGTTGATGAAGATGATGGCGATGTTCTCTCCGCGGTTGAGGGCATGGATGGTCTCTGCCGTGCCGATACAGGCCAGGTCGCCGTCGCCCTGATACGTAAACACGAGACGGTCGGGCCACAGACGCTTGATGGCAGTGGCCAAAGCGGGTGCACGGCCGTGAGCGGCCTCCTGCCAGTCGATGTCGATATAGCGGTAGGCAAACACAGCACAGCCCACCGGCGAGACACCGACGGTCTTGTCTTCCATGCCCATTTCGGCTATCACCTCGGCTACCAGTTTATGCACGACACCATGGCTGCATCCCGGACAATAGTGCATGGGCACATCGTTGAGCAAAGCCGGTTTCTGGTAGACGACATTCTCCGGCTGCAAGACTTCCTCCCTATTGATCTTTTCACTTGCCATTTTCTTTCAATTTTGCTTTAAGTTCTTCTACGATCTCCGTCGGGTCGGGTACGATACCGCCCAAACGGCCAAAGTGACTCACCGACACACTGCTGCCCACGGCGAGCCGCACGTCCTGGATCATCTGTCCGGCATTGATCTCTGCCACGAGGACATGGCGCTTGCCCTGAGCCATCGCGGCCAGTGCCTTGCTCGGGAATGGCCACAGCGTGATCGGACGGAACAGTCCGGCCTTGATGCCTTGCTCGCGGGCGAGCTCTACGCTCTTCTGGGCGATACGCGCTGCACTGCCGAAGGCCACAATCAGACAATCGGCATCCTCGCAGAACTTGGTCTCGAAGCGCACTTCCTTCTCCTCGATCTCACGATATTTGGCTTGCAGATGGAGATTGCGCTGCTCCATGACCTCGGGTTTCAACTCCAGTGAGGTGATGATGTTGGGCTGACGCCCCTTGGTGCGGCCTGTCGTGGCCCACGGGCATTCCTTGATGACTTCCTCATCTGTGCGCCGAGGCTTGAAGGGCGGGAGCACCACCTTCTCCATCATCTGTCCGATGACACCGTCACTGAGGATCATCGACGGATTGCGATAACGGAATGCCAGCGTGAATGCAAGATCGACAAAGTCGGCCATCTCCTGCACGGAATCCGGCGCAAGCACGATGACATTGTAATCGCCGTTGCCACCGCCTCTCGTCGCCTGGAAATAATCGCTCTGGCTCGGCTGGATAGTTCCCAGTCCGGGACCGCCGCGCTGCACGTTGACAATGACACCCGGCACTTCCGCACCGGCCATGTAGGCAATACCTTCCTGCATCAGGGCCACGCCAGGGCTCGACGAGGTGGTCATCACCCGTTTGCCGGCGCCACCGCCGCCATAGAGCATGTTGATCGACGCCACCTCACTCTCGGCCTGCACGACCACCATGCCGGTCGTCTCCCAAGGCTTCAGCGCAGAGAGCGTCTCGATGATCTCGGTCTGGGGAGTGATGGGATAGCCAAAGAAACCATCCACACCACAACGTATGGCAGCGCGCGCAAGTGCCTCGTTGCCTTTCATCAGTGTTACTTCTTGTTCCATAGTTGCTTATTTCTGTTGAGATGTCAACGGCTCCTCCACTTCGATTCTTTTACGATAAACGGTGATGCATCCGTCGGGACAGACAATACCGCAGGAGGCACAGCCAATACAGTCGTCGGGGCGGGCTGCCTCGACATAAGGATAGCCATGAGCATTGACTTTTCTTTCGGCCAGAGCGATAACGTCTTTCGGGCAGGCGACTATACAAAGCTGACAGCCTTTGCACCGATCCACGTCCACCACAATGGCTCCAATGGTTTTCTTCATAACTAAATACGGGTTTTATATAGGTTAAGGACAAACACTCAGCATCCCACGGTGGGATGACTAAGGATTATAATAGTCCTTACAATAAAAGTTCATAATGTCTTCCAACATCTTTTCCGCCTCCACAGCCGGACTCTCCGGGTCAAGGGAGATGGCCTGTAGATAACAGTTCATCGCAGCAGGGAAATCGCCCTGCCGACGATATTCATTACCCTGAATATAGTACGCTTCGGAATTCATGTTTTCTTTTATCATTGCCTTTAAGCATTAGAAATCTTGCCTTTAAGCATTACAAAAGTAAAGATAATCCCACAAGCAGCATGCACAAGCACTTACATTTTAAGCTATTTTTATATTGTTTTCCCCAAAAACTGCACATATACAAAGATACGTGCAGTTTTTATCTCCATATCCCGACAGAAAAGAAACAAAAATAGCCACGTCTTTTCGCTTACAATCGACGAAACGAAAAGACGTGGCTAAATCCAAGAATTGCACAATACAAGCGTTTTTGTGCGATATTTTATCGTTATAGAAGAATTCTTCTAATGTGTTACATATTTACTTACACATCATGGCTTTCAGCACTTTCACGGCCTCGGCCACGCTGGGAACTTGTGAGATACGCACGAGCCGGTGGCCGTGGGTGTCCTTGAAGGTGCAACGGCGCGGATGGTCCATCACATAATGGATGATGCTGCCAAAGGCCTTGCTTTGGTAGTAGGGACTGTCGGGCTGGGAGACAAACTGCATGCTCATGGTGCCCTGCTTGAGGATGATCTTCTCGCAGCCTTCTTCCTTGCCCAACCGACGCAGGGCGACCACCTGCATGAGTTCCTCGCCCTCCGGCGGAACGGGACCGAAGCGGTCGGTCAGACGCTGGCGGTAGGTATTGAGGTCGTCGTCGGTCTCGATGTTGTCGAGTTCACGATAGAGCAACATGCGTTCGCTGCTGCCCGGCACATAGGTGTCGGGGAAGTACATCTCAAGATCACTCTCCACGGCGCAGTCCTCGACAAAGTCGCTTGCCTTGATGTCCTCGCCGGCCTTGAGTTCCTCGGCATAGAGGTCGCCAAGCTCCTCATTTTTCAATTCGCTGACGGCCTGATTGAGGATCTTCTGATAGGTCTCGTAGCCCAGGTCCTCCATGAACCCGCTTTGCTCAGCACCCAGCAGGTTGCCTGCACCGCGGATATCAAGGTCTTGCATGGCCAGATTAAATCCGCTGCCAAGATCCGAGAAGGTCTCCAGCGCCTCCAGACGACGGCGGGCCTCGGGCGTCATGGCACTCCGAGGTGGTGCCAGGAGGTAACAGAAGGCCTTGCGGTTGCTTCGGCCCACACGCCCGCGCATCTGATGCAGGTCTGAAAGGCCGAAGTGATTGGCGCCATTGATGATGATCGTGTTGGCGTTGGGGATGTCGATGCCGTTCTCCACAATGGTGGTGGAGAGCAGCACGTCGTAGTCATAGTTGACAAAATCGGTGATCACCTTCTCCAACTCCTCCGGCGGCATCTGTCCATGGCCGATGACCACACGGCAGTCCGGCACATATTTATGGATGAGATCGGCAATCTCCTGCAGATTGGAGATGCGGTTGTTGACAAAATACACCTGACCGTTGCGGCTCATCTCGAAGTTGATCGCGTCGGCGATGACCTCGTGGCTGAACGTGCAGAGCTCGGTGTGGATGGGATAGCGGTTGGGAGGCGGGGTGCGCATGATGCTCATGTCGCGCGCACCCATGAGACTGAACTGCAGGGTACGCGGGATCGGCGTGGCCGACATCGTCAGCGTGTCGACATTGCTCTTGAGTTTGCGCAGCTTCTCCTTGGTGGCAACGCCAAACTTCTGTTCCTCGTCGATAATGAGCAATCCGAGATCGTGCCACTTCACGGTCTTTCCCAGCAGCTTATGCGTGCCGACAACGATGTCGACCTTGCCGTCGGCGAGTCCGCTGAGCACGTCCTTGGTCTGCTTGGCCGTGCGGGCACGGGAGAGATACTCCACGCGCACGGGGAAATCCTTCAACCGCTCGCGGAAGGTCTTGAAATGCTGATAGGCCAGCACTGTCGTGGGCACGAGCACAGCCACCTGCTTGGAGTCGCACGCGGCCTTGAAGGCTGCGCGCACGGCCACCTCGGTCTTGCCGAAACCCACGTCGCCACAGATCAGACGGTCCATGGGACGGGCACGCTCCATGTCGGCCTTGACATCCTGCGTGGCCTTGAGTTGGTCGGGCGTATCCTCGTAGAGGAAGCTGGCCTCCAGTTCGTGCTGCATAAAATTGTCGGCCGAGAAGGCATAGCCCTTCTCATGACGACGCTTGGCATACAGGCGGATGAGATCACGCGCAATGTCCTTGATGCGCTTCTTGGCCTTTTCCTTCAGGCGCTCCCAGGCGCCCGTGCCCAGCGTACTCAACCGTGGCGGCTCTCCGGTGTCACTGCCGCGGTACTTCGAGATCTTATAGAGAGAATGGATGGAGACATCGACCTTGTCGTTGTTCTGGAAGATGATGCGGATGACCTCTTGGTATTGCGGTCCGCTCTTCTCTCCATGGGCATTCTGTATGGGCACACGCACCAGACCGCCAAACTTTCCGATACCAAAGTCGACATGCACCACGTAGTCACCCGGTTCCATCTCTTGCAGTTCCTTCATCGTCAAAGCCATCTTGCCGGCGCGCGCACGGTCGGACTTGAGATTGTACTTGTGGAAACGGTCAAAGATCTGGTGATCGGTGAAGAAGCACACCTTCATGTCGTCATCGGCAAAACCCTCGTGAAGGGTTTTGTCAACGGGGGTGAAGACGATATCCGAGCCTCGTCCTGCGCGCACTGAGGCAGGATCGCCGTTGCCCGTCTCGTCGAAGATGTCCTTTAAACGCTGTTGCTGTTTACGGCTGTCGGCAAGGATATAGAGACGGTAGCCGCGCAAGAGATAGTCCTGAAACGTCTGACGCAGCAAATCAAAGTTTTTATGAAAGAGTGGCTGGGGCGTCACATGGAAAGGGATCACGGCATGATCATCCTGAGGAGTATGCCCATACATGACACGCCGCAACGCCAGGATGTCTTCCTTGAACCGTGTAGGCGGGCAGAGCACGCTTTCACGGTTCATGTCGCGCTGTATCTCGGCCTGCTCCATCTCCGTTGCGTCTTCCAGGCGCTCGGTGAGGGCCTGGGAGGAGAAGCCTTCGTTGTAGACACGTTCCACGGTGTCGCAGATGAAAGCAAGGTCACGGCACACGAGCACGGCATCGTCTGGCAGGAAATGCAGAAAGGCGACTTTCTCGGTCGTCTCCTTGGCCAGCTCCGGCACGATCTCCACTTCTTTCCGTCGGTCTTTCGAGAGCTGGTCCTCAACGGTGAACGTTCGGATCGTGTCGATCTCGTCGCCAAAGAAGTCGATACGGAACGGCAGCTCACTGGAAAAGGAATAGACGTCGAGGATGCTGCCGCGCACTGCAAACTGTCCGGGCTCGTAGACATAGTCCTGCTCGGTGAATCCAAGCTCACGGAGCCGGTGCTCGGCCTCAACGATGTCGATCCGCTGACCCACAGCGAGCGAGAGACGGTGGTCGTCGATATGTTGTTGCGAGACCACCAGCTCGGTCATGGCCTCGGGATAGGTGACGATGAAAAGGGGCTTCTCATTCTGGGAATGCTGCTGCCGGGCTACGATCTGCGCCAACACCTCCGTGCGGAGGATCTCGTTGGCAGCGTCGTGCTGGCCATATTTCACCGCACGCCTGTAACTGGAGGGGAAATAATAGACGTCATAATCAGCAGGCTGACTGCCTCCGTCATCCACGGGGGCGACTTTCGGGCTTTTATCCTCCTGCGTTGCCTTGCGCTTCTCCGCCACGGCCTTCTCTGCCGTGTTGAGGACGGCTGGCAGGAGATCGTTGTAGAAATAGCCAGCCTCGTCGGCATCCTGCATAACGAAAAGAAAGGTATTGCACAGCCGTGGTGCAATACCTGCAAAAAGAGTCGGCAACGCCGACCCTACGATGTCTTTGAGGAAAACACGCTTGACCGATGTGTCTTCCAGATACTTGACCAAAGCACCGGCTTGCGGCGACCGGCCATAGAGGGTCTGTATGTCGTGTATATCCATACGCTGCCCTACCCTTTGATCTTGGGGTATTTCTTGAACCAACCGTCAAGGCGCAGCCGCATCACACCAAAGAGGGCCTCACTGAAAATGCCGCCACTCATCTTGCTGGTGCCCTCGCGGCGGTTGACAAAGACGACAGAGACCTCTTTGATCTTGAATCCGATCTTGTAGGCGGTGTACTTCATCTCGATCTGGAAGGCATAGCCCTTGAAACGGATGTCGTCGAGGGGGATCGTCTCCAGCACGCGGCGGCGATAGCATACAAAGCCGGCGGTGGTATCACGGATGGGGATGCCGGTGATGAAATTGACATAGCGCGAAGCAAAATAGCTCATCAGCACACGACCCATCGGCCAGTTCACGACGTTGACACCCGTGACATAGCGCGAGCCGACGGCCACGTCGCCACCCTCATCATGACAGGCGGCATACAGACGAGGCAGGTCCTTGGGATTGTGGCTGAAGTCGGCATCCATCTCAAAGACATATTCATAGCTGCGCTCCAAAGCCCATTTGAAACCGGTGATGTAGGCGGTGCCCAGACCCAACTTGCCTTTCCGCTCAATGATAAACAGGCGGTCGCCAAACTCTTGGTCGATCAGGCGATGCACAATGGCTGCCGTGCCATCAGGACTGCCGTCGTCGATGACCAGGATATGGAAGATCTTCTCCAAAGAGAAGACGGCACGTATGATGTTCTCAATATTCTCTTTCTCGTTGTAAGTAGGAATAATTACAATAGAGTCACTTTCATGCATGATGATATGTATTTTCCGTTACTGCAAAATTATAAAATAAAATGCAAAGTGCCAACATTTTGACACAAATATATTGAGGGCTTTCCGTGATAGCTCCTTACTGAGGAGCAGCGGGGATTACTGATCATCGTTGCGGACATAGCCTTGGTATTCGGGCACGAGACCGCTCATCACGGCTTCATAGCTTTTGTCCTTGAGATAGTCGATGTTTTCCCGTCCCTTGCCGATGGGCATGATGGGCTCATGGATCGTGAGCTTCAACGGATGCCAATGCACCCAGCGCCAGTCGCGGGTGCGGGGCATGATGTCGAACGAGCCGTTGATGGTCAACGGGCATACGGGCAACTGCAACTCATCGGCCAGCATGAAGGCTCCACGGCGGAACAAGCCCATGTGACCGGTGAACGTGCGGGCTCCCTCCGGAAAGACCATCAGCGACATACCCTCCTTGAGCACCTCACGGGCCTGGTCATAGGTGGCACGGACATGTGAGGGACCGCTCTTGTCGACAAAGATCTGATGGGAATACTTGCAGGCGGGCCCCACAAAGGGGATCTTGCCGATGCCGCGCTTCATCATCCATTTGAAATTGCGATTGAGAAAGCCATAGATCAGGAAGATGTCAAACGCACCCTGATGATTGGCCACGAAGACATAGGACTGCCCGGGCTTGAGATGCTCCCTTCCCTCTACCTTCACCGGCAACAGCAAAATACGGATGACAAACTCGCTCCACCACTTACCGGGATAATAACCCCAGAAATGGCCGTTGCCGACACGGCAGCCGATAATCGTCAGAAGGGCGATGACAATGGTGTCGGCAAGAAACAGCGGTATGATACAAAGCTCATAGAGGCAATAAAGGATTTTTTTCATCGTGTTAAGTTCGGATTTCTATCTATGGGTGAATGTTTGATTCGATGCAAAGTGATCACGTTGATTTCCGGCGGAACACCAAAACGGAAAAAGACGAGTCCGCCGATGCCAGCAGAAACACACAGCGTGCTGCCGTCGCGCTCATAAAGTCCGGCGTCCTCGGCATAGACCAGTCTGACAGGACTGACGCCGAAGAGTGCGATCTGACCGCCATGGGTATGCCCGCTAAGCGTCAGCGCGACCCGGTGACTGGGCACGATGTGGTCGTCCCAAGCACGGGGATCGTGCTGGAGCATGACGACAAAAGCCTGCTCGCCCACCCCACGCATCGTGCGGGAGAAATCACAACTGTCGGGCTTGCGGAAGTTCTGCTCTCCGGCCACGACAAGGGAGTCTGTGCCACGGTGCAAGGAGAAATGACTGTTGAGCAGCAGGCGCCACCCCATCTGACGCTGCAAGGCGACGACCCTGCGGCGGTTGGCAGCCTCAACCTGCGGATTGTCCCGGGTATACTCGCTGTAGTCGTGGTTGCCCAATACCGAGACGACGCCGTCACGCGCCCGCAACTGAGAGAGCAAAGGCATGACGGGCGGGATCTCCTGCGGACGGATGTTTTGCAGATCTCCGCCAAAAGCGATCAGGTCGGCGTGCTGGGCATTGATGCTGTCGATGTCGCGCTGCAACAGTGAGCGGCGGCGGCCGGTGAAACTGCCTACATGGGCATCGGAGAAAAACACGATGCGGTAACCGTCGAAACGTGGCGGGAGATCTGAGAAATACAGATCATTGCGCTGTATCTCCAGTTGGGACGGACCGATCGTTGACCCGTAAACGAGCATGTACCAATTGATGAGAATGAGCACCACCGCCACGACATTGCCGAAATTGACGCGGTGATGACGCCAACGGCTCCATAGCAGACCGAGACCGGAACAAAGGGCAAAGATGGCTTTAGGCCATACGATCAGTCCCACAAGGAACATATAGACGTTGAGCCACGAAAGGTCGCCGGGGGCAAAATCACGGATCGAGACCAACGCGATGGTGTAGACGAGCATCACCAACCCCGGCAGCCACCACAGCAGCCGCAGCCACCATCGTCCATGATAGCGGTTGCGCCAATAGTGCTGATCGAAATAGAGATCAGGCAACACGATGGCAAACAAGATAGGTATGAAGATACGTGCAATCATCTGGCTGGGTGATGAGGATGTTCAGCGTTTCATCAAACTGACACTGAGAAAGGTGCGCATCAGCTCCACAGGCAGCTGACGCCGACGGGCATAGTCCAGCAACTGGTCTTCGCCGATCTTTCCCAAATCGAAATAGCGCGATTGGGGATGCGCAAACATCAGTCCTGAGACCGAGGCGTGTGGATGCATCATCCCACTGGCGGTCAGCCGGATGCCGATCTGCTTCATGTCCAACAGTGAATCAATCAGAAAATTGACACTGGTATCGGGCATGGAGGGATAGCCCACGGCAGGACGTATGCCCTGATAACGCTCGGCATGGATGTCTTTCATGCTGAGATGCTCGTCCGGCGCATAGCCCCAGTACTTTCTTCTCACTTGCAGGTGCATGAGCTCAGCCGTTCCCTCGGCGAGACGGTCAGAGAGCACTTGCGCGAGCATCCGACGATAGACATCCTCGTCGCGGCTGTGGTTCATCGCCTCATCCACGGTCGTGGCAAAAGCGCCCACCTTGTCGGGGATGTGTTGTGACAGCGGACGCACAAAGTCGGTCAGGCAGAGATTGGGCTGACCCGGGGCCGAAGGACGCTGCTGACGAAGCATGGGGATCTTAATGCCACCGATGAGCAGGTCGTCACCGTCGCTGTTGGCATCGAAAATGCCAAAGACGGCATGGGTGTGATACGTTCCCTGCCAGCTGTCAAGCATCTCTTTGGCATCGGCGTAAAGGTTGGCCTTGTCGGCCTCGCTCTTTCCACTCATGCTCCAGGCATGATCGAAATAAAGCCAATTGATATAAGGACGTACCTCAGCGATATCGTAATGCAAAATCATGAGCGCTTCTCCTATTCGTTATCTTTCTTTCTAAACCGTACGGCTTCTCCATGGCTGCTTTCATCAAAATGGCCCTGATCATAGACGAGACGGCCATTGCAGTAGGTCTGTCTGACCTGCCAGTCAAAGCGCTCCCCTTCCATCGGTGACCAGCCGCACTTGCTTTGGATGATGGCTGGCGTGACGGTCCACGGACTGTGGTGCTTCACGACCGTGACATCGGCCTTGTAGCCTTTGCGCAGGAAACCACGATCACAGACCGAGAAGAGCATAGCCGGATGATGACACATCAGCGTCACAAGCTTCTCGATGCCCAGAACGCCCGCATCGACCAACTGTAGCATGGCAGGCAAAGAGAACTGCAGCATCGGCATGCCGGAAGCGGCACGCGCGCATCCTCCTTGCTTCTTGCTCCACTCGTGTGGCGCATGGTCGGTGCCGACAGTGGCGATGCGCCCGTCACTCAGTGCCCGGCGAAGGGCATCACGGTCGGAAGGCATCTTGACGGAGGGATTGCATTTGATGCGGGCGCCAAGCCTGAGGGTGTCACCTGCCGTGAACCACAGATGCGCGATCACGGCCTCGGCGGTGATCTGCGGTAAGTAATGATCATCAGAAGCCTCAAAGAGTTGCAGCTCGCGCGCTGTGGTGAGATGGGCCACATGCAGTCGTGTGTGATGCTGCAAGGCCAACTTCACGGCCAGCGCGGTACTGCGGTAGCAGGCCTCCTCATCGCGGATGAGGAAATGAAAACGCACATCGGGGTCATCGCCACACACAAACTTGAAACGCTGCATGTTCTGAGCGATGACACCGGAGTCCTCGCAATGGGTCATCAGCGGGAGATCTAAATCTGCGCAAGCCGCAAAGATGCGGTGCAAGGCGTCCATCTGATCGACCAGCATATTGCCGGTCGACGCGCCCATGAAGAGTTTGATGCCGGGGATGCGTGTGGGATCAAGCTGGGAAAAGAGGGCCACATTGTTGTTCGTGGCACCAAAGAAGAAACTGTAATTGACATGGCTGCTCCGCTCCGCCCGCGCGAACTTGTCGGCAAGGGCTTCCAAGGTCGTGGTCTGCGGCACGCAGTTGGGCATGTCAAAAAAGGTGGTCACACCACCATAGGCGGCTGCGCGTGACTCGCTCTCGATGTCGGCCTTCTGTGTCAGTCCCGGCTCACGGAAATGCACGTGCTCGTCGATGATGCCGGGCAAAACATAGCACCCCGTGGCGTCTACGGTCTTGTCGTAGTCTCCACGGGGTGCCGGGGCATTCTCTATGATGTCTTCGATGCGGTCGTCATTGATGACAAGGGATCCGCGGTAAGAGCGTCCCTCGTTGACGATGGTTCCGCCTTGTAACAATGTTCTCATGACTTATATCAATATCATTCACCTTCCACCGGCACGGCCTCGGAGCCCTGCTCTTCCTGCTGTTCTGCAGCGGGCTGAGCCATCTCGTTGGGGGTAGGCCCGTCTTCCGGGGCTGCCTGAGGCTCGGCTTGTCCTTGTACAGGGGCACTCTGCATACCATTCATGATATTCTGGTTTTGCTGAGCGGCTTCATAGTATTCCTTCACCATCGGATTGTTTTTGAACTTATCCGTTGCCTTGCTCATGATGTCCTCGATCCACGCGTCAAGCATCGGCGCATTGTATCGGTTCATGCAGGTATTGATGAAGATATACGGTCCCAGCACATTGTCGAAGTTGTCCTCTACGAAACGTGTGACCAACTTGTCCATGCGCTGATTGATACGATCGTTCTCCGCGGCCAACCTGGCATTGACTCTGTTCATATTCTTGCCGTTCATGATGGCCTGATCATGCTGATGGACGAGCTCCGCACTTTGGTTGACCAACTGCGTAAACTTCTGTCTGAACTTCGTCAGCCTGTCGTTCAGGGGTGTGCCCGTCACACTTTCCTGGGTGTTGTCGATCTTCACTTGTATCTCTCCGCTCTCCAGCACCACTGGCAAGCCATTGTTTTCATCGAGCAAGATCGTGCCCACCCTGACAGAATCTACCGACCCTGCAAAGTGAAACTGCCCGTGCACGACATCACACGAGTCAAGATTCTTCAATGCCGTATCCTTTAGCACCTTTAAATATAGTTTCTGGCCATCGAGCGTAGAGACGTTCGTGGAACCAGTAATACTATAGGTATTGGCGCAAGATGTAAAGGCTAACAAGCCAAGCATGAAGTATAAAACTTTATTCATAGACGTTTCGTTCAAGCAACACAAAGATAATATGTATTTATGATGCGCAAAAGAAAATTAATGCTATTTAGTGAATGCGCTAACCTTTTATATTTTTTTTGGAGAGCAGATAATCGATCCGGTGAACGGTATACACTTCAATGACGGCTCCTATCAACAGGAAGACGACCCACTTGTTATAAAGATAGGTGATATAGTCGACATAGTTGTGAAACAGCGGACGGAAGAAACCGTATGCAGTATCGGCCATGAGCATGCCACCCACGACAAAACAGAGACCGGCAAGGCCCTGGATGCGCTTCAAACGCTTCAATGCCAGGTCGTCACCCAAATAGGACTGTTGGGCTTGCACGAGGGTGAAGAGGACGGCTCCCAAAAGGAAGATCCAGCACATCAGCTCACGATGCCAAAAAAATACAAAGCATCCGGCACTAATTACCATCAGCGCGCCTCCGGACATAAACACGATGCTCAGCGCCTTACTGATTGGTTTGATAGAGTTGTTCATTGTCTTGTTCTACCTTGTCGCTGTCAATCCGTTGCGCATCCGTACTGAGGATGAAGATGTCCTCATCGTCGGCCTTCATGAAATAGCGTTCCCGGGCTATCTTTTCGATGGCTTTGGGATGCAGGCGCAACTCACGGAGTTCCTGGGTGGCAGCTTCGTTTTTCTCATTATACATTTCTATCTGGTCGTTGAGGTCGCTGATCTTTAAACGATACCGCACGTGTCGGAGCAGGCTGTTCTCATCGAGAAAGCCCACCAAGGCCACACCCATAATGATCGTAATCAGATATTTATAGTGCGCCAAAAGACGGAGAAGCATATTCAGCTTGGTACTCATTCACCAACGTTTCAACAGAAATTGAATGCAAAGATACTGCAAACGCGGATAATTACAAAATAAAACCGAAGTTTTGTTTTGCCTTTCACGTAAATAAATGTATCTTTGCAAATACTTAATCAGATTTCAAGTCAACAAACAATACATAATTTATATGAGTAACTATATCGTCTCTGCGCGCAAATACCGTCCAATGACTTTCAGTGCTGTCGTTGGCCAGGAAGCATTGACGACTACGCTGAAAAACGCTGTGAAAAGCGGAAAACTGGCTCACGCCTATCTCTTCTGTGGACCACGAGGCGTAGGAAAGACGACATGTGCGCGCATCTTTGCCAAGGCGATCAACTGCGAAAACCCTGCTGAGGACGGCGAGGCCTGCAACCAATGCGAGAGCTGCAAAGCCTTTAACGAAGGTCGGTCGATGAACATCTTCGAGCTCGACGCTGCCTCCAACAACTCGGTCGACAGCATCAAGACGCTCATGGAGCAGACACTCATCCCTCCACAGAACGGAAAATACAAGGTGTTTATCATCGATGAGGTGCACATGCTCTCACAAGCGGCCTTCAACGCTTTCCTGAAAACCTTGGAGGAGCCGCCAGCACACGTGGTGTTTATCCTGGCCACTACAGAGAAACACAAAATCCTGCCTACGATCCTTTCACGCTGTCAGATCTATAACTTTGAGCGCATGACCGTGCCCCGCATCGTCAACCACCTCAAGATGGTGGCGGAAAAAGAGGGCATCTCCTATGAGGAGCAGGCGCTGGGCGTCATCGCCGAGAAGGCCGACGGTGGCATGCGCGACGCACTGTCCATCTTCGATCAGGTGACAAGCTTCTGCCAGGGCCATATCACGTACCAAGGCGTCATCGACGACCTCAATGTCCTGGACAACGATTACTATTTCCGCATCGTTGACTTCGCCCTGGAGAACAAGGTGAGCGACATCATGCTCCTGCTCAATCAGATCATCTCCAAAGGCTTCGACGGCGCAGGCGTCATCCAGGGCCTCGCCGCACACATCCGCAATGTGATGATGGCCAAGGATGCTCAGACACTGCCACTGCTGGAGACCAGTGACGAGCAGCGCCAGCGCTTCCAGCAGCAGGCTGCCAAGTGCCCCACGCCTTTCCTCTACCGGGCACTGCGCATCCTCAACGAGTGCGACATCAACTACCGGCAGAGCAGCAACAAACGACTGCTCGTGGAACTGACACTGATACGTGTGGCGCAGATCACTCAGCCCGACGATGACAGCGCCGGTGCGGGGCGTAGCCCCAAGATGTTGAAAACCCTGTTTAAGCATATCACGAAATCACCGGCCAACACGGTCCCGCAGGTAACCGGGTCGGTGAAGAGCACCCGCAAACCGGCCCCGGTCGCCGGTGCGGCTTCTGATGCGGCCATGGCTGCAAGCCTTCAGACGGCAGCACCCGCCACTGCGGCTGCAGCCAGCAACAAACCTAAGGACAACGTCCCGACACAAACTCAGCAGCCGGTCATCAAAGGACCACGACTGAAGCTGAGCAGCATCGGCATGACCTTTCAGTCGATGCTCCATCCCGAGAAGAAGGAGGAAGAGCCTTCACCGCTTGAGGCACCTGCCACAACCGCTGAGGAGAGCTCCGCCAAACGATTCACGGAAGAGGAACTGGCCATGCAGTGGGTACAGATGTGCAACCGCATGCCACAGAAATTCGTGGGACTGGCGTCCAGACTGAAAAACATCACGCCGCACATCACGGACTATCCCAACATCGAGGCGGTCATCGACAACGAGATCTTCCTCAGCCAGCTCAACGAGATCAAAAGAAAGATCTGCCGCACGATGCAGGTGACGCTCCACAACGACAACATCCAGCTGACGCTCCGTCTGGCCGACACGGCCAGCGTCAAAAAGGTCTTCACCAAGCGCGAGATCTTCGACAACCTGAGAAAAGAAAACCCCGCCTTCGAAAAGCTCAGGATGGCGTTAGGACTGGAGCTGAGCTAACCTTTATATACGCTTATCATTTCTCATGTGCACATCGAGCTCATGTGACTACAAAATGAACCTTTAAAGTAAACAAGCATGCAACAGCTTTTAACGGTCACAACAGCGAGATATATTGATGGCTACCGCATTGAGGCGGTGTTCAGCAATGGCATTAAAAAGATGATAGACTTTGCCCCGGTCATTCAGCGGGCGAAAGGCATCGTGAAGAAACTGAAAGACGTGGATTTCTTCAAGCACTTCACCCTCGACCCCTTTACCATTGACTGGAACAACGAGATTGGCTTCGACCCACAAGACCTGTACGAAATGGGAACGACTATTGGATACGACAATAGTATCGTGGTTGACAAAAAGCAAGTTGTCGCTGAGCCGTAACGAGACCAATACTAAACAAATGGCAGACAAAATCGTCGCGGATCTTGCGGAGGTGGGATAAAATCGTTATATTTGCAGCGAATAATAAAAGAAAGGAAGAATATGAACGCAGTATCAATGAACAATCTGTGGAATTATCTGCAAGGTTTGTCTCTAACAGCAGACAATTGGCAGTGGCTGGCAGAAAAAGCGAAAGAGAAGTCTAACTCTTCTGTGCAAGTCGCCTCTCAACCTAAGGAGGTAAAGTATAGAATTTCCGCGAAAAGACGTAAATTAATGGAAGAGGCTACTTTCAATGCCAAAGACTTTGAAGGTGATGAAAGAGCTCAGTATATACTAAGTAAATGAAAAAAGTCTTTTTTGATACGAACGTCATTCTTGATGCGGCACTACCAATAAGGGAAAATTTTGTCCGTGCGAATTCTATATTATCGGCATGTGATAATAAAGACATACAGGGTTGCGTGTCAATACTTACTGTTGCCAACACAGCTTATATTCTTAAAAAAGGTCGTACTGAAAATGAAATGCTCAAAGTGCTACGGGAAAATTTAGAAGGACTGCTCGTACTTACTATGGACAGTGCCCAGGTCTCCGCTGCTTATGATGTTGACGCTCCCGATTTTGAGGATGTCTTGCAGTATGAGTGTGCAAAGGCTGCCGGGTGCGAGCTGATCGTTACAAGCAATACCAAGCATTTCAAATTCTGCAAAGATATTGAAGTAGTGTCTACCATCGACTATGCCCAGCAGTTTATCGAGGACGAGAACAACTAAAGATGAATACAATCAAACAACTCATAGAGAAATCTTTTAACCGTTAAAGGGATTACTTTATACAATGAGATATTGAACCAAGGGGTAATGCCCACATGATAGTGTCCTTATTTGAGGCGGCTATCCAGGACTACAATGCGATGTTCGGTACCAACTACGATACCTCTGCCGACAAGTTCCAAAATTACTACAAGGACGTCTCGCTGCGCATGAAGAACCGCGAACTGACGCTCCAAGACATCGACCGGGCCATCAAGTCGAGCCCAAAGATGCGAGACAAGAAAGAGCTTATTGATGCTTTTGTCAAGGCCATCACGCCAAGCAGTGATGTGGATGATGATTGGAATACTTTTGTGCGCACAAAGATGCAGGAAGAGATCAACGACATCATCAAAACCGAATATCTAAAAGACGCGCCCGAAAGGAAGTTCATTCATGACAGCTTTGACAATGGCTATGTGCAGACAGAGGGCACTGGGATTGCTGACATCATGCCTCCTCTCAACCCGTTTAAGAAAAATGCGGGGAGAGAGGAGAAAAAGGCAGTCATCCTCGACAAGATAAAAGCTTTGTTCAATAGGTTCTATGATCTTGTAGGGACATCCTCATCGGCTGATGACGACCGCCCATCGACCCAACTTTACAGCCTACCGGAAGAAGATGAATTGTCGATGACGGCAGAACCTGCGCCTACAAGTGTGTAAACAGCTACGGCCACAAATGCACACGTCATCACAGCGCCTCATCCTCAGGCTTGTCCACACCAGTGCGGTGCGGGCCCTTCTTGCCGGGATGAAGGTGCAACTTCTTGCGAAGCAGCCAACGCTGCTTCCGCTGCTCATATTCTTCGCGATGACGCTCCAGGAAATTATCTGCCATGATATCGTTTCTTCTGATGGATTACCGGGGTGTTTAGAGATGTATGCCCTCGATACGCAATTCCAGCACACCCGCAGGCACGCTGACCCTGACGACCTCTCCTACCCTTCTGTTGAGCAAAGCCTGCGCGATCGGAGACTTGATGGAGATCTTGCCCTCCCGCAGATTGGCCTCGTGAGGGCTGGCCAACGTGTAGCTCACCTTCCTGTCATGCGTCAAGTCCATCAGGTCCACCGTGCAGAGCAGCTGCACACTGTCTGAGCGCACCTTGTCGGCATCGAGCACACGCGCATGAGCCAGCACGTTCTGCTTAAAACGTATGCGACCTAAGAGACGGGAATGCTCGCGCTTGGCGGCACGGTACTCAAAATTCTCACTCAGATCGCCTTTGTCCCGGGCTTCCGAAACAGCGTCGATGGCTTTGGGAAGCTCCACCTTGATCATATGATTCAGCTCGGCCACCAATTGGTCGTAGCCTTCCTGTGACATGAATTCCATGGGATTACAGTTGTATAAAACCTTTTCTTTCGTTCACGATTCCATCCTTCTACCGACTCTGCCCCGCTCCGATCAACGCTTGTGGCTCACACGCTTCTGTGTGGCAGCGGCCTTTCGCTCGGCCAACTGCTTGCTGAGCGCATAAGCATGATAGAGCCCCAGCTCACCAGCCTTGCTGAGATCCTGTTGGGCCAGCCGCAGATTGCCACTGTCATAATAAGCCAGTCCGCGATTGTAATAGGCCTCGGCAAAGCGGGCATCGAGCTGCAGCGCACGCGTGTAATCGTCGATGGCACGTGAATAGTTTTTCTGTTCGGCATAGAAGTTACCACGGTTATAATAGAGGTAAGCATTCTTAGGTGCCAACTGGATGGCCTCGGCATAATCGCCTTCCACCTGCGAGGTCTTCAAACTGACGTTCTGTCCCTTGGAAGCCTCGAAGTCATTGAGCATCAACTGACAGATGGCGCGCTCAGAACGGCCCAGGACACTTTGCTTCTCCATGGAGAGATAGTCGTCAAGATCGGAAAGCGCATCATTATAGTTCTGCAACTCGGCATAGGCCACGGCACGCTGCAAGAGCAGGGCTGCCCGTGCCTTGGTGTCCGTTTCCTCCTTGATACCCACCGTCAGGTTGTCCACGAGCTGGAAGATCTGGCGGGAGCTCACGTCATCCATCTTCTTGTTCTGATTGCAGGAAAGATAGAGGCGCTTGAGAGGCTGCATCGTCGCGTTGAACTGCTCCAGCGTGGTGTCAAAGGCCTTGTTGCCATTGACCGTGTTGACCGTATTGAAATAGGACAGTCTGAACGATGGCAGCATCGCCACCTCGACAGCATTGTTCTGGATGGCACCACGGATGTCGCTCTTATACTCGTGCTCGATCGTCTGTGGCTGGTCCTCTACGACGATGTCGTTATATTTACTGATATCAATCTCGGAGCGTCGGCGCACCTCCTTCAGCTTCTTCCGGCTCCAGCGCTGCTGAATGCCCACATGCTTGTCCATCTGTGCCTTGAAGATCCGGAACTCATCGAGCTCAGCCTTGCCCGTCATGCCCAACTTGCGATAGCACTGGGCACGCTGGGCCAGACCCGTCCAGAAATTGGGGAACTGACTGATGACTGCCGAGTAGTCACGAATGGCGGCCCTGAGATTGCCCAACTTGTCATTGAGCAGGGCACGGTTATAGATGGCCATGAAGTTCTGGGGCTCCATCCGCACAACAAAGTTGAAATCCACCAGCGCACGGTTGTCGTCACCCAGCTGCACACGCAGCAAACCCCGGTTGTAATGGGCCAGGAAGTTGTTGGGATCCAGGTCGATGGCCATGTCATAGTCCGCCATTGCCCCGCGCAGGTTGTTGAGGTTGAGTCTCACCAGCGCACGGTTGACATAGTTGTGAACGACTTTCGGGCGCAGATAGATCAGCTTGCTCAGACAGGAGTCTGCGACTGCCCAATGCTTGCGGTTGAGGGCGATGGCTGAGCGCGTTGCCCACGCATCGACATTGTACGGGTCGATGGTAAGGCTGCGTGCCAGCCAGTGGTCGGCCTTCATCGTATCTTTTTTCTCAAGATAGATTTCCGCCTTGAGCGAATAGGCTGTTGCCGTCTTAGACCACCGCGAGATGATCGTGTCAGCATCTTCCAAGGCATGGTCGTAGTCCTTGACATTCAACCGGCAGATCGCCCGGTTGGTCCAAAAACTGACCACAGAGGGGTTGAGATGAATGGCACGGTTGTAATCGGTGATGGCGTCGGCATATTTCTGCTGACGGATGCGCGACATGGCACGCAAGTCAAAGATCTGTTCGATATAAGGGTTGAGTTCGATGGCGTGGGAGGCGTCTTCCTCTGCACCGACATAGTCGTCGAGCGAATATTTGGCGGCAGCACGGTCGTACCACGGCAGCCACAGATAAGGCTTCAAGGCCAAAGCCTTGTTGAAATACTGGATAGACAACACATAGTCCTCATAATGCAGCGCCACCTCACCGGCCGTGATGAGACGATCCACATTATATTGCGCACTGGCATAAGTCGAGAACAACCACACCAGCGACAGAAAAAACAACCTGCCCCTGTTCACCTTAATACCTACAATCCTGAAATACGATCTGTCTACACCTTTACTTCTTATGAGGGATCTTCACACGATATGCACAGCGGAACTTGCCCTGCATGATAGCCCGGAGCTTGTTGCGGATGAGCTGCTTGCGCAGAGGTGACACCTTGTCGACATACATCACGCCTTCGAGATGGTCGAACTCATGCTGCATGACACGGGCCAGATGGCCGTCGACCCACTCGTCGTGAGGAGTCATATTCTCGTCGAGATACTTCACGTGGATACGTTTGGGGCGTGTGACGTTCTCACCGAGACCGGGAATCGACAGGCATCCCTCCTCAAGCGTCTCCTTCTCCTTGTCGTCATATTCAAGGATATGGGCATTCACAAACGCGTGGCGGAAGCCCTTATATTCGGGGAAATCGTCTTTCAGCACATCCAAGTCGATGACAACCACACGGATGGACTTGCCGATTTGAGGAGCAGCAAGACCCACGCCACTGGCATTGTCAAGCGTCTCAAACATGTCACTGATCAACTGCGGCAACGAGGCGTCGCTTGGGTCTATATCCTGAGCCACCTTGCGGAGCACAGGCTGACCATAAGTATAAATGGGTAATATCATATTCTTCTTTGTGAATTCATAAAATCTTGTAGGATGATGGTGGCACTCACCTCATCCACCAGTCCCTTGTTCTCACGCCGTGTCTTTTTCTTCACGCCGCCTTCGAGGATCGCACGATGCGCCAGCACCGAGGTGAAGCGCTCGTCGTAGTAGACAATCGGCACCGAAGGCATCTCTTTCCGCCAACGCTGCACGAAAGCCTCCACCCGCGCGAGATTCTCTGAAGGAGCGCCACTGGGCTGGATCGGCTTGCCGATGACCACCTTCTCCACGTTTTCCTTTTCGAGATATTTCTTCAGGAAATCCATGAGGTTCTTGGTCTCCACGGTAGCCAGCCCATTGGCGATGATTTGCAAAGGATCGGTCACGGCAAGCCCTGTGCGGCGCTTGCCGTAATCAATGGAAAGAATTCTTCCCAAGGTATCTTGACTGTTGAAACGTTATTTCTTAAACAGCAACCAAGCGTCGCTCTTCGGATTGAACTTGCTGCCACGGATGGCATCACGGCTCTGCACGGCGCTGGCCTTATCATCAGAGGTGGAAGCCACGACACGGTACATATTCACCTGAGGATTATAAACAATCTGTGCGTCATAGCCGCCCTGCTTGAGGGTACTCTGCAATCCTTCTGCATTGGCCTTCAAAGAGAAAGAGCCCACCACGACACTGTAGGCCTGCAATCCCTTGCCACTGATGAGTGTCACGCTCTCGCTGCGCACATTGGCATTGTTGACATTGGTCACTGTGGTCTGGTCAGCCTGTTTCTCAGCCAGCGGCGTCACCACAGGAGCCTCATCCTGTACAGGCTTCTGCATGTTCTGCTGTTCCTCCTGGGCCTTGGCTTTCTCGTATGCCTTCTTATAAGCATCTTCCTTGGTTCCACAACTGGTAAAAGCAAAAGCCATGCACAGGGCTGCACTTAGTAACACGTATTTTTTCATTATCTTCTATAGAATTTAGTATGAATATCCGATGATATGTCTATTTTCCTCCATCGCAAGGTGGAATATTTTATTTTGCGAAATTACGAAATAAATTACGAATGCCCCCTTTTTGCGCACATAAAGTTTGTTAAATCACCAATTCCTCAGGCATTTAACAAAAAATATATCTATAAAAACTCGATATCTGGAAAATAAATCATATATTTGCAATAAGTAAAATGAAAACCATAAAATAATCAGCTTATGAAGACATTGGGTTATATTTCAGCTTTTTTAGGTGGTGCCATCGCAGGTGCCGCCCTGGGTTTACTGCTTGCTCCGGAGAAGGGATCTGACACACGCGAGAAGATCTCCGACGCGGTGGATGACTTCTGCAAGAAACACGACATCAAGCTCAACCGCAAGGATGCCGACGACCTCGTCGACGACATCAAGGACGCAGTAGACAGTAAAGAGGCATAGGCGCCGAAGACCATCGGTCTTTGACAAAACCCTATGCGATGGACGAATGTCAAATCAATAAGGAGTCAATTGAAAATTCCATTTATAACCAGGCGAGGCAGACACAAGCAGGAACAACCTGCCGGAGCGTCTCGCCGAGGTTGCTTCCTACATGATTTCCAAATGTTTTCCAACGATCACAACATAGAGACGATCGCACAGCTTGTTGAGTCCGTCAAACATTACGTGGGACTGCAAGGCGAAAACGTGAGACTGGAAATAGTTGAGAAAACCGTCAGGGTGCTCACCGTCGTGGCCATGACCGCGATTCTGTCACTCATCCTCCTACTGATTCTCATCTATCTCAGTTTTGCCGCAGCCTTTGCCCTCACACCTGTCGTGGGCTCCGTGGCTGCCTTCTTGATCATAGCAGGCATCTACCTGGCTGTGCTTTGCCTCGTCCTTATTTTCCGGAAGAAATGGATCGAGCGCCCGCTGGTCCATTTTCTGGCGTCCATATTATTAAGCAAATAGACGATGACCAACCAATTAACCGACCCGACCAACTATCGCAGCCTCGAAGAGATCGCCATGCGCCGCAGGCTGCTCAAAGAGGAGATCGACCAAGACCGCAGGAAGATCACCCAACAATGGCAGTCGCTGTTCCATAAGCCCGAGGGCTTCAAAAAAGACGCGACACCCTCAAAGCGCATCAGCAGCATCATCAACACGGGTGCAGGACTCGTCGACGCCTTCCTCCTGGGCTGGAAGCTCTACCGCAAATTCAAGAAGTAGACGGCGCCACAGCGCGCTTCTCCGCCTGGTCTGACTTCCCGCCAAGGGGATGACCTGGCTGCGACAAAAGTCAAGATGAAGATGCAGAGGAGAATAGTGTGTGAAGTATCCTATGCTGTTCAAAAACGCGAAAGAACTGGCACAATTTTGTTAACAAAGGTTATTATTTGTCCCTTTCGCCATGGATAGAGCACAGAATTCAAAAAACATTTGTAACTTTGCACCGTGTTTTTCATAGTATTAGATTTAAGGTTAACAAGGTTGGAGTACAGCGGTACTCCTTTTTTTATGCCCTTACGTCTGCAAGGCCACCTTTATCCATACGATGAAAAGCAACGATCCATACGTTGAAAAGCAACGGTTTCCTCTTCCCAAAACTTATTCCACCTTGATTTTCATCCCGTCATAGGGAAACGCAAAGCCTTCCGGCAACCGCTGGTTGGCTGGATCATAAAGCCCCACATTGTGCGTGACATGGACGATGTAGGTCTGTCGCGCACCCAGCTTTCGTCCCAAGGCGACAGCGTCGGGGATGAGCTGGTGACTGTGATGGGCTTTGTCCCATCGCAGACCATTGACCACCAGCGTCTCCACACCCTCCAACAGCGCCAGTTGCGCATCGTCGATCGTCTTCATGTCAGTGATATAGGCAAGCTTCCCAAAGCGATAGCCCAGGACCGGCAGTTGGTCGTGCATCACCTCGATGGGCAACACGTCGATGTCGCCCACCCTCAGAGGCACGCCCTTGTGCAGTGTATGAAGGGCGATCTTAGGCACGCCCGGATAGAGATGCTCCGAGAAGCAATAAGGAAAATTGTGTCTGACGGCTTTCACGCATGGCTCGTTGCCATACATGGGGATGTCGCCCAAACGGCAGAAAGGACGCAGATCGTCCAAGCCGCCCACATGATCGTAATGAGCGTGGGTCAGCAACACGGCATCGATCTTACGAAATGGCAAGGGCATCAGCTGTTGACGGATGTCCGGTCCGCAGTCGATGAGTATGCGTGTGGACGCTGTCTCCAACAGCGCGGCCGTTCGCAGGCGATGATCGCGCGGGTCCCGGCTGTCGCACACCTCACAATGACAACCGATCACGGGCACGCCATTGGACGTTCCGGTTCCGAGAAATGTCAGCTCCATCTTGGTTCTTTCTCTTTTACCCTCCTCCATCGCTATCGAATGTTGACCTCCGGTTTGAGTTCCAGACCGAACTTTTGTCTGACATCGGACTGGATGGCATGCATCAGTGCGATGATGTCCTCTCCCGTGGCTCCGCCGAGGTTGACGAGCACCAAAGCCTGCTTCTCATACACACCGGCGCGACCGAGCTTCTTGCCTTTCCATCCGCACTGATCGATCAGCCAGCCGGCCGGTATCTTATAATGCCGTTCCCCACCCTGCTTCTCGTCGGGTGCGTCGAAGTAGCGCAGGTCGGGATGCTCGGCCTTGAGCCGTTGGAAAGTGGCTTCGTCGACGATCGGATTCATGAAGAAGCTGCCGCCATTGCCCAGGTCGGCAGGATCGGGGAGCTTGGCCCGGCGGATGTCTATGATCACGTCGCGCAGCTGTTGCGCCGTCAACGTGGAGACCTCGATGTGCCGCTCCTCCAAGAAGTGACGGATATTGCCGTAATCCAGCCGGGGAGTGAACACCGGCGAAAGGCGGTAGACCACCCAGGTGATGAGATACTTGTCGCGCCAGGCATGTTTGAAGCGGCTTTGGCGATAGGCATATGCGCAGTCACTTGCCGGAATGGTCACCTGCCGGCCGGTGGCGATCTCCACGGCCTCCACGCTGACCAGCGTGTCCTTGGCCTCAGCACCATAGGCACCGATGTTCTGCACGGCGGAAGCGCCACACTCTCCGGGAATGAGACTGAGGTTTTCCAGACCATACATCTGATGCGACACAGCGTAGGCCACCACATCGTCAAACGTCGTTCCGGCCCAGCAGCGCAGGAGGGTATCGCCCTGAGCGCCTGCCGAGGCATGCACCTCAAAGCGCTTCTCCGGACTGACCACGAGGCCCCGGAAGTCGTGAGTGAGCAACAGATTGCTGCCACCGCCGAGGATCAGCAGGGGCCGGTCACCCTGCGCTCGGATATAGGATGCGGCCTCCACGGCATCGGCGGTAGAGGCAAACGCAAGATAGGCATCGCATTGCTGGTCCATACCAAACGTGTTGTGATGGAGCAAAGAATAGTGCGGCTGTATTTTCATGGGCGTCTTTACTGATAAATCTCTAAAAATCTTGTTCTACAATCATCTATGGCTAACAGCTGAACTCCACGAGTTTCCATCGCTTGCCGATTCTGCGGAAGACATACTCCACTTCCGAGCCATTGGCAATGCCCCGGATGAGGAACACCTTATAGTTGGTCTCCTTGTAGGTCTGACCATAGATGATATTATAGATGACACCGCTAGGCAGGATGCCGGGCTTGAAGTCAGGCCACTGCTGCGGCATGATGATACCGGTCATCGTAGCGAAGTCGTTGGAGGGATCAGGTCCTGAGAACTTCACTTCGTCGGCCATGCTCCTCATCTGGAAAGCCGAGTCTACGGCGAAATGCTGGTAGAACTTCAGGAAGCTGGCATTGTCATTCTGGTACATCGGCTTATAATTGATCGAGGTGAGCATCCACTTGCCTTTGATACGGTTGAAGAGGAACTGCTGCACGGTCTTGAGATGGAAGAAGATCTTTTCCACGACGACATGGTCGATCGTGGTGTCCTTGGTCAGCTTCAGCTGACGCTTGTTGTCAAGAATAAGCGTATAATAGTCCTGGTGCATAAAGAAATGTTCCATGCGCCAATGTCCTTTCTCGATCTTTTTCTCCAACTTTCCATTGCGATACACCGGCAGAGGGAACACGATGCGCTTGAGCTGTAAACGGCGATTGGCCGCAAAGTTAAATACGAAATCATCAAACAGCTCATCAGCGGTTTTCGGCATAGGGGTCTGAGAAATCAGATTCTCGGTAGAATCCTCGACAGACGTGTCTGCCACCGCACTGTCGGCCTGCACAGTGTCCAACTGCTCCGGCTTCTTGTTGGTGCAACCATAAGGCATTCCCAACAGCAAGATGAAAGCAAGCAAAACAACTGGTAAAATTATTCTTCTCATAAAATCATTCATAAGCTGTGGCAAAATTACATATTATTTTTTATATAAGATGTATTTTTCCAATAAAATTAGTACCTTTGCACTCAGAAAGATAAATTTTACAGACGATGATACTAGACAAGATAGACCAACTCCTTAAAGAAGTGTCTCAGCTCTCTGCCCAGAATGCAGAAGACATCGAGCAGCTCAGACTCAAGTACTTGAGCAAAAAGGGAGAAATCAATGCTGTCATGGCTGATTTCCGCAATGTGGCTGCAGACCAAAAGAAAACGGTGGGCATCAAAATCAATGAATTGAAAAAAGCCGCGCAGGACAAGATCAACTCCTTGCGCGAGCAGGTGGCCTCCTCCGATGCCGGCGAGACACAGGATGACTTGACACGCACGCCCTACCCCATTGCCTTGGGTACGCGTCATCCCCTGACGATCGTCAAAAACCAGATCATCGACATCTTCCAGCGCATGGGATTCACGCTCTATCATGGTCCCGAAATCGACGACGACAAGCACGTGTTCACCATGCTCAACTTCGCCGCTGACCATCCCGCACGCGACATGCAGGACACCTTCTTTATCTCGCAAGACAAAAACGACGTGACCAAGAACGTGTTGCTGCGCTCACACACCTCCGGCGATGAGGCACACTATATGGAGACCCACGAGCCGCCCATCCGCGTGCTCTGCCCGGGACGCGTCTACCGCAATGAGGCCATCTCTGCACGCGCACACTGCTTCTTCCATCAGGTGGAAGGACTCTATGTCGACAAGAACGTGAGCTTCACCGACCTCAAGCAAGTGCTGCTGACCTTCGCACGCGAGATGTTCGGACCGGACACAAAGATTCGCCTGCGCCCATCTTACTTCCCCTTCACCGAGCCCAGTGCCGAGATGGACATCTCGTGCAATATCTGCGGCGGCAAGGGCTGCAACTTCTGTAAGCACACGGGATGGGTCGAGATCCTCGGCTGTGGTATGGTCGACCCACACGACCTCGCTGCCTGCGGCATCGACCCGGATGTCTACACCGGCTATGCCTTCGGCATGGGCGTGGAGCGCATCACCAACCTGAAGTATCGCGTCAACGATCTCCGTCTCTTCTCTGAGAACGACAAGCGATTCCTTGAAGAATTCCAGAGCGCCTTCTGATCATCACAAGCGCTCCTTTCCCTATTCAGCACACCTGAAAGACAAGCTCACACCAAGCAGACTCTTCCCGGTGTGCTTTTTTTTCGCCTATTCACCCATAAAAACAGATTTTTCATGCCCGACCGCCTCACCTTTCTACAGCATCAAGCCCACCACTTGGAACAGCAACTCGACCGTCTGCGCCAGCGAAGCCGGTGGCTGACCGTCGCGCAGATCACCGCCTTTCTCGGTGCCGGCGGCATGGTGGCCGGTGCCGTCACCGAACCGTCAGCCCTCCTGTATGGTGTCTTGGCCGCCATCCTGTTTCTCGGCTATCTGCTGCTGCGGCGCACCGATGGCCGCAACAGCCGCAACATGGAGCTACAGCAACGACTGCTGGCAGCCTACCGGCGCGAGATCTGTTATCACCAGGGCGACTACAGTTGCTTTGACGAGGGCGAGGACAACGTCGATCCCGCCCACCCCTTTTCCTTCGATCTCGACCTCTTTGGCAAAGACTCGCTCTTCCAGCGCGTCTGCCGCACGGTGACAGCCGATGGACGCAAAAGGCTCGCACAGTGGCTGGCCAGCGACAACGAAGCCGCCGACACCACAGACGTCATCACCCGACTCCGTCAGAGAAGAGAGGCCGTCGAGGAGCTCGTCAGCCACGAGGACTTCCTGATGAGCGTGAAAGCGTCGGGCCACCACAGCGACAAGGCCGGTGAGCGACTCCTGCGCACCGACCGGCTGACGGAAGCCATGAAGAGGGCACAGACGCTCGTCCTGCCCAGGCGCTGCGTACCACGATGGCTACGAGCCACGAGAGTGGTGTTGCTCACGGGCTTCTACCTGGCGGTGGCAGCCTCACTGGCCGGCTGGGTCTCTGCCCTCCTTCCGATCCTCTGGGGCACATGCCACTTGGTTGTGGCTGTCCTCTACCCCGGCAACAGTGTCCGGCGCATCACGATGACGCTGCAAGATGTGCACGACTGGGCCGACGGTGTCAACAGCATCATCCGGCTGACGCTCACTGAACAGTTCCAGGGAGCGGTGCTCCGGCAGCTGCAGGACGCTTTGCAACGCCAGACCGAGAGCCTGCAGGAGATGGAGCGCATCCTTCACGACATCGACAACAGAAACAACGAGGCGGGCATCTTCTTCTTTAATGTCTTTGCGCTCATCGACCTGAATATCGTCAGAAGGTTCATGCGCTGGCAACAAAGCTGTGCTGACATCGATGAGCTGATTGCCTCCGTAAGCATGCTCGACGCGCTCGTCTCCCTGGCAACCTACCGGCAAAACGAACCCATGACCACGTGGCCCGACATTGTCGACACGCCGTCGATGGTCTATGAGGGCAAGGCGCTGCGGCACCCCTTCCTGGGAATGAAGGCGGTCGCCAACGATGCCATCCTCCAAGACCGCAACTTCTATATCATCACCGGTGCCAACATGGCGGGAAAGAGCACCTTCCTCCGCACCGTCGGCATCAACTGGGTCATGGCCATGGCGGGACTGCCCGTCTATGCCGAACGGCTGACGCTCTCGCCCTGCCGGCTGTTTACCGGCATGAGGACGAGCGACGACCTGACCCACGGCATCTCTTACTTCAATGCAGAACTGCTTCGACTCCGGCAACTGATCGCTACACTCAACGACAGGCCCACGTTGGTGATCCTCGACGAGATCCTCAAAGGCACCAACTCCAAGGACAAACTCCATGGCTCGCAAATCTTTCTGGAATATCTGTCACGGAAGAATGTGACGGCCATCATCGCGACACACGACCTTGAACTCTCACAGATGGCGGAGAACAACGGCGGACGCTTCCACAACTACTGTTTCGAGATCTCGCTCGGCCAACAGATCGCCTACGACTATCGCATCACGCCGGGGATCGCCAAGAACCAAAATGCCACTTACCTGTTAAAGCAGATGATCGCGGAAGCCGCGGAGACGAAGAAGGCGAAGGCCACCGAGTGACATCAAAGTTTCAGACAAAACACTGTCATCACGGACGTTGCTTCCAGAAAAAAAGCTCTCGAAAAGATGGGCGAAAACAGGGTGCTTTCGCAAAAATCTGTGGCGTGGCACAAAGAAAGCACTGAGATGACAATCACAAAGCACTGAGATGATCATTACGAAAAACTGAGATGACAATCAAAAAGCACTGAGATGACAGGCAAAAAGCAGTGTGCTGATCATCAAAAAGCGGTAGTTTGATCAAAAATTCCTTAGAGATTTTTGTATCAGACTACCGCTTTTTATTTTCAACAAAGGATTCATGTTTGTATCAGCCTATCAAACAGACAATTACACAAAACTGCCTCAGAATCGCGAAAATGGGAACTAACGAGGGTTTGTCGGCAAACATCGCAGCCACAGCGGCGGAAAAATGTCAGTTTATCCAACATTGTTTTTCATCTGTTCTCGCTTCACGGCACTGCACAGGGGCAAGGTAAACGCCACACACAAGACGGCCCCCGCAACGATCACCAGGCACGAAGAGACAACCACAAATGCTAATATTTTTCATTCTTCCTCTAACAGAATTATCTCCTCTTATCTTCATTCACTGCAAAGTTACCAATATATTCTGATTTCCTCCCGCTCATGAATCGGTCATTTTTCGGCAAAGGCGTTTTCGCCTTCCTTTTCCCTCCTGACAACAATGATGAAATCCGAGGAACCATCAGAAAGATTCGGAACTACAAATGCATGGTAAGAGAAAGCATTGATAATGATCATCTTTCAAAGCGAAAGACACATTATCTAATATTAATATAATTATCCTTAAACAGAGAACAAAGAATGAAAAGTAAAACCTATCTTTGCATGAGAAGAAACATATTATTACCTTTTGGAAATAAATAATTATCAAGTAATCATTTTACCAATTGAATGAAGACAAAAACTTTTCTAAAACTATTACCACTCCTACTACTGATCGGCCTGATATCTAGTTGCGACCGACAACCAAGGATCGTCATCGGCGCATCGATGGGGGGATCAGGTGACTGGTCAAACAAATTGTATGACGAGATCAAAACGGCCAGTTTACAGCGCCGGGGAGTAACTATCGATTTTCGCTTGGCACACGAGGACTACGCACTGCAAGAGCGGCAGATCGACTCGCTCATCGATGCCCACGTCGACATCCTCATCATCTCTCCCAGTGCCTATGAGTGTGACGCACGCATGCTGCATCGTGCCAAGGCGGCCGGCATTCCCGTCGTGATCGTTGACCGACAGACGAAATCTAAGGAATACACGGCCTACATCGGGCGCGATGATGAACAGTTGGGCCGCATGATGGGCGACTATCTGGGCAAGGTACGCAGGGGAAGCCCCACCAACATCCTGGAGGTCGCCGGTGCGCCGTACTCCTCTCCCACCATTGACCGTGGACGCGGTTTCCGCGAAGCTATCGCCAAATACCCCAACCTACATATCGTCGCAACCGTAGGCAATTCATGGAAAACTGATTCGATCACAAAACGAGGTGTGGAATTCCTTCAGAAGCATCCCAATATCCGCTTTAATTGTGTCGTGGGTCAAAGCGACATCTGTGCCATGTCCATGCGCAAGGCCATTGAGCAGGTCGGCGGACACAAAGGGGTAGAATACTACGGCGTTGATGGTCTGCCTGGCCCGAAAGGCGGACTGAAAATGGTACAGGAAGGCAAACTGGAGGCAACCGTAATCAATCCTACGCGAGGGTTCCAAGTCGTCGACCTGGCCATGCGCATTCTGAATGGCAAGCCCTACAAGCGCACCAACCTGCTGCACACCACGGTGGTCGACAAGGACAACATTGACGTGGTGATGACGCAGGAAGAGATGATACGCGACCAACAGAAACAACTGGACATGCAAAACAATATGATTCTGCATTTCTATGAGCAGTATAAGCACCAACGGATCTATCTCATTCTCAACGCCATTATCCTGGTCCTCGTCATCGTCAGCTTCGGCTTCTTCCACCGTATCACCGTACTGAGCCGACAGATGATTGTCAAGGAAGTCACACTGAGACTGGAACACTACATGGAATTGCAGACATTGCAGAGCCGTCAGGGGCTGTCAGACAACAAGACGTATGACACGGCCGAGTCACACTTCATGAAAGTGCTCATTGGAGTCATTATGAGCCATATCAACGAGCCCGGCCTCAATGCCGTGGTCATTGCCGCCAGCATGGGCATCAGCCCCAAACAGCTCACCTCCACGCTCAAGCGCATCTCCCACGCGTCTTTGGATCAAATCATCGCCATCACACGGAAGTTTGTGACTGAGAGAAAGGTCAAAGTGGAGCTTCCCTAATGCGCCTGACATAAGGGATTCCCCATCCACTGACACCCGACAACAAAACAGGCGACGTGCTTTTCCTCTGAAGGAAAGACACGTCGCCTGTTTCATTATATCACTCAGGTGTCGACAGTCATCAGAACTGCCACCAGTGTTTCTTCCGCGGGACGTCCTCATAAGACACTTGTCCCATGCTCTCGCGGATGACCTGCGCGTAGGTCTTGTGCTCGCTGATCATCCGATAGATCTGCCCCCAGTCGGGCAGTCCGCCGATATTGCGGTCATCAATGAAATAGTCTGCCTTGATCTTGCGGGAGAAATGATTGTTCTTCTCACGCTCTTCCTCCGGGTAATCCCGGTTGATGGCCCAGAAGTCCACGCCCCGCTCGTGGCACCAGTCCACGGCATCCTGCAGGAGTTTGCCCTCTCGCACACTCCACAGGATCAGCCGGTGATGGTCTTTGATCAGCATCCGCAACGTCTCTGTTGCGAACGGGCGCTCCTTGCCTATCTCGGGATAACGGTGCTCAACAATCGTACCGTCGAAGTCAACTGCTATTGTTGCCATGATATCAATCGCTATTGTTTAATCGAATCGTCTTTCTCGTTGCTATAGTGACTATCCTTGTAATCACCATAACTGCCATATCTGCCGTAATTGCCATAGTTGCCGTAGCTGCCGTAACTGCCGTAGTGGCCGTAACTGCCGTAATGGCCATAGCTGCCGTAGCCGCCGTAGCTGCCATAATTGCCGTAGCTGCCATAGGTTGTGGAGCGGAGGTTGCGGGCATAGCGTCCGTACTTGCCGTATTTGCCATAGCCATAGTAGTAGCCATTCTTCTTCTTCGACATGTCAATGCCGTTGATGACGATGCTCATCTTAGGCATCTTCTTGCTGAAGGCCAGGCCGTTGATCATCTCGAAGTTCTCCTTCGGCGTGTAGTCGGCACGGCAGACATAGACCGTCGTGTCGCAGACCTTGGCAATCTGAAGCGTATCGGTCACCAGGCCGACAGGTGCGGTATCGACGATGATGTAGTCGAAATGCTGGCGCAACAGGTCGAAGGTGATGCCAAGACTCTTGCGTGTGACCAGCTCGGCAGGGTTCGGCGGTGTCGGACCGGCCATGAGCAATGTCAGGTTGCGGTTCACGCCCGAAGGCAGCAGCTGTGCCTGGATATCCTCCCAGGTAGGCGACTCCTTGACAAGCAGGTTGGTGATGCCATGGTTGAAGTCGTTGATCTCGAAGAGATTGGCCAGACGCGGCTTGCGGATGTCGAGGCCGACGAGCAACACACGCTTGCCGAGCAAAGCAAACGACATGGCCAGGTTCGACGCCACGAAGGTCTTGCCCTCGCCGGATGTCGAAGAGGTGAACATGATCACCCGTTCGTCCTTCTCCAGCATAAACTGTATGTTGGTGCGCATGGAGCGGAAGACCTCCTCCATCTGGTTGTTTTGGTTCTCGTGCACCACGATCTCGCCCTTGGTCTTTGCCGTCTCCGAAGACACGGCGATATCGGCGATGATCGGCAATGTGGTCAAGCGGGCCACGTCTTCATGTCCCTCGATCTTATAGCGGAAGAACTCCAGCAGGAAGAGGATCAAGGATGGGATGGCAAGCGCCAGCACAAAGGCCACCAACAAGATGATGGAACTTTTGGGGCTCACCTTTTTGCCGAGAGACGGACCATCGATGAGCTTGCCTTTGTCGGCCGTGGCGGCCAGCGAGATAGAGTTCTCCTCACGCTTCTGCAACAGCATCAGGTAGAGGCCCGACTTCACTTCCTGTTGTCTGCCAATCTGTGTGAGCATGCGCTCCTGTTCGGGCGTCTCACCGACCTGGCCCTGATATTTGCCATACTCCACAGCCAGGGCATTGCGCTGGATCTCCAAGTTCTTGCGAGCCTGGACGAGGGCACGGCGGATGGCACGCTCCATCTCCATGATCTGCGACGTCAAGGGGATGACGGAAGGCGAGTTCTCACTCGCACTCTGCAACAGCAGGCTGCGCTTCTGCAATAATTCGTTGTAGTTGCTGATGAGCGCGGTAGAGGCCTGATCCTCCAGTCCCACATTCGACGGCAATGGCTGGAAGTGGTTCTTGGCATTGTTCATGTAGCCCTGCATCTCCGAGATCAGCGCCACCTGGGTATTGGCCTCATTGAGTTTCTGCTGGTATTCAGTGGCATTGGTATAAGCGCCGGTAGCGTTGGTCTTCAGCTCCACGACGTTGTTACGACGCTTGTAGCTCTCCAGCTCACCTTCTGTGCTGCTCAACTCGGCATTGATTTTCTCGAGTCGTCCATTGATGAATTGCTCCGTGCGGCGGGCGATCTCATTCTTGTCGACGTTGGCCTGCTGGTTATAGCAAATGGAGAGATACTGCATGTAGTCGAGGGCGCGCTGCGGATCCTCATCGTTGAGGGTGAGCTGTGCGATCGTCGTGGTCTTGCTGGTCTGTGTGGCTGTCAGTTCCGCGACATACTTATTGGCGGCCATCTGGGGTGAGTAGATAAAGACTTTGATGCTCTCGCCGTCCTTCATGACGGCATAGGGGCTTTGACTCAAGCTGATGGCACCCACACGGGTATAGATAGTTGCAGGAATGCTCTGCACGGTACGGTCGAACTTAAACGGACCTTTGGAGGTCAGCTTGTCAACGGCCACATAGCACGATCCCGAGATCTTGTAGCTGTTGCCTTCGCGGGTGATCTTCATCTGCACAGGCATATTGAGCTTGTTCAAGTGGGCCTCGTCCATGTCGACGTTGAGGGGCTGCTGTTTGTAAAGCAGCTCGTCCTTGACCTTGCCGACAAAGTAATAGTCGACATAGATCTTCATGCCTTTCACCACTTGCAGGGCAAGAGAGTGAGAAGTGAGGATCTCCATCTCATTATCGAAACCATTAGAGTTGGAGATCAGGCCCAACGTTGCCGTGTTGAGCATGGCGTTTTTGTTGGCCGAATTGGGCGAGTTCTGGTCGTTGTCCTTGATCAGGAGCTTGGCCGACACTTGATAGATAGGTGTGGCATAGCGCAAATAGACAGCGGCCAAACCCAGGCAGATGATGATGGAGAGGACAAACCATTTCCAATTAAGCACGACGGCCGTGAAGATCGAGGCGATGTTGATCGACGATCCTGCTTCTTCTGGCTGCTGAACCGGCTGTTGTTGGTTCTCCAGTCCCGTTTCCGCGTTTAAGTTCTGTTCCATGAATCTTTTGATTAATGTATATCGTTGAATGGAGCGTTTTATGCTTGCTGATGACCGGTGGACTCACCGGCGAGTTGCAGAAGGTATTTGCCATAGTCGTTCTTGGCCATGGGTTGAGCCTCAGCAGTGAGTTGCTCACGGGTGATCCATCCTTGTTTAAAGGCGATTTCCTCCAGACAGGCCACCTTCAGTCCCTGGCGCTTCTCGATGCACTCGATGAAGGTGCTGGCCTCGGAAAGGCTGTCGTGTGTGCCGGTGTCGAGCCAGGCAAAGCCACGCGGCAGAGCCTGCACACGCAGACGCTGCTGGGACAGGTAGTCCTGGTTGACAGAGGTGATCTCGAGCTCACCGCGCGCACTGGGCTTGACAGCCTTGGCAACGCGCACCACGTCGTTGGGATAGAAATAGAGTCCTACCACGGCGTAGTTGCTCTTGGGATGCAAGGGTTTCTCTTCCAGGCTCAGACAGTTGCCTTCCGCATCGAGCTCGGCCACACCATAGCGTTGCGGATCGTTGACATAATAGCCAAACACGGTAGCCTTGTCGTGTTCCTCGGCCTGCTCCCTGCTGTGCTGCAACAAACCGGTGAAGCCTGCGCCATAGAAGATGTTGTCGCCTAAGACCAGACAGACACTGTCGTCGCCAATAAACTGCTCGCCGATAAGGAAAGCCTGCGCAAGACCGTCGGGATGGGGCTGCTCGGCATAGGTGATGTTCACGCCAAAATCGGAGCCATCGCCCAAAAGACGCTTGAAACCCGGCAAGTCATACGGAGTGGAGATGACAAGGATGTCACGTATCCCCGCCAACATCAACACCGACAATGGATAGTAGATCATCGGCTTGTCAAAGACGGGAAGAAGTTGTTTACTAATACCTTTTGTAATAGGATACAAGCGTGTACCCGAGCCGCCAGCTAAAACAATGCCCTTCATGAATTGGTCTTGAAATAATTAAAACCTTGGCGGTCGGCCAAAGAGGTCAGTGATAGCCCTTCCCCCTTCTTGCCTCACGCTACGGCTTATGATTCTTGTTGTTGCGTTAATTGCTGCAAAGTTACGAAATATTATCGAGACTTAGAGAGATTCATAGACTTTTATTTTGTCTTCTCACTTAATTATTGTATTTTTGCAGCGTATTTGACAAATATTTCAAGGAATACTATAAAGTAATTTCGATAATCATGGGCATATTCTCCAAACTATTTGAAAGGAAGAACCAAGAAAGCAAGACCGGCGGCATGGAAGATTACATGACGCTGGTACGTGTATATTTTCAGGCTTCATTAGCGGCTCAACTGGGTATCAGCAACCTGGCCATGTTGCCTGATCTGAGAGTGTTTAAGTCCACGCTGCATGTTCCCACACAAAACAACAAGTTGGGTGTCGGCGAGAAAAGCTATTGCCGCAAAATGATGATGGAAATCTATCATAGCGACGAGACGTTTTTCAAAGAGATCGACCAGAGTATCCGCCGTAACTGCAAGAAATTGCAAGACGTACAGGTGTATCTGATCCAGTTCCAAAGCTTCTCGCAGGACTTGATGATGCTGATGGGCAACCTGATGAAATTCAAGCTCCGCGTGCCCTCCATCTTCAAGAAGACCATCTATGCTATGACGGAGAAGACGGTCAACGACATCTACATGAAGAACGACTACAAGGACCCGAGCGTGATCAAAGCTGTGCTGAATGTGCGCAAGCTCAACTCCCGACTGAACTTCTCTCAGAAGTGGGTGACCGACTTCACCTATCAGGTGATGATGCTGGCCAAAAAAGAGCCACGCCCACAAGAGGAGGAGGAAAAGAAAAAGTAATTGAACAGAAAAAGGTAAGCTTCCTGAGAAAAAAAGTTTCAGAAAGCTTGCCAATCTCACTAAAAATCTATAATTTTGCACAAACAAGAATAGTCATGGATGCGAATGAGAAGATAATCAATACATTTGTGACGCGTGTCAGACAACTCATGCTCCAATACCAAGAACTGAAAAAGGAGAATGTGCGTCTGCGCACTGTGATCGATGATAGAGATGCTTCCATCAACCAGTTGCAAGAACAGTTGAAAACGGCGCAAAATGACTATCAGACGTTGAAAACCGCTCGTATGCTTCAGGTGAGCGATGTGGACATGGACCGTGCGAAAAAATCCTTGGCCGCGCTCATCCGTGATGTCAACAAGTGCATCACCATGCTCAGTAGCGAATATTCCGACAATGACAGAAGAAACTGACAAGATCAAGATAAGGCTTCATATCTACGATACAGATATTAATGTGACCGTGCCTCGAGAAGAAGAGGCACTGTATCGGCGTGATGCGGATTTGATCAATGAGCGTCTGAATACCTACTACGGCCAGTTCAAACGATTCAAAAGCGATAAGGAGATCACCTATTTCGCTATGATCGATATTGGACTCAGGCTGCAAAAACTCATTCAGCGCAATGATACAGAGCCATATAATGATTTGCTGCAACAGCTTACTTCGGAAATTGAGGAAGTGATCGGCTGCGGGGAAGAAAATAAGTTGACGGGCAAATGATTATATGACTTATAAACTAACAATATACATTAATTAATACATGATAGGTATCATCATCGCTGCCGCAGTGGCACTGGTCATCGGTGCGCTGGCAGGCTTTTATTACTTCCGCCATGTTGCGAAAGGTAAATATAACGAGATCTTAGAAGCTGCACAAAAAGACGCAGACGTCATCAAAGAGAAGAAACTCCTCGAAGTAAAGGAGAAATTCCTCAATAAAAAAAGTGAGCTGGAAAAAGAGGTGCAATTGCGTAACCAAAAAATCCAGCAAAACGAGAACAGACTGAAACAGCGCGAGATCTCTCTCAACCAAAGACAAGAGGAATTGCAGCGCCGTAAACAGGAGGTGGAGCAAGGACAAGTACGCATCGACAACGAAAAGAAAATCATCTCTCAGCGTCAGGCTGAGCTCGAAAAGATGCAGGATCAGGAGCGCGCCAAACTCGAGGAGCTCTCCGGTCTCTCGGCCGAGGAAGCCAAGAAACGCCTCGTTGAAAGCATGAAGGACAAGGCCAAGATGGATGCCGCCGGATATGTCAACGAGATCATGGACCAGGCCAAGCTCGATGCTAACATGAAGGCTAAGAAAATCGTCATCCAGACCATCCAGCGAGTAGCCACGGAGACAGCCATCGAAAACTCGGTGAGTGTCTTCCATATCGATAACGATGAGGTCAAAGGACGCATCATTGGCCGTGAGGGACGCAACATCCGTGCCCTCGAAGCAGCCACCGGCGTGGAGATCGTCGTGGACGACACGCCTGAGAGCATTGTCATCTCGGCCTTTGATCCTATCCGCCGCGAGGTGTGCCGACTGGCGCTGCATCAGCTCGTCGCCGACGGCCGTATCCATCCCGCACGTATCGAGGAGGTCGTGGCAAAGGTCAAGAAACAACTCGACAACGAAATCATTGAGACCGGAAAACGTACCGTGATCGACCTGGGTATCCACGGACTCCATCCCGAATTGGTGCGCATCATCGGTAAGATGAAGTATCGCTCGTCCTACGGACAGAACCTTTTGCAGCATGCACGCGAGACTGCCAACCTCTGCGCAGTGATGGCTGCTGAGCTCGGACTTAATCCGAAGAAAGCGAAACGCGCCGGCCTGCTCCACGATATCGGTAAGGTGCCTGACGAGGAAAGCGAGTTGCCACACGCACTCTTAGGTGCGAAAATGGCCGAGAAATACAAGGAGAAGCCAGACATCGTCAACGCGATTGCCGCTCACCACGATGAGGTGGAGATGCAGACACTGCTGGCTCCGATCGTTCAGGTGTGTGACGCCATCTCAGGAGCACGTCCTGGAGCTCGCCGCGAGATTGTAGAGGCTTACATCAAACGTCTCAACGACCTGGAAGCCATCGCCATGAGCTATCCTGGCGTGACAAAGACCTACGCCATCCAGGCCGGCCGTGAGCTGAGAGTCATTGTCGGCGCCGATAAGATGACCGACGAAGACAGCACGAAACTCAGCAACGAGATCGCAGAGAAGATCCAAAACGAGATGACCTATCCCGGTCAGGTGAAGATCACCGTCATCCGCGAGACACGTAGTGTTGCTTACGCAAAATAATCACAACAGATAAGATCATCAATGCCTGCTCTTAGTTTCAGGAAACGCTCCGTTGCTAATGAGCAGGCATTCTTATTTCTTCAATCATGGAACAACCAAGAGTAGCTGTTATCAATGAGGACACGCTGGCCTTAATCGGCATGAAAACTCTGCTGGAACAGGTCATGCCAATGATGGAAGTCCACACGTTTAACACAGTAGAAGATCTTTTAGAAGAGGGCGACGAAGGCTTCGTGCATTTCTTTGTATCACAAGAGGTGCTGTTGAACGACCGTAACTATTTCGCACAGAGAAGTCATAAAACCATCGTCTTTACTTCATCTTCTGAACCCGCAGCACAGCCCTCAGGATTTCACTGCATCTGTTGCCATCAGCCCGAAAAACTGTTGGTCAGACAGTTGCTGGCCCTCGAACAGTATGCTCACGGCCACGGAAAAAACCTTCCCATGCAGCCCGGCACTACACCGGAACGGAAATTGTCGAAAAGGGAAATAGATGTGCTCAGACTCATCGTCAAGGGATATATCAACAAGGAGATCGCCGACAAGCTCAACATCGGACTGACCACCGTGATCACGCACCGAAAGAACATCGTCGCAAAACTGGGACGCCGCAGCGTGTCGGCGCTGACGATCTATGCTGTCATGCATGGATATGTTGATGTCAACAGCATCTAAGAAAGACCGTAAAGTCTTATAGGAACTTAGCCAACAGGTGGGCAAACCAACCACGAAACTTCTGCCAAGGTGTCCTCCACTGATCCCAGACTTCTTCCGTCAGACGGAAGGAGTCTTTTTTTTCTGAATTGAAGAGCTTGATCAACTCTTGCGTCGTGCAAGGATCAATGATGACGGCATTCTCTTCGTAGTCCCATGAAAGGCTCCGCGCATTGAGATTGGCTGAGCCCACAGTGCAGAAGCGACCATCCACCATGATGATCTTGGTGTGATGAAAGCCGGGCTGATACATCCACACGGTGCATCCGTGTTTCATCAACTGGTGGGCGTTGTAAAATCCACAGTCCGGCGTCAGGGGAATGTCACTTTTCACACTCAACATGATCTCTACCTTCACGCCGCGCTTAGCCGCATTCTTCAGTGCTTTCTTGATTTTATGATTCAGCGTGAAATAAGGGTTGATGATCATGATGCTGTCCTGCGCATCGTTGATGGCATGGGTATAAAACTCACGGATGATCTCATTGGATGTGTGCGGCTCACGATTGATGATGCCGACCATCTTGTTGCCGGCTGTGGCGCACGTGTCGGGCTTCAGACCATGGAAATAGCTCACATCCCCCAAACCGCGATAGTACTGCGGACCATGTATGTTCTGGCCCGTCACCTTATTCCATGTACGCAGGAAGATCTCCTGAAGCGTATTCACCTCAGTGCCTTCGATCCTGCAATGCATATCGTGCCAAGAGCCGACCTTTTCCGTGCCTTTGATGTAATAATCCGCAACGTTCATGCCGCCTGTGTATGCGATCTTACCGTCAATGACGACAATCTTTCTATGGTCACGTGCCCACACGTGATTGATCCAAGGGAAGCGGATCGGATCGAACTCGTAGATCTCGATACCTTCCCGACGGAGCTTCTTGATATGTTTGCGATGCAAAGGACGATTGTTGCTGTCATTGCCAAAGCCATCGAACATGGCTCTGACCTCTACACCCTGCGCTGCTTTCTCGGCAAGCAAGTCGAAAAGGCAACGGGCGATGGAGTCATTTCGAAAGTTGAAATATTCTAAGTGGACGGAAGAACGGGCCTGACGGATGGCAGCAAACAGATCATCGAACTTTTCCTGCCCCGTCATCAGCAGCGTCACGCTGTTATCATGGGAAAAAGTAATGCCGTCGGCACGCAACTGACTGACCAACATAGAATCACTACGCTGAGGGTCGGCTGCTGTCTGATGGGAATGGGCATAACATGGTGCAATGCCTGTCAGGAGGAGGCATGCCAATACCTTGAAGAACAATTCTCTCAAAATGATGGGATAACTAATACTATTGAATATACTGTGACCATGTCAGTCCTCTGCACTGCTGACCTACAGTGCGACAGGACATGACCGGCTTATTGGTTGAGCAAGGAAGCAGCGTAAGAATCAACGATACCCAAGAGGTGCTTTTCCTTATCGCAGACCAGCACGGAATGGATCTTGTATTGATGCATGACACGCTGGATCTCCGTGACCTTTGTCGTGGGAGAGACGATCTTTGGCGTGCGCGTCATGATCTCACTCACCGTGTGATCGAAGAAACGGGCTTGCCATTTCTCCATGGCTCTGCGGATGTCGCCATCTGTAATGAGTCCGATGACACGCTGGTCTCCGTCGAGAGAGACACCCATGCCCAGTTTGCCTTTTGACACGTCGATGATGGCCTTGCCTAAGTTCATGTCTTCGGGAATGACAGGAAGGTCGTCTGTGCGCATGACATCCTCGGCCATCGTCAACAAGCGTTTGCCCAACTCGCCGCCAGGATGGAACTGTGCAAAGTCGCGGGGACGGAAATCACGCACTTGCATGAGTGCAATGGCAAGGGCATCGCCCATGGCCAGAGCTGCCGTCGTGGACGATGTCGGTGCCAAGTTCAGCGGACAGGCTTCGTGATCGACAAACACTTTGATGTGGATCGCTGAGTATTTTGCCAACAACGATTCGGGATTGCGGCTCATACCGATGATGGGAACGTGCATGTGCAGCAAGATCGGCACAAAACGCAACAGTTCGTCGGTCTGACCGGAATTGCTGATGGCAAGCACGATATCATCGGGCGTCATCACGCCCAAATCGCCATGATAGGCATCAAGAGGATTGATAAAAAAAGCAGGCGTACCTGTGGAGGATAAGGTCGCGGCAATCTTGGCACCAATGTTGCCACTCTTGCCCACTCCCGTGACAATGATCTTCCCGCGGCAATGATACATCATCTCCACGGCTTTCTCAAAATTCTCATCAAGTTGCGGGATGAGGTCAAGGACGGCCTCCGCTTCCTCATGCAAACAACGCTCGGCATATTGCCGTGCGTGATGGAGTCGCTCTTCCGGAGTGGATAACTTCTTTTCTGCTTTTATTTCTTTTTTCATCTGTTGTTCTTCTCTTGATTGATCGTGTCGCTTCTATGGGTGGATCGTGTCGCTTCTATTGGCTGAATGGCTTACTGCAAAAGAGGCAGAAGGGTCGCTTCGAGTTGGTTCAACTCAAGCATATTGGCTGCATCCGAAAGTCCTTCGTCGGGATGGGGATGCGTCTCGAAGAAATAGCCGGTGGCTCCGAAAGCCTTTGCCGCAAGCGCCATGCTCGGCACAAACTTACGGTCGCCGATGGTCTTGCCATCTCCTGCCGAAGGACGCTGTACGCTGTGGGTACAGTCCATGATGACCGTAGGCACGATGTCAAGCATGTCGGCAATATTGCGGAAATCGACGACAAGATTGTTGTAGCCAAAACAGTTGCCACGCTCGGTGAGCCATACTTCCTTTGCGCCACTATCCTGGGCTTTCTCTACGGGATAGCGCATGTCACGGCCGGAGAGGAACTGTGCCTTTTTGATGTTAACGACACGACCGGTCTTGGCCGCAGCAACAAGCAGGTCGGTCTGTCGGCAAAGAAATGCGGGGATCTGAAGCACGTCGCATACCTCTCCTGCGGGACCTGCCTGCCAAGCCTCGTGGATGTCGGTGGTGATCCTCAACTGATATTTACGCTTCACATCAGCCAGCATTTGCAGACCACGCTCCAAACCAGGTCCACGAAAGGAATGGAGAGAAGTGCGGTTGGCCTTATCAAAAGAAGCCTTGAAAATGATGTTGACGTCGTATTTGGCGTTGAGCCTGACAAGTTCTTGCGCTACTGTGTCGAGCAAAGCGGCAGACTCGATGACACACGGTCCGGCAATGACTACGGGTTTTTGCATGTTCAGTTGTCTTAGACTAAAACTATGCAAAGTTACAAAGTTTTATCTGAAAGACCAAATTTATAGGGTAATACCTTATATATATAACGCTTCATCAGCAATATCGACGATCACAATGAGCCACAATGCATCTCTATAAAACAAGCAAAAGGCAGCACAAACTTCAAAAAGATAAAAGAATAAAATCTCTCCGCGTTTCACAATCTCACAAAAACTCACTATCTTTGCATAAAGTTTATTGATAGGCCGGCAACAAGGCTTCACAAATGCCAGGATCCTTCATCAATGAGAAGAAAGATAAACAAAAGACAACGATGAACAAGAAAGACTTAAGAATTATATTCATGGGTACCCCAGAGTTTGCTGTCGGTACGCTACGCCGGTTAATAGAAGACGACTACAACATCGTGGCTGTGGTCACTCAGCCTGACAAGCCTGTCGGTAGGCATCAGGACCATCTGCAGCCCTCGGAAGTCAAGCGCTACGCTGTTGAAAAAGGCATCCCCGTCCTGCAGCCCGTAAAGATGAAAGACCCAGCCTTCGTTGAGCAGTTGGCAGCCTACCACGCTGACCTGCAGGTCGTCGTAGCCTTCCGAATGTTACCGGAAATCGTGTGGTCCATGCCGCGATTCGGCACTTTCAATGTACACGCTGCCTTGCTCCCTCAGTACCGCGGAGCTGCACCTATCAACTGGGCAATTATCAATGGGGAGACCATGACGGGTGTGACAACTTTCTTCCTGGACAAGGACATCGACACGGGACGCATCATCCTGCAAAAGAAATTCCCCATTCCCGATGATGCTGACGTGGAATTTGTCTACGACGGGCTGATGAACCTGGGTGCCGACATTGCTGAAGAAACAATCAACCTTGTGCTGGAAGGAGAAGGACAGGTAGACTCCATCGACCAAAGCCAATTGGCAGGAGCTGATCAAGAATTGCATCCGGCTCCAAAGATCTTCAAGGATACCTGCAAAATCGACTGGACGATGACTGCCAAGAGGGTTTATGACTTTGTCAGAGGACTCTCGCCTTATCCCTGCGCTTGGACGACAATGCAACCGGCAAGCGGAGAAGCGGGAAAAGCCAACAACTATAAGATCTACAAGACTTCCAAGACAGGTAAAGCATGCAATGAAAAGCCCGGCACGGTCAGTGCATCAAAGACCCAACTGCTCATAGCCTGTGCAGATGAATGGCTGGCAATAGACGAACTGCAACCAGCGGGTAAGAAGCGCATGCCTGCCGCGGCCTTTCTGAATGGCATCCATACAGACCTGATCTGCATCTAACGCTCCCCCACTCCGGGACGTTATGTAGTATATTACGAACCACAGGTCTACGGCTATTCAGCACCGCTCATCTACGGTCCATAAAAAACGAAGGAGAGCTGCCCCCAAGGGAGCAGCCCTCCTTCTTATATAGCTTGTTCACAGAACAGACTCTCTTAGATGTCCCAGCCCACTGCAGAAGCACCCAATACAGCAGCTGAGCTGCCATCCAGACCACTCACGAGGAACTTAGCCTTGCCCTTGAAGATAGGCAGGACATGCTCGTCGTAGCTCTTCTTAATCGGATCCATCAACAGGTCTCCAGCCTTGGTCAGGCCACCAAAGAAGATGAAAGCCTCGGGGGAAGAGAAGGCGGCAAAGTCTGCGCAAGCCTCACCCAGCATTTCTCCCGTAAAGTCATAGATCTTCTTAGCCAGCTTATCACCCTTGCCGGCTGCGATGCTCACATCAAGTGATGTGATGTCCTTCGGATTTAACTCACGCAACAAAGACGGTGTATCGGTGGTGTCGAGGAACTCACGTGCTGTGCGAGCCACACCCGTAGCGGAGCAATAAGCCTCCAAGCAACCATGACGGCCGCAACCGCAGAGGCGTCCGTTCTCACGACGCATGATGACATGACCCAGCTCACCGGCAAAGCCGTCACAGCCATAGACCACTTTGCCATCAATGACAATGCCTGAGCCTACGCCCGTACCCAATGTGATGTCGATAAAGTTCTTCATACCTCTGGCCACACCATACGTCATCTCACCAATAGCGGCAGCGTTGGCATCATTGGTCAAAGCCACAGGAATGCCCAGCTCCTTGGAAAACATATCAGCCAATGGCACAATGCCATTGTGTCCCCAGGCCAAGTTTGGCGCAAACTCGATCGTACCCTTATAGTAATTGCCATTAGGAGCACCAATGCCCATGGCCTTGATCTTTTCTATACCACCCACCTGATCGATGATGATATGCAGGGCATCGACAGAAGCCTTGACATAGTCTTTCACCTTCTCATATGCCTGTGTTTTGATCGCTGTTGTGGCCTTTATGTCACCACGGCTGTCAACAATACCAAATACAGAATTGGTACCACCGAGATCCAGTCCAATGACGTAAGGTTTCAATAATTCTTGCTCATTCATTGTTTTTGGTTTTATCGATTGTGTTTCTGTTGCAAAGATAATAAAACATTTGAAAAACCAACTACTTTCAGTTGGAAATTAACAAACGCAAGACAAAAAAGTGTCTTTTTACTAAAAATATCGTGCCCGCGACACGCGATTGAGACATATATTTTTCAAAAAACATTTGGATAGAAAAAAAAGATTTGCTATCTTTGCTAATAAAAAGAACAACTATAAAATGACACAAGAAGAAGATATTAAAAACGCCGTGGACGTGCTCCGTCGCGGAGGCGTTATTCTCTATCCAACTGATACGGTCTGGGGGATTGGCTGCGATGCCACGAATTCGGAAGCTGTAGCACGCGTGTATCAGATCAAGCATCGTGACGACTCGAAAGCTCTTATCTGTCTTGTTGACTCCGATGCCCGTCTGCAACGTTACGTGCGCAATGTGCCCGCTGTTGCATGGGACCTGCTCGATGCGGTCGTCAAGCCGACGACTGTCATACTGGATGGTGCCGTCAACCTCGCACCCAATCTCATTGCTGAAGACGGGAGCATCGCCATGCGCATCACCAAAGAGCCCTTCTCACACGAACTGTGCTACCGTTTCCAAAAAGCGCTCGTCAGCACCAGTGCCAACATCAGTGGACAACCTGCGGCACAAAACTATTGCGACATCGCCCCTGAATTGCTCGAGGCTGTGGACTATGTCTGCTTCTCACGCCGGCAAGAACACAAGCCCCACACGCCCAGTTCCATCATAAAACTGGGGCCACAAGGTGAAGTGACGATCATCAGAAAATAATAGGCGATTACAAAAAAAGAAAAGAGCGAATCACTCCATCGAATCTTTTACTTCACTTGATCACTTCAAGCTCTTCGCCCAGCCGTATCCCATACGCCCCTTGGTCGACTCATACACGTTCAGCCAGACTTACAATATTTCATTTAAGGAAGGTATCATATCGTTAGGAATAACATTTATATAATAAGGTATATATTCTCTAAAATAAAAAGAAGGTGACTTTCAATCAAATCCTCGAGTGGAAAAACCACAATCTCACAGAGCGGCAGATGACCAGCATCCTTGCGTTCTTCATCGGAATACTCTCCGCTGTGGCCGCATATGTACTCCACCAACTCATACGACTGATAGAGCGCCTGCTCACTGAGGATTTCATGACCAATGCCGTCAACTGGCTTTATCTGGTCTTTCCAGTTATCGGCATTTGGCTGACCTCTTTATTTATAAAATATGTCGTTCGCGACAACATCTCGCACGGCATTACACGAGTTCTATATGCGATCTCCACAAAGCGCTCCGTGTTGAAACGCCATAACTGCTGGTCATCGGTCGTCGCCTCAGCAATCACCATCGGATTTGGCGGTTCGGTTGGTGCCGAGGCTCCTATCGTCTTGACGGGTTCCGCCATTGGATCCAGTCTGGGACAGCTCTTCCATATGGATAAGCGCACACTGATGCTATTGGTAGGATGCGGTGCTGCCGCCGCTATCTCGGGCATTTTCAAAGCCCCCATCGCCGGACTTGTGTTCACGTTGGAAGTGCTGATGATCGACATGTCAATGGCTTCTTTGATACCCATCCTGATTGCCACCATCACGGCCGACATTTTTTCCTATGTCTTCACCGGTACTTCCACCCTCTTCACCTTTACGCTTCAGTCGCCATTCAGCGTTGAGCGCGTTCCGGCAAGCATTTTGCTTGGACTGGTATGTGGCATGATGAGTCTCTACTTCATGCGTGCCATGAATTTCTGTGAAGGACAGTTTGCCAAGATGAAACAGCATCCCTACCGCAAGCTCTTCGTAGGAGGTATCACATTGAGCACGTTGATCTTTTTCTTTCCTTCACTTTATGGTGAAGGATACACCACATTAGGAACCTTCATCACAGGCAAGACCATCACAGACTGGAGTCAGGTGATGAACGGATCGCTGTTCTATGGTCATAACGAATTGCTACCAATATACATCGCTCTCGTCATGCTCACCAAGGTGATTGCCACGTCTTCCACCAACGGAGCAGGCGGCTGTGGCGGTACCTTTGCTCCCTCTTTGTTTGTAGGAGGCTTTGCGGGGTTCCTTTTTGCCAGACTTTGGAATATGCAACAAATCGGTGTCTACCTTCCCGAAAGCAACTACACGCTGTTGGGCATGGCAGGCGTGATGGCCGGTGTCATGCATGCTCCACTGACAGGCATTTTCCTTATCGCCGAGATCACAGGCGGCTATCAGCTCTTCGTGCCTTTGCTGATCGTGTCGGTGGTCAGTGTGATGTTCATCAGTATCTTCGAACCACACTCTATCTACGCCATGCGATTGGCACGTGAAGGCAAGCTGGTCACCCACCACACCGACAAGAGTGTGCTGACACTGATGAGTATGGACTCACTGGTAGAGAAAGATTATGTGGCCGTGCAACCCGACATGCTCTTAGGCAAACTCGTCAATGTTCTCTCCAGTACCGACTACGACTTCCTGCCTGTCGTGGATACTGCCGGACGACTGCTTGGAGAAATCGACATCAACAAGATCCGACATATTGTCTTCAGACCAGAACTCTACCAAAAGTTCCGTGTCGCGCAACTGATGACGCCTGTTCCCGCCATTCTCTACCGCAACGAACCGATGGAGGATGTCATGCATAAGTTTGACACAACAAACGCAGAGGCGCTCCCTGTGGTAGACATCAACAACACATTGCAGGGATACATCCTTCGCACACGCATGCTGCGAGCCTACAGACAACTGGTAGCCGATTTCTCAGCAGAATAGGTACCGGACAAGAGGAAACAACGAAGATATATCGAAGATTGCACGCTGAAAAGAATGAAATAACCCAATAGATGACGGTTTATCGGATAAAATTCGTAACTTTGCAAGCCTTATGATGCCATTTTTACATATTGATCTGTTAGAGCTCATCCTCAAGGGTCTACTCATCGGAATCATCGCCTCTGCACCAATGGGGCCGGTGGGAATACTCTGTATCCAACGCACACTCAACAAAGGACGTTGGTATGGGTTTGTCACAGGCGTGGGAGCTGCTGTAAGTGACATCATCTACGCACTCTTCACAGGATTTGGTATGAGTTTCGTGATGGACTTCATCACCAACCCTACCAATAAATTTATCCTTCAACTCTCAGGCAGTGCTATCTTACTGTTGTTTGGCATCTACTGCTTCAGAAGCGATCCACGAAAGAACATGCACGCCAGCAGTAAAAACAAGGGCACCTTATGGCATAATGCCATCACAGCTTTTTTGGTGACCTTCTCCAATCCGCTGATCGTCTTTCTGTTCATCGCCTGTTTTGCCCAGTTTGCCTTCGTTGTCCCGCATCACCCTTTGGAGATGACTCTTGGCTATATGAGCATCATCTCCGGCGCCCTGCTGTGGTGGTACGGCCTGACGTGGCTGGTAGATAAAGTACGGGCCAAGTTCGACATGAACGGCATTCAGATCATTAATCGCATCATTGGCGGTCTGGTCATCGTCTTTTCTTTCGCTATGCTCATCGGTACAGTGTTTAACCTCTATACCATCCATTATTAGCTACCGTAGCCAAGACGCCTGTCATGGTAACGGAAAAGGAACATATAAGCCTACGCTTACCTCAATAGATATCTTTATCAACAAAATCTTTTCAAGCATGTTTATCGCTAAAAAATTAAAGGAGAAATCCATTGCAGAATATCTGCTCTACATGTGGCAGATGGAAGACTTGATCAGAGCCTACGGATGCTCTTTGTCTCGTATAAGAAAAGAATACATCGACCAATTTGACTATTCACCGGAGCAAAAAGACGAGGAGGCTGACTGGTTCGGCAACCTCATACGCATGATGAACGAAGAAGGTTGCCGCGAGAAAGGCCATCTGCAAATCAACCAAGTGATCATTGGCGATCTCTTCGACCTGCATTGCCAGTTGCTCGACTCCAATAAATTTCCATTCTACAATGCCGAGTACTATAAAGTATTGCCTTTCATCGTGGAATTGCGCCAAAAGGGTGACAAGAATGTCAATGAGATAGAGACTTGTCTCGACGCACTCTATGGTGTGATGTTGCTCAGACTGCAACATAAGGAGATCTCCAAGGAGACCGATCATGCCATCAAAGAACTCTCAACCTTCATGGGAATGCTCTCTGACTATTATGTCAAAGACCGGACAGAAGGCATTGACTTTGGGGAACAAGGCTAATCATTTGGTAAACAAAGATCATCATAAAGAACACGCAATATGAATATTTTAGTGACAGGCGCTAACGGACAGCTCGGCAATGAGATGCAGATTGTCAGCAAGACAAGCGCAAAAGACCAATATATCTTCACGGATGTCTGCGACGGATACACTCATCTCGACATCACCGACATTGACGCCATCCGTCAAATGGTCAAGGACAATGATGTGAAATGCATCGTCAACTGCGCGGCATGGACCAATGTCGACAAAGCAGAAACCGCCGGCGAAATCGTAGAAACACTCAACGCCACCGCACCCGAGAACCTTGCCAAAGTAATGAAGGAAGTTGGCGGACTGCTCGTACATATCTCCACAGACTATGTCTTCGGCGGTGATCCTTATAACACTCCGTGCCGCGAGGACCAGAAAGGCACGCCGACAGGTGTCTATGGACTTACTAAATTGCACGGCGAACAAAAGATTCAAGCCACGGGTGTGGACTATATCATCTTGAGAACGGCTTGGCTCTACTCCGAGTTTGGGCACAACTTCGTCAAGACAATGCTCAACCTCACAGCAACTCACCCGCAGCTGAAGGTAGTCTTTGACCAGTGTGGTACACCTACTTATGCCGGGGACTTGGCCAACACCATCTTTGACATTGTGGAAAACAGAAAGTACGAGGGCCACAGCGGCATCTATCACTTCAGCAACGAAGGCGTCACATCGTGGTATGACTTCACCAAGGCGATTGCAGCCTTGTCCGGACACGACAACTGCGACATCCAGCCCTGCCACAGCGACGAATTCCCTTCACCTGTCAAGCGTCCTGCCTACAGCGTTCTTGACAAGACAAAGATCAAGGAGACCTTTCACGCGGTCATTCCCTATTGGCTTGACTCGCTGAAGAAGTGTATGGCTAACATGAACGAAATCAAGAAGTAATCATTATATGAACGAAATACAACGTCGGCGCACCTTCGCCATCATCTCTCACCCTGATGCCGGTAAGACTACACTCACCGAGAAGTTCCTGCTCTTCGGCGGTCAGATACAAGTGGCCGGTGCCGTGAAGAACAACAAAATCCGCAAGACAGCCACGTCAGACTGGATGGATATTGAGAAGCAACGCGGTATCTCGGTATCTACATCTGTCATGGAATTCGACTACCTGCCGGAAGGACAGGAAGGCGAGCCCTATAAAGTCAACATCTTGGACACACCGGGTCACCAGGACTTTGCAGAGGATACCTACCGTACGCTGACTGCCGTCGACTCGGCTATCATTGTCGTTGACTCTGCCAAAGGTGTGGAGGCACAGACCCGCAAGCTGATGGAGGTATGCCGCATGCGCAATACACCTGTGATCATCTTCATCAACAAGATGGACCGCGAAGGTAGAGATCCCTTTGATCTGCTCGATGAACTGGAAGAGGAACTACACATCCATGTGCGTCCACTTTCCTGGCCGATCGGACAAGGCGCTAAGTTCAAAGGCGTCTACAACATCTACGAGCAACAGCTCAACCTCTTCAAACCCAACAAACAAAGAGTCACTGAGAAGGTCGCAGTGGACATCCATTCTCAAGATCTCGATCAACATGTAGGCGCGCAGGAGGCAGAACAACTGCGCAACGACCTGGAGTTGATCGACGGTGTCTACCCTGAGTTCGATGCTGAGGACTATCGCAAGGCTGAGACAGCCCCCGTCTTCTTCGGTTCTGCCCTCAACAACTTCGGCGTGCAGGAATTGCTCAACTGCTTCGTAGAGATAGCCCCGAGCCCACGTCCTACCCAGGCAGAAGAGCGCGTCGTAGTGCCCACTGAACCGAAATTCACAGGATTCATCTTTAAGATCACCGCCAATATTGACCCCAACCACCGCTCGTGTATTGCCTTCTGCAAGGTCTGCTCAGGTAAGTTCGTACGTAACCAGCCCTACCTGCATGTCCGTCAGGGCAAGACCGTGCGTTTCTCTTCACCCACACAGTTCATGGCACAGCGCAAGAGTACTGTTGAGGAAGCATGGCCGGGTGATATTGTCGGTCTACCGGACAATGGTATTTTCAAGATTGGTGACACACTGACAGAAGGCGAACAACTTCATTTCCGTGGATTGCCTTCCTTCTCACCGGAACTCTTCAAGTATATTGAGAATGACGACCCGATGAAATCCAAGCAGTTTGTCAAAGGCATCACACAGCTTATGGACGAGGGTGTGGCACAGCTCTTTGTCAACCAATTCAACAATCGCCGCATCATCGGCACCGTAGGTCAGTTGCAGTTTGAGGTCATCCAATATCGTTTGGAGCATGAGTACAATGCCAAGTGCCGTTGGGAGCCGCTACATCTCTACAAGGCATGCTGGATAGAGGCTGATGATCCCGCAGAACTCGACAACTTCAAGAAGCGCAAATACCAGTACATGGCGAAAGACACGGAGGGACGCGATGTCTTCTTGGCCGACTCTTCCTATATCTTGAGCATGGCACAACAAGACTTCCCGCATATCAAGTTCCATTTCACCTCTGAGTTCTAACAGCTCCCTTCTCTACGCCTTCACCATGCAACCAGCGTTTTCACTATGCAATTAGAGACTCACATCGCGCGCACCGAGGACGACACCAGTCCTTGGTACGCCATAAGACTATTCTCTTTGAAGCAGCGGGCGGTGAATGACGAACTCGAGAAAAAGGGCTTCACGACATTCATCCCTCAAGAAATTGTCGATTATCTTGATGCTGACCACAAACTGCGCCACGAATTGAGACCAGTAGTGCACAATTTGATCTTTGTCAGAAAGGCAATAGAGGAATCAGCCTTTCAGAAGATGCTCGTTGCCCTCCCCTACAAGCTAAGTGTCATCAAGAAAGATCGACATGCCAAAGAGATGGCAGAGATCCCGGCAAAAGAGATGCATGAATTTCAAGCCATGTGCAGCCCTTCACTGGCCGAAAGGAAATTCTTATCAGAAGAGGACGCGAAACTCAAGACGGGGACTCCCGTTCTCGTCACCCACGGCCCATTGAAGGGACTGACCGGGAAGCTGATTCGCACCAACAAGAAATATTATCTTCTAAAAGACGTACCAGGAATGGCCGTCATGCTCAAGGTTACTCGCTGGTGTTGCCAACCATTAACCAATAAGGCATAAGTGAGCCATCACTTGCAAATAGGTGCTTAACAAATGCAAGATATCTTCAATGGCAAAGCAAGATATCTTCAATGGCAAAACAAGATATGTTCATCGGCAAAGCAAGATATGTTCATTGTCAAAGGAACATATATTCATTGTAGAACATAGTTAATGCCATTACATACAACAAAAAGCCGGACATCCCATCACGCGGATGCCCGGCTTTTATTTTGAGCGAATATGATTCTACTTCAGCTTGCGATAGCCATACACAGCGCGATCACCAAGTTCTTCCTCAATGCGGATGAGTTGGTTGTATTTTGCCATACGGTCTGTACGACTCATACTACCGGTCTTGATCTGACCGGAGTTCGTAGCCACAGCGATGTCAGCAATCGTTGTGTCCTCAGTCTCACCGCTGCGGTGGCTCGTCACAGTGTTATAGCCATGGCGATGAGCCATCTCAATGGCCTCCAAAGTCTCGGTGAGTGAACCGATCTGGTTGACTTTGATCAGGATGGCATTGCCTGCGCCCATCGTGATACCCTTCTCCAGGAACTTCGTATTCGTCACGAAGAGGTCATCACCGACCAGCTGTACCTTCTTGCCCAGGGCATTGGTCAACTTCACCCAGCCTTCCCAGTCGTTCTCATCGAGACCGTCCTCGATAGAGTCGATAGGATACTTGTTGACAAGTTCCTCAAGATAAGCGATCTGCTGCTCATCGTTGAGTTCTTTGCCATTAGGATCCTTTGGCATACCGTTCGACAGTTGTTTGTAGTTGTAATACCACTTTCCATCACGCTGTGTAGCGAACTCGCTGGCAGCGCAGTCCATGGCGATGGTCACATCCTTGCCCGGCTCGTAACCTGCGTCCTTGACAGCATCGACAATGCTTTGCAGTGCGTCCTCAATACCGTCGAGCTTCGGTGCGAAGCCACCCTCGTCGCCGACAGCCGTTGAGAGGCCGCGCTTCTTCAGGTTCTTCTGCAACTGATGGAAGACCTCACTACCCATGCGGATAGCTTCTTTCTCCGAAGCAGCACCAACAGGACGAATCATGAACTCCTGGAAAGCGATAGGCGCGTCGGAGTGAGCGCCACCGTTGATGATGTTCATCATTGGCACAGGCATCACATAGGTGTTGCAGCCGCCGATATAGCGATACAGGGGCAGTCCCAGTGCCTTAGCAGCCGTATGAGCTACAGCCAGAGACACGCCGAGGATGGCGTTGGCACCGAGCTTACTCTTCGTTGGAGTGCCGTCAAGCGCCAGCATCTTATAGTCGATCGCACGCTGATCGAGCACATTGTCGCCCTTGAGAGCCGGAGCAATCACGTCGTTGACGTTAGCCACAGCCTTCTGCACACCTTTACCGCCGAAACGCTTCTTGTCGCCATCACGAAGCTCCAAGGCCTCATTCTCACCGGTAGATGCACCAGACGGCACACTGGCACGTCCCATGACGCCATTATCAAGAGTTACTTCTACTTCCACTGTTGGATTGCCACGCGAATCCAAGATTTCTCTTGCATGTACTTTTTCGATTACCATAATATTATTGTTTTAAAGTGTTTCAAATGCAAAGGTAATGCATTTCATCTTACCCTGCAATACTCAAAAATGATGAGATTGCTGCATCCTATCATGATGAGTTTTCATTTGCTATTTCTACAAATGACATGCCAAGAAAAAGAAAAGCCGCTCACCTTTTCATCTTTCTTGTCTTTTATCAACCTATTTCGAAATTATTTAGTAACTTTGAACCATGACAATGTGCAATACCGTCACATTTGTTACCACCCTTGTCATACAAATAAATGTATTATATATAATAAGGAGTCGACTATGAACACAAAAATTAAAAAGACACTTCTGACAGTAGGACTGTCATCTACCGTCATGCTGTCCATGGCGCAGAACTCAACGGCCACTACGGCAAAGGCCACCAACCCCTTGCTCTGCCCGAGCACGCTGACCTTTGGCGCCCCTGATTTCAGTCGCATCAAGGCCAGCGATTATCTGCCTGCACTGGAAACAGCCATTGCACAACAACGCAAGGCCATCAAGACGATCACCGACAACAAGGAAAATCCAACATTCAGCAACACAATCCTAGCCTTCGAGAACAGTGGAAAGCTTTTAGACCGCGTTTCCAGCATATTCTTCTGCATCGACGAGGCTGACAAGACGCCGGAGATTGCAGCAACGGAAAAGGCTATCATGCCACAACTCACACAGTTGCAAAACGATATTTCTTTCAATGACAAGCTCTTCGGCCGCGTGAAATATGTCTATGATCATGAGCTGACCAAACTCAAAGGGGAAGACCACCGCTTGCTGGAAGAGACTTACAAAGGCTTTGTCCGCGATGGTGCCCTGCTCTCAAAGGACAAGAAAGCTCGTGTCGAACAGATCAACAAGCGCATCTCCGACCTGCAACAGCAATGGGGCACACAACTCCAGGAAGCCACCAACAATGCTGTCGTATGGGTCAACAGCAAAGAGGAACTCGCCGGACTCAGCGATGCCGACATTGCACAATGCGCAAAGGACGCGCAGAGCCGCGGCGCCAAAGCACCATACGCCATCGTTATCATCAACACCACACAGCAGCCCATTCTCACCAACCTCGACAACCGCGACCTGCGCCGTCGCGTCTATGAGGCTTCCATCCATCGCAGCGACGGTACAGGTAAATACAACACACTGCCCATTGTCGTGGAGATGGCAAAACTCAGAGCAGAAAAGGGCGAGATCATGGGCTATAAGAACTATGCCGCCTACTCGTTGGAGAAGACGATGGCAAAGACTCCGGACAACGTCTATTCTTTCCTCAACAACCTCATCAAGGCTTACCGCCCCAACGCCGACAAAGAGACAGCCGCCATCGAGGCGTACGCCCGTCAGACCATGGGACCGGACTTCCAGCTTCAGCCTTATGACCGCTTCTACTATTCCGCTAAGATGAAGAAGGCACAACTCAATCTGTCTGAGGATGAGGTGAAACCTTATTTCAATATCGACAGTGTGCAGATCAATGGTGTCTTCTACGCTGCCCATCGAGTCTACGGTCTGAACTTCAAACAGCGCAAAGACCTCCCCACCTATCACGCCGACATGAAGGTCTTTGAGGTATCAGACAGCACGGGCAAACCCATCGCCCTGTTCTACAGCGACTACTTCCGCCGCCCCACCAAGCGTGGTGGTGCCTGGATGAGTTCCTTTGCCAAGCAGAGCAAAGCATGGAATCAGTTACCTATTATATATAATGTGTGCAACTTTGCCAAAGCGCCCGAAGGACAGCCGTCCTATGTGACGTGGGATGAAGTGACCACGATGTTCCATGAGTTCGGCCATGCTCTCCACGGCATCCTCTCCAATTGTGAGTACAACACGCTCAGCGGCACTGCCGTTCCGCGTGACTTCGTGGAGATGCCGTCACAGTTCAACGAGAGTTTCGCCTCCATTCCCAAGATCTTTGACCATTACGCCATCAACAGCCGTGGGGAGCACATGCCGGAGTCTCTAAAAGCCAAGATGATGCAATCCATCAACTTCCAGCCTTGCTATGCGTTGGGAGAAAATCTGGCAGCCACTTGTGCCGATATGGCATGGGCCATGCTTCCCTCCAACGCCATCCCATCTGCCGATCAGGCTACAGCCTTCGAGAAAGAAGCATTGAAGAAGGTGGGATTGCTCGACACACAAGTGCCCCCACGCTACTTCACCTCTTATTTCAATCATGTCTGGGGTGGCGGCTATGCAGCCGGATACTACAGCTATCTGTGGACAGAGGTCCTGGCCGACAACATCGCCGTGACCTTCCAGCAGAAAGGAGCTCTCAAGCGTGCCACAGGCGATGAATTCCGGAACAAGATCCTCAGCCGCGGCTATACTGTCGACCTGATGAAGGCTTTCTCAAGCTTCACCGGATTGCAGCAGCCCGATGCGCAGGCACTCTTAAAAGTAAGAGGACTGTAACCGTCTTCATACCCCTCGCCAACAGTTCACAAGAAGCCATTACTCCGCCTTCCGCGGTGGTAATGGCTTCTTTGTTTACACCCCCACTCCATCATCGCCCTGTAAAGTCGGTCTGTGTAAATTCGTATTTAAATAGGGGTAGAATCTTCCAATGTACGGAAAAAGTGGTAGTTAGAGCAAAAAGGTATAGAAATAATTTCTTAATTTTGAACCTGTCAACTAAAAGCCAAAACATTCAATCCACAAATAACAATGACACAAAGACTCTTGTACGCATTCAGAATGAAGGTGAAGTTCTTACTCAGCTTTCTACTTCTGACCCTCTGGGTTGTGAAAGCCTCCGCATGGGACTACGAAGCAGTGAAGCGCATCGAAAGTTCCATCAGCCTTCCACAGATACCGGACCGTGAAGTGCTTGTCAGCCGCTACGGTGCCAGTCCCAAGGCTTCGGCCGCTACCAACCAAAAGGCCATCAACCGCGCCATCGCTGAAGTATCCAAAAGTGGTGGCGGGCGCGTTGTCATTCCACAAGGCACTTGGCGCACGGGAGCCCTGCGCTTGCAAAACCACGTCAACCTGGTGGTCAGCAAAGGGGCCACGCTCCGTTTTGTCTTCGACACCAAGCTCTATCCGCTTGTCAAGACAAGCTGGGAAGGGTTGGCCTGTTGGAACTACAGTCCTTGTGTCTATGCACGCGAGACTACCGACGTGGCCATCACGGGCGAAGGTACGATCGACGGTGGAGGCAGCAACGCCACATGGTGGCCCATGTGTGGCAAAGAACGCTTTGGCTATCAAGCCGGCAAGACCAAGGAAGCACAGAACTTAGGTGCCCGCGACCGCCTGCAGAAGATGGCTGAAGACGGTGTTGATCCCGACAAGCGACGCTTTGGACGAGGTCAGGGATTGCGGCCACAGCTCATCAATGTCGTGAACTGCGAGCGCGTTCTGATCAAGGGGGTCCGTCTGATCAACTCTCCGTTTTGGGTGATCCATCCCCTGCTCTCAAAAAGCATGACTGTTGATGATGTGAAGATCTGGAACGAAGGTCCGAACGGCGACGGATGTGATCCGGAAGCCTGTGAGAACGTCATCATCAAGAACTGCTACTTCCATACAGGCGATGACTGCATTGCCATCAAGAGTGGACGCAACAATGACGGACGTCTGTGGCAACAACCTTCCCGCAACATCATCATCCGCAACTGCAAGATGGAAGACGGACATGGTGGTGTGGTCATCGGATCAGAGATCTCCGGCGGTTGCCAGAATGTCTATGCCGAAGACTGCATGATGGACTCTCCCAACTTGGACCGTGTCCTCCGTATCAAGACCAACAACTGCCGGGGCGGCATTATCGAGAACATCAACATGCGCAATGTCAAAGTAGGACAATGCGGAGAGGCCGTACTGAAAATCAATCTCAACTATGAGCCTCAAGAGGCATGTTATCGTGGCTTTAATCCCTTGGTGCGCAATGTGACCATGGAAAATGTGACCTGCGACAAGAGCGACTATGGCATTCTTGTCATCGGTCTCGACAACACGGTCAATGTGCAGAATATCAACGTTCGCAACTGCGAGTTCAACGGGGTGAAGAAAAAGCCTATCGACATCACGGGGCTGACACAGGGAATATCTTATGACAATGTCTACATCAACGGGGAACGCGTCCACAACGATGCCGACAATCCCTATTCTTCCTATGCCCAATGGATGACCTACTCCGAGATCCAACGCAATCCTAAGCCCTGGCTGCTCGATTTCGCCAAGAAACCCAAATGGAACTATGCCGTAGGCATTGAACTGGAGGGTATGCTCGACACCTACCTTCACCATGGAGGGGACACCATTCTTCAATATATCGACGCCTATCTCCAGCACATGATCGCCACAGACGGCGAAGTCACAGGCTACGACATCAAAGACTATAACCTCGACAACACGCGTCCGGCCAAACTTGTTGAGCGTTTCCAGCAACTTGTCAAAGGTACCCGCTCTGCTTCGGCACTTGCCACTGACCATCAGGGCAGAGACCTGTCACTGAAAACGTTCTTTGAACAGCTGAAGCGTCAGCCTCGTACCTCCGACGGTGTCTATTGGCATAAAGCCATCTACGCCCGTCAGGTATGGCTCGACGGCATTTTCATGGGATTGCCATTCCGCTGTCTCTATGCCAAGAACCACCTCTCGCCCCGTCAGGCAAGAAAGGTTTATGACGACGCTGTCAAGCAGATCATCACCACCGACAAGCGCACCTTCGACCCTGCCACCGGTCTTTGGAAACATGCCTGGGACGAGACGCACAGCGTCTTCTGGGCTGACAAGGCGACAGGACAAAGCCAGCATACCTGGTCAAGGGCACTCGGCTGGTATGCCATGGCCATCACAGAGGTGCTGGATGTGTTGCCACAAGACTATGCCAAACGTGGCGAGCTGCAGCAACTGCTGCAAAAGGTCATGACGGCCGTGGTGAAGCATCAGGACAAAAAGAGCCAGGTGTGGTATGATGTCATGGATGTCAACGACTCCCGCAACTATCTCGAGTCCACCGCCTCCTGCATGTTTGCCTATGTACTCCTCAAGGGCGTGCGCACAGGCAACCTCCCAGCCAAGGTCAACACCGACGGATCGGCCATCGACTTCCTCCGTGCGGGACAGGAAGCCTATGAAGGCATTCTGAAGCATTTCATCCGTGTCAACGCCGATAAAACCATCTCACTGACAAACTGCTGTGCGGTCAGTGGACTCGGTCCCGGCCCCGGTCCATTGGTGAAAAAGCCCAACTACAAGCGAGACGGCAGTTTTGAATACTACATGAGCGAGCCCATCCGCGACAACGATGCCAAGGGCGTCGGCCCTTTCATCTGGGCTAGTCTGGAGATGGAGGCGCTGCGAGAGGGCCAGAAGATGGCTGGATACTACATTGCCAAGCCCGGTGATGCCCAGTCGGTACTTGACATCTTCCAAACCATCGCTACAACTGAAAACAATGCCAAGCGCGTGAAGATCTTCCTGCCCAATGGCGTCTATGACTTCGGAAACATGACCGAACAGCACTTCCCGGTTGACAATCTGTCCATCATCGGACAAAGCATGGACTCTACCATCCTTGTCACACATCCCGAAACAGAGAAAGAGGGATTGGGACTGGCTGATATGTTTCTCAACACTCACTCGGGACTGTATCTCCAGGATCTCACCTTGAAAAACGCACTCGAGTATTACGAGGCAGGCAGAGCCGGTCGGGCTGCTGTCATGCAGGATGCCGGTAACCATACTATATATAATAAGGTGAGGATGCTCTCGCACCAAGACACCTACTATAGCAGCAACACGGCCATGCAGGCTTATTTCCGCGACTGCGACATCCACGGCACGGTCGACTTCATCTGCGGCGGCGGTGACATCCGTTTCGACCATACCACACTCAGTCTTGAGCCTCGTCATGCCGACGGCACAGGGCGCCGCATCATCACCGCTCCGTCAACAACCACCCCCTTTGGTTATGTCTTCGACCATTGCCGTGTTGTCGACCTGGCTGGGGGCAAAGGTTCCTGGTGCTACGGACGCACCTGGCGCAACAAGCCCATCAGTGTTTTCCTCCACACCACGCTTGAGGATCAAGCTGCTGAGACGATCCTGCCGGAGCGCTGGGTAGAGTTTGGCATGAATGCCACCAATCCATTTGTCTTCGGAGAATACGCCACTCAGCGTGCCGATGGCTCGGTGGCATCACCCGCCCACCACAGCATCACATCGTTCGACGGTCCCCACTCCACCATTCTGACCGACAGCATGGCTGTCAACTTCGCCTATGAGCGCATGTTTCCACAATGGGATCCGCGGGAACTGACCACCGGTCTTGTTGTCACAGGAGTGACACTCGACAAGGATCAACTGAGGTGGAACGCTACTCCCAAGGCAACGGCCTATGCCGTTTTCCACAATCACATCCTGCAAACCATCACCACTTCGACGTCTTTCACGACAGAAAAACCGCAAGGATCGTGGACTGTACGTGCCGCCAACATCATGGGAGGATTTGGACCGGCAGTCACAGTAAAAGGAGAAAATCGTACTTTTTAGGGTAGATTTTCGTTCCACAAGCAAAGAAAAGGCCTGATCCAACCACGCGGATATGAAAATTTTGCGTAATTTTGAATCACGACCTACATCATAGCAACCGAATTTTATATAAAAAACAATAACTAAAAACAAACGTATGGCTAACAATCTCAACAAAATGCGGACAGTGTTTCTCACCGGTCTGCTCGTTTGTGCCGCTGACATCAATGCACAAATCGTCAAGGGAACCATCACCGATAAATCTGGTGAGCCCATCATTGGCGCCACCGTGCAAGAGGTCGGCATGCCCAGCAACGGCACCGTCACCGATCTTGACGGTAATTTCTCTCTGGACATGAAGGGAGGAAAGAAATCATTAAAGATTAGTTATGTGGGTATGAAAACCCAGACGGTGACTGTCGGCAACAAGGCTTCTATCTCCGTGAAGATGGAAGACGAAGCCAACAACCTCAACGATGTCGTGGTCATCGGTTACGGCTCGGTGAAGCGCAAGGATCTCACCGGTTCTGTAGCCACTGTCGACAACAAGTCACTGGTCGAGGTGCCTGTCGCCAGCGCCGAAGAGGCCCTTACGGGTAAACTCGCCGGTGTGCAGGTGTCCACTTCTGAGGGATCACCCGACGCCACGGTGAAGATCCGTGTACGTGGCGGCGGCTCCATCACTCAGAGCAATGACCCGCTCTTCATCGTGGATGGCTTCCCCGTGGACGACATCAGCAACATCCCGGCCACCGACATCGAGGACATCACCGTATTGAAGGATGCCTCCTCCACAGCTATCTATGGTAGCCGCGGTGCCAACGGTGTCATCCTCGTCACCACCAAGAAAGGCAAACAAGGCAAGGTCAGCGTCAGCTACAACGCTTACTACAGCTGGAAGAAGATTGCCAAGAAAGCCGATGTGCTCTCTCCCGGCGACTACGCACGCTGGCAGTACGAGCTCGCCCTGCTGAGAAACAGCAACGTCCCGTCGAAGATTTCATCCTTCACCTCGCTCTTCGGCAACTACCAGGATCTTGACCTCTATGACAACATCAAGGGCAACGACTGGCAGGACATTACCTACGGACGCACAGGACACACCTTCAATCAGAGCCTCAACATCACGGGCGGCTCGGAAAACATCAAGTATGCTTTCAGCTATGCCCACATGAATGACAAGGCTATCATGGTCGGCTCCAGCTTCAAGCGTGACAACCTCTCATTGAAAGTCAACTCCAAGCCTACCAAGCGCACGTCGCTTGACTTCCAGGCCCGCTTCAGCAACACCGATGTTCGCGGTGGTGGTGCCAACGATGCCACGGGTTCCTATGACACCGACAAGCGACTCAAGGATGCCGTCATCTATCCACCAATTCCACTGAAGGGACTGGCCACAGAGAACGCCTCGTTTGATGACGATGACTTGAACCTCTATGATCCTGTCACCTCGGCAGCTGACAACGACCGCAAAAAGAATCGCAAGAACCTCAATCTCTCCGGCTCTTTTGGTTGGGAGTTTATCAAAAACCTCACCGCAAAGACGGAGTTCGGTTATGACTATTATACGCAGTACGACCAACGCTTCTTCGGTCTTACCTCCTATCCGGTACGCAACTATGCTGATCAAGCATACACCAACCACCCGCTGATCACGCTCGACAATACCGACCGTCATCGTTTCCGCAACACCAACACGCTGAACTATGACTTCAAGGATCTCTTCAACAACAAGGATCACAACCTGACATGGTTGGTAGGACACGAGTATATCATCACCAAGGAGCACGAGAACATCAACCAGGTCGTCGGCTTCCCTGTCGACTATGACGCCAATACTGCCTGGAGACTGTCCGGCACCGGCACCGCAGCCGCAACAAGCGACTACTACGATCCCGACGACAAGCTGCTCTCCTTCTTCACCCGTGCCAACTATGGCTACAAGGACAAGTATCTGGCCAGCTTCACGTTCCGTGCTGACGCCTCCTCGAAGTTCAGCAAAGACAACCGTTGGGGCTACTTCCCCTCTGCTGCCCTGGCATGGCGTATCACTTCCGAACCGTTCATGAAAGGCACAAAGAAATGGCTCGATGACTTGAAGCTGCGTTTCAGCTATGGTACGGCCGGCAACAACAACATTCCTTCCGGACAGCTCGTTCAGGAGTACAGTGCCTACGATGCCAATTCTTCCCAGCGCAACTGGGTCAATGGCTTCACCAACCCGCTGCGCCCGTCGAACTACATGGCCAATCCCGATCTGAAGTGGGAGACGACCATCACCCGTAACGTCGGACTCGACTGGACGCTCTTCGGCGGTGCCCTCAATGGTACATTTGAATATTACCGCAACACCACCAAGGACCTGCTCATCGCCTTCCCTGTTGCCGGAACGGGCTATGACTTCCAGTATCGCAACCTCGGTAAGACACAGAACCAAGGCTTTGAGGCTACCTTCACCTGGCACGCCATCAACAAGCACAACTACGGTCTGGACATCAACGGCAACATTGGTTTCAACAAGACCAAGATCAAATCGCTCGGCATGGAGAACTTCTACCAGGAGAGCCGCTGGGCTTCCTCTGAGATCGATAAGGAGTATGTCATCGCCGTCGGAGGCCGCGTCGGTCAGATCCGTGGCTACCGCAATGCCGGACGCTACGAGGTCAGCGACTTCACAGGCTACGACGCTGCTACTGACACTTGGATCCTCAAAGAGGGTGTCGACGACGCCAGCGCCGTGGTCGGAAAGGTGCGTCCGGGTAGCATGAAACTCAAGGACCTCGACGGCGACCATAAGGTCACAGCCAAGGACTATGACATCATCGGCGACGTATCGCCCGATGCTTATGGTGGCTTCGGTATCAACGCCCGTGCCTATGGCTTCGACCTCAGCGCTCAGTTCAGCTTTGAGATCGGTAACCAGGAGTACAACGCCAACAAGATCGAGTATACTACCAGTGGCAAATACCTCTATCGTAACCTCAGCGACATCATGGCCAGCGGCAAGCGTTGGACCAACCTCGACCCCGAAACCGGTCTGATCACCAATGATCCTGCCCGCTTGACCGAGCTCAACCAAAACACCACGATGTGGAGTCCTTACATGAGCAAGATGGTGCTCACCGACTGGGCCATCGAGGATGCCAGCTTCCTGCGCCTGAACACACTCACCCTCGGCTACACGCTGCCCAAATTTGTCACCAGCAAGCTGGGCATAGGCAGTCTGCGCTTCTACGCTACGGCCTACAACGTGTTCTGCATCACAGGCTACAGCGGCTTCGACCCCGAGAACGACACGATGAAGAAGACCGCCCTCACACCCAATGTCGACTATTCAGCTTATCCTAAGAGCCGCAGCTTTGTCTTCGGTTTGAACCTCAACTTCTAATTATCTGCAACCATGAGAAAATTACATATTACCATAGCATCCCTGTTGGTGGCCTCGGCCGGCCTGCTCGCTTCCTGCGATATGGATGCTCCCACACAATCATCGCTCAACGAGCAATCCACCTACTCGGTCTATGGCCTGGCCGAGCGCGAGGTGATGTCGATCTGTGTCTCCTTTGGCGAGACCAACTCCTACCGTGGCCGTTTCCTGCCCTTCTATGGCATGAGCACCGACATCGAGACTTCCTCCGGTACGACGCCGTCGGCCAAAGCTGCCAGCGAACAAAAACAGGCACTCTATAACTACGACACGCCGGCTACCGATCCGCAGATGAACACCGACAACAACGCCTACGCCAAGTTCTACGAGGGTATCGAGCGTGCCAACCTCGCCATCCAGGGCATCCGAAAATATGGCGACATCGAGCACAATGCCAACATGCGGCAGCTGCTCGGCGAAGCCCTGACATTGCGCGCCGTGCTCTATCTCGACCTGACCAAGGCCTGGGGTGACGTGCCCGCCCGCTTCGTGCCGAACAATGCCGACAATGTTTATCTGCCACGTACCAACCGTGACAGCATCTACCTCCAGTTGCTCAACGACCTCAAGGAGGCCGAGGACTACTGCTACTGGCCCAACGAGAACGCCATCACGAAGACAACCGAGCGCGTGAGCAAGAGCTTTGTCAAGGGTCTGCGTGCCCGCATCGCTCTCATCGCCGGTGGCTATAGCCTGCGTGGCGACGGCTACCGCCGCAGCAAGAACCCAGAGCTTGCTCCGGAAAAGATGTATGCCATCGCCAAGGAAGAGTGCGAGGACGTCATTAACTCGGGCCGCAACAAACTCGGCTCGTTCAAGGAGAACTTCACCAAGCTCTGTGAGGACAATGTCACAGCCGGCGGCGAAAGCCTCTGGGAGATTCCCTTCAGCGACGGCCGTGGCCGCGTGCTCTACACCTTCGGCATTAAGCACAACGCCAAGGACCAATACACACAGCAGGCACAGGGTGGTGTCAACGGACCTACACCGACGCTCTACTACGACTATAACGCCAAGGACATCCGCCGCGACATCACTTGTGTGCCCTATCAGTGGAGCAAGACGCTGGTTGACGGCAAGTCTCATGTCGAGCTCCGCGGCCTGACCAAATGGTGCTTCGGCAAATTGCGCTACGAGTGGATGAAGCGCATCGTGACCTCAACCAACGATGATGGCGTCAACTGGCAATACATGCGTCTGGCCGACGTCTATCTGATGGCTGCCGAGAGCGAGAACCAGCTCAACGGCCCTGCCAAGGGATGGGAATACATGAAGCCGATCCTCTACCGCGCCCTGCCTACAGACACGGTAGCTAAGCTGAAGGAAATCTACTGTGCCAGCAAGGAAGCTTTCCAGAAAGGTATCGAGGAGCAGCGTGCACTGGAGTTTGCCGGTGAGTCGCTCCGTAAGATGGATCTCGTGCGCTGGGGTATCATCGATGAGGCCATGAACGAGGAGAAGGTAAAACTTCAGCAACTCGCCAACCGCCAAGGCCGCTACGCCGGACTGCCCGACAAGGTCTACATCAACAACTCGACCGATGCCAACACCATCGAGTACTACGGTCTGAACAAGGGCGAGGACGATCCCGACGTGATTGCCAAGCTGAAAGATGCTGAGTGGTCTTCCAAGAGCTGGTTCATCGACTCCGATACCGGTGCCAACCTCCTCAACGACGACTACATCAATGGTCTCTTTGTTGTCACACCATCGACCCACTGTCTATGGCCGATCTGGCAGACCTTCATCGACAGCAGCAACGGCTTGCTCAACAACGACGGCAACCTCGGACAGCTGTCGGACTGATCACTAATTACCAACCTTTACAATAGAACGCAATATGAAAACAAAACATATCATGTCATGGGGACTGATGACACTCGCACTCGGTCTGACCGCGTGCTCCGACCCCATGGATGAAATCACAAGCCTCATCCTTGACCGCAACTTCTCGCCCGTCGGGCTGGAAGCCAAGAACGTAACGACCAGCACAGCCCGTCTCAGTTGGCAACCGGTCAACGGCGCCACCTCTTACGAAGTGGAGGTCTATCCCGACGACAGCCTGGCTTTCGCCACCACACCGAAGACCTTCACCACTGAGGGCGTCGAGCTCTATCTGGAAGGACTGGAATACGACACCAAGTACTCCGCACGCGTCCGCGCCATCGACGGCAACGATGCCTCGCGCAACTCTAAGTGGAGTCCCGTCTACTTCCGCTCTGATGCCCAACAGATCATGCTGAGCATGGCACTGGAGGATGTGGGCGACAAGGATGTCATCATAAAATGGCCCAAAGACTCGCTCATCAACAGCGCGAGCATCCTCGACAATGACGGCAATGTCGTGCTGACAAAGGAGGTCACCGCCGAGGAGCAGGCAGCAGGCCGCAAGGAGATCAGCGGACTGACACCCGAGACCAACTACGTGGCAAAGATCTACTACAATGGCAAGGAGCGCGGCAGCAAGAAGTTCACGACGATTGTTGACCTGAGCGGCGCTACCATCGTGCGCTCGACCGATGACTTCAGCACCCTGCTCGAGAACGCCACTGAAGGACAGGTCTTCGCGCTCTACAATGGCACGTACAAGATCAGTGCCGGTGAATCTGAGCCGGACAAGGCCGGATCAGCAGTCATCGAGCACTCTGTCACCATCAAGGGCATCTATCCCACTGCCAAACCGACAATTCAGGGTACGTTTAAGATGCAGGACGGTGCTTCGCTCACGCTGAGCAATGTCGTGCTCGATGGTACGAACAACGCTGCTACTGATCAGTTCTTCGACTATAAGACGGCAGGCAACTACAAGCTGCTCGATGTGGAAGACTGTGAGTTTGTCGGCGCCAGCGATCAAAAGGGCCTGCTCTATGGCAACACCGACCAGGCCATCATCGACGAGGTCGTCTTCCGCAACAACAAGATCCACGGCATCGGATGCGACGGCGGTGACTTCTTCGACGTGCGCAAGAGCTACATCAAGACAATCACCTTCGAGAACAACTACGTCTACAACTGTGCCAACGAACGCGACCTCTTCCGCTACGACGACAAAGCCAGCAACTATGGCAACCCAGTACCTGTCATCACAGTGAAGAACAACACCTTCTACAACGTCATGAACGGCACCTCGGGCAAGCGTTTCCTCTACATCCGCTTCAACGGCAAGAACGACGGACAGAAGATCACGTGGGAGAACAACCTCATCGTCAAGACACAGGCTGTCTATACCAACCAGAGCACGACGTCGACACCCGAATACAAGAACAACTACTACTTCGGCTGCGCCAATGCCAACCTCTTCGCTCCCAGCGATGCGGAGAACAAGCTGTACTGGAATGGCGACACCAGTGGCAAGAACGGTGTTGATCCGAAGTTCAAGGATGCCGCCAACGGTGACTTCACCATCACCAACGAAGATGTCAGCAAACTGGGTGTAGGCCCTCAGAAATAATAGCCAGCACAGATGAGCGACACAAAATGGTTAACGACCTTTGTGCTGTCGATGATCATCAGCGGTTCCGTACAAGCCCAAGCACCCGCCTTTCCGGGGGCTGAGGGCTACGGCCGCTATGTCACCGGCGGGCGAGACGGAAAAGTGGTTCACGTCACCAATCTCAACAACGACGGAGCAGGTTCGCTCCGACAAGCCGTAAAGGGCAGCGAGAAGAAGATTGTCGTCTTTGATGTGGCGGGCGTCATCGCGCTGGAAAAGGATTTGAACATCGGAGCCAACACGACGATAGAGGGACAGACGGCTCCGCGGCCAGGCATCACGGTGAGATATTTCACCGTCAGACCGGGCAACAACAACATCATCCGGTTCATACGCTTCCGCCGCGGCGAGGAGCGCAACACCAACGATGGAGCCGACTGCATCTGGCAGAACCATGTCTCCTCACTGATCCTCGACCACTGTTCGATGAGTTGGAGCACCGACGAACTGGGATCGTTCTACGATAACAACAACTTCACCATGCAATGGTGTATGCTCGGCGAAGGCCTCAACTCGGGTCACAGCAAGGGAGCACACTCCTATGGTGGTATCTGGGGCGGCAAGCTCGCTTCGTTTCATCACAACTTCCTGGGCTTTGTCCAGAACCGCGCGCCACGCTTCTGCGGCGCACGCTATAACTGGCAAGGCTACACGACCAACAGCGACTACGACAAATACCAATGGAAAAACACGGTGCAAGCCGAGAATGTCGACTTCCGCAACTGTGTCATGTACAACTGGGGCAATGGCAACGGATGCTACGGAGGACCCGGAGGCGGATACATCAACATCGTGAACAACTACTACAAGGCCGGCCCAGGCACTAGCAATAAGTCGAGGGTGACCGAGGTGTCGGTTGCTGACAAAGGCAACGCAAAAGGTGAGACCTGGTGCTATGGCATGACCAGCCGCTACTACATTCAAGGCAACTACGTCACCGCGCAAGGCAGCAAAGCCGAGAGCTATGATTGGAACGGCGTGAAGTTTGACGAGGGCACATACAATGTCGGCGGACAGTACTTGAGTCTTGACACAGCCCACTACTACGCACAAGGCAACGACACGGTGACTTACCGCAAGGTAATGGTCGACGGCAGAGAACAAGATGCCGTCAGCATCAGACTCGATGGTCCCGGAGCGCCTGTGAGTGAGACAACGACCCACTCCGCTGTCACGGCCTATGAGAAGGTACTTGACTACGCGGGGGCCAGCCTCTACCGCGATGCCGTGGATGACGACTTCGCCAAGCAGACCCGACAGGGAACAACCAAGTTTCAAGGCAGCGTGAAAACCACCACCAAAGGCATTATCGACCTCTCTACCGACGACAAGAACTGCTATTCCGAGGACACGCCGGGCTGGGGACTCACCAAGACCAACCGCGTCGACAGCGATGGCGATGGCATGCCCGATGATTGGGAAAAAGCCAACGGCCTCAATCCCAACGATCCCTCAGACGCAGCCTCCTACTCCATCGACAATGAAAAACAATGGTACACCAACATCGAGGTGTATTGCAACAGTCTGGTGGAACCGATCATGAAGGCTGAAAACCAAGACGCTGAAAGCACGGTCAAGGAGTACTACCCCAAGGTCAACACGCCGACGGGCATCGTCCACCCCCATGCAGCAGCCACGTCTGCCGGTTCCAAGTACTACCGCCTCAATGGCGCACAGACCAGTCATTCCCAACAAGGTCTCGCCATCGTCGTCAGAAGCGATGACAAGGGGGCCAGAGTGGTGGAAAAGCGAATGGGCCGATTCCTCAAATGACAAGCAAGAAAACAAATGACAAAATACATGCACGGTCAACTCACAAAATAGAAAAACGAACATGAGAAAACAGAGATGAAAATCTCAAATCAAAAAAGAAAGACATAGAAAACCGTGAGATGAATCGGTCATCTCGGTTGTTTGATCAGAAGAAATCACTGAGATGACAAGAGAAAACAACTGAGATGACAACCAAAAAACGGTACTTTGACAAGAGTTTCCATTGGAAATTCTTCGTCAAAGTACCGTTTTTGTTTGGTCAAAATCAGAGCGAGTTATCTACTGAACTGATTACCAACTACATACAGAAAATCGCTCAGAATCGCGAAATTCAGCGCTAAGACGAGGTCAGCACAAAAAATCGCCGCCACGGGGCCCGCTAAATGTCAGTTTTATCAACATTCTCTGCTGTTGGCATTCTTTTGCTCAGAGGAGGTTTTCTGCCTCATTCTTTCCCTTGCAGTCCCTCTCCACCAGTCACTGCCCCAACCCTATCTTCTGGTTGTTGACATAGATAGGACATCACTGTTGCCTATGTTATAGAAAGGAATTACCGTATATCCCTACACGGTTTCCCCGGTGTCTCCTTGTTTTCTCTTCAGTCTCCTGTATTCCGAAGGTGTCATGCCCGTGGCCTTGCGGAAGCATTTTGAGAAATACTTCGGATCAGCAAAGCCGACAGCATAGGCAATCTGTGAAAAGCTGTCCTTGCTTTGGGCCACAAGCTGCTCAGCACGTTGCAAACGAATGTGACGGACAAACTCCACAGGCGGCATGCCGACAATGGACCGCATCTTGCTGTAGAAAGCCGTGCGGCTGAGGTTGACTTCCTCGGCCATGTCCTCCATGCGCAAGGAAGGATCGGCGATATGCTTTTCAAGGAAAGCCATCAGTTTGTCCATCATCACTTTGTCTGCATCGATAATCTCGGGCGCACTCAGTCGGAAAGAGGTGTGGGAGTCACCTTTGGCAGGTTCTTTCCGCGGCACAGGCTGTTGCTCACCCGAGCCATCGGTCAGCTGAGCCAGAGCCTCTTGCTGCAGGCTGTGACGCCGGGCAATGATATTGGCCACGCGCTCACGGAGATAGGTGGCGGAGAACGGTTTGGGGATGTAGTCATCAATGCCCTCACGCAGTCCCTGCACACGGTCCTGCATCGAAGCCTTGGCACTGAGGATGATGATGGGGATATGGCTGGTCGTGGCATCCTGCTTGAGCTGATGCACCATTGTCAGGCCATCCATGACCGGCATCATCACGTCAGAGATGATGAAGTCGGGCAACTTCCTGCGTGCCACTTCCAAGCCCTGCAAGCCATTGTCGGCAGTGAGCACTGTGTAGGAAGGGCTGAGGATTGTAGAGAGGAACTGCCGCAGATCGGCATTGTCCTCGACCACGAGCAACGTAATATCCTTTTCGGCATCCGTTTCGGCACTTTCCTTCTCACCTTCTTGCGAAGCAGAAGAGAGCGCAAAGGGCGCATTGCTGTCATCGACAAGATAGTTGTCGTTGTCACGATCATAATGAAGCATGTTGTCGACCAAAGTAAGCATGCTCTGACTGTTGCGCCGCACCATATCGAGCAGGTCGCGCCCACGCGCCGTCAGGGTTTCACTCTTGAGCACCTCAGTGACAGGGCCGCCGATAAGCGTCAGCGGCGTGCGCAGCTGATGGCCAATGCGTGTGAAGAACTCGGTGCGCATGCGGCCCATTTCAGATTGGATCTTCATGCGCTGGCGCTGAGCATAGAGATACATCGCCAAATAGACCAGCGCACCACCTACGAGGATATAGAACAGCCAGCCCATCCATGACTCCCAGAAGGTGGGATGGGCATAGATATTGAGCACCCGCGTGTTGTCTTGCCACACACCGTTGGCATTGGTCGAGCGGACCAACAGCCGCAAGTGGCCATGGGGAATGCGGTAAAAGGAAGCACTGTGCTGCATCGCGTCGACATAGTTCCAACTGGCGTCCTCACCCTCGAGCTTATAAGCATAGCGGATGCGACTGCCCGCAGCATAGTCCAAGGCAGAGAAATAGACGGTGAGACTGCGCCGGTCGCTCGGCACTTCCAGTTCCGGTGAGTTGAGGATGGCCTGCGGCTCGTCATCGCCCTGATAACGCACGCTGGTGAAGACGATGCGTGGAACGAGAGGCGAGTTGCGCAAATCGCGTGGATAGAAGGCGATCACACAGCCGTTGCCGGCCATGAACAGACTTCCGTCAGAAGCCCTGCACAGAGGTTTGGCCTCGGAAAACTCCACTGGGTAGCCGATATCCTGGCTACTGAATGAGTAGAGACGGTTGTGCTTGGGGTCGTATTTATTGATGGTGGTCTCACGGACCAGCCAGATGTTGCCGACAGCATCCTCGACCATGGCCTGCACGAGGCCCTCGTCGGCACTGACGGACGAGATCGTCGTCAGATGGAGCTCGTCACGCAGCAATTGGTGATCGGTGATTTCCTGGACGCCGCCACCCATGATATTGACAAAGACACGCCCGTCGCGTGTGGGCAAGGCCTGCAGCACCGTATTACTGGAGAGCGAACGGTCATCGCCGCGACGACAAGAGGTGGTGAAGAAGCGAAGGGACTGAGGCGACACCAGCTTCTCGGAGAACGTCACCAATCCCCCATTGGTGGCCACGAGCATCTCGCCGCGGGCCGTGCTGGCGATACGGCGGGTCTTCAGAAAAGATTTTCGCGGATAGCGCTTCAGGAGATTGTTGACATTGACAAAGCGAGGGGAACCATCACTGCGTTCGTCAACCAGGTTCACGCCACCGCCATAGGTAGCAATCCAAATGCGATGATGGGCATCTTCAAAAACATCGTAGATGTCGTCATGACTCAGGCTCCAACGGTCACGGGCAGAATGGACATAGTGCCTCATCGACTTTCCATCCCAGCAAAAGAGTCCCTCGCCCTTTGTCCCGATCCAAACGCGACCCTTGTGATCCTGCTTGATGGAATAGACGGTCTTGGCGAAACGCACCGGACTGCCTTGCAGCGCACCCGACGGCGTGAGGAATCCCTTGCTGTGACCATACTTGTCATAAACACAAAGGTAGCCATCGCGGTCACCGGCCCAAAGGTTGCCGTCATGATCTACACTGATGGCCCTCACCTCTTGATTGACAATCATCGGCAACTGCTTGACGCGATGATGACGGAAATGAAGCATGGTCAGGTTGCGCTCGCCCGAGAACCATAGGTTGTGCTGGTTGTCGACAAAGTACTTTTTAATAAGTGGTATGCAGGCCACCTTGGTCTCACCCGCATGAAGCGGATAAGCCACAAGGCTGTGGCGAGCCTCATCGTAGTAGCTGAAGGTGCCTCCTTGGGGAACAACCCATATCGTGCCATTATCGTCCTCATGAAGGAAAGGCGCACTACTGGCTGTGCGCATATAAGGCAGCTGGGCATCTGACTGCAACCATTCACAACGCTGCCCGTCGATCATGCCAACGCCATCATTATCAGAGAAGACCCACACGCGTCCCCGCCGGTCTACAAAGATCTTCCGAATGTTGGAAGAGATCAGTGCAGGATGGTTGAATGGCATCTGTCGAAGGCTGTTCCGATCCAGGATCCACAAGCCCTGGGATGTTCCCAGCAACAGCCGGTCACGCCAGGCACAGACGTCGTGCACGGTCAGGTCCTTTCTCTCAGGGCTGTCGCGCCGAAACGTCTTCCCGTCCCGTCCCACAGAGACGATGGCTCCATGGTTACTGATGAAATAAGTGCGGTTGCCCACTGTCTCGCTCATCGTGGCGGGAAAGGAGCAGACGGGTTGGGCCTGCGCGTTGAGGATGGCTTTGTCGGACAGCAGCCACTCGTGACCATATTTGTCGAGCAGTGCGTCGTGGATGTCCAAGCCCTTGTGGACGGTGATGCCACCGGGCGACGCCACATGCTCGTCATTGATTCGCAGTGTCAGATGGGGCTTGTCCTCACTGGTGACCCATGTATATCCGTCGGGCAAAGAGAGGATACGACGGAAGTGGACCGGCTGACGGACGTCGGAGGCAATCAGCCGGTTGATATTGACATAGGCACAGCGGCCGGTATCGAAAAGATAGAGCCCGCGGTCATAGGTGGTCACCCAGACATCATTGCGGTGATTGGTATGCAGGGTATAGATGCGGTTGCTTGTCAGCACATCACCCAAACCGGGCATGCTGCGAAAGGTGGTGAAGCGATAACCATCGAAATAGCACAGGCCGCTCCACGTTCCCAGCCACATCAGCCCATCGTCGGTCTGTCCAATGCCCGAGATGATGTTGGCAGCCAGACCGTCCCGAAGGGAAAAGGTGCGGACATCGCAGTAGGGCTGCGCCGGCGTTTCGTAGATGCAGAACAACTGCAGGAGTAACAGAAAAATATATTTTTTCAACATGTTATGTAGATAAGGATAGTTGTGATGGCTATGCAAAGATAATAATTTTCCGCCTATTGATAAAAAAAATACAAAAAAATATGGCAACTGAACGTTTTTAATATGTTTATGAACAAAAATCCTACTTCATTCAAAAAACTATTTGCTATCTTTGCAGTATACAAAAACCAATCTAGAAGTAAATGAAACAATTTATGGATGAAAACTTTCTGCTGCAGACAGCAACTGCACAGAAACTTTATCACGAGCATGCCGCAAAGATGCCCATCATTGACTACCACTGTCATCTCGTACCCCAACAGGTAGCAGAAAACAAACGGTTCCGTTCCATCACGGAAGTATGGCTCGGCGGTGACCATTATAAATGGCGCGCGATGCGAAGCAATGGCATCCCTGAGAAATACTGCACAGGAACAGACACCAGTGACTGGGAGAAATTCGAGAAGTGGGCCGAGACTGTCCCCTATACTTTCCGCAATCCTCTTTATCACTGGACCCACTTGGAGTTGAAGACGGCTTTCGGCATCAACAAACGGCTGAACCCAGAAACAGCACACGAGATCTACGAGGAATGCAACGAAAAACTCGCCAACGATCCGTCGCTCACGCCGTGGGGACTGCTCGACAAATACCATGTCGAGACCGTGTGCACCACCGATGACCCGGTGGATGACCTCCACTATCACAGCGTCGTGGCAAAGAGCACGCTCAAGACACGCATGCTCCCGGCATGGAGACCTGACAAAGCCATGGCTCCCGAGGACGCACAGGCTTTCCGCACCTATGTGGAGAAGCTCTCCCAGGTTTCGGGCGTGAACATCAGCAACTTCAAGGACTACATCGACGCGCTGCAGCAACGCCACGATTTCTTCAACACGATGGGCTGCCGCCTTTCTGACCATGGTATCGAGGAGTTCTATGCCGAGAAGTATACCGACAAGGAGATCAACGATATCTTTGACAAGGTCTATGCCGGCAAGGAACTCACTCACGAAGAGGTGCTGAAGTTCAAGAGCGCCATGCTCTATGTCTTCGCCTTGCAGGACTACAACGCAGGATGGGCTCAGCAATATCACTATGGCGCCATCCGCAACAACAACACGCGCATGTTCCGCCAACTGGGTCCCGACACCGGTTTTGACTCCATCGGTGAGTTCAACACGGCAAAGAGCTGCTCGGCATTCCTCAACAGACTGGATTTGGAAGGTCACCTGACAAAGACGATCCTCTACAACCTCAACCCCTGTGCCAACGAGGTGATGGCCACCATGCTCGGAAACTTCCAGGACGGCTCTCTGCCCGGCAAGATTCAGTGGGGATCGGGATGGTGGTTCCTCGACCAAAAAGACGGCATCACCAAACAGCTCAATGCACTGTCACTGCTCGGACTGCTGAGTCGCTTCGTCGGCATGCTCACCGACTCACGCTCTTTCCTCTCCTATCCACGTCACGAATACTTCCGTCGTATCCTCTGCAACATTCTGGGCAACGACATCGAGAACGGCGAGATCCCATACGATGGTTATGAGGAGAAACGCGTCAACCAAATGGTAGAGGACATCAGCTATTACAACGCAAAGAACTATTTCAACTTCTAAACAAAGGCATCGCCTCTTTGTTTGCGTAATAACGCTTCTTAGTTCGTAACATTAGTATATAGGAATACATAAAAAATAGAAATATGGCAAAAATAGTAACACTGGGCGAGCTGATGCTCCGCCTTTCACCCGAAGGAAATGACCGATTCATTCAGAGCGACCACTTCCGTGTCATCCCCGGCGGTGGGGAGGCTAACGTAGCCATCAGCCTCGCCAACTACGGCCATGAGGCTGACTTCGTCACCAAACTGCCCAGCCACGAGATCGGACAGCTGGCCGTCAACGCCATGCGCCGCTATGGCGTCGGCACAAGCCACATCGTGCGTGGAGGTGAGCGTGTGGGTATTTACTATGCCGAGACGGGAGCTTCCATGCGTCCGAGCAAGGTGATCTATGACCGCGCACACTCGGCCATCGCCGAAGCACGTCCGGAGGAGTTTGACTTCGATGAGATCTTCGAAGGTGCACAGTGGTTCCACTGGTCAGGCATCACGCCGGCCATCAGCGACAACGCCGCAGAAATCGTCAAGGCTGCCTGCCAGGCTGCCAAGAGACATGGCGTGACCGTCTCTGTGGACCTCAACTTCCGTAAGAAGTTGTGGACATCGGAGAAGGCCATCTCGATCATGCGGCCACTCATGGAGTATGTCGACGTGTGCATCGGCAACGAGGAAGATGCCCAGCTCTGCTTAGGTTTCAAACCTGATGCTGACGTGGAAGGCGGAAAGACCGACGCTGCCGGATACCACAAGATCTTTGAGCAGATGGCCAAGACCTTCGGATTTAAATATGTCGTCTCTACACTGCGTGAGTCCTACTCGGCCACACACAACGGATGGAAAGCGCTCATCTATAATGGTGAGGAATTCTATGAGAGCCGTCACTACGACATCGAGCCGATCATCGACCGTGTGGGTGGTGGTGACTCCTTCGCAGGCGGACTCATCCACGGACTGCTCACCAAACCGACTCAGGGCGAGGCCCTGGAGTTTGCCGTCGCTGCCTCAGCACTCAAGCACACCATCAATGGTGACTTCAACCTCGTGTCGAAGGAAGAGGTGGAGAGTCTGGCCGCAGGCAATGCCAACGGCAGAGTGCAACGATAAACAACCAATAACCAACGACCATCGGACGGCCGCTACAAAAGGCGACCGCCCGATGATCACACTTCATCCCACCCCTACAACTAATAACATTTACCAAAAAAACAACGACAATCATGGCTAAATTTGACAAAATAGAAGTTCTTCAGAAAATTGGCGCTACCGGCATGGTGCCCGTATACTATAACGCCGACGTAGAAGTCGCCAAGAAAGTGATCAAGGCTTGCTACGCTGGTGGTGTGCGCGCCTTTGAGTTCACCAACCGTGGCGACTTCGCTCACGAAGTCTTCGGCGAGTTGGTGAAATGGGCCGATAAAGAGTGCCCGGAACTGGCACTTGGTGCCGGTACGGTCGTCGATGCACCTACAGCCGCATTGTACATTCAGTTAGGTGCCAACTTCATCGTGGGTCCTCTTTTCAATCCCGACGTGGCTCCTGTCTGCAACCGCCGTCTCGTGCCCTATTGCCCGGGATGTGGCACAGTGAGCGAGATCGGCAAGGCACAGGAACTGGGTTCTGACTTGACAAAAGTGTTCCCCGGCGACGTCTATGGCCCACGCTTCATCAAGGATCTGATGGCTCCCTGCCCATGGTCGAAGATCATGGTCACCGGCGGTGTGGCTCCCACACAGGAAAATCTCGAAGGATGGATCAAGGCCGGCGCCTTCTGCGTAGGCATGGGATCGAAGCTCTTCCCCAAAGAAGTAGTGGGCAAGGGCGACTGGGAGTCTATCACGCAGCTCTGCAAGCAGTGCATCACCATCATTCAGAATGCTAAGAAACAACGCGCATGAACGGAAAAGATATCAAAAACGAGGTGAAGACAAACTGGAGATGGTATCTCTGTACGCTCCTCTTTGTGGCCACTACGGTCAACTATCTCGACCGCCAGGTGCTCTCGCTGACATGGAAGGACTTCATCGCGCCGGAGTTTCACTGGACTGACTCTGACTACGGCATGATCACCGGCTGGTTCTCGCTGTTCTATGCTGCCGTGAGCCTCTTTGCCGGAACGGCCATTGACCGGCTGGGTACAAAGAAAGGTTATCTTCTGGCCATCCTCATCTGGTCGACAGGCGCCTGCCTCCATGCAGGATGCGGCTGGCTGACCATGGAGATCGAGGGACTGGACAGTGTGGAGGCCCTGCACGCCGTGAAGGAAGGATCGGCACTGGCACTGTCCATCTCCACCATATCGGTCTATCTCTTCCTGGCATGCCGCATGATTCTCGCCATCGGCGAGTCGGGCAACTTCCCCTCTGCCATCAAGGTGACTGCAGAGTATTTCCCGAAGAAGGACCGCGCTTTGTCCACGGCCATCTTCAACAGTGGTGCATCGGTAGGCGCTTTGGCTGCCCCGGCCACCATTCCTTTCATCGCCAAGGCATGGGGATGGGAAAGTGCCTTCATCATTATCGGTGCGCTCGGATTCATTTGGGTATTCTTCTGGCTTGAGTGGTATGAGAAACCCGAAAAGTCGAAACATGTCAACGCTGCAGAGCTGGCTTATATCCATCAGGACGATGAGAAAGAAACCGACCAAAAGACGGCCGAGCAGAAACCGGAGAAAACCATTCCTCTGCTCAAGTGTCTCACCTACCGTCAGACATGGGAGTTTATTGCAGGTAAGTTCTTCACCGATGGTGTATGGTGGTTCTACCTTTTCTGGGCACCTGCCTACTTCAGCGATGTCTATCACTACCCATCGGCATCGAAGGAAGGAGCCACGCTCATCTTCATTCTTTATTTCATCGTCACCGTCGTCTCGATCTTCGGTGGGTACCTGCCTAAGGTGTTTGTGGAGAAACGCGGCATGAACCCCTACGCCGGACGTATGAGAGCCATGCTCATCTTTGCTTTCATGCCACTGACGGCCTTGCTGGCACAGCCGCTGGGACAGTATGGAGCGATCTTCCCCGCTGTCATCATCGGCATAGCAGGAGCCGGTCACCAGGCTTGGTCCGCTAACCTCTACTCCACTATCGGCGATATGTTCCCGAAATCGACCGTCGCTACCATCACGGGTGTGGGCACAATGGCCGGTGGCATTGGCTCGTACATGATCAACCAAGGCTCAGGTATCCTCTTTGACTATGCCGAGAAAGCCGGCTCCTCGTTCTCCTTCATGGGCTTCGAGGGAAAGCCAGCCGGATACATGATCGTATTCTGTATCTGCGCTGTGGCTTATCTCATCGCCTGGTCTATCATGAAGACGCTCGTGCCGAGATATAAGAAGATTGAGCCATAAACACACCTTATTATATATATAGGCTTTTGCAGCCATAAGGCTTACACCTTATTATATATATACAACTACATTCAATCGAACCTATTATGAATATGATTCTCAATAGACACACAGCCCCCAAAGCCGAAGCTCCGGAGCGTGTCATACAGTTTGGCGAAGGCAACTTCCTCAGAGCGTTCGTGGACTGGATGATCCAGGAGATGAACGACAAGACGACGTTCAACGGATCGGTGGTCATTGTGCAACCACGTGAACGAAACCATATCGAAACCCTGCGGGCACAGGATTGCCTCTACCATGTCAACCTGCTCGGTCTGAAAGACGGAAAGCAGGTCAACAGCTGCCAAAGAATCAGTGCAGTGAGCAGGGCCTTGAATCCTTACACGCAATATGATGCCTTCCTGGCACTCGCCGAGCAACCGGAGATGAGATTTGTCATCTCAAACACCACAGAGGCCGGCATCGCATTTGACAACACGTGCAAAAGCAGCGACACACCACCGGCCTCCTACCCTGCGAAGCTCACGCAACTGCTCTATCGGCGATATGTCTGTTTCGACGGAGATCCACAAAAGGGACTTATCATCCTGCCTTGTGAACTGATCTTCGAAAACGGACACCACTTAAAAGAATGCATCAACCAGTATATCGACCTGTGGCACGAGGAACTGGATGACGCTGAAGGGTTCAAAAAATGGGTAGAGAACTGCTGCCCTATCTGTACGACTCTTGTCGACCGCATCGTCAATGGCTATCCACACAATGAGGAATCAGAACTGTGGCAGCGGATCGGCTATAAAGACAAGGCTATGGTGCAGGGCGAAATCTTTCACCTATGGGTCATCGAGCACGACAAAAACATCTCGATCGAACAACTCGACAAGGAGTGGCCGGTGCGCAAGGCTGGACTCAACGTTGTGCTCACAGACAACGAAAAACCATACCATCTGCGCAAGACTACTTTGCTCAATGGTCCGCACACGGTGCTCTCACCGGTTGCCTTCCTTTCCGGAATCAACATCGTCAGAGACGCCTGCAACGACGACCTTGTCGGAAGGTTCATCCATCAGGTGGAGTTCAACGAACTGCTGCCTACACTCGAGTTGCCGCATGACGAACTCGTACACTTCGCCGAGGATGTACTGCAGAGATTCAAGAATCCCTATATCGACCATCAGCTGACGAGTATCATGCTCAACAGTTTCCCGAAGTTCAAGACACGTGATCTGCCGGCGCTGAAACGCTACACTGAGCTGAAAGGCACTTTGCCCAAAGCCATCGTACTGGGTCTGGCTGCCATCACCACTTACTATAAAGGTGGTAAGCGCCAAGACGGCACGGCGATCGCACCCAATGATGATCCAGCCATTCTGGAATTGCTTGGTAAACTGTGGATGACAGCCGATTATCAGGCTATCGCCAAGGGTGTGCTCGCCGCTAAGGGGCTCATTTGGAAGGATCAAGGCGATCTCAACGACATACCGGGCTTGACAGGTCTGCTCGCTACCTATCTCCAGCGCATACAAGAGACTGGAATGAGAAAGACCATCGAGTCGGTGCTCGCGGAGTGCAACGAATAGTCTTGACGAGAAGAGCAACATTCCTATCGTTTTTTTAGACTTTAAGATGAAACAAGCTATAAGAATCAATTTCTCAGACAATGTCGCCGTAGCCATCAAAAACTTGATGGCCGGTGACATCGTCGATGTCGATGGATCAGAACTGACGCTCATCAATGATGTGGAAGCCGGACACAAGATCGCGCTGAAAGACATCAAATCCGGAGAGCAGATCGTGAAGTACGGCTTTCCCATAGGACATGCCATTCATGACATTGCACAAGGTGCCAAACTCGACCACCACGACATCAAGACCAACCTCAGCGGGGAACTCAATTATGACAATATTGGTCTGCAACCACAAGCTAAGCCGAACCCTCAGCCTACGGCTACCTTCCTTGGATACAGAAGGTCCAACGGACTGGTGGGCGTGAGAAATGAGCTATGGGTCATCCCCACCGTGGGCTGTGTCAATGGCATTGCCCAAAACATCGTGGAAGAGGTAAAGGCTCAGACGGGTAATGGGCAGGGTGTAGACGCTATCGTTGCATTTCCGCATAACTACGGTTGCTCGCAACTGGGGGCGGACAATGAAAACACGCGCCATATTCTCCGTGACCTGGTCTTGCATCCCAATGCCGGTGGTGTACTGATTGTTGGACTCGGTTGCGAGAATAATCAACCTCACGAGTTTGAGAAGCTGCTTGGGGACTATGACCATGACCGCATCAAGCTTTTGGTTTGCCAGGAAGTGGAAGGCAACGAAGTGGAGACTGGAACGCAAATGCTGATGGACCTCTACGAGAAAGCACAGCAGGACAAACGTTCCACGATATCAGCCTCTGAGTTGCGCATCGGACTGAAATGCGGCGGCAGTGACGGCTTCTCTGGCATCACGGCCAATCCTTTGCTCGGTGCCTTCAGCGACTGGCTGTGCAATGAGCAAGGAGGAACAACGGTGTTGACGGAAGTGCCGGAGATGTTTGGCGCAGAGACTTTGCTCATGCAGCGTTGTGCCAACGAAGAGGTGCTCGACGACACCAAGCATCTTATCAACAATTTCAAGCATTACTTCCTTAGTCATGGGCAACCTGTCGGTGAGAATCCTTCACCGGGCAACAAAGCAGGAGGCATCTCCACCCTTGAAGAGAAAGCGCTCGGATGCACGCAAAAATCAGGTTCTTCGCCTGTTTATGGCGTTCTGGGCTATGGAGAGCGCCTCAATAGGCATGGATTGCACCTGCTCTCTGCACCCGGCAACGACTTGGTGGCATCTACCGCCTTGGCCGCAGCCGGATGCCAAATAGTCTTGTTCACAACAGGACGTGGTACGCCCTTCGCCACTGCTGTACCCACAATGAAGGTATCGACCAATACGACGCTCTTTCAACGCAAGCCCAACTGGATTGACTTTAACGCAGGGAGTATCGTAGAAGACAAACACATCAACGACCTGCTGCCCGACTTCATTCAAGCTGTACTGAAAGTGGCAAGCGGAGAAAAGGTGAAGGCTGAGCACAACGGCATTCATGGCTTTGCTATCTTCAAAGATGGTGTGACACTATAAGATTTGTAATGACATGAGAATGATTCTTTCTACACATTCCGTGAGTAAGGCCTTGCTCCTTGGCTCTCTCATGATCTCTATGCATGTGACCGGGCAGGAGAAAACTATGAACCTGACCCTCTACAATCCCAACAGTGATCCTTTGAAGCAAGCACCTGTCGAAGTGTGGGGCGTTGAAGGGTTTCGCTCGGCACGTGTCACTGTCAATGGAAAAGAGATAGCGTCACAGATGGAGGACTTGGACGGGGACGGAGGGGCCGATCATCTGTTTTTCCTCGCTGATGTCAACGCAAAAAGCCTGAACAAGGTGCGCGTGGCATTATGGAAAAAAGAGATAAGCAACCACACTCAGCCACGTACCTTTGCCGACATCCTTTTGCGCAACAACAAGATCAAAGCAAAGAACAAACACGATATCTATCTTCGGGAGTTCACATCTCTGCGTGGTGTCAATCCCTTCCCGGTCATCCATCAACATGGCGCTGTGCTGGAGAATGAAATCGCGGCCTATCGTGTCTATTGCAGTCCTCGCCAGTCCATCGACATCTATGGTAAACGCAAAAGGCAATTGGAACTCAAAGACACTGAGTTCTATCCCGACTCGGCTCAGCTTGCCAATGGCTATGGCGATGATGTCCTCGTTGTGAGAGATGGCGTCGGCCTCGGAGCACTTAACGGATGGGATGGAAGCCAACCTGTCAACTTTGAGGACTGCGACAGCCGACGGCAGCGAGTCTTGGTCAACGGGCCACTCCGCAGCATCGTGGAGATCACGGACCAAAACTGGAAACCTACTCCCGATGCCGAACCACGCACGCTCACCACACGATATACGGTCATGGCAGGAAGAAGAGAATGCAAGGTGGAAGTCAACGTGTCTGTCCCTAAGGGATTCGCGCTCACGCGGAAGATAAAGAACACACCTTATTTTATTGGCATCACCCATATCAAAGGACAACAAAACTGGACCGACGGCAATGGGCTACTTGCCAATTGGGGAAAGGACTATCCTGTCACTGGAAAAGATACGCTCACACATCAGAAGGAAACAGTCGGCATGGCTATCGCCATTCCAAAAGCCAACATCCTTAAAGAGGTGCATACGCGGTATGATGATGGATACGTTGTCACCATACCAGACAACCGATTGGTCTATTTCATCTCTTTTTGCAGTGACAAAGAAGAAAACGGATACCATCAACCTAATGAGTGGTTTGATGCACTAAAAAAATGGAAATACTCGCTACAACATTCTGAAATCGAATGGGTCAAAAAGTGACTCAGATAACTACATTGTCAGCTGGATAACATTGATACAAGGTAAATAGAACGAGGATAACACCAAAAAAGCCAAGTAAGCAGATTGCTTACTTGGCTCTTTCGTGATTCAGCCGGGGTTCGAACCCGGGACCCGCAGCTTAGAAGGCTGCTGCTCTAATCCAACTGAGCTACTGAACCAATTGCGCTTCTCAACAAAGCAAATGCAAAATTACTATTTATTTATCAAACTACCATCTTTTTTCTTCACTCTCTACATTAATTATCATATATTAACACACTTATTCTCCTATTTTCTGTTTTCTCCACCAGAATGCAGAAAAAAGCGAACGATCGAAAGAAAAAAAACAAGATCATGACTCTGATAAAACATATTTTTTTTATATCTTTGTAGCAGATTCGTAACAGACATTACAGATATTTATGAACACAAGCGACTATGTGATTATCTTCATGAAGATATTAGGCTCCTTAGCCTTGCTGATCTACGGCATGAAGGTAATGAGTGAAGCCCTGCAGAAAATGGCAGGCTCGCAACTGCGTCATATCCTTGGCGCAATGACCACCAACCGGTTCACTGGAATGCTCACAGGTGTTTTCATCACCTGCGCCGTGCAATCCTCTTCCGCCACCACGGTGATGACCGTCAGTTTTGTCAATGCAGGCCTGCTCACCTTGGCACAAGCAATCTCGGTGATCATGGGTGCCAACATCGGTACAACGCTGACCGCATGGATCATGTCACTGGGATTCAACGTAGATCTGACGATGGTCGTCTTCCCCGCTTTCTTCCTGGGCATCATGCTCATCTATTCCAAGCGACGCCGATACATCGGTGACTTCCTCTTCGGTATTGCTTTTCTTTTCTTTGCACTTGTTTTACTTAGCAATGCCGGCAAGGAGCTCGACCTGGAGCACAACCCTGATGCCATCCAGTTCTTCTCATCCTTTGATGTGCATAGTCACGCAAATATCATTGTGTTTGTGCTAATCGGAACATTGATTACCTGCATCGTACAGAGCTCTGCAGCCGTGATGGCCATCACCATCCTGCTTTGTTCCTCTGGCGTGCTGCCTATTTATTTTGGCATTGCCTTGGTCTTAGGCGAGAACATCGGTACGACGGCAACTGCCAATCTCGCCGCCTTGGGCGCCAACACACAAGCGCGTCGGGCTGCTATGGCACACCTGGTGTTTAATGTCTTTGGCGTTATGTGGGTGTTGTGCCTGTTCTATCCTTTCGTCAACGCTGTATGTGCCCTCGTCGGCTACAATCCTTCCGGCATTGGCTTCACACCCGCTCAGAAAGCACTCATCCTGCCCATTGTGCTTGCAGCCTTCCACACTTGCTTCAATGTGACCAATACCGCCTTGCTCATCGGCTTCATCCCACAGATCGAGAAAGTGGTATGCTGGATCATCAAGCCCAAAAAGAACAAGGACGAAGAAGATTTCCGCCTGCGCTTTATACAAGCAGGTATCATGAAGACTCCGGAGCTCTCCGTGCTGGAAGCATCTAAGGAAATTCACTCTTTTGCCGAGCGCATGAGAAGGATGCTACGCATGGTGAGAGAGCTGCTCGGAACAAAAGATGCCAATGCCTTCGTCAAACTGTTCTCCCGCATTGAGAAATATGAAAGCATCGCCGATAATATGGAGATAGAAATCGCAAAATATCTCGATCAAGTCAGCGACGCACATCTGAGTGACGAGACGAAAGACAAGGTAAGAGCCATGCTACGCGAAATCTCTGAACTTGAAAGTATCGGTGACTCATGCTATCATATCGCAAGAACCATCAATCGTAAATACACCGAGAAAGAGGAGTTCACCACTGATCAGTACGAGCATCTCCACCAGATGTTTGCTCTCACTGACCAGTCGATGGCAGAGATGGAACATGCACTCGTGGAGCATAAGACGGATATTGACATCAACCGCTCCTTCAACATAGAGAACGAGATCAACAACTATCGCAACCAGCTCCGCAGCAGAAACACCATTGACGTCAATGATCATAAATACACCTACGCCGTAGGTACGATGTATATGGACATCATCAACGAATGCGAACGCGTCGGCGACTATGTCGTCAATGTCGTAGAGGCACGTACCGGCAAAAAGAAGAATGACGCCTGATCCACGCTCATCCTTCTCGTGACCGTTGTGCTAACAGCCCTATACGAGATGGGATAAGTTAACCAAAAGGTCTTATTGCTCATAGTATGATAGCAATAAGACCTTTTCTTATGCTAAAAACCTTTAATCAGAAAGTCAGATCACATATTTTTAGTATATTTGTAAAGTCCAATATTTTATACACTAAAAATATGAATATAGAATTGCCCGAAACAAAAGAAGGTCAAAGAATCACAGTCAATGTCGTCAGGACGGATCCCGATTCCCATCAGTTTATTGTATCTTATGGTGAAGACGGCAAGTTGTTCCGCTTGCCAATGCTCTTATATCAAAAAAGAAGCACAGTGCCCGATACACTTCCATGCATCGTAGAAGAATCTTTCAACGGCGGTATTCACATCAGACAGGATTATGAGACTTTAATCAGAAACTTCTATCAAGAGGGTGACAGAGTGGAGTTCAGTATCAAACGCTCACATGATAACTTCTACATTCTACAGGAATCCCATGGTTTTACCACACGGCTTGACAAGAGCTGCATTCCTAATCCTGCGCTCACTCCAAGAATTATCTGCAAAGTCGAAAAGATCAAAGGAAGATACATGCAAGTGACTCCGGTCGAGAATCTGCAGGCTAAGGAATATGACTTCACACTAAAGGATCAGCAACTGTCAGTGCTGCTGGGCAATAAGAAATGGAACAACGACACACTTCGCGAACTGCTGTTGGGGAGCACCAATCCCGAACTGTTTGACAATGTCTGCTATCATTGGATAGCCAACATGGCAAGCGCCTACAACGACAAAGATCTGCTTAGGCAAGATCTCATGGACTTCAAAGATTCCATGCTCCGCACGCTGGAGCAAACCAACATGCTTAATGAATGTGATATCGTCTCCAGAAGTATCCTGGAAAAACGATTCACTGACCTTATCGAGCAAACGACATTTTATATCAATGCGCTTGACCTCGTTAAAAACAATATGGGACAGGAATATATAGAACAAGCGCTCAACAAACTAGAATGCTGTAACTATGTCTTTCATCCCCGAGAGTGCTTCTTCACCATGCTTTGTATCTTCCTACAAGACGATAGCATCATGCAAGAATGCATGCCAAGAATGATCAGCATCATCAGGAAACACGATCTTTCCCTATCCAAGCGTCCACCTTTCGGAAAGTTATGGATATCTTTATTGGAATATTATATTCGCAACAACTACGAGACCCCTGACAGTCTCAATAGCCTTCACACGATTGAGACAATGATTCAGGCATTGGCACTGCAACTCAATTTGGCCGAGGACGATGACAGTGATCTTTTCGATGTGGTGCTCAACCGAAGTCTTCTCTACCGCCTCTGCAGTAAGATGGGAGTAGCGGATCCCAAGAGCCTCTTGGAAGAATCACTTTATAATCTAGTCTCAGATTCCGGTGACCAAGCCGCTTATGTCGTCAACACCGACGATGCAACACTCACCGCCAACATCATTGCCAATCAGGTATCAGATACTATAGACTCTTCGTTGGCACCTGTCGAATACGTCACGGACAATGCACGATTGGTGATAAAGGAAGGAAAGATCTCTATCTCCGCCTCTGACGTAAACATGAAGAATGTGTACACGCCATTGCCCACCCGCCTCAATCTATGGCATGACTTTACGATCAGGCTCAGTGAAAAACCGTCTGCTGATCTTAGAGGAAATAAGACCAACGCCCTCCCCCATTTCAAACAATTATGGGACTTCATCTATAAGTCGCTCTTCGTCGGTAAGCATAGTAATAAGAAAAAAGAAAAAAGAAGATTGTTGCCCGGTGAAGAGGTCTCTATCATCTTCAAGAGAAGAATACAGACGGAAGACGAGACCCAACTCCTCTTCCAATGTGAGATCATCGATGAAGAGCTGCAAGGAATCAATGGATATATTGATGCGGCAAAAGACATCGTACCTTATTTCCCTGGGAAAAAACTCACTTTGGATGACTTCTATCACAATGGCTATCCTCTCATCCTGCCCGCTATGGTCGACGGAATGGAAGACGGGGAGTACCACTTCGTAATGAATGAGATCAGTGTGGACTTTATGGAGGAATATCGCGTCGAGCATCTTAACTTCAATAGTCGGTTGAGATGCGTTCTCAACAATTCTCAACCAGGAATAGGACGCGTTCCTGCCATTTCTACCAACGGTCTGTCTCTGTCCGTAGGGGTAGAGCCAGGAACACCTCTCAGCGTTTTGGCAAAGGGTAAAGTAGTAGAAGTGTATAAGCCCACACAAGGAAGGCCACCTTATATCAACGTCACTTACCGGGCAGACGTACCCGACATGATCTTCAGTATCGGTGCTGCCTTTCACCAGTTCATGGTAAATCTTGCACATGGAGAAGTCTATATCAATGACTCGGAACAAGAGCAAGTAGAAGAATTCACTTCTACAATGGATGCTGAGCACCTGACGGAACTGATGTACATCTTTGAGACATACGCCAGCTTCGAAGATGATTATATCAAGGCATATAACTACATCTCCATCTGCAGAGTAATCGCCCGCATGCTCAATTCCGATAGAGAGCAATACTATTGCAAACGACTTTCCCTGCTGGAATTGCTCAATGACTTTGCGTTGAACAACAGCTTCTCAAAAGAAAGCATGGCTATCCTCAACAATGCCGACAGTCTGGGCTTCGAGCAAGATTCACATCTCTACAACGACTTCCAGCAGATGATCATCGTCTCATGGCTTGACAATGATGAGCACTATGACGATCTCTATCAGATGAGTTGCAAACGCGAAAATCCCACATTGCAGATGCTGGCCGCTCTCGTCATGTCACACAACACAGTAAAGAAAGCCGGACTGATCTCTCAAGCTGATGAGATTCGCGAAAAGATTCGCTCTATCCTTAAGCTCAGACGCAATCAAAGCGACAAGAAAGACTATGGAAGGGAAGACTATCACACCGAGTTCAAGACATCCATTGTCTATCCCGAAAGCTCCATGCAACCCAACTTAAGCGTGCAGACCAACAAGATTCTGCAAGAGATCTGTGCTTTTCTCAATGCCGATGGCGGTACGCTCTATCTTGGAGTCAACGATCAAGGCACAGAAAGCGGCGTGGAGGAAGATCTCAAACATCCAAAGTTCAATGGAAATCTCGATCACTACGAGGACTATATCCATAATCAGGTAGCCATCTACCTGGGTCAAGAGGCAGCCCATAATATCAAGACACACTGGGACGAAGGAACCAAAGCCAATGTCCTGGCTGTTTCCATCTTGCCCAGCCCTGATCCCATAGCCCTCAAAGGCGACTACTATGAGCGAATGGGCAAATCGGCAAGAAGAGTAAACAGCGACTATTTGGCTGCTTTTCTCATTGGACGTAAGAAATGGGCCGCCGAACATCAATTGGAAACAAAGGCAGAGCACGCAGACATTGTCAACACACTTACCATCGTCAAACAAGACGCTAATGCTGTCACAGACTTCGCACCAGCTCCTTTTACCAATGAGATTAAGGACAAAATCCAGACGAGCCGCTTCCGCAACAATGTCATTCACGACTATGAGACCAACTACTTACCAACTACCGCATACATCTGTTTCATCGATAACGATGAGTATAAGTTGCTGCAACAGGATGACTATCGCACAGATGACTATCGACTGGAGTTGGCGATCCATGAAGACGAGGAGAAATCATGGCTGATCATGGTGTATAAAGATGGAAGAGTAGTAAAAGCCAGCGTAGAGAAGCTTCTGCACCGCGACAGTGACCGAACTTTTAAGCGCTATTCCGACAAGGAACTCATCTATGCCAGCATTGCCAATGACGATGATGAGCTGATCATGGGATTTGTTGATGGAAAAGGAAACAAAAGAGTGAGGTTTGACGACATTTCAAAGATCAAAGAAAACAGCATGCAGGACTACGGCGAAACCATCTGTGACGTATCCTTCAGTGACATTCATTATGTAGAGGTTATCCAGCGCAAGGAGATACCAGATTGGGTACAAATCAACCCACCCAGAAAAGAGCTTGGCATTGTTTTGAAAACTGTTAATGGTAAACGCATTGCCGCAATGTTACCCGAATGCAGTATTTAAGATCAACAAGATAAAAGACATCTGGTAATAAATAGAAAACTATGACACTAGAATTTATATTGCGATTGGCCGTGGCCGCTGCCCTTGGCGGACTGATAGGCTTGGAGCGGGAATATAGAGCAAAAGAAGCTGGCTTCCGTACCCACTTTCTTGTTGCATTAGGAAGCGCATTGTTTATGGTGCTTTCCATGTACGGCTTCGATAGTATGATCAACCAAAGTACACAGAAGCTATCTTACGACCCGTCACGTATCGCTTCGCAAGTGGTGCCAGGCATCGGCTTTATCGGTGCCGGCATTATCATCTTTCAAAAGCATGTCGTAAAGGGATTGACGACAGCAGCAGGCCTATGGGTCACATCAGCCATTGGACTGACATGTGGCGCAGGAATGTTCATTCTTGCTGCAGCTACGACAGTCTTGGTCCTGGTAGGACTTGAGGCGCTCCATTTCGTTTCGAGCCGATTCGCCACCCGCAGCATTCTGTTGACATTCAATTCAGATAAACAGGAGACCATTCAAAATGTGTTGCTAAGCATGAGAAAGGCAGGAATTGACATCGACTCTTACGAAATGCAGAAAACCACACAACCTGCCGGGACATCCTATCAAGTGTCTATGGAAATAAAAGTGAAACGTGAAGAATACCAAACACGTATCATGCAGTTCATGGAAAAAATGAATGGAGTTAGCATTCAGAACATAGAATAAATCTATCATATCCCCTATATTTGACTCCATACACGAATGGATCTGCACCCGACGAAAGCAGACGCATAAAACTCTCTATGCAACTACACAAGCAATTCCAATTGTCGGATCGCATCCTGTATATCCTGCGAAAATGAGGAATGTGAGAGCAGATAATCCTTTCGCCCATTCGAAAGATAATCATAGAGTAAAGGATTCATCTGCTCCACATAACTTGATATAGCGTATTCTATATCATCCTTCTGATATTCATTAGTCGAATACTGATACACACGCCACTTCTGATGAAAGAAGCTGTATGCCGATTCGATGCATCCATGGTCGAGCCCCACGGTGATATTCTCATTATTCAAAACCATCTATCTTAAAAATAATAATTGACCCTTTAACTATCATGATACAAAATTAATCAAAAAACTTGAGATGATAAAAGAGCGTTAAAAGAAAAACGACAAAACAATAATAAAAAGACACTATCGTTACACTATATATGGAAGAAAAAAAGATCATAAAAAGACTACTATTCACAGCAATACTCAGTACCACGGTCAGCATGGCATGGTCGCAAAGTCCGATCATGCCCGACGCTATGCCGGGCTTAGCTAAAAACGATCAGAAATCAGACACATTAACAGAGATGTATCTGCCATCCAGCATGACAGATGAAGACTTTCATGGCTTTGCAGAGCTCAACATCGATAATTTATTATCGGTATTAGAGAAATACAACGTGAAGGAAAAGAAGATAGTTTTAGCGCAAGCCTTATTAGAGACAGGCTATTTCTCCAGTACACTCTGTATGGAAAGCCACAACCTCTTTGGCCTTCGTCATCCCAGTGATGGCAGCTACTATACTTTCAACAACTGGGAAGAGTCCGTAAAGGCCTACCTCGACGACGTACAATATAAATACAATGGTGGTGACTACTACGCATTCTTAAAACGCATAGGATACGCAGAAGATCGCAACTACACATCAAAGGTAAGAAAGATAGCAGACAAACTCGACATCTAATAATAAGCACGGCAAAAAGCCGTGCTTTATTTGTTTATTAACCTCATAAAAAATAATAGAAGCTATAGAGGCTATAGAAACTATAGAAGCTATAGAGACTATAGAAGCTATAGAGACTATAGAAAACATAATCCCTAACAAAGGAAACGGTTCGGTATAGCATTTCCCTCCCCTTGGGGAGGGCTAGGGAAGGGCTCAAAAAAAGCCCTTGAAAACATTGCTGTCTTCAAGGGCTCTTGTTGAAAGAGGGCGGCCTCCTACTCTCCCGCATTGCATTGCAGTACCATCGGCGCAAGTGGGCTTAACTTCTCTGTTCGGAATGGGAAGAGGTGGGACCCCACCGCAATAGCCACCCAAAATGGGGTTGACTTATCGCCACAAGCTATGAACTGTCAGAAGCTCTCAAAACTTCTACTCATACATCTGAAAGCATCGCCCGGAAAGAAGATTTCGGGCAATTAGTAGTGCTCGGCTTTGACGTCACCGTCTTTACACCTGCACCCTATCAACGTCGTCGTCTGCAACGACCCTCTATGGAGTTCTCATCTCGCGGCGGGCTTCGCACTTAGATGCTTTCAGCGCTTATCCCATCCAGACTCAGATACCCGGCGGTGCACCTGGCGGCACAACCGGCAAACCGGAGGTCTGTCCATCACGGTCCTCTCGTACTAGTGACGGCACCGCTCAAAACTCCTACGCCCACGATAGATAGAGACCGAACTGTCTCACGACGTTCTGAACCCAGC